>NZ_FOYT01000002.1:0-600000 GCF_900112175.1 Halogeometricum rufum | reverse complement strand
CAGTCGCACTTGCCGACGGGGCAGGACGGACGATCCGGAGTATATTGGCCGCAGAGTTCGACGTCGCACCAGAGCGAGTCGTTGAATTTCTCTACTCGGGGGACCCTGTCGATCGCCTCAACGCGGCCGTCGATGCAATCGAGTCGTCTGCTGAGGTCACAAAGTCCGAAGAGTACGGTCGAATCGTCTTTCTCAACCAAGCCTACCGCTATCGACTGACAGAGAAGGCGATGAATCTCTGTTAAGAGAAATCACAAAACCTCTGAGACGGACGCACGAGTGCGGACAAGTGCTGCAGAGCCATTCTGGATATCGTGTCGTTCTTGCCGACAGGTCGGAAAACGACCGAGACGCCGCCGCACGCCGTCCCGAGACTACCAACGTCTTTACGAGACGACGACCAACCCGCGTCCATGGACTCCATCAATCGCATGGCCATCGAACTCGTGGACGAGGCCATCGACTTCGCCGACGAACTCCGGATAGACGTGTACGAACTCGACTCGGGGGCGACGGCCCTCGACTTCGGCGTGAACGCCGAGGGCGGCATCGAGGCCGGACTGCTCCTCGCGGAGATAGAGACGGCCGGCCTCGCGACGGTTCAGGCCGAGATGGACGAGGTGGCGGGTGCGCCCCGCCCGCGCGTCGAACTCCAGACCGACCACCCCGCACTCGCCCTCCTGTGCTCGCAGAAGGCCGGGTGGGAACTCGCCTTCGAGTCCGGCTTCGAGGGCCTCGGCTCCGGACCCGCCCGCGCCCTCGTCGCCGAGGAGGACGAGTTCCACCAGGTCGAGTACTTCGACGAGTTCGACCTGACCGTCCTCGGAATCGAGAGCATCGAACTGCCGGGCGACGAGGTGGCCGAACACGTCGCCGAGAAGGCGGGCGTCGAACCCAGCGGTGTCTTCCTGCCGACGTACGCCACCGGGTCGATGGCCGGGAGCGTCTCGACGGCGGCGCGCGCGCCCGAACTCGCCGTCTTCCGCCTCTTCGAACTCGGCTACGACCCCCGGAAGATACTGTCGGCCATCGGCTCGGCCCCCGTCGCGCCCGTCAGTTACGACGAGGGCGTGGCGATGGGTCGGACGAACGACGCCCTCGCGTACGGCGGCGAAGTCCACCTCACGGTCACGGAGGACTCCGAGCACTTCGCCGACGTGCCATCGACGGCCGCCGACGAGTACGGCACGCCGTTCGAGCAGATATTCGAGGACGCCGACTGGGACTTCTACGACATCCCCGAGACGGTGTTCGCGCCCGCGAAGGTCACCGTCGACGTGGTGGACGGACCGACGCGCGTCTTCGGCGAGACGAACGAGGACCTCCTCGCGGAGTCGTTCGGCGTCGAGTCGTGAGCGGATGAAGTTCAAACTCGTCCCGGAACCGCCGTCGACGCTCGACTTCGTCGCGGACGCACAGCGCGCGGTTCCGCTCGTCCCGGGGTCCGAAGACGACTGTTGCGCCCGCCTGATGCGCCGACTCGACTTCGAGAGCCGGGACGTGGCCCGCACGTGGCTCACGTTCCTGCGCGCGCTGGAGTTGGCCGACGAGACGGACGACGGGAGTTTCGTTCGCCGGCGGACCGACCCCACCGAAGCGCACCTGCGGGACGCCTTCCACCGCCGCGTCTACGGCGCCTCGGACGTGGTGGCGCTCCTCGACGACGACCCCAAGACGGTCGCCGAGGTGTTCGAGGGGTTCGAGGACCGGGTGCCCGTCTGGGAACACCACCGCGCCGCGGAGAACTGGCGCGACGTGTGGACCGAACGCGTGGGGCGGCTCCTCGACTGGGCCGTGTTGCTCGGGTTCGCCGAGGAGCGAGCGAACGGGTACGTCGCGGTCGACGACGACGGCTGACTCGCAGCGCCGGCGTCAGGTGCTGCTCGTCGGACCGACTGGGTCGTCGGCGTCGCGACTCTGCTCGCTGGAGCGGTCACGCAGCCGCCGGATGCGCTCGGGAATCGGCGGGTGCGAGTAGTGGAACGCGGCGTACCACGGGTGCGGGAACGGGTTGCTCAGGTTCTCTCCGGCTAGCGTCGTCAGGGCTCGCGTCATCGACTCGGACTCGCCCATCGTCCGCGCGGCGAAGTCGTCCGCCTCGCGTTCGTGCGCCAGCGAGAGGCGGTTGGTGAGGGGGGCGAGTAGCGACAGCACCGGGCCGGCGTAGAGCAGTCCGACGGCGAGGGCGGCGTACGTCACCGTCGGGAGTCCGAACGCCGCGTACACCCACTGCGAGGCGGTGACCCACCAGAGGAAGGCGAACACGACGCCCATCTGGACCGCCGACGCGCCGAGTTGCTTCCAGATGTGACCGCGCTTCCAGTGGGCGAGTTCGTGCGCCAGCACCGCCTGCACCGACTCGCGGTCCATCTGCTCGACCAGCGTGTCGAACAGGACGACGCGCTTCGTCTCGCCGAAGCCGACGAAGTAGGCGTTCGAGTGCGAGGAGCGCCGACTCGCGTCCATCTCGTACACCTGTTCGCACTCGAACCCCGCGCGGTCGAACACGTCCTCGACGGCCTCACGGAGCGGTCCCGACTCGACGGGGTCGAAGTCGTTGAACAGGGGCGCGACGAAGCGCGGATAGACGACCATCATCAGGAGCGAGAACCCGACGACGACGACCCACCCGGCGACGGGCCACAGCGTCGGGAGGGCGTCGACGACGGCGAGGACGACGCCGCCCACGACGCCCGAGAGGACGACGGTGACGAGGAGTCCGACGACGAAGTCCCGGAGCCAGAGTCCGGGCGTCTGGTTGTTGAAGCCGAACCGCTCCTCGACGACGAACGTCTCGTAGAGGTCGAACGGCGCGCCGAGGAGACGGACGAGCACCACCGCGCCGACGAGGAGGACGACGCCCTGCAGCACCGTCGGCAGGCCCGTCTCGACCAGCAGTCCGACGACGTCGCCGAACAGGCCCGAGAGGACGACGGCGAGGACGGCGAGGACGCCGAGCCACGACTGCGCGCGCGACAGCACCGTCTTCGCACGCTGGTACGCCAGCATCCGGTCGGGCGAGTCGACCCCCAACTGCTCGCGAACCCACGCCTCCGACTCGCGGACCGCGCGAGCGCCGTGTCTGAGGTTCAACGCGTCCAGTCCGCTGAAGAGGAGCTCCGTCCCCGCCAGGAGGACGACCAGCGAGAGTGCGGCGAGCGACACCATGTCGGGGGGATAGGCGTCGTACCGGTTAAACGCCGCGCCGCCGTGGCGTGGTCGGGCACCGCCGACGCCCTGCACCGCCGGCGGTCGTCCGACCGCGCGACCCGACCGAAACGTTCGTCCGACGGGAGTCCGACGTGGTCGTGTGACAGATTCGTCCGTCGAAGCCGTCCTGTTCGACCTCGACGACACGCTCGTCCGGTACCGCCGGTCGACGGCGACGGTGCTGTCCGAGGCGTTCGAGGCGTGCGGGGTGGGACCGCTGTTCCCCGTCGACGCCTACTACGACCGGTTCGACGAGTTCGCCGACTGGGACACGCCGATGGCCGAACTCCGCCGGAACTGCTTCGCCGCCATCTGCGAGGCGCGCGGTCACGACCCCGACGTGGGGCGACGGGTCGCCGACGCCTTCGCGGCGTCGCGTGACCACCGGAACGTCGAACTGCTCCCGGAGGCCGAACGCGTCCTCCGAACGCTCGCGGACCGCTACCGCGTCGGCGTCGTCACCAACGGCCCGAAGGACGCGCAGTCGAAGAAAGTCGACGCCAGCGGCGTCGGTGACATCGTCGAGACGGTGGTGTACGCGGCGCACGAGACGGCGCCGAAACCGGACCCGGAACCGTTCCGCGTCGCGCTCGACCGACTCGACACCGCGCCCGAACGCGCCGTCCACGTCGGGAACTCCGTCGAGTCCGACGTGCGCGGGGCCGCCGCCGCGGGTCTGCGCTCGGTGTGGATTCCGGCGTCGCCCCCGGACGCCGACGCGGCGACGGCGAGCGCCGACCACCGACTCGACGGGTTGGCGGGACTACTCCCGCCGCCGTGGTGAGACGCGGCCGACCGGCGGCCGTTCGACCGACGCCGAACCCGTCCCGTCGCGTTCGCGACGCTCGAAGACGACGCGGCCCTCGGGCAGCGACACCTCGGCCACCTCGTATCCCGCTCGAAGCCACGCTCGCGAGTGCGGGTGCGACGACTCGTCGTTCGTCCACCAGCGCTGCCACCGCCGCGCCTCGGTCGGGAGGTGGCCGTCGAGGACGACTTCCAGGTCCGCGAACGTCCGCTCGATTCGGTCGTGTTCGTGGTCCGCGAGGTAGGCGCGCAGTTCGGCGAACTCGTCGGCCTCGGCGTCGTCGGCCGGGGCGTCCACCGGCCGCTCCGAGCGTTCAGCGCGGTCCGCAGTCCCGCACTCGGTCGGTTCCGGTCGCTCCAGCGGCGTCGAGGGCTCGGTCGTCTCGGCACGCTCGCTCGCCTCCGGACGCTCCGTCGTCGACCGGGCCGACCCCGTCCGTTCCGCTTCGGGCGCGGCGGGGACGAACTCCGACTCCGTCCCGTCGACGGACGGACGGGGCGTCGACGGGTCGGCGTCGGTCGTCGGTGACCCGGCGTCGGTCGGCCGCGCCTCTCTCTCGGTCGTTCGCGCCTCCGTCTCGGCCGCCGGGCGTTCGGCCCCCTCGGCTGGCGTCTCGGCCTCGGACGCCCCGGTCTCGGCGGTTCCGTTCCCCTTGTTCCAGGCGGGGTCGAGCGCCGTCACCAGGTCGTCTTTGATGATGCGGCGGAGCGCCCGGTTCTCCTCTTCGGTGCCGCCGAAGTCGTCCGTCGCGTGCAGGTGCAGCGACACACGGTCGCCCGCGCGGGCGGCGTGGAAGATGGCCGTGTTCAGTCGGCAGTTGGTCTGCTGGCCGCCCGCGAAGCAGTTCGCCGGGGAGATGCGGCCGTAGCCGTTGGCGAACTGCTCGTAGAGGTCCTTCGTCTCGCCGACGTAGACGACGTCGTCCTCGACGGCGATGGCGTAGACGCCGGGGCAGTGCGTCCCGTCGTCGGGGACGCCGAACGAGCAGAACGGCCCCCAGCCGTAGTCGTGGACGGCCTTCTCGTCGCGCCTGTCGTAGTCGGACTGCGGGACGTGCACGTCGACGACTCCCCTGTCGGTCCGGTCGGGTTCGACGTCGCAGACCCGACCGAACGCGTACCCACTCAGTTCCATGGGTGGCCTCTCGGCGGGAGCGACAAAAGCTTTCAGAACAGATTACAGTCTCTGATAACCGAACGAGATGTGCGGACGGCTCGGCGTCGGTCCGCGGCGGCGACGCCGCGTCAGTCCTCGTGAATCGCCGTGACGGTGCCGACGCCCTTCGAACTCCCCTCGCGGAAGACGAACCGCTGGCCCTCCTCGACGAGGTACGGGCGGAACTTGAACTCCACCGTCGCCTCCCCCGTGTCGCCGGGGAGGAGTTGGCCGCCGTCGGGGTGGAAGACCACCGCCTCGCTCACGGTTTCGAGGTGGACGACCGGTTCGTAGCCGTCCCGGATGCGGGTCGGGTGGTTCAGCACCATCACGTCCGCCTCGAACGACCGCACGGGCGTGGGGTCGGCGTCGGCGGGGAGCAGCACCATCCCGCGCTCTATCTCCGACTCCTTGACGCCTTTCAGGGCGATGCCGACGATGCGGCCCGTCTTCGCCCGGTCCACGCGGTGGTAGTGCATCTCGATGGAGCGCACCTCCACCTCGCGGAACGACCCGTCGGCCATCGGGCCGACGAGGAGTTCGTCGCCCGCCTCGACGCTGCCGGAGTTGACGGTTCCGGAGGCGACGGCGCCGACGCCGGTGACCGAGTACGTCCGGTCGATGTACATCCGGAAGTCCTCGCGGGCGTCGGCGGTGGTCTTCGGCAGGCGCTGGAAGAACGCGTCCAACTGGTCGAGGCCCTCCATCGTCACCGCACTGGTCCGGAGGACGGGGACCACCGAGGGGCTTATCTCCTCGACGGCCGCCTCGACGCCGTGGCGTTCGACGCGGAGGGGGGTGCGTTCGACGTCGCGCAGGAGGCGTTCGACCTCGCGTTCGACCTCCTGCACCCGGTCCTCGCTCACGGCGTCCACCTTCGTGATGGCGACGACGGTGGGCAGTTCCATCGCCAGGAGGATGCCGAGGTGTTCGCGCGTCGTCTTCGTCGGGCCGTCGTCCGCCGCGACGACGAGGAGGCCGTAGTCGAGTCGCTGGCCGACGAGGCCGCGAATCGTCGTTCTGAGCCACGGTTCGTGACCGACGGTGTCGACGAAGGAGACGAGGCGGTCGGACTCCTGGACGACGCGGGCGCGGTCGGACTTGCGGTGGGGGTTGCGGAGGTGGACCGGGCCGTCGTCGCCGAAGCCGTAGACGGCGTACGAGAGGTCCGCCGAGAGGCCGCGTTCGACCTCGTGCGGTTGCACGTCGAGGAAGCCGCGCGTGCTCCCCTCGCCGTTGTCGGCCTGTCCGGTGACCAGAGAGCCGACGAGCGTGGACTTGCCGTGGTCGACGTGACCCGCCGTGCCGACGACGATGTGGTCGTCGTCTGCGTCGAGGGCGGTGCCCTCTGTCACCGTCGCGACGCCGACGAGGCCGCGGGACGGCGACTCGCCGACGCCCCACGTCTCCACGTCCTCGATGTGCGCGCCGGCCTCGTCTGCGAGGATGGAGAGCACGTCCATGGACTCGGAGAACGCGTCGGGAGAGATGCCCGCGATGCCGCCGTCGTCGGTGACGCCGACGACGTACGTCGCCGTGCCGTCGCCGGAGAGCACCCGGTGTCGGAGTTGAGCGGCCAGACTCTCGAGGCGGCCGTCCGCCAGGTGGACGGCGCGGGAGAGTCGCTCTTTGAACTCGATGTTTCCGCCTTCCTCTTCGCCGCGCTCGAGGGCCTCGTGCAGAGCGGCCCGGTCAGCGCTCATGGGCGCGGATATGAGAGGACCGACTAAAACCCTTTCCGTGCATGAGTTTCGTTATCACAGTAGAGATACCCCGCGTATAGAGTCGAGCGTTCGAAATTCGCGGTGGCGTGAGAGAGACAGCCACGACTCTCGCTGGAGAGGACGACCGGTCCGCGCGCGTCGGGCGGCGCTCAGTCGGAGAGTCGTTCGTACGCGCGGTTCACCCGCTTGAACGCCTCCTCGCTGCCGGAATCGGTGTCGGGGTGTACCTCCTTGACCTTGCGACGGTAGGCGTCCTTCACGTCCGACGCCGTCGCGGAGGGGTCCAGCCCCAGCGTCCGATACGCGTCCCGCACCGACGGCCGGTTCGTCGTCGAGGGGTCGGCCCGGCGCGAACGCCGGTCGGTTCGGCGTCCGCCCGCGCCCCCGGTGTCGCCGGCGGCCGCCCGGCGGCCCGGACCGAACCCCCGGAAGTCGTTCGGGCCGCGCGAGGCGTCGTTCGGCCCCGTACGCGCCCGTCGTCGGGTCCGCCCCTCTCGAATCCGCGCCTCGAACCGCCCGCTGGCGTGGTCCCACATCAGGTAGGTGGCGACGACGAACGGGACGGCGACGACGAGGAGGAACAGCTGGTAGGCGAAGCCGAGCACGACGAGCAGCATGGAGATGCCCGCGAACACCGCGGCGAGGCCCAACACCAGAGTATCCCGGTCCACGGTCGGAGTTAGGTTCGGAACACCGTAAGCGTCTCGCCGCGGGAGACGAACCGCCGCCCCCAAGAGGTAGATACCCGCCGCGCCAACTCCCGGTATGAGCCTCTCAGGACTCTGTCAGGTGTGCGAGTCGCGCGAGGCGAAACACACCTGTACGCAGTGCGGGACGGCGGTCTGTGACGAGCACTTCGACCGGACCAGCGGTCTCTGCGTCCGGTGTGCGGACACGTCGGGCAAGCGGGACGTCTCGCCCACCACGGACGAAGTGGACGAGGACGACTTTCACCGCATCTGACGGGCGGAACGGCTACCCCGCTCGGCGCCGTCTCTCCGACGTGAACGAGACGACGGACGGTCACGACGCGGACGGCCACGCGACGGGTGACCACGCGACAGGCGACCATGCGGCGGACGGTCACGACTGTCCCGCCTGCGACCGGCGGTTCCCGGACGAAGACGTCCTTCGAGACCACCTGTACAGCGTCGGACTGGTCTACTGAGCGTCGCGGTACCGGTTGAGTCGGCGCTTGAGCCGACGCGCCGCGTCGCCGGCGGCCCCCGCGAACGCCTCTCCGCGGTCCTCGCCGGCGAAGATGATGCCGCGCGAGGAGTTCACGAGGCCGACGCCGTCGGCGAGGCCGAACTCCACGGCCGCCTCGGCGTCGCCGCCCTGCGCCCCGATGCCGGGAACGAGGAACGGCAGGTCCGGCACCTGTTCGCGAATCGACTCCAACTCCTCGGGGGCCGTCGCGCCGACGACGAGGCCGACGTTCCCGTGCTGGTTCCACAGGTCCGCGAGGGCGGCGACGCGTTCGTACACGCGTTCGCCCGAGGCGAGTTCGAGGTCCTGCAGGTCCTCGCCGCCCGGGTTCGAGGTGCGACAGAGGACGAACACGCCCTTCTCCGACCGGTCGAGGAACGGTTGCAGGGAGTCTCTGCCCATGTACGGGTTGACGGTGATGGCGTCCACCTCGTCCAGCAGTTTCGCGTACTGTCGGGTCGTGTTGCCGATGTCGGCCCGCTTGGCGTCGAGGAGGACGGGCACGTCCTTCCCGTGGGCGTACGCGACGGTCTCCCGGAGCGACCGCCAGCCGTCGCCGTCCTCGTAGAACGCCGCGTTCGGCTTGTAACACGCCGCGTGTTCGTGCGTCGCGTCGATGATGCGGCGGTTGAACGCCCACTGCGGCAGGTCCTTGTCCGCGAGGTGGTCGGGGATGCGCGACCGGTCGGCGTCGAGGCCGACGGAGACGACGCTGTCGACGCTGTCGATGCGGTCGGCCAGACGGTCGAAGAACGCTCGTGTCATCGCCGGAGGTGCACGCTCCGCCGACGAGAAGATTGCCCTTCGCACCGGTAGATTGATGTAGACGTTCGTGATACTTCTCCCGAACGAATGGCACCCGACCGAGAGCGGTCCGCACGCGCCGAGGACGACGACGGGTCGCTCTCGCCCTCGGATGCCGACCCGGCCGTCCTCCTCGTCGGCGACGCCGACGAGACGGCCGCCGCACTCCGTGAGTCGGGGTTCGCCGTCACGCCCGTCGCCGCCGAGACCGAGGCGACGACGGAGTTCGACTGCCTCGTCGTCGTCGCCGACAGTGCCGCCGCCCTCTCGGACCTCGATTCGGTCCACTCCGCCGTCCCCGTCGTGTTCGTCGCCGCCGGCGAGACGGACGCCGCGGCGGCGTTCGAGGCGGGTGCCGACGAGTTCGTCCCGGCCGCAAACGCCGCCGACCCGACGGTCCTCGACGCCCGCGTCCGCGGCGTCGTCGCCCGCGCGACGAACGCCCTCCTCGAAGCCGACCTGGCGCGCGAGCGAAGCCTCCTCGACGCCATCTTCGAGACGGTGCCGGCGCACCTGTACGTGAAGGACCGCGAGGGGCGGCACGTCCGCGTGAGCGAGGCGTACGTGGACGACACCGAGCGGTTCCTGGGCAAGACCGACTACGAGGTGTTCCCCCACGAGTCGTCCAGAGAGACGTACGAGGACGACGTGCGCATCATGGAGACGGGCGACCCCCTGTTCGACCAGGAGGAGCCGATAATCTCCTCGGACACGCACAAGTTCTCGCTGCGACACCTCCTCGAGGAACACGGCGACGTGGAGACGGCGACGGGCAACTGGGTCCTCACCTCGAAGGTACCGTGGCGCGACGAGGACGGCACGGTGGTGGGCCTTGTCGGGTTCACCGTCGACATCTCCGAGCAGAAGGCGCAGCGAAAACGGCTCGAACGGCAGAACGAACGGTTAGAGGAGTTCGCCGGCATCGTCAGCCACGACCTTCGCTCGCCGCTGAACGTGGCGCAGGGCTACCTCGAACTCCTCGCGGAGTCCGTCGACGACGCCGACGCGCGGGCCAACCTCGAACGGGTGGAACAGGCGCACCGTCGCATGGCCCGCCTCATCGAGGACGTACTCTCGTTGGCCCGACAGGGCACGATAGTCGACTCGCCCGACTCGACGCACGTCGGCGACGCGGCGACGCACGCCTGGCAGACGGCGGTGACCGGGAGTCGCGCGACGCTTCGGGTGGAGACGGGCGACCTGACCGTCGAGGCGGACGTCGGGCGCCTCTACGACCTGTTCGGGAACCTGTTCGCGAACGCCGTCGAACACGTCGGCGACGACGTCACCGTCCGCGTCGGCGCACTCGAGGACGGCTTCTTCGTCGAGGACGACGGCCCGGGCATCCCCGCCGAGGACCGCGACACCGTGTTCGAGACGGGGTACTCCACGGACCCCGACGGCACCGGGTTCGGACTCGCTATCGTGCGGCGAATCGCCGAAGCGCACGGTTGGACCGCCTCGGTCACCGAAGCGGTGTCGGGCGGCGCGCGCTTCGAGTTCCGCGCGGAGTCGCACTCGAACGGCCCGTTCGAGGACGCCGGCGACCCCCGTGCCGGTCGCTACGGGTCCGCGGCCCGTTCCGAGGACGTCGGCCGCTGACCGGGTGCAGGTGGTCGCGGCGCCCGTCGACGACCGGGACCGGACCGTCACGACGCCGGTTCGAAGACGTACGAGTGGCGGACGTCGCTGTCGTAGTAGAGCGTCCCCTCGGGCCGTCGGAGGAGTGACGCGATGGCGTACAGGTCGCCCGCGGCGCCGGCGGTGTTGAACACGAGAGCGACGAACGCCGCGAACGCGAGGAGGGGGACGGGCACGAACAGGAGGGGGAGCAGGAGGGCGTCGAGGAGGAGCAACGGCGCCGCGGTGACGACGAGGACGTCCTCGCGCCGCTGAAACTGGTGGAATGCGCAGGCGTACGCCGCGCCGAGGAACGGCGCGACGCCGTAACTGACGCGGTAGCCGTACCGCCGGTAGGCGAGTCCGTGGACGAGTTCGTGAACCACGACGGTGGCGAGGACGGTGCCGACGAAGACGCCCGCGGCGAGTCCGAGTCGGAGCGAGAGGGTGAATCCGGTCTCCGTCTGCTGCACGTCGAACACCGTCTCGAAGACGGCGGGGCCCTGCACGGCCCACAGAACCGAGCCGAACAGCAGTATCCCGACGGCGACGAGGGCGACGGACAGCACCATCAGGACCGGGAGCGAGTACTCGAACGCCGTCGGCTCGGCGTACCCCGCGGGCGTCTCCGGGACCAGCGCGTCGTCGGGGTCGAATCGGCTCTCCGGCATCAGTTCGCCCGGACGGGCCGACGGTTCACTCGGTACACACGGACCCGGACGGGCGGCGGCGACTTCCGTGTTTCCGCCGGCGACGGCGGGCGCGAGCGAGATGGTCACCGCCGCTCCCCCGCGAGGACGCCGTCGGGGAGGGGTTCGACGCCCTACGCGTCGCGTTCGTACACCACGTCGCCGGCGACGACGGTGGCCGAGACGTCGATGTCGCGTATCGAGTCGGCCTCCCACGGCGACTCGGCCAGCACCGTCAGGTCGGCCGCCTTCCCCGCCTCGATGGTTCCGAGTCGGTCCTCGTCGAACCCGGCGTACGCCGCGCCGGCGGTGTACGCGCGGAGGGCCTCCGTCACGCCGAGTCGTTGCTCCGCTTCGGGGGCGTTCACCGCGTGGTGGACGCCGAGGAGGGGGTCCAGCGGCATGCAGTCGCTCCCGAACGCGAGGGGGACGCCCGCGTCGGCGAAGGCGGCGTAGCGGTTCGTCTCCGTCCGCCGGTCGCCGAGGCGCGAGTCGTACAGGCCGCCCTCGCCGGCCCACTTGAGGAAGTTCGGCTGGACCGAGGCGACGACGCCCGACTCGGCGAACCGCCGAATCGCCTCGTCGTCCGCGAGTTCCGCGTGTTCGACGCGGTGTCGGCTCTCGCCCGGACTGTCGCAGTCCTCGTACGCGTCGAGGACCGCACGCACCGCCTCGTCTCCGATGGCGTGCGCGGACAGTTGGAGGCCGTGCGCGTCGGCCCGCGAGACGACGTCCGACAACTCGTCGGGGTCGACGACCCACGACCCCGTCTCCGACGGGTCGTCGCTGTACGGTTCGGAGAGTTTCGCCGTCCGCCCGCCGAACGACCCGTCGGTGAACGTCTTTATCGCCCCGGTGCGGACCATCTCGCTCCCGTGGTTCGTCCGCAGACCGGCGTCTACCACGCTGTCGAGGTGGTCGGCCCAGTAGTTGATGCGGACGCGGAGCGTCAGGTCGCCCCGCCGGTCCAAGTCGCGGTAGACGCCCGGTTTCGCCGAGTTGCGCGTCATGTCGTGGACGCCGGTGACGCCGCGTTCGTTCGCCGCCGCCTGCGCCGCACGGAGGAGTTCCTCCGTCTCCGCCCGGTCCGGTTCCACCGCCTCGTACACCGCGTCGACGGCCTCCTCCACGACGACGCCGGTGGGGTCGTCGCCGTCGTATCGCACGTCTCCGTCCGGCATCTCGGGCAGGTGGCGGTCCAACGCGACCGAGTTCAGCGAGGCGACGTGCATGTCCTCGCGGAACGCGGCGACGGGCCGGTCCGTCGAGACGGCGTCGAGGTCATCGCGCGTGAGGTACCGCGACTCGGCCCACGCGCTCTCGTCGTAGCCGTATCCGAGGACCCACTCGTCGGCGTCGTCGCCGCCGAGTTCGGCCGCCCGTTCGCGGAGTCGATTCACGCAGTCGTCGGGGCCCGCGGCGTCCGCGAGGTCCGCGTGGACGAGGGACCGCCCGACCATGTCGAGGTGGGTGTGCGCGTCGACGAACCCCGGGAGGACCACGTCGCCCCCGAGGTCGACTGTCTCCGTCTCGGTGCCGACGAGGAACTGCACGTCGTAGGACTTGCCGAGGCGGACGATTCGGCCGTCGCGGACGGCGATCGCCTCGTGCGTCTCGTCGGGGTCGCAGAGCGTGTGCACCTCGCCGTCGAGGAGGACGAGGTCCGCGGCGTCTGTCATGTGTGGGGAGGTGGCGGGGGAGGGCAAAACGGTTGGGGTGGCGGTCATCCGACGGCGTCGGTCCCGCGGGAAGACGCGTAGAGGCCGGGAACCGGTAACGGTTAGGGAAGTCGCGAAAAACTCCCGCACATGACCGACGCTACGACGGCCGAAGCACTCGCCGAACGCGTCCGGGAGGGCGAGTTGCGACTCCACGAACTCGAAGACCACGCGGACGCCGACACGGCGACGGCGGCCCGCCGCCTCCTCGTCGAAGCGCAGTCGGGGGCGTCGCTGGACGCCGTCGGCGACTACGGCTTCCCGGCCGAACGCGCCGACCCCAACATCGAGAACATGGTCGGGACCGTGCAGGTGCCGATGGGCGTCGCCGGCCCTGTCGAGATACGCGGCGGCAGTCTCGACGGCGAGCGCTACCTCCCCCTGGCGACGACTGAGGGGGCCCTCCTCGCGAGCGTCAACCGCGGCTGTTCGGTCCTGAACGAGGCCGGCGGCGCGAACGCGCGCGTCCTGAAGTCCGGGATGACCCGCGCCCCCGTCTTCCGCGTCGCCGACGTGGTGGCGGCCGAAGCGCTGGTCGAGTGGGTCCGCGACAACGAGGACACCCTCGCGGAGGCGGCCGAGGAGACGACCAGTCACGGCGAACTACTGGACGTGACGCCGTACGTCGTCGGTGACTCCGTCTACCTACGCTTCCGCTACGACACGAAGGACGCGATGGGGATGAACATGGTCACCATCGCCACGCGGGCGGCCTGCGACGTGGTCGAAGCGGAGACGGACGCCTCCCTCGTGGCCGTCTCGGGCAACCTCTGCACCGACAAGAAACCCGCGGCGATAAACGCCGTCGAAGGACGGGGACGCTCCGTCACCGCCGACGTGACCATCCCGCGCGAGGTGGTCGAAGACCGACTGCACACGACGCCCGAGGCGGTGGCCGAGTTGAACACCCGCAAGAACCTCGTCGGGTCGGCGAAGGCGGCCAGTCTGGGGTTCAACGCCCACGTCGCCAACGTCGTCGCCGCGATGTTCCTCGCCACCGGACAGGACGCCGCGCAGGTGGTGGAGGGGTCCAACGCCATCACCACCGCGGACGTGCGGGACGGCGACCTGTACGTCTCCGTCTCCGTCGCCAGTCTCGAAGTCGGCACCGTCGGCGGCGGGACGAAACTACCGACGCAGGCCGAGGGACTCGACGTCCTCGGCGTCCGGGGGGGCGGTGACCCCGCGGGGTCGAACGCCGACGCCCTCGCGGAGGCCATCGCCGTCGGCGCTCTCGCGGGTGAACTCAACTTACTCTCCGCACTCGCGTCGCGGCACCTCTCCAGCGCGCACGCCGAACTCGGGCGGTAGCGCGCCCCGTCGCCCGCGTTCCTCACTCGGCCGCTCTCCTCGAATCGCCCGTCAGCAGGCGCCACGGCCGGGCGACGACGGCCGTCCCGACGACGAGGAGGACGACGCCGGCGACGACGAGGGCGAGGCCGGGGTCCGTCGCGAACCCGAGGGCGATGCCGACGGCCACCGACACCCACCCGAGACCCGACAGCGACAGGCCCGCCCCGCGACGGCGTTGCCCCCGGACGACGGCCGCCGCCGCCAGCGCGGTGTAGCCGACGAGGAACGCGAACCCGGCGAGGACGAGTCGCTGGCCGAGGAGGGCGAGGACACCGCCGGCGACGAAGCACGCCCCGACGATGGCACGGACGGCGACGCCGACGGGCGCGGGCAGCGAGTCGCTCATACCTCCTCTCCGCGCGGCGACCGACAAAGCGTTTCGTTTTCCGTCGCCGGCGTTCGCCGTCACTCTGCCCGCGCGCCCGTCGCCACCGCCGCACCACTTCCGCCGGAGCGGTCACTTTCGCCGCGCACCCATGGCTCGGTTTTACCCGTCTCTCGGCCCTCTCTCCGGATACGTTCGCGGCGGGCTCCCCGTCCCGCCGCGGACGCTCCGCGTCATGTCCCCACGAACGAACGCGCCAGCGACGCCCCCCGCTGGCACCGGTCCGCCGGACGCGCCGGCCGATGCGCGCGACGCCGAGAGCGACGCCGCCGGCGACTCCGGAGACGGCTCCGCCGACCTCCGGACGGCGACGCGTCTGTTGCGCCTCGTGAAACTCCTCTTGGGCACCGTCGTGTCGCTCCTGACCGCGCTGAAACTGCTCGGCCTCCTCTGAGGCTCCGCGGGAGTATCAGAGCAGGGCGGCGATTCAGAGCAGTCGGTACCGACCGCGCGACTCCGACACCTCGCCGCGTCTGGTCAGTTTTTCGAGGAGGTCACGCGCCGCCGCGTCGGGGACGCCGCGCTCTGCGGCGTAGGCGGCCACCTCGTCCTCCGTCGGCCGGTCCGTCGCCCGAATCGCCTCGCGAACCACGTCGACGCGATTCGGCGACGACGACGCCCCGCCCATCGCCCGTTCGCCCGCCGACGCGACTTCGTCGGCGTCGAGACCCGACGCTTCGAGGTACTCCTCGTCGTCGACGCCGGACTCGGCGACCGACTCCTCCATCTCAGAGACGTGCGCCGTCTCGGCGAACGCCTCGCTGTCGCCGTGCTTCTTCGCGAGGAGGGCGGCGCGGGCCTGTCTGGCCGCTTCGCGGTCCTCCGTCTCGATGAACGTCCGCAGTTTCTTCGTCTGGTGCGTCCGCCCGCACCGCGGACAGTTGGCCGTCTTCGACTGTCTCGGGTCGGTGAGCAGCCACATGCTGCCGCACTCGGTACACCCGACCACCGCGTACATACGCTCGCTTCCGCGTCGTCGGATTTGAACCTTGGCACCGGGCGTACGTTTATACCGGGTCGGGCGTCCAACTCTGCATGGAACGCGTCTCCACCGACTCGGTCGAAGCGGTCGAAGCCGTCCCGGACGTCCACCTCTCGGTCCTCGCCGGGAGCGACCGGGTGAACGTCCAGCACTTCCGCATCGAACCGGGGGCGACGGTGCCCGCGCACAGCCACGATCAGGAGCAGGTCGGCTACGTCGTCAGCGGCGAACTCACCTTCGTCGTCGGCGAGGACGAGCGAGAAGTCGTCGTCGGCCCGGGCGACTCGTACGCACTCGACGCCGACGAACTGCACGGTGCCGAGAACCGCGGCGACGTCCCAGTCGAGGGCCTCGACGTCTTCAGCCCGCCGCGGCGGATGGCCGACTGGGGCGAGGGCGAGTAGCGTCGCTCGCGCGGCGAAAAGAGAGGAGAATTTCGGGCGCGAGAAGCGCTCGTTACGCGAGTTCTGGCTGCTCGAACAAATCGCTTATGCGAGTTCTTCGATGTTCTCGGAAATCTACGATTTCCGAGCGCACGAAACGCTCTCTACGAGAGCGTTTCGATGTTCTCGACGACGGCCTCGGCGAACTCGCTCGTGGCGAGTTTGTTGCCGCCCTCGATCTGCCGTTCGAGGTCGTACGTCACGTCGCCCTCGGAGATGGTCTTCTCGACGGCGTCGCGGATGAGCTTCCCGGCGTCCTTCCAGCCCATGTACTCGAACATGAGGCGGCCGGAGAGGATCATCGCCGTCGGGTTCACCTTGTCCTCGCCCGCGTACTTGGGCGCGGACCCGTGGACGGGTTCCGCGAGGCAGAGGCCCTCGCCGAAGTTCGCGCCGGGGGCGATGCCGAGTCCGCCGATCTGCGCGCCGGCGGCGTCGGACATGTAGTCGCCGTTCAGGTTCATCGTCGCGATGACGCCGTACTGGTCGGTCCGCGTCAGGAGCTGCTGGAGCATGTTGTCGGCGATGCGGTCCTTGACGACGACCTTGTCGTCGGGCTGCTCGCCGTCGTACTCCTCCCAGAGTTCGTCCTCGGTGATGGTCTCCTCGGCGAACTCCTCCTCTGCGAGTTCGTAGCCCCAGTCACGGAACGCGCCCTCGGTGAACTTCATGATGTTACCCTTGTGGACGAGGGTGACCGAGTCGCGGTCGTTCTCGAGGGCGTACTCGATGGCCTCGCGGACCAGCCGCTTCGTCCCGAACTCGGTGATGGGCTTGATGCCGATGCCGATGGGGCCGTCGTGCATCACGTCGTCCTCGCCCATCTCGTCCTCGACGAACTCCTTGACCTGCTGAACCTCGTCGGTGCCGGCCTCCCACTCGATGCCGGCGTACACGTCCTCGGTGTTCTCCCGGAACGTGACCATGTCCATCGCCGAGGGGTTCTTCACGGGCGACGGGACGCCGTCGAGGTGGTACGTCGGGCGGACGTTCGCGTAGAGGTCGAGCTTCTTTCGGAGCGCGACGTTGAGCGAGCGGAAGCCCGCGCCGACGGGCGTGGTGAGCGGACCTTTGATGGCGACGCGGTGGTCCCTGATTGCCTGCACCGTGTCCTCGGGCAGGTTCTCGTCGTACTTCTCGCGGGCGGACTCGCCCGCGTACACGCGGAGCCACTCGATGGAGCGACCGGTCGCATCCGCGGCGGCGTCGAGTACCTTCTGGGCGGCCGGACCGACGTCCGTGCCGATGCCGTCGCCGTGGATGATGGGGATAATCGGGTTGTCGGGAACCGACAGCTCGCCCGTCTCCTCGTCGGCGAGCGTGATCTTCTCCCCGTTCTCGGGAACTTCGATCTGGTCGTAGCTCATGAACAGACGGGTGTTCCCGGACCGGCGGTAAAGTATTGCCGTTATCGTTCAGGACGGCAAGTCTTGGATTTCCCGGCGAACGTGGCCGCTTCGTCCCCTCGCGGCCGTTCGGGCGAACGCGACTTCCGCCGATACGGCCGCCGACTCGCGGCAGGCGACGGCGGGTGTCGGTGCCGTTTTGCGCTCCCCGTTCGTCGCCGACGACATGCGAGTCATCGTTCACGGCGGGGCGGGCGGCGTCCCGGACGACCCGGAACCCAGACAGGAGACGGTGGACCACGCGGCGGCGACTGGCGCGTCTCGGGCTGACCCGGTCGACGCCGTCGAAGCGGCCATCCGCGTCATGGAGTCGGACCCGGCGTTCAACGCCGGCGTCGGCGGGGCGGTCCAGTCCGACGGACGGGTGCGGACGGACGCGGGCGTGATGACGAGTGCCCGCGAGACGGGTGCCGTCGCGGGCATGCCGGGCGTCGAGCACGCCGTCTCCGCCGCCCGCGCCGTGATGGAGGAGACGCCGCACGTCTTCGTCGCGGGCGAACCGGCGGTGGACGTGGCCGCCGACTTCGGCGTCGAGACCGGAGTGGACCTCTTCACCGACGAGACGAGGCAGCGCTGGGACGAGGCGGACCCGCCGGCGGGGTCGCCGCGCGACCACCTGTCGTGGCTCGACGACAAGTTCGGGCAGTCGAGCGCAACCGCCTCGAACGACGCGGACCTCTCGGACCACGACACCGTCGGGGCCGTCGCCTTCGACGGGGAGGCGTTCGCCGCCGCCACCTCCACCGGCGGGCGGTGGTTCGCCCTCGCCGGCCGCGTCGGTGACGTGCCGCAGGTCGGGTCCGGGTTCTACGCCGCGCCCGCGGGGGCCGCCTCCGCGACGGGCGCGGGCGAGGACATCGCCAAGACCACGCTCACCCGCCGCGCGGTCCGCCACCTCGAACGCGGCGAGGACGCCCAGTCGGCCGCCGACCTGGCCATCGAGGAGTTCGGAGAACTCACGGGCTCCGGCGCGGGCGTCATCGTCGCCGGTCGCGAGGGCGTCGGGAGCGCGTTCAACACCGACGGCATGCAGACGGGCGTCGCCGAACGGTAGGTCGACCGACTGCCGCGGGCCACGAACTTACCCGTCGTCGCGCCGTAGCGTCGGCCGATGACCTCCAAGTGGACTGCCGACGACGTCCCCGACTGCTCGGGGAAGACGATGGTCGTGACCGGCGCGAACAGCGGACTCGGCTACGAGGCGACGCGAGCGCTGGCGGCGAAGGGCGCTCACGTCGTGATGGCGGTCCGGAGTCCCGAACGCGGGCGCGAGGCCGCCCGAGACGTCCGCGAAGCGGTGCCCGACGCCGACCTCACGCTGGCCAGACTCGACCTCGCGGACCTCGACTCCGTCCGCCGGTTCGCCGACTGGTTCCGAGCGGAGTTCGACGACTGCCACGTCCTCGCGAACAACGCGGGCCTGATGGCGATTCCGCGCCGGGAGACCGAACAGGGCTTCGAGATGCAGTTCGGCGTCAACCACCTCGGCCACTTCGCCCTCACCGGCCTCCTCCTCGACACCCTCCGCGACACCGAGGGCGAGACGCGCGTCGTCGCCCAGTCCAGCGGCCTGCACGAGAACGGTGAGATGGACTTTTCGGACCCCATGGGCGAGGAGTCGTACGACAAGTGGGACGCCTACGCCCAGAGCAAACTGGCGAACCTCCTGTTCGCGTACGAACTCCAGCGACGACTGGAACTGGCGGGCGTCGACGACGTGGTGAGCCTCGGCTGTCACCCCGGTTACGCCGACACGAACCTCCAGCGTCGCGGGCCGGAGATGGAGGGGTCGTTCGTCCGGAAACTGGGGATGGGGCTCGCGAACCGCGCGTTCGCGCAGAGCGCCGAGATGGGCGCGCTCCCCCTCCTGTACGCCGCCACCGCCGACGACGCCCGCGGCGGGACGTACGTCGGCCCGACCGGCTTCCAGAACATGCGCGGGCACCCCGGCGAGAACGAGTCCAGCGAGGCGTCGCGCGACGAGGACGACGCCCACCGACTGTGGGAACTGTCGGAGCACCTGACCGGCGTGACGTACGGCATCTGAGTCGGCGCGGCCCGGTTCGAGTCCGTGCGGCCCGGTGCGACGCGGAAGGGGGAGGACTGCGGGGTCACGACGCGAGACGGCGACGGCCCGCCGCGGTCGTGTCCCGGCGGGGCACACCCCGGACGCGTGTACGACACCGCGCACGTATCGACGCGGTGGTGGGACGACACCGCGCACGTACCGACGCGGTGGTGGGACGACACCGCGCACGTATCGACGCGGTGGTGGGACGACACCGCGCACGTATCGACGCGGTGGTGGGACGACACCGCGCACGCATCGACGCGGTGGTGTCTTGTACCCGCCCGCCCACGTACCGGACGCATGAGCGACGCCGACTCTCCGGACCGAATCACCGTCTACTCCGACTACGTCTGCCCGTTCTGCTATCTCGGGCGCGAGTCGCTGCGACAGTATCAGGCGACCCGCGAGGACGAACTCGAAATCGACTGGCACCCGTTCGACCTGCGCAGTCAGAAGCGGAACCCCGACGGCACCATCGACCACTCGGTGGACGACGGCAAGGACGACGACTACTACGAACAGGCCAAGGAGAACGTCCGTCGCCTCCAGGAGAAGTACGACGTGGAGATGGACCTCGACATCGCCACCGACGTGGACTCGCTTCCCGCGCAGGTGGTCTCGTACTACGTGAAGGAGCACTACGACTACGAGACGTGGCTGGCGTTCGACGAGGCGGTGTTCGACGCCCTCTGGCAGGACGGCGCGGATATCGGCGACGAAGCGGTACTCGTCGAACTCGCCGCGGACGCCGGCGTCGCGGGCGAGGAGGTCCGGTCGGCGCTCTCGGACGAGGCCCTCCGCGAGGAGGTCCGGCGGACGTTCGGCGAGGCGAGACAGCAGGGCGTGACCGGCGTGCCGACGTTCGCCTACGACGGGTACGGCGCCCGCGGCGCGGTGCCGCCCGAGCATCTGAAGCGGTTAGTCGAAGGGACGTAGCACGCGCCGGCGTCTCGCCTGCGGTTCAGCCCTCGGTCTCGTCTCTCAGTTCGGTGCGACGAATCTTGCCCGTGACCGTCTTCGGCAGTTCGTCGCGGAACTCGATCTCTCGCGGGTACTCGTGGGCCGAGAGTTCGGTCTTCACGTGGTTCTTGATGTCCTCCTTCAACTCCTCGGACGGTTCGGTCCCCTCGCTGAGGACGACGTACGCCTTGACGATGTTGCCGCGTTCGCGGTGGGGTTTGGGGACGACGGCCGACTCCGCGACGGCCTCGTGTTCGCCGAGCGCGCTCTCCACCTCGAACGGGCCGATGCGGTAGCCCGACGAGAGGATGACGTCGTCGGCGCGGCCCTCGAACCAGAAGTAGCCGTCCTCGTCCTTGTACGCGAGGTCACCGGAGAGATACCACTCGCCGCTGGGACCGTCCACGAAACAGTCGGCCGTCTGCTCGGGCTTGTTCCAGTACTCCGCGAAGAAGCACGGGTAGTCGCCGCGTTCGGCTATCTCGCCGGTCTCGCCCGGGTCGAGCACCTCGCCGGTGTCGGGGTCGACGATGTCGGCTTCGATGCCGGGGAGCGGCTTCCCCATCGACCCCGGCTTGAGGTCCATCGTCGGGTAGTTGTTGATTATCATGTTCCCCGTCTCCGTCTGCCCGTACGTGTCGAGGATGGTGACGCCGAGCGTCTCGCGACCCCACTCGACGACGCCGGCGCTGAGCGGTTCGCCGATGGAGAGCGCGTGCCGCAGGTCCACGTCGGCGTCGGCCAGCAGTTCGTCTCGCTCCCTGAGCATCCGGTACGCCGTCGGGACCGAGAACAGGACGTCGACGGGGTACTCGTCGAGCAGTTCGACCCACGCCTCGGGGTCGAACTCGCCCTCGTAGGTGAACAGCGACGCGCCCCAGAACCACGCGCCCAGCGTGTTTATCGCGCCGGTCAGCCAGCCCAGGTCGCCGGTGCTCCAGTAGAGGTCGCCGGGTTGCAGGTCCACGGCGTACTGCTGCGTCGCCGCGACGCCGGCTATCCAGCGCTGCTTGTGGAGGACGCCCTTCGCCAACCCCGTCGTCCCCGAAGTGTAGTAGAGGAGCGCGTCGTCCTCGCCGCCGGTGTCGGCGGCCTCGTGCGTCGTGCTCGCGTCGTCGAGCGCGGGGCCGAACGCGATGTCGTCGACGGGCGCGCCGCCGCCGCGGTCCACGGTGACGACGTGTTCGACCGACGGCGCGTCCGTCAGCGCCTCGGCCACCGTGTCGCGGTTGTCGGTCGTGGTGACGACGACGCTGGCGTCGCAGTCGTCGAGGCGGTAGGAGATGCCGTCGGGACCGAACCGCTCGTTGACGCTCCCCCAGACCGCGCCGTGTTTGAGCGTCCCGACGAGGGCGACGTAGTGTTCGGGGATGCGCGGCATGTACGAGAAGACGCGGTCGCCGCGTTCGACGCCGAGTTCCGCCAGAACGTTGGCGAACTGGCTCGACCGGTCGGCCAACTCCCAGAACGTCGTCTTCGTCAGTTCGCCGTCGGTGCCGACCTGGTAGAGGGCGACCTTCTCGCGGTCCTCGGCGTGCCGGTCGACCGTCTCGTGCGCGACGTTCAGTCGCTCGGGTGCGTCCCAGTCAGCCTCGGCGTACACGTCGTCCCACGAGAACGACTCCCGCGTCGCGTCGTAGTCGGTCAGGTTGTGGCCGTTCGACATACGGGTCGACCGACAGCCGTGACGAACATAATCTTCCCTTATGATTGGCTGAATCTATCGGAGGGAAATAACGGGTGACCCGCGCCGCCGGCGGGCGTCCGCCCCAGCGTAGAAACCGCTCCGGCACCAACGACCGGTATGAGCGACACCGTCCGATGTTGGCTGGTCGAACGGGGCTACAACGACCGCGACCTGGTCATCCTGACGTACGCGACGCCCGAGGGCGACCGGGTGTTCAGGAACGAGTTGGCCGCGCAGGTCATCGACACGAAGACGGTCACCGCCGCGAAGGACGTCGACCCCGGGAATCTCGAACCGGTCGCGGACCCGGAGACGCGCGACCGCTACGCGGCCGAGGCCGACCGAGTCGCGAGCGACCACGACCCCGACGACGAAATCTGAAGGTCGACGACGCGTCCCCTTTTTACGCTCGCGGTCCCGAGAGTGAACCACTCCGAATGTCGGCCCCCGCCTCCGAACCCGCCGATGCGACCGACCCCGCGGACGCCGAACCCGGTGCCGCCGATTCCGACGCCGCCGGCCCCGACGCCGACGCGGACCGACCGTCGGGCCTCCGCGTCAGGCTCCGGTCGCTGTGGCGACTCCTCGTCGTCGTCCGCGCGTTCCTCCCCCTGTTCGTGGGGATGGCGCGCGACAGGCGCCGGTTCCTCCTGTTCGGCCGTCGCCGCCGCCCCGACTCGACGACGCGGCGGCGGCGGGCGACGTCCCTCCGCGACAGCCTCGTCTCCCTCGGCCCGACGTTCATCAAACTGGGGCAGATTCTCTCGACGCGGCCGGACGCCCTCCCCGGCGAGTACGTCGACGTCCTCTCGTCGTTGCAGGACGAGGTGCCGCCGGACGACTGGGAGACGGTCCGTCCCCGCGTCGAGGCGGAACTCGGCCCCGTCGACGAGGTGTTCGACCGCTTCGACCGCGAACCGATAAGCGGGGCGAGTCTCGGGCAGGTGTACACCGCCGTCGCCGACGGCGAGGAGGTGGCCGTCAAGGTGCTCCGCCCCGACATCCGCCGCGTCGTGGCGGCGGACCTGCGCGTCGTCGAGACGCTGATGCCCGTCCTCCTGTTCTTCGCCCACCCCGGCCAGCGATTCACGTTCGAGAACCTCGCCGACGAGTTCGCCGACACCATCCACGAGGAGATGGACTACGACCACGAGGCGCGGATGCTCCGCGAAATCGGGGCCAACTTCGCGGACGACCCGAAGATTCGCGTCCCCGACCCCGTCGACGCCTACTCGACGCGGAACGTCCTCACGATGGAGTACGTCGAGGGCGTCAAGATAGACCGCGTGCGGGAGTTAGACCGACTCGGAATCGACCGCGAGGCACTCGCCCGCCGCCTCGAACGGACGTACATCCAGATGATTCTCGAAGACGGCGCGTTCCACGCCGACCCCCACCCCGGTAACCTCGCCGTCCAGTCGGACGGCACGCTCGTCTTCTACGACTTCGGCATGACCGGTCGCGTGGACGCCGCGACGCGGGACCACATGTACGACTTCTACGTCGGCGTCGCGCGCGACGACATCGACCGGGTGATAGACGCCTTCGTCGCCATGGAGGCGCTGGACCCCGCGGCCGACCGGGAACTGATGCGCGAGACGTTCGCCGTCGCCATCGAGACGCTCCGCGGGCAGGACGTCGACCAGTACCGCGTCCAGCAGTTGGTGTCGCAGTTCGAGGAGACGCTGTACGACTTCCCGCTCAGACTGCCGCAGGACCTCGCGCTCGTCGTCCGCGTCTCGACGGTGCTGGAGGGCGTCTGCCGGACGCTCGTCCCCGAGTTCGACTTCGTGGACGAGGTGACCGACTACGTGAGAGAGCGCGGGATGGGCGGCGAGGAGGGCGAACCCTCGATGGGCGAGCGGTTCGCCCGCGAGACGGTCGAAGAGGCGGGCGAACAGGTGCAGGAGACGGCGCGGACGCTCCTGTCGGTGCCGCCGAAACTGAACTCGGTGCTCGGGCTGGTCGAACGCGAGAACGTCCGGGTGAACGTCGTCCTCGACGACTCGGACGCGCTCTCGGCGTTCGGCCGCAAGGTCGTCTCGGGCATCCTCCTCGGCGGGAACCTCCTCGCCGTCGCCCTGCTGTACGCGCTGGAGAATCAGCTGACCGCGGGCGTCGTCGCCCTCGGCGTCGTCCCGTTGGCGTTCCTCCTCTACCGGACGTTCCGCCGCAAACGCGGCGTGCGCGTCCGCGGCGACCCGCAGTTCACGAGACAGGGACTCCGCGCCCGCCGCGGAGAGGCCCCCGGCGGCGAAGACGGCGACTGACTACTCGCCCTCGGCCGTCGCCGCGCCGGCCCCGTCGCCCTCGTCTTCGACCGCCGCGGGGTCCTCGCCCGTCGGCGTCGCGCCGAGCCACTGGTCGGCCCAGCAGTTTATCTCCTCGAACACCGGGGCCAGCGACTCCCCCTTCGACGTGAGCGAGTAGTACGTCGCCACGGGCGCGTCCTCCTCCAGTCGCCGGGAGACGAACCCGAGTTCCTGCAGGTCGTCGAGGACGCGCGAGAGCGTCCGCGAACTCGACCCCGTCGAACGCTTGAGTTCGTTGAAGCGCTTCTCGCCGTCCTGCAGGTCGTGGAGGACGATGAGTCGCCACTGGGAGCCGATCTGCTGGATGGAGTCGATGACGCCGCACGCTTCCTCGCTGTATCTCTCGTCGTCGTCGTCCGGGGACATTGATGTCACGTGGTGACTCGTACGTCCGGGAACCTACATATGGTTTCGGTTCCGTACTAAGTATCAGAGTGAAACCGGCGAGAGCCGGCCTCGACACCCATGAACACCGAAGGCATCCACCACGTGACGGCCGTCGCGGGCGACCCGAGCGAGAACGTCCGGTTCTACACCGACGTGCTCGGACTCCGCCTCGTCAAGCGAACGGTCAACTTCGACGACACGCACACCTACCACCTCTACTACGGCGACGAGACGGGGTCGCCCGGCACGGCGCTGACGTTCTTCCCGTTCGGCGAGGGCCGCCCCGGCCGGTCCGGCCGCGGACAGGCCGTCGCGACGGCGTTCGCCGTCCCCGAGGGGAGTCTCGACTACTGGCGGGAGCGACTCGAATCGCACGGCGTGACCGTCGACGACGTCGAGACGCGGTTCGGCGCGGACGTCCTCCCGTTCGCGGACGGCGACGGCCAACCCCTCGAACTGGTCGAGAGCGAGTCCGCCGTCGACCCGTGGGCGGACGGCCCCGTCCCCGTCGACGCCGCGGTTCGCGGCTTCCACGGCGTGACGCTCCAGTCGGCCCGCCCCGACGCGACCGGTCGCGTCCTCGAACTCCTCGGCCTCGAACGGACCGCGGAGACGGCCGACCGCGTGCGCTACGTCGCCCCCGGCGACCGGGCGACGGTCGTGGACCTCCTGACCCGCGAGTCGCCGCGCGGCCGCCCCGGCGTCGGCACCGTCCACCACGTCGCGTTCCGCGTGCCCGACGCGGAGACGCAGATGGCGTGGCGCGAGACGCTCTCGGAGGCCGGTCAGCACGTCACGCCGCAGAAGGACCGCCAGTACTTCCAGTCCATCTACTTCCGCGAACCCGGCGGCGTCCTGTTCGAGATAGCCACCGACGGTCCCGGATTCACCGCCGACGAGTCCGTCGAGTCGCTCGGGTCGGAGCTCAAACTCCCGTCGTGGCTGGAAGACGACCGCGAGGAGATTCGGGCGCACCTGCCCCCACTCGACGCCGTCACGGAGGAGGCCGCCGACTGATGGCCGACGCCGACCCGCACGCCGACCAGCCGATTCTGACCGCCGGCGCCGACCCCGAGGAGGCCGACGCCGCCGTCGTCCTCGTCCACGGCCGCGGCGCGACTGCCCGCGGGATGCTCCAGTTCGCCGACGAGTTCGGCCGCGAGGGCGTCCACTACGTCGCCCCGCAGGCGGCGCGCGGCACGTGGTACCCGAACTCGTTCATGGCCCCCCGGGAGTCGAACGCCCCGTTCTACGAGTCGGCGCTGGCGCACCTCGCCCGCGCCGTCGAACGCGCCCGCGAGACGACCGGTCTGCCGGCAGAGAAACTCCTGCTGACGGGGTTCTCGCAGGGGGCGTGTCTCCTCTCGTCGTACGCGGCGCTGAACCCCCGCCGCTACGGCGGCGTCGTCCTCCTCTCCGGCGGGTTCGTCGGCCCCGAGGGGGAGACGTTCCACTTCGAGGGGTCGCTCGACGGCACGCCCGTCATGCTCGGCGTCAGCGACGACGACCCGCACATCCCCGTCTCGCGCGCCGAGGAGACGGTGGATGAGTTCGAACGGATGGGTGCCGACGTTCGGTTCGACGTGTACGAGGGCCGCGGCCACGGCATCTTCCCCGAGGAAGTGGAGTTCCTGCGAACCCTCGTCGGCCGCCTGCTCGGCGAGTAATTCGCGGCGTTCAGACCCGCTTTCCTGGCTCTGTTGAAACCTACAGATACTGACAAGTATCGCGTGTCGACTGTAGAGGGTGTCTACAGCAAACCTACTGGAACCTACCACAGACGAGACACCTATCTACGTTGGATGCGAAGTGCTAGCATAGCATGTCCTCAACTAGTAACCGTATTCACGTCCCAGATCGCAAGGTGGCCGAGGGCGTCTACCGGTTCGGAACGCGTCGGATCAACTGGTATATCCTCGAAGGGGACGAGGAGGTGACGATCATCGACGCGGGGCTCCCCGCCCACTGGCCGCAGCTAGTTGCCTGGCTCGATGAAAACGGCTACGAACTTGACGACGTTGCCGCGCTCGTGCTGACACATGCAGACGTAGACCACGTCGGCTTCGCCAAGACGTTGGCCAGCCAGAACGTTTCTGTCTACTGTCATCCAGACGACTTACCCCTCCTTCGCAGCCATCCACAGAGTCCTCCGAGATGGTACCTACGGAACCTTTGGCGGCCACGGTTCTTCGCCTACGTTCTTGAGATGTTCCGCGATGGCGTCAGGTCCGTCGAACCGCTTGCCGATGTTGATCTGCTCTCCGAGGGGGATGTGCTCTCTGTGCCAGGCGAACCGCGTGTGATCTTTGCGCCCGGTCACACGCCGGGGTCGTGTGTATTATTCGTCGAGGACCGCGAAATTCTCTTCTGTGGCGACGTGCTCGCCACGCGGGACATCTTCACCCAAAAGGAGGGAGATCCGCAACTACTCGGTGCCGCCGATGAAGACCCCGAGGAGGCCGAAGCGTCGCTCGCTCGCCTCGAAGGGTTGGGATCAGTGACTCTACTGCCCGGACACGGGAACCCCTGGTACGGAGATATCGACACGGCGCTCGCTCTCGCTCGCTAACGCCCGTTCTCACTTGCTCGTCGAGCGAGCTTAAACGCCATCTCTTTGACGGATTCGCGCCCTACACTTAGCGATTCAACGACGGCATTCTGCCCGATATGCGCTCTGTATTCAGCACGGCCTCGACAAACTATCGTCGGCAGAGGATTTCAACAGAGCCGCTTTCCTCCCGTTCCGACCGTCGACCGAGGAATTATCAACACTCGAAATAGTTGTGTGGTCGATGACGATAACGGGCCAACGGTTCAACGGGGATGCGGAGGTGCTACACCGGACCGCCGTCCGGACACCGCTCCCGGACGAGGACGCCGAACGCCTGTTCCACGAGAACATGATGCGCGTCGCGGACGCCAGAGAGCGGAAGGCGGACCTGCTCGCGGACCCCGACGTCCCGTTGCTGGCGGCCTACGAGGCGGAGTTCGACCGGGTCGCCGAGAGCTTCCGCCGGCGACTCCGGCAGTTCGCGGGCGACGACTACGAGTCCGTCGCCGTCGCCTACAGCCGCGGTGAGCGGGACGACCGAATCGGCGCGCTCGCCGCCTACTACTTCGAGGGGCTCTGGCGGATACAGCAGCGCACCACCGTCACCGACGTGCTGTTCTTTCCCATCATCCTCCGGTACCCCGACAGCTTCACGGTGAACGCTCGCTTCGCGAGCGGATACCGGACGACGGAGTCGGTCCGCTACGAGTCGCCGGAACACGACGCCACGGACCTCGACCCCGAACACGCCGAGGCGTACCACGCGGAGAGCCAGTACAGCCAGCGGCGAGCGGCCGAATACGTCCGCGAGACGGCACAGATCATCCGCGAGGAGTTCCCCGACCCCGACGAGACGCCGTTCGAGGAGCGACGGTACGGCGGTATCGTCTCCGCCGAGGGGAGACAGGGAACGCGCTTCTCGGCGATGCTGACGCGCGTCGAACCCGACCCGGAGCGCTTCGACGACCGGGTCGGCGAACCGACGCTGGTCGCGGAGGGACCGGAGGCCGAACGGACCGAGGCGGAACTGCTCCTCGACGGCGACGTCGTCCTCTGAGGCGGAGGGTCTGGCGGCGCTCTCCCACATAAACGTCGGGGGCCAGTCGTCCGGTCGGCGACGGGCGGCGGAGGTTGAAGTGACGCACCGACGACACACGGACGAGATGGACGACACAGACAGCCTCCACGACGACGCCCTCCGACGCCGCGCGTTCGCGTCCGCCGCCGTCACCGGTCTCGCCGGACTGGCGGGGTGTACGGGAACGGTCCGGCCGTTCGTCGGGAAGCGCGAGACGACGACGGACGCCGCGACGGGCGTGCAGTCGCTGGTCGTCGCGGCCGACGTCGGCGACGTGACGGTCACGCCGAACGCCGACCTGTCGGCCGGCGCGGTCCGCGCGCACGTCACGAAGCGCTCCTCGTCGCTCCTGCGTTCGCTCTCGTCGGCGACGTTCTCGCTGACGACGACGGACGGCCGGGCCGAGGCGCGCGTCCGGACCGAGGACGGCGTCGTCAGACTCGGGCCGACGCCGAACGTCCGACTCCGCATCGAGGCGCACCCGTCCGTCGTCGTCGCGGCCGCCCGGTCGTCGGACGGCGACGTGACCGCTCACGGGACGGGCGGCGACGCCGTCGTTCGCACGACCAACGGCGACGCGACGGCGACGGACGTCGACGGGTTCGTCCGCGTGCAGAGCGTGAACGGCGACGTCCGCGCGCACTCCTGCGACGGCGTCCGCGGCGTCGTCTCGAAGAACGGCGACGCGGAGGCGACGGTCCGCGCCCTGCGCTCGGACGCCGACGTGGGGGCGACGAACGGCGATGTCCGCGCGTCACTCGGCGCGTCGCTCGGCGCCCGCGTCGTCGCGGAGACGACGCACGGCGACCTGACCGTCTCGGCGACGCTGGACGACGCGCGACGGTCAGACCGGCGCGTCGCCGGCACCGTCGGCGACGGCGGGCCGACGCTCCGGGTATCTTCGGAAACCGGCGACGTGTCGGTCACGTAGGCGGCCGCTGGTCTCCTTCGGCGGATTCGCGGCGACGCACGAGAAGCGACTGCGCCGGCGAGGGACCTGGACGACGCGAGCGACGCGCCTCGGCCGTTCGGCTCCGTTCGTGGGGGGTCGAGGTGACCGGAGCGAAAGCGGGCGCGAGGGCGTCGAGCGGGTGGCGGACGATACGTGGGTGAGGGCGTCGAACGTCAGGGGGGCCGACAGCGGCGGGACCGACTGGGGGAGAGCGGCGTCTCGACCACGGACGAGGCGACGACGAATCGGCGCCTCGGTCCCGCGGCGTGGGAGGGGGCGTGTCGGTCGTCTGCCGGCACTCTGGAGGAGCGACGGGAGCGACGTATAGACGCCCGGCAACTCGCCGAGCGGGCGACTCTGCCCAAGATATAAGTCGGTCTAGTCGAGCGACCGGTAGACCGCGAGGAGACCGAGCGTGTGCGACAGGAGGACGGCGACCAGCACCGACGCGTCGGAGAGTTCCGCGACGTCCGACAGCCCCGTCACGAAGACGGGGACGACGGCGATGAGCGCGACGCCGACGGCGAGCGCGCGCATCGTCTCGCTCTCGTGGCGGCGGTAGCCCCGGTAGGCGAGCGACGCGACGAACGCGCCGACGGCGGCGGTGACGACTGTCGTGGCGAAGGCGATAGTGGAGAGGTTCATCGTTCGTAGACGGTGTAGAGGACGGCGAGGAGGCCGAGCAGTTCGCTGACGCTCGCGGCGATGATGCGCACCGCGGAGTCGACGCCGGCGGTGGTGAGACCGACGCGGAGGAGCATCGGGACGGCCGTGAGCAGGCACATCCCGACGGCCAGTTGCAACAGCGGACGGGTGCCCGTGCGGAGGTAGCCCCGCGCGAACCGGTAGGTCACCAGTCCGGAGAGGACCAGCGACGCCGCGAACAGGGCGAAGGCGGCGAACACCATCGGCGCCGACCCGCCCGTGACGGACACCTGTCCGGTCGTCGTCCCCATCATCGTCCGGACAACTCCTCGTACAGACTCGTAAAGCGGTCGGCGGCCGTCTCGCCCGTCTCGCGTTCGACGTCCACGACGAACCCGTCGGGAGTGAGTTCGACCGTGACGCGGTGGAGGCGGGCGGCGTACACCTCGTAGTGGTGTCCGTCGGGGTCGAGTCGCTGCTGGCCCTCCAGCAGGTCTCGTTCCCGGAGGCGTTCGATGCGGCGGTATATCGTCGAGGGGGAGGCGTCGCACGCCTCGCTGAGCGCGTCGGCCGAGCGAGGCTCCTCGCACGTCTCGACCAGTATCTCCCGCGCGTACCGGTCGTCGAGGAGGCTCACGAGTTCCTCCTCGGCGTCGCCGTCTCCCTCGACCATCGCTTCGAGCTTTCCTGTCATTCGACAAAAAATACTGCGCATCGAGCACGGCGGCTCGTCGGGGGGCGCGAGCGTCGGGCGCGGTCGGTGACTGGCGGTCCACACGGCTCCACGTTCCGAACGACGCTTCCGCCGGACCCGGCGTAATACCGTTCGAGGACTTTCCGAGGCGGCGACTCTACCGAACGCTTATGCCGCCGCGCACGAGTGTCACCGGTGAATCATGTCGAGTGACGCTCGACTCCCAACGCCCTCCCCCTGGCCGACAGGCTCCCTCCGGTCGGCCGCCGCCGCACCGCTCCGCCCGCAGACGTATCGCAACCTGCTGTACCTCTCGCTCGCGTTTCCGCTCGGGCTGACCTACTTCGTCTTCCTCGCCGTCGGGTTCGGCGTCGGCGTGAGCCTCGCGTTCGTCGTCGTCGGGATTCCCCTCCTCGTCGCCGTCCTCGCCGTCGCCCTCGGTCTGGCGTCGGTCGAACGGAAGCTGGCGACGCTGCTGCTCGGCGTCTCCGTCACCCCGCCGGCGACGCCCGACTCCGACTCGCTCGTCGAGCGAACGAAGCGACTCGTCGTCGGCCTGCGGACGTGGAAGGCCGTCGCCTACCTCGCCAGCAAACTCGTCTTCGGCGTCGTCTCCTTCACCGCCATCACGTCGCTGCTCGTGACGGCCGTCTCGCTGCTCGCCGTCCCGTTCGTCTACGACCGACCGGGCGTCTACGTCGGACTACTCGCCTCCGAACCGGCCGTCTTCCGCCCCGAGATGTTCCTCGGCTGGGACGGCGCCCTCGTCGGCGTCCGCGCCGCCTTCAGCCTCACCTCGTGGCAGGTGACGACGCTCGCGGAGGCGACGGCCGTCGCGGGCTTCGGCGTCGTCCTCGCCGTCGTCACGCTGAACCTCCTGAACGGCCTCGCGTGGCTCTCGGGCCGGTACACGGTGTGGCTCCTCGGCGGCGAACGCGACGACGCGTCGGACGCGGCCGCCGCCTGAGCGGCCGTCACCAGTCGTCGCCGGCGAACCCCTCTCGCCGTATCGACTCGTGTCGCGCGTCGGTCCGCGCCAGCGACATCAACACCTCCTGCGCGACGAGTTCCGCGTCGTCGCCGGGGCGGCACCGCTCGTACGCGCCGTCGGCGGTCATCCGCCACCGCTTGCGGTTGTCGGCCAGAAGCGTCTGCAGCACCACGTCGAGTTCGTGCTGGAGTTCCGGGCTCTCGACGGGGACGACGGCCTCCACCCGCCGGTCGAGGTTGCGCGTCATCCAGTCCGCGGAGCCGATGTAGTACTCCGGTGCGCCCCCGGCCCCGCTCTCGTCGCCGTCTCCGTTCCCGTCACCGTCTCCGCTCTCGTCGCCGGTTCCGTTCCCGCCACCGGCGGCGGCGTCGCCCGTCGAGGCTGCACCCCGCGCGTTCTCGAAGTAGAAGACGCGCGAGTGTTCGAGGAAGCGACCGACGACGCTGGAGACGGTGACCGTCTCGGAGAGTCCCTCGACGCCGGGTCGGAGGCGGCAGATGCCGCGCACCACGAGGTCGATTTCGACGCCCGCTCGCGACGCCTCGTACAGTTCGCGGACTATCTCGGGGTCCTCCAGCGAGTTCATCTTGGCGACGATGCGGGCGTCTGCCCCCGCGCGGGCGTTCGTCGCCTCGCGGCGAATCAGGCGCACGAGCTCGTTTCGGAGGTTCTCCGGCGCGACGAGCAGCGTCCGGTAGTCGGTGTGGCGGGCGTGCCCGGTGAAGAAGTTGAACAGGTTCACCAGGTCGCGCCCGACGCTCCGGTCGGCGGTGAGCAGTCCGAGGTCGGTGTACGTCTTCGCCGTCTCGGAGTGGTAGTTGCCGGTTGCGACGTGCGAGTAGAGGCGGACCCCGTCGTCCTCCTCGCGGACGACCAGCGCCGTCTTCGCGTGCGTCTTCAGCCCGACGGTGCCGTAGGCGACGTGGATGCCCTCCTCCTCCAGTCGGCGGACCCACCGGAGGTTGTTCTCCTCGTCGAACCGCGCCTTCAACTCGACCATCACCGCCACCTGCTTGCCGCGGGCGGCGGCGTCGATGAGCGTCCGGACGACGCTGGAGTCGGGTGCAGTGCGGTAGATGGTCATCTTGATGGCGAGGACGTCCGGGTCCCGGGCCGCCGCGGAGAGGAACGTCTGCACGGTGCCCGAAAAGGAGTGGTACGGGTGGTGGACGAGGACGTCGCCGGCCCGAATCTCCGCGAACAGCGACGCCGGGTCGTCGGCCGCGTGGTCGGCCAGTCGGGGGTGCGGTTGCGGCGTCCACGACGGCAGTCGCAGGTCCGGCCTGTCGAGGTCCGCGAGGCGGAAGCAGAAGCGGTAGTCTATCGGCCCGTCGCGTTCGTACACCTCCGCCTCGTCGACGCCGAGGTGTTCGACCAACAGGTCGCGGACGAACGCCGGCGTGTCGGCGTCGAGTTCGAGGCGGACGACGGTGGCGAACCGTCGCTGTCTGAGGACGTCCTCGATGGCCTCGATGAGGCCCTCGGCCACCTCCTCGTTGCGCCGCACCTCGGCGTTGCGCGTCACCCGAAACAGCGACGTGCCGACCACCTCCACGTTCGGGAACACGAGGTCGAGGTTCGCGCGGACGACGTCTTCGAGGAGGACGAACCGCTCGCCCGCCTCGCCGGTGGGTCCCTCCCCGGCCACGCCGCCGACGTCGACGAGTCGGGGTCGGTTCGGCGGCACCTTCACCCGGGAGAATCGCAGGTCGTCGTCCTCCTCCTCGCGCGTGAGGACGGCCACCGAGAGGCTGAGGTTCGAGACGAACGGGAACGACGCCGTCGGGTCGAACGTCAGCGGCGTCAGCGTCGGGAGGACGGACGCCTCGAAGTACGACCGGAGGCGGTCGCGTTCGGCCGCCGTCAGGTCGTCGTAGTCGAGGATGCGGACGCCCGCGTCGGCGAGGGCGGGGCGGACGGCTTCGCGGTAGCAGCGCTCCTGTTCGGCGAACAGGTCGTCCGCCCGCGAGAGGACGGCCGACCACTGCGCCCGCGGCGTCCGCCCGTCAGGCGAGGGCTCCGTCACGCCGGCGGCGATCTGCTGTTTGAGGCCGCCGACGCGCTTCATGAAGAACTCGTCGAGGTTGCCGGTGAGGATGGCGAGGAACTTCGCGCGTTCGAGCGGCGGGTTCTCCTCGTCGAGCGCTTCGTGGAGGACGCGGTGGTGAAAAGAGAGTTCGCTCAGTTCGCGGTTGAGATACCACGCGGCGTCGCTCACGTGCGCGTCCTCGAACGACGCCGGGGCGTCGGGCGCGATAGCCGGCGTCCTTGCGGCGGCGTCTCCCGACGCCGGTTCCTCCGAATCCATGGACGGAGAGTGTTCGCCGAGTGACTTTACGGGTTCGCCGCCCGCTCAGCGGTTCGCCGTCACTGCATCGGGGCGACGGCGGGGCGGACCCACTTCGACGCCGCCCGCTCCTGCACCGTCTCCTCGGGCGACACGGTGACGAACTCGTCGTCGTGCCAGTCGTAGGCGGTGAGTTCGTTGCCGTAGACACAGCCGGTGTCGAGGCCGACGGCGTGGCGGCGGTAGACGGGCGCGGCCAGCGGCGTGTGGCCGAAGAAGACGCGGTGGGGTCCCTCGTGAACCTCCCACCAGTAGGGCTCGCCGTCCGCGCCGTCGAGTTCGCGGCAGTTCTCTAACTCGTCGACGGAGTGGTCGGCCAGCGGTTTCCGCGGGTCCACGCCGCCGTGGACGACGAGGGTATCCGCCCACGAGATGGCGACGGGGAGGTCCCGAATCCACGCCATCTGGTCGTCGGTGAGTTCGTCGAGTTCCTTCGTCCCGCGGATGAGTTTCTCCTCGTTGTTGCCGCGGACGGTGAACATGTTCTCGGCCTCGCGGACCAGCGACACCACGCCCGCGCTGTCGGGTCCCTTGCGGACCAGGTCGCCGACGAAGACGACCAAGTCGTCGTCGCTGACGCCGAGTTTCTCGAGCATGCGCTCCAGTTCGGACCGGCAGCCGTGCACGTCGCCGACGACGTAGACGTCGTCCCAGTCGTCCACGTCGAGTCGCCGGTGTGGTACGTCCGCGTCGAACCCTGGCTCACTCATCGTTCCTCTGACGCGAGGGTACGGAGTCAATAAACCGTTGCTAGGAGGTGCTGTGTGCTCTATATAGTCACGAGAGGGAGATGCACGACCGGTCCGACGGCCCGCCGAGAGCGCCGCGTTCGGCGGACGGAGACGGGGTCCGCAACCTCTTTCATTCGCTCGCGCCAACGACGGGCCATGAGCATCGGACCCCTCGACGAGGAGACGGTCGAGAACTACCGAGAGGCCGGGCAGGTCCTCCGGCAGGTTCTCGACGAGACGGCCGAGATGGTGGAACCGGGCGTGACGCACCTCGAAGTCGCCGAGTACGCCGAAGAGCGAATCTACGAACTCGCCGACGGCTGTGCCTTCCCGACCAACATCAGCGTGAACGAGGAGGCGTCCCACGCCACCCCGGGCCGCGACGACGACACGGAGTTCGGCGAGGACATGGTCTGTCTGGACTGCGGCGTCCACGTCGACGGCTACATCGCCGACGCCGCGGTGACGGTGGACCTCTCGGGCAACGCCGAACTGAAGGAGGCGGCCGAGGAGGCACTCGACGCCGCCCTCGACGCCGTCGCCCCCGGCGTCCAGACGGGCGCCGTCGGCGCGGAGATAGAGGACGTGATTCGAGGCTACGGCTATACGCCGGTCCTCAACCTCTCGGGACACGGCGTCGAGCAGTGGGACGCCCACACGGGCCCGAACGTCCCGAACCGCGGCACCGAACGCGGCGTCGAGTTCGAAGTCGGCGACGTGGTGGCCATCGAACCGTTCGCGACGACGGGGTCGGGGAAGGTCACCGAGGGGTCCAAAGAGGAGATTTACAGCCTCGAACGCGACCGGTCGGTGCGCAACCGCGCGGCGCGAGAGGTCCTCGAACAGGTCACCGAGGAGTACCGGACGCTCCCGTTCGCCGCCCGGTGGCTGGACTCCTCGCGCGCGGACATCGCCGTCCAGCGACTGAAACAGCAGGGCGTCCTGCACGGCTACCCCGTCCTGAAGGAGGACGACGGCGAACTCGTGAGTCAGGCCGAACACACCGTCGTCGTCACCGAGGACGGCTGCGAGATACTCACCGAGTAGGGCGGCCGGTCCTCACCCGCCGTTCATCCGAACCGACTCCTCGGCCCCGCAGACGGTGCAGACGGAGACGCGGTAGGGTTCCCGAGAGAACGGCGCGGTGGTCGGGTCTCCGCTCTCCGTCACGAGTTCGACGCCGACGCGGTGCGGCGTGTCGCGCCCGCAGTCGCGGCACGGTTCGACGAACTCGGAGGGGTCGGGTTTCGTACTCATCGACACCTCTACGTCGCAATCTGGTATGAACGTATTCGACAGCGACGCGAACGGTCTTCGAACGCTTCGGGTCGCCCGCCGGGTCCGGATAGCCGGGTCTATAACGCCGGCACTCCCGGATGAGAGACATGGACCAGATATTCGCCCCGTGGCGCATCGAGTGGGTCGAACGCGACGGCGACGGCGACGGCGACTGTCCGTTCTGCGCGCTCCCCGACGCCGACGACGACAGGGCGAACCGAATCGTCGCGCGGAGCGACCGCTCGTTCGTCCTCCTCAACAACTACCCGTACAACCCCGGCCACGCGATGGTCATCCCCTACCGCCACGCCGGGTCGTGGGGCGACCTGACCGACGCGGAACTGCTCGACCACGCGAAACTGAAGGCGCGGACGCTGGAGGCCCTCGACACCGCCCTCGGCCCGGACGGGGCCAACGCGGGCGAGAACCTCGGCGGCGGCGCCGCCGGCGGGTCCATCGACGACCACCTGCACACGCACGTCGTCCCGCGGTGGAACGGCGACACGAACTTCATGCCCGTCGTCGGCGACACGAAGGTCATCGTCGAGGCGTTGGACGACACGTACGACCGCCTCCACGAGGCGTTCGCGGCGCAGGACGGTGCCCACGCGGACGGCGACGACGACGCCGTCGCGTTCGACTTCGGGGCGGGCGACGACTGAGCGCCCGGCCCGGACGCCCGACGGCGGCGTCGCCGTCATAGCAAACGTAATGCGTGTCCCTCGGCAATGTCCGGTGATGAGCGGCGACCGAAGCAGGGTGATGCGCCGGGTGGGGTTCGTCATCCTCGCGGTGAACGTCGGACTCGCCCTCGCGAAGGCCGGCGTCTGGTGGTCGACGGGGAGCCTCGCCGTCGGGTCCGAAGCCGTCAACAGCGCCGCCGACGCCGTCTACAGCATCATCGTCCTCGCGGGCCTGTACCTGACGACGCAACCGCCCGACTTCGAACACCCGCACGGCCACGAGCGAATCGAACCGTTCGTCTCCCTGTTCGTCGCCGTCGGCGTCTTCGCGGCCGGCGCGGGCGTCCTGTGGAACGCGACCACCTCCGTCCTGAACGGGACGTACGGGCGCACCGCCGGGACGGCGGGCGTCGCCGTCCTCGTCGTCTCCGCCGTCGTGAAGTACGGCCTCTACCGCTACTGCCTCCGCATCGGCGAGCGAACCCACTCGCCCGCCATCGTCGCCACCGCCCTCGACAACCGCAACGACATCCTCACCGCCGGCGCGGCCCTCGTCGGCGTCCTCGGCGCGAGTTACGGCGTCCCCATCCTCGACCCCATCGCCGCGGGCGTCGTCTCCTTGGGCATCGTCTACACGGGCTACGAAATCGTCCGCGACAACGTGAACTACCTCGTCGGCGCGGCGCCGCCGGACGACCTGACGGCGGAGATTCTCGAACGCGCACTCGAACACCCCGAGGTGCGGGGCGCGCACGACGTGGTCGCCCACTACGTCGGCCCGGAGATAGACGTGAGCCTCCACATCGAGGTGGAGGGCGACATGACGCTGTTCGAGGCGCACGACATCGAGTCGGCGGTGGTCGAGTCGATACGCGACTTGCCCGAGGTGGACGACGTGTTCGTCCACGTCGACCCGAAGGAACTCGGCGAGTGGAAGGAGGACGACCGGACGACCCGCCTGTTCGAGCGACGCGCCCGCGAGAAGTAGCTACAGTTTCCCGGCGATGGCGAGTCGCACCCACCCGAGGAAGGGGACGCGGACCTGCGCCTTCGCGCGGACCCACTCGGGCGCGACGGGCGGCGCGAGTCCGGTCGCCTGGTCGTACCGCGCCACGTCGTCGCCCTTCGTGATGTAGCCCGCGTTCGGCGCCGGGCAGTTCGTCAGTTCCGCACAGCTATCGACGCCCGCACCGATGGCGTCGGGGTCGGCCCTGTCGTACCAGTTCTCGCCGGCATCGACGCGGAACTGCGCGCGGTGGATTATCGGCGACCCCGTCCTGCCGGGCGGCATGTAGACGACGACGTCGCCCCCGTCGGAGAAGCGGGTGTACCCCTCCGCCGCCGCGCGGGTGACGATGCCGTGTTCGTCCGCCGCCCCGCCGGCGTAGCGGTTCGTGTCGGAGACGAGCACCATGTCGCCGGTGTCGATGTGCGGTTCCATGCTACCGCTCTCGACGGCGACCATCGGGGGCCAGATGCCCGTCACCGCGAACAGAATCGCGCCGACGAGGGCGACGGCGGCGACGGTCTGGAGGACGTCGCGGACGTACAGGGGGAGGCGGGGACCGGAGTCGTCGGCCATCACCGACTGTGAGCGAAGCACCGACAAAAGGTCGGCGGTCGGGATGCCAACGGTCTTGCCCCGCGGCCGCGTCGGCCCGCGCATGGACGACGACTACGAACTCGTCCGGTCGGTCCCCGACGCGGAGACGTTCTGCGCCCTCCGCGAGGCGGCCGGGATGTCGCCCCGAAGCCTCGACGGCGCCCGCCGCGGCCTGCCGAACACGCTGTTCGGCGTGCGCGTCGAGTACGAGGGCGGGGCCGAGACGGACCCGGACGCGAGGGACGGACCCCGCGAGGTGGTGGGGATGGCCCGCGTCGTCGGCGACGGGGGCACCGTCTACCAGATAACCGACATGGCGGTCCACCCCGACCACCAGGGCCGAGGGCTGGGGAGCGCGATGATGGACGAACTCGTCGCCTACCTCGACCGGGAGGCCCCCGAACACGCCTACGTGAACCTCTTCGCCGACGTGGACGGCTTCTACGAGCGCTGGGGGTTCGCGGACACGGCGCCCGAGTCGGTGGGGATGTACCGGCGGTTCGACGGCGACGCGCCGTGACGCGCGGGCGGCGGGACCGTAGCTATATCGGGCCGGCGTCCCACACCACGGGTATGTCCGACGACAGCCGTATCCACCTGGACGACGCGGAGGTACACCTCACCGCAGACGTCGACGGCGTCGACTCACCGTACACCGGCGGCATCTGCATCCTCCCGAGCGGGTTCGTGGAACTGCACGACGCCGACACCTACCTGCCGCCGCACGCCGTCGCGTACGTGACCGAAGAATGACTGCACCCCGACGTGTCTGTCGGAACCTCGGTTCGGGGTGAAAGCCGCTCTCCCTCGTCTTCGGAGTCGGGCCGGTCGCGCCGTACGGTTGGTGCGCTACCGACAGCCGGAGGTCAGGGCTGGAGGAGCGTGTGCATCTTTCGGAACGTGTGCTGGCCGGCGAGGCCGTCGGCGGCCAGCCCGTGGTTTCGTTGCCACGCCCGTAGCTTTCGCTCGGTCTCCGGCCCGAACACCCCGTCCTGCCGCGCTCCGATTACGCCCTGAAGCCTGCGCACGTCGTCTCCCCGACTCCCCGACCGGAGCGTCCGGTTGATGATTGCGTTAGCGGAGAGGGTCGACTGCATCTTCCGGTGCGTCTGTGGGCCGGCGATGCCGTCGGCGGCCAACCCGTGGTTTCGTTGCCACCCCCGTAGCTTCCGCTCGGTCTCCGGCCCGAACAGCCCGTCCTGTCGCGCTCCGATTACGCCCTGAAGCCGACGGACGTCCGCGCCCTCGCTCCCGGTCTCGAGGCGTCGATAGATGCTCGGATTACCACCACGGAGTCTGTTGATCGCGCGGATCGTGTTCGGGCCCGCGACCCCGTCGGGGTGGAGCCCCATTCCCTGCTGCCAGGATTTCAGCGCAGCACTGGTCTGAGGGCCAAACCGACCGTCTCGCTGGACACCGAGGAATCGCTGTAATCGGCGAACGTCGGCTCCCTGACTCCCGACTCGAAGTGTCCGGTGGACTTTCGGAGGCTCACGGTCGTGCCGGCGAATCGCTCGATGCGTCCCGGCGTCTACGATTCCGGTCGCGGCTAAGCCCTGCTGTCGCTGGAAACGCTTCACCGAAGACTTCGTGAAGGGTCCGTACTTCCCATCCGGCTTCACGCGGAGGAACTTCTGGAGTTGCTCGACGTCCTCTCCACGGTCCCCGTACCGAAGCGTTCGATACACTCGGGACGACTCGTTCGGTCCCGGAATCTCCTCGCACTCCTGCGGGTTGTATTTTAGATATTCCAACGAGTGGAACGTCGTAGGATAGGACCCACCGAGAGGGACGTTTCCACCGGACCCCGGTTTAGTCAGCCGAACGCCCCCTCCCCAGGAGAATTCGACATCGTTCTTCGTCCCACAGACGCGACCGCCGCGTGGCAGGAGCTTTTGGCCCACTTTGCGATAGAGCGATCGACGGTCCGCCTCTTCGATCGGGAGGGTACTCGATGCACACCTGACGATGTCGATTCGGGCGTGGTCGGCGAACACGTCGAACGGCCCGTCGATCTCGTCGAGCTTTCCTTCGGTGACGAAGTCGTCGCCGAGGGAGAATACGCCACCGGCGTAGCCGTGTGCCACGATCGTCATATCGGATATCTTTCCGTTCTCTCGAATCTGGTCCGGTTCCGACAGCTCCCGAAGCTTCTCACGGAGGTCGTCGAACCCACCGGTCTTCTCGGTGGGGAGGAATCGAGAACCCAGAGGCGCGGCGTTCGCGATTGCTTTCTTCGCGGCCTGTCGAAGCGTCCCCTCGATCGAGCTGTCGAGTACGTAGAACCGCTGCTTTGCTGAGGTCATGATGTTCACTCGTCGAAACGACGTGTAGATGTAATACAGCTGAGAGTATGTACGCGTCGCTCGTTCTCCTGGTATCGGAACGACCACAGAAGCGATATATAGTACCGCGACAGGATCCGAGAGTGGTTCGCGGCTGAGATGTCGACACAGACACCGGTACGTGCGATGATGTGTCACTCGACTCGCAGCCGAGGCAAAGTTTAATATTTGTTCTATTGTTGTCACTTCTTATGAGTACTCTCGGTTCCACCCACTCGGCCTTAGACGAGAAGTTGCAATGGATGCTCGACGCACCGTTCTTCATCGACGACACGCAACTCAACGCATTCTACGATGCGGTCCTCCAGCCCCAGGTGTCGAGAGAAGAGTCGATACACATCGAGATTACGGAGGAGACGGCGCGGAACCTGGGTGCGAACCTGGACATCGACGTCAATCCCCTGGCGCTCGCTGGGAGCCTGGCCAACGTACTCGGTCCGTTCAACGTCAAGGCGAGCGGGGGGTTCGGGTTCAGTCGAGACAGTAGCCAGACCGAGACGAAGACGATCGATCTGCAACCGATCGAGACGCCGCAACGGCAGTTGATCCAGTTGACGACGCAGTATCTGGTGAACCACTCCGACCGGATATTCTTCGTCGACGACGCGAAGCAGGACCGAGACTGGTTCGACCCCGCCGAGATCGAACGGGTGCCTCGGGAGGTCGTGTTCCTCGACCTCCCCTCCGAAGAGAGGGCGAAAGCGAAGAACACTCCCAAGACGAAGCTCATCCCGATGGCCGTCGAGTTCGCCGACGGCACGATCGAGACCCTCTACGACAAACTGGGAGCGAAACGACGGGGCGATTCGTGGGCGCCCTACATCCAGAACTTCTCCCCGGAGGAAGCCGTCGAGGTCCTCGAAGAGGCCGCCGAGGGGAAGGGCCGAATCGAGTGGATCAACTTCCGCGTCCCCCTCGACGAGGACATCACGGCCAGGGTCCACTTCGAACCCCGTGGCGCGTACAACAACGGTACGTTCGCGTACAACCTGATCTACCTCGGCTACAAACACGGCCTCCGCCTCGTCGGAACCGTCAATCGGGAACCGGACGTCCGGGTACTGGCCGGCTACAGAAAGTGAGTACGTCGCTCCGTCCGAGTTCTGTTCCCGTTCGTCCGCTCCGACCGAACGGGACTCCCTAAGCACGACTCTCGAAATCCGTCGTCCGCCGCGTTTCGAAGAGATGGTTCGTCTCGCGGTCTACACCGACTTCCCGAACGCGTACACCGACTGGTGGCCCGTCACTTCGGAGTGACCCCGCACGGCCACCCCGGCGAAGCAATAGTCTTGCTCGTTGCTGTCGTTTGGCATCTCATGGGGATACCACTCCGTCGAGAGTCGACCGAAACGGACCGACTCCTCGCACTGAGCGACGGCGTCATCGCTATCGCCATCACGCTGTTGGTGCTCGAACTCACCGTTCCGGAGGTGCCGCCGGGGACCCCGACTGCCGCAGTTCCGACCCTCGTCTTCGAACAGTGGCACGAGTTCGTCGGATACGTCCTCAGTTTCCTCGTCATCGGGTCCTACTGGGTCAACCACCGTCGTCTCTTCGTGCACATCGAGAGACACGACAGGGGCGTCGTGTGGCTCAACCTCGTCTTCCTCCTCGTGCTCGCGTTCGTTCCGTTCGCATCCAGCATGTTCGCGACGTATCCGAACCAGTTCGGCGTCATGTTCCTCGCTGGTGCTCTCGCCCTCACCGGTCTCTGTCTCACGCTCCTCTGGTCGTACGCCTCGCGGCAACGACTCCTCAAAGAGGGGCTGGCGTCCCGCACCGTACAGATTCAAGCCGCACGGTTCCTCGCCTCCCCGTTCGTGTTCGTCCTCTCGATAGGCGTCGCCGCGTTCGACCCCGCTCTCGGCATCCTGACGTGGCTGCTGTTGGTTCCCATCAACGTCGCGCTCCAGTCGCGACTGGCCGACAGTCTCGAAGCGCCCATCGACAGGTCGGAGGACAGACCGGACGGCTGACTCCCGAGCGACGACGTGCGCCGGTCCCGTTCCGCCGCACTCGCCGCCCGTCTACACCGGCTTCCCGAACGCGTACACCGTCTGGTGACCCGTCACCTCGACGTCGAGGAAGTCGCCGGGTTCGACGCCGTGTTCGGAGGCGTTCTGCACGATTATCTGCCGGTAGGCGTCGTCGCGGCACTTCACGGAGTCGCCGGTGCCCTCCTGGACGACCATCACCCGTCGCGTCTCGCCGACCATCGACTCGTACGCCTCGGCGACGACGTCCATCTTCAACTCGGACATCGCCTTCGAGCGCTCCTTCTTCACCGTCCCGCCGAGGCCCTTCATCTCGGCGGCGTCGGTGCCGGGGCGCTTCGAGAAGCGCGTGACGTTCACCTTCTCGGGGCGCACCTCGCGGAAGAGCGCCATGCTCTGCTCGTGGTCCGCCTCCGTCTCGGTGGGGAAGCCGACGATGAAGTCCGTCGAGAGCGTCCAGTAGTCGAGTCGCTCGTCGAACGTCTCCACGATCTCGACGAACTTGTCCACGCGGTGCTGTCGTCGCATGTCCGCCAGCACGGTGTCGGACCCCGACTGGACGGGCAGGTGGATGAAGTTGTAGAGTTCGTCGTGTTCGGCGAACACGTCGGCCAACTCCTCGTGGATGCCGTGGACGCCGCCGGGGTTCGCCATCCCGAGGCGGACGCGGAACTCGCCGTCTATCTCCGAGCAGATGCGGTCGAGCAGTTCGGGGAGCTTCCTGTCCCCGTCGTCCCAGCCGTACACGCCCGTGTCCTGCCCGGTGATACGAATCTCCTTCGCGCCGGCGTGGACGAGCGCCCGCGCCTTCTCGACGTTCTCCTCGACGGGCGGCGAGTCCACGCGCCCGGTGGCGAACTTCGTGATGCAGTACGAGCAGTTCGACATACAGCCGCGGGCGATGGGGAGGATGCCGACGACGCCGTCCAGCACGGGTTCGGTGTCCGGCCCCGGGGTGGGGCACTCGCCGTTCGTCACCGCACTCGGCACGTCGTCCCAGTGGAGTATCTGGGCGTCCACGTCCTCCTCGCGGAACTCCTCTCCCTGCGCCAGCGCCATACAGCCCGTGACGATGAGGTCCGCCGTCTCTTCTTCCAGCTCTTTGGCCCGTCGGAGCATGTTGCGCTCCGTCTTCTCGACGACCGTACAGGTGTTCATGATGGCGACGTCGGCTTCCTCGGGCCCCTCGACGCGGTAGTGGCCGGCATCGCGGAGCGCGCTCTCGATGGCGCGGCTCTCACCGCGGTTGGAGGTGCAGCCGTACGTCTCGATGTGATATCGGGCCATTCGGTCGTTCTGAGGTCTCTCCTGCGCGGCCAAAAGGCCGACGGTTGGGGGCGACGGGCGGCGCCGGACGCCCGAGGCGACGGTGACGGCATCGGCGACGGTGACGGCGTCGGCGACGCACGGAAACGCTCATGCCCCCCCCCGACTGTCACGAACGAGTCGATGCCCTCCACCACGTCCAGACGGCGCTTCCTCGCGGCGTTCGGTGCAGTCCGGTGGCGGGTCCCCGTCGACGGCTACGTCGAGAGCGGGGTCACCGTCGCCGACGGCGCCTTGTTCTTCGCGACGAAGGGCGGCGAGAGCGAACGCGGCGAGGACGCCGAACCCCGCGTCTACGCGGTGGAGTGACTGTTCGGGGCCGACGGCCGACCCGCGCTCACCTCACTCCGCGGGGAAGCCCGAGACGATGTCGACGCCCGACGACGCGCCGATGCGTTCCGCGCCGGCGTCGAACATCGCCATCGCCTCCTCGTAGGAGCCGACGCCGCCGCTGGCTTTCACCGGGAGGTACTCCGCCATCAGTTCCACGTCGGCGACCGTCGCGCCGCCGTCTGCGAACCCCGTGGCGGTCTTCACGAAGTCGGCGTCGGCCTCGACGGCCGCCTCGCAGGCGCGGTGTTTCTCCTCGTCGGTGAGAAGCGCCGTCTCGAGGATGACCTTCACCGGGATGGGGACGGCGGCGACGACTTCGGCGACGTCCGCGGCGACGGCGTCGTCGTCGCCGGCCTTCAGTCGGCCGACGTTTATCACCATGTCCAGTTCGTCGGCGCCGTTCTCCCACGCGTCGACGGCCTCCGCGCGCTTCGCGGCCGTCGAGTGCTGGCCGTGCGGGAAGCCGACGACGGTGGCGAGCGTCACGTCCGGCGCGTAGTCGGCCGCCTCGGCGACGTAGCACGGGGGGATGCAGGCGTTCATCCCGTACTCGGCCGCCTCGTCGAGGACTGTCTCAACGTCCGCGAACGTCGTCTCCGGCCCGAGGACGGTGTGGTCGATGCGCGCGGCGAACTCCGTTCGGTCCATGCGGGGAGGTGACCGCGCCGGTACGTAAAAGGGACCGATAGCCGGCTTCGGCGGCCACCGCGGGGTTTCGTAAGGCTTTCACGGACGCCCGCCGCGCCACAGAGCATGGCGATACTCCCCGAAGGGTTCGCGCTGCCACCGCTGCCGTACCTCGTCGGCCTCCTCGTCGCCGTCGCCGCCGTCGTCGCCGCGGCGGCCCGCCGCCGCCCCGCCGTCACGCCGCGGCGCGTCCTCGCGTTCGTCCCGTGGATGGTGCTCGGCTCGGCCGTCCACGTTCTCTACGCCGTCGACGCCCTCCCCGCCGTCCTCCGCCCCCTCGGCGGCACGCCCGCCGTCTACCTCTCCGTCGGCGTCCTCGGCGTCGGCACGTTCCTCGCGTGCGCGGCGTGGGCCGCGGACGCCGTCGCGCCCGTCCTCGCCGGCGTCGGCACCCTCCTCGCCGCCGCCGCCGTCGCCGCCGCGTTCCTCGTCGGCGCGTCCGACGGGACGCTCGCGCCGTTCGTCCCCGCTCTCGGACTCGTCGCCGCCGCCGCCGTCGCCGCCGGCGCGTGGGTCCTCCTCGCCCGCGTCTACCCGGAGGCGCGAATCACCGCGCCGGTGGGCGTCCTCGCCGTCTTCGGTCACTCGCTCGACGCCGTCTCGACCGCCGTCGGCATCGACGTCCTCGGGTTCGCCGAACGGACCCCGCTCTCGCGGGCCATCATCGAGTTCGCGGCGACGCTCCCGACGGAACCGTTCCTCGGGACGGTGTGGCTGTTCGTCCTCGTCAAACTCCTCGTCGTCTCGGGCGTCGTCGCCCTGTTCGCCGACTACGTGCGCGAGGACCCGACGGAGGCGAACGTCCTCCTCGGCTTCGTCGCCGCCGTCGGCCTCGGCCCGGGCGCGCACAACCTCATCCTGTTCAGCGTCCTCGGCGGCGCGTGAGGGCGAGGAGCCGACCCCCGCGTCGAGACGCGGCTTATTTCGGTCGCCGCGTCCGTCCCTCTCCCGTGTCCCCCGCCGAGTCCCCTCCCTCGTGGACCGACCCGCGGTACGTCGCCGCCGTCGTCGGCGTCCTCGCGACGGGCGCGGTCGTGTTCTACAGCGCGCTGACGCCGACCGGACCGACCGTCGAGGAAGTCGTGTTCGCGCTTCTGGCGGTGATGCTCCCGGCGACGGCGGCGTACGAGGTGGCCCGCCGGTTCGGGTAGGCGGACCCCTCGACACCGCGTCCCCCGTCCGACCGCGCGCGTCGCCCGCCAGACCCCTCGACACCGTTCTCTCTCCCATCGGACCGCACCTCGCCGCGTCGTTCGTCGCAGTTGGCTTTTTGTAGGTGCCGGGGGATTCCACACGTCTGCCATGCCACGCGTCGTCTGCGCCGGCCACGTGAACTGGGACGTGACGCTCCGGGTCGACTCGCTCCCCGAACCCGACGGGGAGTCGACCGTCGACTCCCGGACCGCCGCGGGCGGCGGGAGCGCCTCCAACGTCGCCGTCGGCCTCTCCGACCTCGGCCTCGACACCTCGCTGCTCGGGAGCGTCGGCGACGACGAACGCGGCCGGGCCGCCCGCGCGGAGTTGACCGAGAAGGGCGTCGACTGCCAGCACGTCGTGACGTCGCCGGACCTCGAGACGACGACGAAGTACATCGTCGTCCAGCCGGAGGGCGAGGTGATGGTGTTCGGCTGTCCGGGCGCGAACGAGGCGTTCGCGGCGACGGACCTGCCCGAGTCCGTGCTCCGAGACGCCGACCACCTCCACCTCACGAGCCAACCGCCCGAGACGGCCACGCGACTGGCCGACCGGGCGTCGGCCGCCGGCGTTCCCGTCAGCTTCGACCCCGGCAGACGCATCGACGACCGGGGGTACGAGGAGGTAGTGACCGAGGTGGACTACCTGTTCTTGAACGACCGCGAGGCCGCCCTCGCCCTCGACGCGTTCGACCTGACCGACCGAACGCTCGTCCTCAAGCACGGCCCGGACGGCGCGGAGGTTCGCCTCCCCGGCGGCCGCGTCGCCCACCCGGGCTACCCCATCGACGCCGTGGACACGACGGGGGCGGGCGACGCCTTCGCCGCGGGGTTCCTCGCCGCCCGCGTCGCCGGCGACGACTTCGAGCGGTCGCTGGCCGTCGCCAACGCCTGTGGGGCGTTCGTCTCGCGCGTCCCCGGCGCGCGCGAGGAACTCTCGTGGACGGAGATCGAGGCGTTCCTCGGCGAGTGACGATGCCCGTCCGTTTTTGCCCCTCCGCGCCGTAGCACGACCGATGTCGCCTACACTCCCCGGCCAGTTGGCCGGGCCGCTCGGGAGGACGCTCGCGTTCGTCGGTCTGAGCGGGCTCTCGGGCCTCGTCGCCGCACTCGTCATGGGGCTCCCGATGGCGAGGCAGGAAGAGGGGTTCACGCCCGCCTACATCGCCGCCTCGATACTCCGGGGAACGACGCCGGACGAGGTGTCCGAGGTGGACGCCCACGTCGTCCACTACGGCGCGGGCGTCGTCGCCGGCGTCCTCTACGCGGCCGCGTACGCCGCTCTCACCGCCGTCGTCCCGCCGTTGCTCTCGGCGGGGTCGGTGATGGTCCTCCCGCACGCGCTGGCGACGATAGCCGTCGTCGGCTTCGTCTACGTCTTCTTCGCGCACTTCGTCCTCCCGAAGGCCGGCAAGCGCGTCTACGAGGAGCGCTCGACGGCCGTCCGCGGCCAGTGGCTCCGCTCGTCGTTCGTGTTCGGGGTGACGCTCGTCGTCGTGCTTCCGCTACTCACCGCCGGTCTGTAGTCGGGTCGGCCGCCGCCTTCGAGAACTGCAGACGCGTCCGGTCCGGTCAGTCCGCCGGCTGTTCCGTACCTGTCCGCGCCGACGGCCGTTCCGGCGCGGCGACATCGGCTTTGAGTGCCGGGTAGGCCCCCAGCAGTTCCGCGGCGGACTCGCCGGCGGTCCACCACCGGTCCGTCTCGGCGCGTTCGAGCCACCCCATCTCGGCCATCTCCCGACAGATGGTCCGTATCTCGCCGACGGCGTACTCGAACTCCGTCGCCACGCGGTCGGCTTCGACGCGCCCGCGTCGTCGAAGTGTCTCGAGAATGTGGCCCCACACTCTCGCGCGGTCCTCTACGTTCGAACTCGGTCCATTCCGCATTCGTACCCGTGGCGTCCGAGTCCGCACCCATAACTGCAGCGCCCCGATTTTCACCGCTGAGAGCCTTGGTGTCAGCTGGCGGACAAGTCAGTCGTCGGTCGGCGTCCGGCCCGAGTCACGAGGACGGGTGCGGCGGCCCGCGTCGCCGTCGGCGGCCGGTCCGCCGGCGGTCCGGACGAGTCCGAACCCGGCCGCGGCGACGGCCGCCCCGAAGAAGTTACACGCCACGTCGACGGCGGTGTCCGCCGCCCCGCCGGCGACGAAGACGTAGTTCGGCGTCGCGAACTCGGCCACCTCCCACGCGCCCGAGAGGGCGGCGAGGGTGACGAGGACCCACGCGAGGCGGAGGCGGGAGAGCAGGAGCCAGCCGGTGATGGCCGCCCCGGCGAGCGTGTGGGTCAGGAGGTCCCACCACCACACCGACTCGTACAGCGGAAGCAGGCCGAGTGCGGCGGCGAACGCCGTCGCGACGGCGAGCGTCCGGCGCGTGGCGACGCAGGCGACGGCGAACCGCCACGCTGCGGCGGAGTCGTTCGCGTCGACGCCGGCCGTGTTCGGTGTGAGTGACATGCTGAAAGGGAGAGTGTGATACCGTCGAAGCGGCCGCCGCGACGCCGCGCGCCGGGTGACGGCGCGTCGAGACGCGAGTGAACCGGGGGGATACTCGCGCGGCAGCGAGCGCCGGTCTGGCGCGCCGCGTCGCACGGTGGCCGAACCGTTCCGCCCCGGAGATGGTGACGCAAGGTCGGGCGAGGGGGAACGCGCCCGTTCGGTCGAGGGGGGGGATGGGATGGAACCTCTCGGAGCGGACCGGTCTTCGACGGCCATCGAGTGCAACGCCCCGGACGGGCTTAGTTATCAGTCGAATATCGTGACTGTCGTCGTCGTTAAGGGATGCCAATCACCCGTTAGGCGGCGACGAACGCGGTGAGAGCGCCGGAACTCGGGTGAGGGCCGTCGGTGCGACTCGGTCCGCCGCTCTCCGGACCGCGGCGCTTTTCAGCCCGTCGCGTGAGGCTCGTGTATGGCCAAGCAACCCCACCTGCTCGTCGAGGAGGGCGACGTGGAAGACATCGCACTCGTCCCCGGCGACCCCGGGCGCGTCGAGCGAATCGCCGCGCAGTGCGAGAACGTCGAGGAAGTCGCGGAGAACCGCGAGTACAAGGTCGTCAACGCCACCTACGAGGGCGTCCCGCTCACCATCTGTTCGACCGGCATCGGCTGTCCCTCGGCCGCCATCGCCGTCGAGGAACTCGCGCGCGTCGGCGTCGAGACGTTCGTCCGGGTCGGCACCATCGGCGCACTGCAGGAACACGTCGAAATCGGCGACATGATCGTGGCGACGGGTGCCGCGAAGGAGGAGGGGACCTCCAAGCGCTACGAGTCGGCGGTCATCCCGGCCGTCCCCGACTACGACGTGCTGTCCGCCCTCGTCGACTCGGCGGAAGCGAACGACGAGGACGTCCACGTCGGCCCCATCGTCTCCGACGACGCGTTCTACAACGAGTCCGAGGAGTACGTCGAGGCGTGGAACGAGGCGGGCCTCCTCGCCGTCGAGATGGAGGCGGCGACGCTGTTCTCCCTCGCGCGGCGGCGCGGACTCCGAGCGGGCGCCATCTGCACGGTGGACGGCAACCTCGTGAAGGGGACGCAGAAGGGCGCCGACTCCGACGAGGAACTGCCGGAGAAGGCGAAGAACAACGTCGAACGGGCCATCAAGCTGACGTTGGACGCGGTCACGACACTCGCGTAAGCCGTGTCTCGACTCCGACGGGTCGCCGCCTCGCTGCTGGCGCGAATCTCGCCGCTCCTCGCCCGGGTTCGCCGGGTCGAACGGCGTGAGCTGTCGGAGTTCCGTCGCTGGCTGGAGAACACGAGTAACCTGCTGCATCTCTCTATCCTGCTGTTCGTCCCGCTTATCATCGGGTTCGTGACGTTCCTCACGGGACGCATCGGCACGCTCTCGTACCTCCTGTTCCCGCCGCTTGCGTCGGGGACGTACACGCTGTTCTCCGACCCCGAGGGGCGGTACGCCGACCCCGTTCGCTTCGTCGGGAGCCTGACCATCGGGGCCGTCTGCGGCCTCGTGTCGCTGTGGTTCATCGTGGCGACGTACGGCGAACCGCAGACGGCGACGCCGCACCCCGTGAGCGCCGCGCTGGCGGTGTTCCTCACCGGCGTCGTCACGTGGGCCATCGACGTCGAGGCGCCGTCGGCGTTCTCGACGGCGCTCCTCGCCCTCGTCTCCAACCCCGCGACGGCGGTGTCCCAGACGGAGAGCGCCGTCGCGTACGTCGTCAACATCTTCCTCGCGTCGGCCATCGTCGCCGGCGCGTTCGTCGTCTGGCGCGAACGGTTCTACGAACGCCGCGCGCAGTACCTGTACGAGACGGTCCACGGCGACGACCACGTCCTCGTCCCCATGCGCGGCGACGACGCCCCGCGCACGGCCCTGTTCGGCGCGCGCCTCGCCGCGGCCCACGACGCCGGGAAAGTAGTCTTGCTCGGCATCGTCGCGGAGGCGCCCGATACGGCGATCGACCCCGACGAGGCCGACATCGCCACGACCGAGGGCGACGACGACGCCGACGCCGAACTCTCCGCGGAGGCGGACGAGACGGTGTCGGAACTCGAGTCGTGCGCCGCCGACATCCGGACGAGCGTCGGCGTCCCCTGCGAAGTCGTCGTCGCCGCGGGCGACCCCGTCCCGACGACGGTGCAGGCCGCGCAGAACGCCAACTGCGACCTCGTGGTGACGCCGTACGAGGAGGACCGCGGCCTCCTCTCGGAGTACGTCCGCGGCATCTTCCAGAGTCCGCTGGACGCCGTCGCGTTCCGCTCGGTCGGCGACACCAAACGCTGGAAGCGCATCCTCGTGCTGGTGTCGCGCCCGGGCGACACCGCCCACGCGATGATAGACTTCGCGACCCGCCTCGCCGGCCGGAACGGCGTCGTCAGCGTCACCACCTGCATCAACAGCGAGGTGGAACGCCGGACGGCCGAGACGCGACTTGCCAACTTCGCGGAGACGGCGGACGGCCCCATCGAGACGCGCGTCTCGCGGTCCGACGTGCAGTCGTTCATCTCCGCGAACGCGGGGTCGTACGACCTGCTCGTCCTCGGGTCGAGTCAGGAGCGCTCGGCGGCCTCGCGGTTCGTCTCCCCGCCGACGTTCGAGCGACTTCGGAGCGTCGAGTGCGACGTCGCCATCTTCGACCGCGGGACGCCCTGACCGCACCGGCCGCCGTCGTCGGCGGCGCGCACACTCGCCGAGTCGTCGTCGGCCTCCCCGGCGAACCGTCGTCGGCCTCCCCGCCGAATCGTCGTCGGCTTCCCCGCCGGACCGTCGCCGGCGTCGTCAGTCGCCGTCGCCGCCGTTCTCGTCGTCCTCGTCCTCCAACACGTCCTGCGCGCCGCCGTCCTTCGACGGTTCCTCGGCAAGCAGTCGCCGTTCGAGTTCCTCGACGCCCTCGCCGCCGAGGGCGGACTCCGCGAGGAAGTGCGCGCCGAGAGCCGCGGGGCTGATGACGGTGTCCGCGCCGGCGCGCTTGAGTTTGTTCACGTTCTCGCGCTGGGTCGCCGCGGCGACGATGGTCACCTCGGGGTTGAGTTGACGCGCGGTCAGGATGGCGAGGGCGTCCTCGGCGTCGTTGTTCGTCGCCACGACGACGGCCCTGGCCGACGCCACGCGGGCGCGCCGTTGGGACTCCTCGTCGCTCGGGTCGGCGGTGAGGACGGTGTACCCCCGTTCGGTGAGGCGGCGCGTCCGCTCCTCGTTGTCGGTGAGGATGAGGACGTCCGACTTCGGGCTGAGTTCTTCGAGTATCGGTTCCGTCAGGTCCCCGTAGCCGAGCACGAGGACGTGGTTTTCCAGAAGGTCGAGTTGTTCTTCGGTCATGCGTCCGAGTGCCTTGGAGAGTTGCGCTTCGATGAGCGGGGTGAAGACGACACCGAGGACGACGGCGAACGACGACACGGTGACGAGCAGCACCGAGAGGGCGAACAGTTCGCCGACGGCCGAGTTGGGCGTGATGTCGCCGTAGCCGACGGTGCTCCCGGTGACGAGCGAGAAGTAGAACGCGTCCAGCAGGTTCCGGACGCCGTCGAAGTGTTCCCGCAGGGCGAACGCGCCGACGGTGCCGTACGCCTGCGCGCCCGCGAGAGCGGCCAGCGCGGCCAACTGCGTCGTCGTCAGCTCCAGTTCGCGGTCGAAGGCGCGGAAGTTGAGCCCGACGACGACGAACGCGACGGCCGAGAGCCCGATGAGCGGGAGCGACTGCTCGTTCGACTGCAACGCCCCCTGAGCGGCGGTGACGGGGAACAGAAGCATCGTCGCGTACCACCCCGCGCGCAGGCGCTTACGGAGGCCGAACGCGGTGACGAGGAGGACGAACCCCGTGAGCGTGCCGGTGAACGCCGCCACCTGCTGGACGTAGCCCGGGAGGGTGACGCCGAACAGGACGAAGTCGGGCGCGTCGATGGTGACGGTGATGTTGGCGATGCCCGTGACGACGGAGACGACGCCAACGAGGAACGCCAGCACCATCGACGCGCGCGCGCCCACCCAGTCCCGTTCGAGCACCATATTTCACCGGTGGCGGGTTCGCTACTTAACGGGCACGACAGCGAAGCGATGCCGCTCGCCTCACAGGTCTACCACGTCTGCGGCTCTCTCGTCGCCCGCGGCGTCGCCGGTGTTCGCCGTCCCCGACGGTTCGAACAGGAGCACGTCCGCCCCCTCCGGAGCGACGGGGCGGTGTTCGACGCCGCGCGGGACGACGGCCATCTCGCCGGCCGCCAGTTCCACGTCGTCGCCCGCGCGGAGTTCGAGCGTCATCGACCCCGCGACGACGAGGAACAGTTCGTCCGCGTCGGGGTGACTGTGCCAGACGAACTCGCCGTCCATCTTCGCCAGCTTCACCGCCTGTCCGTTCAACTCCGCCGCCAGTCGCGGGGACCACGTCTCGTCGAACGATTCGAACGCCTCGGCGAGGGTGACGGGTTGGACCCGTCGGTCGTCGTCTGTCATCGGTGTCCCGAGAGACGGCGGGCGATACACGTAAATCGTTCCCGCCGAGAGGAACGTCCAGATGGAACCACTCCCCGTCGAACTGCTCTACGGGCTCTACCTCGGCGTGCTGACCGGGTTCGTCCCGGCCCTCATCGCGTGGGCGCTCGGCTTCACGTTTCGGTACTTCACGGGCGTCTCGATTCCGGGGCTGGCGGTCGTCGGTCTGGGCGTCGCCATCGCGGGGCTGAACGGCGGTCTGCTCGCCCTCGCGGACCCGGCGGTCACCGTCTCGGACGACCAGGTGCGCCTCACCGTGGCGCTGCTCGTCGTGTTGATGGTGACGCTGTACGCACACAGCATGGGCGACAAGATGGGCGCGAACCTCCCGCGGAAACTCTCGCTGCGCGAACTCACCGCGCGGACGCTCTCCTCGGACGTGGTGGAACTCGTCGGCGGCCGCGGGCAGGTCCGCGTGAGCGTCGTCGGCGAAGTCGGCGACGTCGAAGGCTACCCGCCCCTGCCGGCGACGCTCCGCGACGAGATTCGGGCCAGCGAGTGGACGTTCCCGGCCGACGTACCGCTCCTGGAACTGGAGACGCGCGTCGAGGAGCGCCTGCGGACGGCGTTCGACCTCGCGGAGGCGTCGGTGACGCTGGACGAACACGCGCGGGCGACCATCGCGGCCGCCCCGGCGATGAGCGGCCTGTCGAAGCGGCTCGAACCGGGGACGCGCGCCGTCTCCACCACCGCGCTCGTGCCGACGGGGACCGCCCGCGGCGACGAGGTGACGGTGCTCGCGGACGGTGAGCGGGTCTCCGCCACGGTGCTGGGCGTCGCAGACGACGCCGGCGGGAAGAAGGCGGAGCGAGGCGGCGACGACGCGGCCGTGACGGACGGCGGCGAGCGAACCGCGGGTTCGCGAGGTTCGTCGGGGCTCCGGTCCGACGGCGGCGTCGACGTGTCCCCGCCCGTCGAGACGGTCACCGTCCCCACGGCGGCGGGCGGCGAGGCGCGCGTCACGCTCTCGGTCCGTCGGCAGGACGCGACGACGGTGCTGTCCGCGGCCGACGTGGCCCTCCTCGTTCGCTCCCGCGGCGTGCGTCGCGAGTTCGAACTGGTGACGCTCCTCCGCCGCGCGGGCAAGCGGTTCCGACGCGTCACCGTCCGCGACGGGGGCGTCCTCGACGGCGTCACCCTCGGTGAGGCGAACGTCCGCGAGGTGTACGGCGTCGTCGTCCTCGCGGTGCGACGGGACGGTCGGTGGACCATCGCGCCACGCGGCGGTCAGGCCGTCGCCGTCGGCGACGAACTGGTGGTCGCCGGGGCCTACCCCGACCTGGCGGCGTTCACCGAGGTGGTGTCGTGACGCTCGCCGCCCCCCGCCTCGTCCTCCAACTCGACTCCGCGGTCCGACTGGTCGGCAGTCTCCTGCAGGACGGAGCGCTGGTCGTCGGGCTGACCGCCCTCTCGGCCGGTATCTCCGCCGCCGCGGCACTCGTCTACCGGTGGTACACCCGCGAACCGGTCCCGAGGTGGCTCTCGGCGCTGTTCGGCGGGTCCGCGGCCGCCTTCTACCTGAACGCCGTCGGACTCCTCCGGACGACGACGCAGGACCCCACGGCCGTCTTCGACCCGCCGCGGATACTCCTGAACTCGACCATCCTCGTCGCCGCCGTCGCCCTCTCGCCGGTCGGACGGGCGGTCGGCGACCGACTCGCAACCGACGTGTTCGCCGTCGCCGGCGCGCGTTCGATAGACGCCGAGGTGAGCCGCATCGTCCGGACCGTCGGGCGCGTCACCGCCGTCGAACTCCCGGCGGAGGCGTCCGACGTGGGCGACATCGACGGCTACGACCCGGTCCCCACGGACCGGAAGGAGGCGATGGCGGGCAAGCGACTCCTGTTCCCGCGCACCCTCTCCCGCGAGGAACTCGCCGACCGACTCGTCACGCGCATCAAGGAGGACTACGGCGTCGGCCACGTCGACGTGGAACTGGACGACGAGCGAAACGTCTCGTACCTCGCCGTCGGCCGCCGCGTCGCCGGTCTGGGGCCGACGATGCCGCCCGGCGTCGCTGCCGTCGCGGTACGTGCAGACCCCGGCGCGGGCGCCTCGGCGGGCGACGCCGTGCAACTCTGGCGGATGGGCGAGGACGGCGACCCCGAACGCGTCGCCAGCGCCGAACTCCGCGCGACGGCCGGCGACGTGGCCACCGTCCTCCTCGACGAGGCGGAGGCCGAACGCCTCGACCACGAGGAGACGTACCGACTCCTGACGCTGCCCTCCGACCCCGGCGCGGAACACGAGTTCACGTCGCTCCTGCGGAGCGCCGACGAGACGATGGAGACGGTCACCGTCGAGGCGGGCAGCGAACTCGCGAGCGCGACGCTGTCGACGCTCGACGCCACCGTCGTCGCCGTCCACCCGTCCGACGCCCCCGTCGAGACCATCCCGAGGCGCGCGCGGGAACTCGCCCCCGGCGACGTGCTGTTCCTCGTGGCCCGCCCGGAGACGATTCGCCGCATCACGCGCGCGGCGTCGGCCCCCGACGACGGGTCCGCGGAGACCGACGAGTCGGGGCCGGCGGCCGCCGACCGCTCGGACGACGACGACTGAGCGTCGGCGGCCGACGCGCCCGTGGCGCAATACTCATGACTCCCCGGCGGGGAATATCGACACATGACGACCGTACGTTGGCGCCTGTTCGCCGACCTCGCGGAGGTGGCCGGCGCGAGAGAGACCACCGTAACCGTCGGGGACGACGCGACGGTCGGAGACGCACTCGACGCCCTCTTGGACGGCCACGACGGCCTGCGCGTCCGCGTCTTCGAAGACGACACGCTCGCGGACCACGTGAACCTCCTCCGAAACGGCGACGACGCCTCGCTCTCGGAGACGGTCGACGACGACGACGAACTCGCCCTGTTCCCGCCCGTCAGCGGTGGCGCGGGACGGCGTCGCGTCTGACCCCCCGTTCTCGTCTCGGGTCCGACCGCTCGCGCACGTCCCCCGTCCGACCGTCGCCTCAGGTCATCGCCGCCGACGAGATGTCCGGGTGCTCGCGCACGAACTCGACCAGCGCGGGGGCGTACGCGGCGAACGGCGGCGGCGAGACGCCCGTCCCCGACAGGTCGCGCCGCGCGTTCGGCGCGACGTAGCGCGTGGGGTGCGTGTAGTACGGCACGACGGCGGGGTCGAACCCGGTGGCCGCGCGGACCGGACCCGCCGAGAGAAGCCGTTCGAGGAGCGACTGCGTCGTGGGGACGGAGACGACGCGCCGACCCGCCGCCTCGGCGAGGACGCGTTGCGCCTCGACGGCCGTCGGCGGGTGCGGGTCACAGAGGTTGTACGTGACGCCCGCGGAGCGGTCCATCCGCGAGAGCGCGTCGATGGCGTCCACCACGTAGTCGCGCGGGACGACGTTCAGTTCGGTATCCGACGCGCCGAGGGGGGTGAAGAGGACGGCGACGCGCGGTTGCCGGAGGAGGTACCGAATCACGTGGTACGGACCGTCGTACTTCTGCGTCTCGCCGGTCCGACTGTCGCCGACGGTTATCGCGGGCCGGTATATCGTCGCCGACAGGCCCTCGGCCATCCGTTCGCGGACGGCCACCTCCGCGCGGAACTTCGTCTCCTCGTAGTGGTTGGTGAACGACTGCCCCTCCCGGAGCATCTCTTCGGTGAACACGCCGTCGTACCGCCCGCTGACGTAGCAGGTGCTGACGTGGTGGAGTCGGGCGTCCGCCGCTTCGGCGAAGTCGAGGACGTGTCTCGTCCCGTCGACGTTCACTCGCTCCGCGAGTTCCGCCTCGACCCCCAGGTCGTACACCGCGGCGAAGTGGAACGCCTCCTCGGCGTCGCCGGCGAGGCGGTCGTACGTCTCCTCGGACAGTCCCAACCTCGGGTCGGTGATGTCGCCCTCGTGGAGGGCGATGTCCGCCTCCCAGTCGTCGCCCGCGAGTTCGGCGGCCCGACGTGCGGCGTCGTCGCGGTACTTCGACTGCACGAGACAGTCGATTCGGTCGGTTCGGTCGAGGAGGCGACCGACCAGCGCCGACCCGAGGAAGCCCGGAAAGCCCGTCAGGAAGACGCTCATCCGCCCCCACCTCGCCGCCACGCGGTGAGTCGACTCGTCAGTCGTTCGTTCGCGTTCAACAGGAGCGTCCAGAGGCGGCGCGGCACCTCGGCGGGACGGGTGAGCGGTCGGCCGCGTTGCGTCGCCACGGTCTGTGACTCGGTGAAGCGCGTCATCCCAACCTCGCCGTGCCGACGGCCGATGCCCGAGTCGCCGACGCCGCCCATCGGCGCGTCCAGCGACGCCCACGCCGCGGCGTAGCCGTCGTTGACGTTCACGGTGCCCGCGTCGACGCGTTCGGCGACCTGTTCGGCGCGGGCCGTGTCGCCGGACCAGACGCTCGCGTTCAGGCCGTGCGGTCCCTCGTTCGCCCGTTCGACGGCGTCGGCGATGCCCGACGCCTCGTGGACGGCGACGACCGGCCCGAACGTCTCCTCGGTGGCGCACGTCATCTCCTCGGTCACGTCGGTCAGCACCGTCGGTTCGTACGCGTACGGCCCCACGTCCTCGCGGCGGCGGCCGCCCGTCAGCACCGACGCCCCCTCGTCGACGGCGTCCTCGACGTGCGCCTCCACCTTCTCCAACTGGGCCGCCGAGGTGAGCGTCCCCACGTCGTAGTCGAAGTCGTATCCGGCCCCGAGGGTGAGTCGCCGCGTCTCGCGGACGAACGCGTCGAGGAACGCCTCGCGCACGTCGGCGTCGACGTAGATTCGCTCGACGGAGAGGCAAAGCTGTCCCGCGTTCGAGAAGCAGGCGTGCGCGGCGTTCTCGGCCGCGGCGTCCACGTCGGCGTCCGCGAGGACGAGCATCGGGTTCTTCCCGCCGAGTTCCAGCGAGCAGTCCACGAGGTTCCGCCCCGCCGTCGCCGCGACGGTGCGGCCCACCTCGGTACTGCCGGTGAAGCAGACGTAGTCGGACGCGGAGACGAGGGCCTCGCCGAGTTCGTCGCCGCGGCCGGCGACGACGGCGAACAGGTCGGCGGGCAGGCCCGACTCCACGAGCAGTTCGCGAATTCGCAGGGCGGTGAACGGCGTCCCCTCGTCCGGCTTACAGACGACGGCGTTGCCGGCCAGGAGCGCCGGGACGGCGTCGGAGATGGAGAGCGTGAGGGGGTAGTTCCACGGCGAGATGACGCCGACGACGCCGACGGGCTTCCTGTGTTCGGTCGTCCGCGTGAGGAGGGGGACGGCGCCGGTTCGCCGGCGACTCGCGAGGAACGCGCGGGCGTGGTTGGCGTAGTACCGCGCGGTGGCGGCGACGTCGACGGCCTCCTCGTGGGCGTCGAGTCGCGCCTTGCCCGTCTCGGCCTGCACCACGTCCAACAGCGACGACTGTTCGTCGAGCACCCGGTCGTGGAACTCCTCGAAGACGGCGATTCGCTCGCTCAGCGGTCTGTCCGCCCACTCCGCTCGCGCCGCGCGGGCGCGGTCGAACGCGTCGCGCACGTCGTCTGGCGAACAGGCCGGCACCTCGCCCACCGTCTCCGCGTCGAACGGCGACTCGACTGCGAGCGAAGGACGGTCGGCGACGGTGACGACGGCGTCCGCGAGGGCGTCGAGGCGGGACCGTCGGACGGTTGTCGGCGTCGAGAGCGTCATGACTCGTCGTTCGGTCGCGTCTCGTATAAGCGAGGGGTAACGAAGCGACGAGAGTCGGGGACCGCGGGGGTATCGGGGACGCGTCCGTCGGTCGAATCAGTCGGGACGCGGACGAGCGACGAACAGGGTCTCGACGATGCTGAAGGGGTCGTACACCGACTGGTGGCACTGACAGTAGACGTCGTTCTCCGCGTTGAACTTCTCGGAGCCCTCGGTCTTGTACTTCGGCACGCAGCAGAAGTGCGTACACTTGTTCAGCCACGCGATGAAGCCGTCCTGCGTGGACGCCTGTAGCCACGGGTCGTTCTGGGCGGCCTCTTCGATGCGTTCGGAGCGGAGGACCTGAATCGGGATGACGTCTTCGGCGTCTTCGGACCGCCAGCGGCCGGTCGCGCCCTTCCCGATGCCCGACTGCCCGACGCCGTTGCCCCACTCGCGGTAGTCCGAGAAGTCGTCCACGTGGAGGCGGTCACCCTCCGAGTACGCCTCGGACTGCCAGTCGTATCCGGGGTTCGACCCCGAGATGAAGTAGTTGTCCGAGTCGTAGTCGGGTTCGATGCCCGCGTACGACTCCACGCCGCAGTACTGGAACCACTCGGAGGTGTACGTGACGCCGGAGCCCTCGTAGTCTTCGGTCTCGGCGACCTGAATCTGGACCCCCTGCTGCTCGATGGTCTTCACTTCGGGCCAGACGCCCTTGAGGTACCCCTCGGAGTCGATTTCGATGGGTACCTGCGGCATCCCGCGCGGTGCGGGACCGTCGGTGTTCTCGATGGCCATCGCCTGCGTCGAACCCCCGCCTGCGCCGGGAGAGGTGGTCGCGGAGTTGATGGCGGCCGCGCCCGATGCGCCGACGCCGGCGAGTGCCGCGCCCCCCACGACACCTTTGACGAACCGGCGACGACCCGAGTCTTCCGGGTACTTGTCGCTCATACACGAACCTTCGCCCCGCCGGTAAAAAGGGTGACGAAACCCGACCCCACGAACTGGTCCGTCCGTCGAATCACCCGTCTGACCGCCGCGTCGTCGGCGTCTCAGTCCGAGGCGCCGTCGCCCTCGGCGTCGGACCCGCCGCGCCCGCGGGTCACCGCCCACAGGACGAGACAGAGCCCTTCGAATCGCGCGGCCGCGTACACCCACCGGCGGACCTCGGCGTCGCCCGTCGTCGCGAGGTTCATCCAGAAGTCCACCACCTGCTTCGGCCGGAGGAGTTCGACGAGTCCGAGCACGAGGAGGGCCGCTCTGAGCAACATAGTCGTACGGAGGCCCGACGCGTTCAAAAGCGTGCCGCCGCGCCCGAGCGGCGGGCAATTTTTTCTAACGACTCGTGGCTTTTACACAGATGCGAGTATAGCCTTGGTCATGGAGTTACACACGCGAGACGTGAGGCGGGACGTCCGGGAGCTCGGGGCGCTCCTGGGCGACGTGCTGGAGGAGCAGTCGTCCACCAGTTCGTTCCAGACCGTCGAAGACATCAGGACCGCCGCCATCGACTACCGGAAGGGCGACCTCGACTCCCGTGCGCGCCTGCTGCAGGTACTCGACGGGCTCTCGCCCGACGGCGAGAGCGTCGTCGCCCGCGCGTTCACCACCTACTTCGAACTCATCAACCTCGCGGAGGAACGCGAGCGCGTCCGGACCATCCGCGAGGCGTCGCAGGCCGGCGACCTTGAGGACGGCCTGCTCGCCACCGTCGAGTCGTTCGCGGACGGCGACGCCGACCCCCAGACGGTCCAGCGCATCCTCGACGACGTCCTCATCGAACCGACGTTCACCGCGCACCCGACCGAGGCCCGGCGGAAGACGGTGAAGGCGAAACTGCGCTCTATCGCCGCGCGCATCGAGGAGATGGACGAACGCCTCCTCACCGACCGCGAACGGCAGCAGCTCTGGCGGAAGGTGGACGCAGAGGTGACGAGCCTCTGGCAGACCTCGCAGGTCCGCGACCGCCGCCCCGAACCGCAGGACGAAGCGCGGAACGTCCAGTGGTACCTCGAGTCCATCCTGTTCGACGTGGTCGGCGAGGTGTACGCCGAGTTCGAGGACGTCCTCGCAGACGAGTACCCCGAGGTGGACGTGCCGAAACTGTTCGAGTTCCGCTCGTGGGCCGGGTCGGACCGCGACGGCAACCCGTTCGTCACGCCAGAGGTCACCGAGGACACGCTGGCTCGCCAGCGCACGGTCGTCTTGGAGAAGTACAGCGACGCGCTCAAGCGCCTGTCCGGCGTCCTCAGTCAGGACGGGTCCCGCATCGACGTCGGGGCCGACTTCGAGCGCTCGCTGATGGCGGACCGCGAACGCCTCCCCGTCGTCGCCGAGGAGACGGAGGAGCGCTACCCCGACGAGCCCTACCGGCAGAAGCTGAAGCTGATGCGCGAGCGCATCCGCCGCATCGAGGACGTTCGCCCCGACGGCTACGCGAGCCACCACGAACTCCTCGAGGACCTCGAGACCATCGACGCGAGCCTCCGCGCCAACGGCGCGGACGTCGTCGCCGACGAGTACGTGAGCCCGCTGATGCGGCAGGTGGACACGTTCGGCTTCACGCTCGCCAGCCTCGACCTGCGCGACCACCAGGAGAACCACACCGAGGCGGTCCACGAGGCGCTCGAACACGAGGGAATCGACTACCGCGGCCGCGACGAGGCGGGCCGCGTCGAGGTGCTGACCGAGGCCATCCTGCAGGACGAACCCCTGCTGGACCTCGCCGACCCCGGCGACATCTCGGACACGGCCCAGCGCGTGCTGACGCGCTTCGAGAAGCTCGGCGAGTGGCAGCGTGAGTACGGCGTCGGCGCCATCGACACCTACTGCATCTCGATGACCGAGGAGCCGAGCCACGTCCTCGAAGTGCTGTTCCTCGCCGACCAAGCGGGCGTCGTCTCCCTGCCCGACCACTGCGGCCTCGACGTGGTGCCGCTCCTCGAGACGGAGTCGGCGCTGAACGGCGCGCGCCGCATCATGGGGACGCTGTTCGAGAACGAGGCGTACGAGCAGGTGCTGGCCGCCCGCAACGGCCTGCAGGAGATAATGCTCGGCTACTCCGACTCGAACAAGGAGAACGGCTACCTCGCGGCCAACTGGGACCTCTACAAGAACCAGCGCCGCCTCGCGACCATCTGCGACGACTTCGACGTGACGATGCGCCTGTTCCACGGCCGCGGCGGGTCCATCTCCCGCGGCGGCGGCCCGATGAACGAGGCGATGCTGGCGCTCCCGAACGAGACGGTGACGGGCCAGATTAAGTTCACCGAACAGGGCGAGGCCATCGCCGAGAAGTACGCCAACCCGCGCATCGCCGAACGCAACCTCGAACAGATGCTGAACGCGCAGGTCCGGTCGCGACACGAGGCCATCAAGGTGCCCGAGGAGGAGGTGCCCGAGGAGTGGGCCGACGCGATGGACACGATGGCGACTGCCGCCCGGCGGGAGTACCAGGACCTGCTCGAATCCGAGGGCTTCGTCTCCTACTTCGAGCAGGCGACGCCCATCACGGTCATCGAGGACCTCAACCTCGGCTCACGCCCCGCCTCCCGGTCCGGCGAACGCACCGTCGAGGACCTGCGGGCCATCCCGTGGGTGTTCTCGTGGACGCAGTCCCGCTGTATCATCACCGGCTGGTACGCGCTGGGCGCGGGCATCCAGGCGTACCTCGACGACGGCGGCGACGTCGCCACCCTCCGCGAGATGTACGACGAGTGGCCGTTCTTCCAGACGACGCTCGACAACGCCTCGCTCGCCCTCGCGCGGACGGAGTTCGGCATCGCCGAGCACTACGCGGCCCTCGCGGACGACGACCTGCGCGAGCGGTTCTACCCGCGCCTGTACGACGAGTACGAACGCGCCCGCGACATCGTCCTCGACGTGAGCGGCCGGGAATCGCTCCTGAAGCGCCAGTGGCTGGACGAGAGCCTGCGTCGGCGGAACCCCTACGTGGACCCGCTGAACCTGCTCCAGACCCACCTGCTGTCGCAGACCCACCGGACCGAAGACGAGGAGCGGACGCTTCGGCTGACCGTGAAGGGCATCGCGGCGGGGATGAAGAACACCGGGTGACCGCGGAGGAGAGCGGCGAAGACGCGTCGCTCGGCACCGGAGGCTGCCGTCCCCCGACGGCGGCTACGGCTCCCTGATGTCGTACTGCGACCCGCACTCCGGACAGGTGTTACGAGTCGCCCGGTACTCGGCTTTCAGCCGTCTGCGGACGCCCTCCGTGCAGACGCCTGTCGGGCACTCAGCTTCTACCATCTGCCCACAGTGTGGGCACGCCACTACGGCGACTCCCATGTCTCGAAATTTCGCACGAATATTTGTAAAACTTACTACCCTATTCGGACTTGTTAGCACCTGAGAACGTCGAAGACGGGTGATGTGATGGTCAGTCAGACCGCGGCGTCACCGACGCGGGTCGGCGGGGGGATTCAGACCTGGTTCCACGGCGCTTCGTCGAAGTCGACGATGCGCTCTCGCGTCTCGATACTGCCGATGGTCTCGCGGTCCTCGTCGTCCAGTTCGAGTTCGAGCGACTCGTAGTTCTCCTCGACGTGGTCGGGCGAGGCGGCCTTCGGGATGGCCGTGACGTTCTCCTTGTCCATCAACCACGCCAGCGACACCTGCGCGGCCGTCGCGTCGTGCTTCTCGGCGACCTGCCGAATCTCGGGCACGTCGGCCACCTTCCCGCGGGCGATGGGGCAGTAGGCGACGAGTTGGTGGTCCTCCTCGACGGCGAGTTCGTGCAGTTCCTCCTGCGGGAGCATCGGGTGCATCTCGACCTGATGCGCGTAGACCGGCGCGTCGAGTGTCTCGATGGCCTCCCGCATCTGGTCGGGGCGGAAGTTGCTCAGGCCGACGCGTTCGACGAGTCCGTCGTCGACGAGTTCGTCGAGTGCGGGGAGCGTCTCCTCGGGGTCGTACGTGTTGATCGGCCAGTGGACGTACAGCAGGTCGATGCTGTCGGTACCCAGTCGCTCCGCGCTCTCTTGCGCCGTCTCGACGACGTCGTCGGACGCGAGGTTGTCCGTGTCGAGTTTCGTCGCCACGAACACCTCGTCGCGGTCCACGCCCGAGGCGTCCAGGCCCTCCGCGACGTACTCCTCGTTGTCGTAGCCCTGCGCGGTGTCGACGTGTTCGTAGCCCGTCTCCATCGCCAGTTCGACGGCCTCGACGCACTCCTCGCGTTCGTCCATCTGATACGTGCCGAAGCCGAGTCTCGGAATCTCCATACCGCCGCCTCGGACGCCGCGGTGTCAACGGCACCGGTCCCGGCAGTCCAGTCGGGGTTCCGAACGCCGGTTCGCCGGCCCGCGACCGGGGGCGGAGCCGGTACGAATAACCGGCCGAGGACCCAACGCCGAACCATGGCAGACGACTCTCAGTTTCTCGTCTACGGCGCGTACGGATACACCGGTCGCCTCGTCGCCGAGGAAGCGGCCGACCGTGAACTCGACGTGGTCCTCGCGGGCCGGGACGCAAAGCGGACCCGCGACGTGGCCGACGAACTCGACCTCCCCTACCGGACGTTCGACGTGTCGCAGGCGGCGACGATGCTCGACGACGTCTCCCTCGTCCTGAACTGCGCCGGCCCGTTCGACGAGACGGCCGACCAGATGGTCGACGCCTGCGTCGAGACGGGGACGCACTACCTCGACATCACGGGCGAACTGCAGGTGTTCGAGCGAATCAAGCGCCGGAGCGACGACGCCGAGGACGCCGGCGTCACCCTCCTGCCCGGCGTCGGGTTCGACGTGGTCCCCACCGACTGTCTGGCCGCCCACCTGCAGTCCCGCCTCCCCGAGGCGACGCACCTCGCTCTCGCCCTCGAGGCCGACGGCGGCGTCTCGCCGGGAACGCTCAAGACGGTTCTCGGCAACGCGGCCGACGGCGGCGCGGTGCGACGGGACGGCGACCTTCGCTGGGTGCCGATGGCGCACAAGACGCGCGCCGTGGACTTCGGCGACGGCCTCCACCGCGCCGTCACCTTCCCCTGGGGCGACGTCTCCACCGCGACGTTCACGACGGGCATCCCGAACGTCGAGGTGTACCTCTCGCTCCCGTCGAACGCGCGGCGGGCCTTCGCGGCGACGCGGTACCTCGGCGGCCTCCTCGACACGAAACCGGTCCAGTCGCTCCTCGAATACGCCGTCGAACGGTACGTGGAGGGCCCCGACGCGGAGAAGCGCGAGTCCTCGGAGACGCGCATCTGGGGGGAGGTTCGCTCCTCGCGCGACCGGGTCGTCTCGCGCCTCCGGACGCCCGACACCTACGACGTGACCGTCCAGACGGCCCTGCTCTGCGCGGAGAAGACGCTCGCCGGCGAGGCGCCGACGGGGTACCAGACGCCCGCCGCGGCGTTCGGTCCCGACCTGATTCTGGAGGTGCCCGGCGTCGAACGCGTGGACCTCGAAGACGACGAGGTCGTCGCGCGGGAGACGGGGCCGGCGACCGACGCGACGGGCGAGAGTGACACCGACCGCGCCGAGGACGGCGAGACGGGCGGGGGTGCGGACGCGGACGCAGATGCCGAACTCGGCGCGGACGCCGTCACCGTCGACGTCGACGACGACCACCCGGCCGAGGAGAGCGAGGGGGCGGCGGACGACGACACGCCCTCGCCGCGGGCGCTCTCGGACGACGCGAAACCGGCGGTTCGACGGCGGGAGACCGAGGCAGGGACCGTCGAGGGCGAGGCCGAAGAGTAGTCAGACGGCGAGCGTCACCGGGTCGAGGCCGCTGTCGGCGACGAACGCGCGGAGTTCGGCGGCCAGCGGACCGACTTCGTCGGGCGCGTGCGCGTCCGACCCGAGGGTGAACTCGACGCCGCGTTCGCGGAGCACCTCGAAGAACTCGGTCGTCGGGTGGAACCGTCCGTACTCGCTGCGGACGCGTCCGGCGTTCACCTCGGGCACCGTCCGCGACGACGCGAAGGCGTCGGCGACTCGCTCGTACTGCTCTCTGGTGGCGAACCCGCGGAGCGCGGGGTTCCGCTCTATCAGGTCGGCGTGGGCGGCTATCTCGAACAGTTCCGACGCCACGAGCGATTCGAGTTTCTCGAAGTACCGCTCGACCAGTTCGCGCCGCCGGGACTCGGACATCCCCTCGAAGTGGCCGGTGGCGTGGACGTTCGCGCCGTCGAGTGCGTGGACGCTCCCGACGGCGTAGTCGAAATCGGCGTCGGCGAGGAACGCACGTATCTCCGCCTCGTGGCCGGGTTCGTAGTCCACCTCCGCGGCGTCGAAGACGCGGAGGTCGAACTCCTCGCGCAACGACTCGATGGCCTCCCGGCGGCGTTCGTACGTCGTGTCGAGGTTGAACCCCAACTCGCGGCGGGACTCGCGCGCCCAGTCGGTGGAGACGACCATGCAGTGGTCGGCCACGCCGACGCCCGACAGTCCCGCCGACGCCGCCGCGGCGACCATCGCCCGCAGGAAGTCGCCGTCGGAGTAGTTCGAGTGGAGGTGGTAGTCGTACACAGGTGGACGAGGGTACGGCGCCCCGAGGGTAGTACCTTCGGACGCCCCGTCGGGACGAGAACCGGACGCGCGTGTACTTTCAACCCGGAAACACGTGGGGGTGTGTGGCACGGAATCGGTCGCTCCGAAACGGTTTTGACGTGGGCTGGCACACAGTCGGTATGCCGAAGGAACCCGAAACCGGGTACGACCCGTCTCTGGGTCGGAAGTTCATTTTCGTGACAGGAGGTGTGATGTCCGGACTGGGCAAAGGCATCACCGCCGCGAGTACGGGCCGTCTGCTCTCGAACGCCGGGTTCGACGTCACCGCGGTCAAGATCGACCCGTATCTGAACGTCGACGCCGGGACGATGAACCCGTACCAGCACGGCGAGGTGTACGTCCTGAAGGACGGCGGCGAGGTCGACCTCGACCTGGGGAACTACGAGCGATTCCTCGGGGAGGACATGACCTCCGACCACAACGTGACGACGGGGAAGACGTACCAGCACGTCATCCAGAAGGAACGCGCCGGCGACTACCTCGGGAAGACGGTGCAGATAATCCCGCACGTCACCGACGACATCAAGCGACGCATCCGCGAGGCGGCCGCGGGGACGGACGTCTGCATCGTCGAAGTCGGCGGCACCGTCGGCGACATCGAGGGGATGCCGTTCCTCGAAGCGCTCCGACAGTTCGCCCACGAGGAGGAGGACGACGACATCCTCTTCACGCACGTCACCCTCGTCCCGTACTCGAAGAACGGCGAGCAGAAGACGAAGCCGACGCAGCACTCCGTGAAGGAACTGCGGAGCATCGGCCTGCAACCCGACGTCCTCGTCGGGCGCTCGGAGGACAAACTCGACCCCGAGACGAAGGAGAAGATAGCGCTGTTCTGCGACGTGCCGACGGAGGCGGTGTTCTCGAACTCCGACGTCGAGGACATCTACCACGTCCCCCTGATGGTCGAGGAGGAGGGCCTCGACGAGTTCGTGATGGAACGGCTGAACCTCTCGGTGGAGGCGCGGCCGAAGCCGGAACGCGACAACCGCTGGCGCGAACTCGTCACGCGCGACCGGGAGCAGGAGGTCGACGTCGCCCTCGTCGGCAAGTACGACCTCGAAGACGCCTACATGTCCGTCAACGAGGCGCTGAAACACGCCGGCATCGAGACGCGGACGGAGGTGAACGTCCTCTGGGTGGACTCCGACGAGATGCTGGACAAGCACACGAACCGCCTGAAGGAGGCCGACGGCGTCGTCGTCCCCGGCGGGTTCGGCACGCGCGGCACCGCGGGCAAGATAGAGGCGATTCGCTACTGCCGCGAGAACGACGTGCCGTTCCTCGGCCTCTGTCTCGGCTTCCAGATGGCCGTCGTCGAACACGCGCGCAACGTCCTCGGCCACGAGGACGCCCACTCGGCGGAAATCGACCCCGACACCTCCTACCCCGTCATCGACCTGCTCCCCGAGCAGTACGAGACGGAGGACATGGGCGGAACGATGCGTCTCGGTGCCCACGAGACGGCCATCGGCGAAGGGTCCCTCGCCGAACACGTCTACGGCGCCACCGCCTGCACGGAACGCCACCGGCACCGCTACGAGGTCGCCCCCGACTACATCGACGAACTCGAAGACGGCGCGCTGACGTTCTCCGGGCGGGCGGACAACCGGATGGAGATTCTCGAACGGACCGACCACCCGTACTTCCTCGGGACGCAGTTCCACCCCGAGTTCCGGTCGCGCCCCGACCGGGCGAGTCCGCCGTTCGTGGGATTCCTGCAGGCCGTCCTCGGTGACCTCGACGCGCGCGAACTCGCCGCGGACCCGGAGGTGCAGGCGTAATGGTCGACACCGACTCGTTCGTCGACGAGGCGACCGAGGAGATTCGGGAGACGGTCGGCGACGCGAACGCCGTCATCGCCCTCTCCGGCGGCGTCGACTCCTCCGTCGCGGCCGCACTCGCCTACCGAGCCATCGGCGACCAACTCACCCCCGTCTACGTCGACACCGGCCTGATGCGGAAGGGCGAGACGGAGAGCATCCACGAGACGTTCGACTACATGGAGTCGCTCCGCGTGGTCGACGCCGAAGACCGGTTCCTCGGCGCTCTCGAGGGCGTCGTCGACCCCGAGGAGAAGCGAAAGGCCATCGGCGAGCAGTTCATCCGCGAGTTCGAACGCGAGGCGACGGACGTCGGCGCGGACTACCTCGTGCAGGGGACCATCTACCCCGACCGCATCGAGTCCGAGGGCAACATCAAGTCCCACCACAACGTCGGCGGCCTGCCGGACGTGGTGGACTTCGAGGGCATCGTCGAACCCGTCCGCGACCTCTACAAAGACGAGGTTCGGGAGGTGGCCCGCGCCCTCGGTCTGGAGGAAGTCGTCTCCGAGCGCATGCCGTTCCCCGGCCCCGGACTCGCCGTCCGCGTCATCGGCGAGGTGACGAAGGAGAAGGTCGAGGTGGCCCGCGAGGCGTGCCACGTCGTCGAAGAGGAACTGGAGGAGTACGACCCCTGGCAGGCGTTCGCCGCCGTCATCGGCAAGGGGACGGGCGTGAAGGGGGACAACCGCGTCCACGGCTGGATCGTCGCCGTTCGCTCCGTCGAGTCGCGCGACGGCATGACCGCCCGAGCGCAGGAACTGTCGTGGGAGACGCTCCAGCGCATCCAATCGCGCATCACCGGTCAGAACGACAACGTCGCGCGGGTCGTCTACGACGTAACGCACAAGCCCCCCGCGACCATCGAGTACGAATGACCGTGCTCATCACCGGACCCGACGAAGACGGACTCGGCGACGCCATCGCGGCCCTCGGCGTCGAGTTGATTCGCTTCGACGGCGTCGCCAACCGCGACGCCCTGCTCGAGGCGGGCATCGACACCGTAGATACGCTCGTCCTCACCGACATGGACGACGCCTCCATCATCCCCGTCGCTCGCGAGGAGAACCCCGACGTCCGAATCGTCACCTACTCGCACGACTCGCTCCCGGAGTTCGCCCGCGGCCAGACCGACCTCGCCGTGGACCCGAACCTCCTCGCGGCCGACGTGGTCGCCGAGGAACTCGTCGAGGTCTGACTGCGACCCACCGCTCTTCGGTCCACTCGTTCTCCCGAGTCTCTCCCCTCGCGAGTCGCGCGTCCGCCGCCCCCCTCGGCCGCACCGGTCGCGCACTCCGCGTTCTCGCGCGCGAGTCGTCGACCCGCCCCGAACCGACCGCCGCCGGAGTCCGTCCCGAGAACGGCGAGGCGGCCGCCAAATACGCTCAGGAATCTGATACGTGTATGACGCGGCCCAGTCGTGCGATTCGGCGGATTCGCCGCGGGGACCGGGTGACCCTTCAGCCGAATTAACTCCGATTTAATGTCGGCTTACCGGTGGAAACGGCTGAATTCGGGTTCAGCGTCGCCCCGGTTGAAGTGGTCTCCGCTCCAAGCGAAAGACGCGGTGACGCACCGGACGGCCGGACGGCCACCACGCTCGAAGACACCCCACAGTCGGCGATTCGGTGGTCGACGGCCGCCCACGCAGATCCGCTCGTCGCAGTCGGGCGGCGACGGCGGCCCCCGACGGTCCGCAGCGAGCCGTCGGGGGCCGGCGCGTGCCCCGCACGCGACGTCGCCCATTCCGACACAGACCGCGGACGCCCGCCGACCCCGCCGGCGGGCGTCCGGCCCGTGCCCGCCGGGTCGTGACCACTCCCACCACCCCACCCCCTCACGAACCCGGCGCACGTCAGGCAGACCGAGGCACCCCCACTCCTCCCCGTCGTTCGGCCCTCGACCCGCGACCGGTCGGCGCCGTGACCCGAGACGCCGGACGAGTCCGAACGTTCTGCGACAGTCCCCCGCGCCGACGGCGCGGACGCCGCGATGTTGCCACCGTCGAAACCCACATACTCGCCGGTCCGGAACGTCCACCGATGAGTCGCGTCCGCGTCTCGACCGGTGCCCGCCTCCACTTCGGCTTCCTCAACCTGAGCCTCGCCCATCAGCGACTGTACGGCGGACTCGGCGTCGGACTCGACGAACCGCGGACCGTCGTCGCGGCCGAACCGGCGACGGAGATAGACTGCCCGGACGCGGACGCGCGAGCGTACGTCGAACGCGCCGTCGATGCCCTCGACGTTCCGGGGGCCGCCGTCGCCGTCGAGTCCGCCCTCCCGCGACACGCCGGTCTCGGCAGCGGAACGCAACTGGCGCTCGCTGTCCTCGAAGCGGTCGCCCGCGCGCACGACCGCACGGTGTCGGTCCGGGAACTCGCCCCCCGCCTCGGCCGCGGCGGCCGGTCGGGCATCGGCGTCGCCGCGTTCGAGGACGGCGGCGTCCTCGTGGACGGCGGCCACCCCACCGCCCGGTTCACCACCGACCGCCCGGCCGACGGCGACTGGACCGTCCCCCCGGTCGCCGTCCGCCACGCCGTCCCCGACGACTGGCGCTTCGTCGTCGTCGTCCCCGACGCCGACTCGGGCCGGAGCGGCGAGGAGGAGGACGAGAGCATGCGCTCCGTGGTCGAACGCGCCGACCCCGGCGTGGCCGACCGCATCTCGGGCGTCCTCTCCCGCCGACTGCTCCCGGCCGTCGCCGACGGGAGCGCCGCGCGGTTCGGGGAGGCCGTCTCGGAAATCGGGCGGCTGAACGGCGCGTGGTACGCCGACGAACAGGGCGGGGTCTACCGCCCGCCGGTCGGCGAACTCGTCGCGTCGCTGGAGGACGACCCCGCCTGCTACGGCGCGGGGCAGTCGTCGTGGGGGCCGGCCGTGTACGCCGTCACCGACGCCGACCACGCCGACGCGGCGCGGGCGGCGGGACGGGCCGCCCTCGACGCCGCCGACGTGGCCGGCGAAGTACGCCTCGTCCGCGGGCGAAACGAGGGCGCGACGATTCGGCGAAACGGTTAACGGACCCCGACGTGAGTCCGGGGCATGAGCAGTATCCCGTTCGGCGTCTCCCGCCTCGACCGTATCGTGGACGGCGGCGCACCGCCCGGTTCGGTCGTCCTCCTCGCCGGCGAACCCGGCGCGGGCGCCCGCGAGTTCATGTTCACGAGCGCGACGATGAACGCCGTCTACGAGGCCGACGACGACCTGTTCGACCTCTACTACGGCGACCTCCACGAGGACTCCGAGCCCCCCTCGGAGGTGCACTACCTCTCTTTCACCGACGACGAACGGAGCCTCCGGCGGGAGATGTCGTACGTGTTCGACCGGTCGCTCGTGGACGCCGCCACCGACCGAATCCGGTTTCACGACCTCTCGGCGACCTACTTCCGGCCCAGCCCGATTCCGCGCGAGTGGTATCAGGGGGAGGCGACGACGCTGCAGGACCTCGGCGAACGCCACAACCGCGATTCGGTGCTGACGGCGCTGGGCAACTACCTGAGCGAACACGCCAGCGGCAACCTCGTCGTCATCGACTCCATCACCGACCTCGTGGCTGGCATCTCCGACGAGATGTCGTGGAACGACATCGCGATGGTGATGCGCGGCGTCAACAAGGCGGCGTACCGGTGGGGCGGACTCATCCTCGCACTCGTCGGACGCGACACGCTCGAACGGACCGAACTCGCCCACCTGATGGACGCCGTCGACGGGACGCTCCAGTTCGAGTGGGAGACCGGCGGCTCCAAGCGGGCGCGAACGCTCGTCGTCCAGGAGTTCCGCGGCGTCCTCTCGCAACTGGAGTCCGAGGACATCGTCCAGTTCGAGACGCAGATACACGACGGCGGGTTCGACGTGAGCGACGTCAGGAAGATTCGCTGACCGTGCCGTGCGCCGCGCTGCCAATCTTTAAGTCAGAATAACGTAAGGTTCTGTTGAATGGGAGGGGAACGGGCGAAGACGCTGTCTGACGAACTGGAGCGGTGGGTCGAACAGAAGACCGCGGAGTCGGACGTCGACCGGTCGGAACTGGTGAGGCGAGCGCTCACGGCGTACCGTCTCGTCGACGAGGGCGACGAGTCGCTGGCGACGCCGGTCGAGCGACTGGACCGACTCGACGGCCGCGTGGCCGACCTGGAGGCTGACCTCGACGAGAAGGTGACGGACGTGCGCGAACGCGTCATTCAGGTCAAACGCGAGGCCGACGCGAAGGCCCCGGCGGACCACGACCACCCGGAACTGGCGAGCGACGTGGCGGCCGCGGAGTCGGAGGCCGAGCGAGCGCACGACGCCGTCGCGGAGGTTCGCGAGACGGTCTCGACGCTCCAACGGCGACTGGACGACGGTTTCGAGAACTACGAGGAGGTGCTGGAGTACCTCACCGACGCCACCGAGGAGACCGAAGAGAAACTCGACGCCGTCGCGAGCGCCGTTCACGACCTGCGGCGCCGGACGGCGGAGGCCGAAGGGGCCGCCGCGGAACGGACGGCCGCCACCGAACTCAAGCGCGAGGCGAACCGCAAGGGTGTCTCGACCGCAAACTGTCAGTCGTGCGAGAGGTCTGTCGACGTCGCCCTCCTCGACCTGCCGTACTGTCCGCACTGCGGGGAGACGTTCGACGGCGTCCGCGAGAAACAGGGGCTGTTCGGGTCGCCGTCGCTCACGACCGGGCGCCGACCGGCCCTCGAACGACCGACCGACGGTGACGACGGCCCGGAACCGGTGTTCGAAGTCGACGGGGAGGAGGACGGACGATGACCGACGACGACGAACCCCTCTCGGACGTCGCTCGGCGTCTCGGGGGCGACGAGGACGGCGACGACGCGGCCGCGGCGGACGGAATCGGCGAGGACGGTCCGACGGATGCGACGGACGGAATCGGCGAGGACGGTCCGGCGGACGCCGCAGACGCGACGGACGACGCACCGCTCTCGGACCTCGTTCGACGCATCGAACGCCGGCGGTCGGAGCGACGCGACGCGGGTCGGACGGACGGACGCGACGGCCGGGTCGACGGTGCGGCCGCGGCGGACGACGCCGAGTCGCTGTTCGAGTCGATGGCCGTCGAGACGGTGGACTCCGAGGCGATGTGGGCCGGACTGGTCGAGGAGGACGACGGGGCGACGGGGGTCGGTCCCGCCGGCGACGCGGCCGAACCCGTCGACGACGAGTTGCCGGGCCACGACGACCACGTGGTCCCGAAGTCGGAGTTCTGCCAGCAGTGTCCCCACCTCGCGGCCCCGCCGGAACTGGCCTGTACCCACGAGGGGACGGAGATAGTCGAAGTGGTCGAGACGGACCGGTTCCGCGTGCGGAACTGTCCGATGGTCGACGAGGACTGACGCCCGTCGCGCCGAGGCGTGCAACACATTAGTGACCGCGGCCGTAGGTCGGCGTATGCAGTTCTGCGACGAGTGCGGTTCGATGATGCACAATCAGGACGGCGAGATGGTCTGTTCGAGTTGCGGCGCGACGCAGGAACAGGACACAGACCGCGCCGCGGAGTTCGTCTCGACCGAAGCGCAGGACGACTCGGACGTCATCGAGACGGAGGAGGGCGCGGACTTCGAGGGGAAACCGACGGCGACGGACGTGACCTGCGAGGAGTGCGGCCACGGCGAGGCGTGGTACACCATCAAACAGACCGGGTCGGCCGACGAACCGCCGACGCGCTTTTTCAAGTGCAAGAACTGCGGGCGGCGGTGGCGCGGCTACAACTGATACAGACTTTTTAAGGACTGTTATCGCCGGATTCGATTTTCCGAAGTCCGTAGATTTGCTGGCAGGATTGCATCAGTGAACTCTACACATAGAATACGGTAGTATGGGATACTGGGGAGACACCGGGGAGCCGGTATATCGCAGGGAAGGTGCCCCATTTCGGCTTCGTAGACCAGATGGAGGATGCCTCGGTGGAATGGGGGGTGCCGTCGCTCATGCAACGACGAGGCAGTTAGTCGGCTGTTCGTATATGTTGAGTAGTAATGTCGAGTGAGCGTTTCGGGACTCTGCCAGAGTTGTCAGACTTCTACCCCCATTATACCTTTATAAGCAAACAACAAATCGTAACCGAAATTGACTATACCCCCTTTCTAACGAGGAATATACCTGTGTTTCGACTGTATAACCCTCCGATGTAATGCGATTATCGTTCATAGCAACCCACTTTCACCGTGCTTTGATTACAGTTAAACCCCCCATTTTGGGACATTCTGGCGGCGAAAACGTTAAGTAGTGCACAGACGTGTTTCCGAGCAACATGCTATGACGAATCAGTAACAACGGAAATGAAGGGTGAACCGCCCTGCGCGAACCACTCGGCTCCTACACAGAACGGTTCACGCAGGCCGATTGCCCCTACCCGCCGACAGGGGATTGCCCTGCCTCGGGATACCTCTGCCTTGGCATGGATGGTATTTCTGTGCTTTGGTCCCGGTGAAAGTAGTCCGAGGTACTGGGAATAGTCGGCACCCACCGCCAAGAATGTCAACTACAACAACTGTCGCTGAGAGAGTCATTGAATACGTTGAGAGCGAGGATGAGTGGTTTCGTGCCGCTGAGATAGCGGAAGAAATCGACTCATCAACCGACTATACCAGAATGGTCCTGAACGGCCTTCACGACTCAGATGAGGTCCAGAAGAAGGAGGAGGGCCAAATCATCGGCTCCACGATTGAGGGCGAGATGTGGGTCCTTGATACGAAGGAGCACGCGAGAACCGTAATTCGGATGTTCGGAGACTTACCCGACGAGAAGGTCAACGCAATGGGCCTTGACGAACTCCGAAGTTACGTGAAAGCTGAGATTGCAGATTACACCGGACATATCGGAAGCAAGGTCTGGTACAAGCAAACCTGAAGTCCGACACTACACGATTTTTTGCTTGGCTCGACTTCGCGGGGGTTCGCTAACGAGATTAGCTCCGTCTTTCGCTCGAATCTATCATAAGCAAACCCCTCTGAGCCGCAATCTTCCAAGTCCAAGAACTGCGGACGGCGGTGGCGCGGGTATAACTGACCGAAGCCGATTCCCGCGTCGGACTGCCGATACCGCCGCCGATTTAGACCCGGCCGCGGAGGTGGACGCACGGAGCCACCGACGCGAATGACCGACGACGGCGTCTCGGCGGAGTCGTACGTCCTGCTCGTCCTCGCCAGCGCCGGCTACTTCTGCTTCACGTTCTCGTGGTTCTCGCTCGCGGCGTTCCTCGTGCCGGTCATCGAGGAGTTGGGGCTGTCCGGCACCGAGGCCGGAGTCGTCACCGGCGCGGTGCAACTGAGCTACATCCCCCTCTCGCTCCTGTCGGGCCTCGTCATCGACCGGTTGGGTGCGCGGCGAGCGCTCGGTGCGGGCCTGTTCGTCGTCGGCGTCGCGCACCTCATCCGGGGGTTCGCCACCGGGTTCGCCTCCGTTCTGGCGCCGACGCTCCTCCTCGGCGTCGGCGGCACCGCCGTCACCTTCGGCCTGCCGAAACTGGTCTCCGACCTGTTCCCGGCCGAACGCGCGGGGACGGTGTCGTCCGTCTACACGGTGGGCGCGACGCTCGGGAGCGCGACGGTGTTCGCCGTCGCGCGGCCACTCGTCGGCCAGTTCGGGGCCGGGTGGCGGCAGTTCTTCCGCTACGGCGGCGTCCTCGTCGTCGGGTTCGCCCTCCTGTGGGTCGTCGCGTCGTGGGCGCTGTGGGGTCGCGTCGAGCGGTTCGGCGCGGACGACGGAGACCAGACGTTCGCGCGGGCGTCGATAGCGAGCGACCTCCGCTCGGTGTTCACCCACTACGGCCTGTTGCTGCTGGTGGTCGTCGGCACGATGCGGCTGTTCATCAGTCACGGCCTGTCGAACTGGCTCGCGACGATTCTGGAGACGCGCGGCATGACGCCGGCGCTGGCGGGGACGCTGACGAGCCTGTTCGTCCTCGTCCGCGTGCTCGGCATCGTCGGCGTCCCCGCGCTCTCGGACCGCCTCTCGACGCGTCGACTCCCGATAGTCGGTTGCGGCGTCGCCGGGACGCTCGGACTGCTGGGACTGGTCGTCGGTACCTCGCTGTGGACGCTGTCGGCGTCGCTCCTCCTCGTCGGCGTCTTCGCCATCGGCGGATTGGCACCGCTCGTCCGGGCGATTCCGATAGAGATGGACGGTATCGGACCGCGCCTCACCGCCGTCGCGACGGGGCTGATATTCACCGTCGGGGAAGTCGGCGGCTTCCTCGGGCCGTTCACCGTCGGCTTCGTCTACGACCGCACCGGGACGTTCGCGCCGGCACTCGGCACGCTGGCCGCCGCGAGTCTCGTCACGGCCGTCGTCGGCTACCACATGGACGAACCGTCGGACTCCGAGCGTGACGGGCCGTCGGGCGGGTCGGCGGGTGAGCGACGCCCGAGCGGCCCCTCATAATAGTGTACCGGCCGATAACGGCCACCTCAGCCGGCAACAAAGCCTTTCAGTCGCCCGCTCGACGCACGAACAGTAATGTCCGAATACACCCTGCACGTTCCGTCGGTCCGCGGTGCGACGAAAGACGCCCCCAAGACGCCGTACGAGGCGGACGACTTCTCGGTCGACGACATGTCCGACATCGACGACTACTTCCTCCTCTCGACGTCCGGCATCCCGCCGGAGTCGTTCACCGACCTCTACCTCCCGGTCTGCCACGTCGACGGCCGACTGAGTCTCCCGCTTCTCCGGCGCGCCCTCGACCAGATAGAGACGCTCGAAGACCTCGACGCCCAGACGAAGACCGAGACCATCGACATGATTCACGACCTCGGGGAGTGCTTCCCGAACGACGCCCTCGACGCCGAACGCGCCGACGACTGACACCGGCCACCGACCGGCGCCGTCCCGCCACGGCACTTCCCACGCGACACGTTCTTGTCACTCGGCGGTTACGTCCGCGTATGTCCCTCCAGCGACGACTTCGACCGACCCCGCGCCCGTGGCACGCCGTGATGCTGGCCGTGTTCCTCGCGGGGACCGCGTGGTCGCTTCGCGGGCGACCCCTCGAACCGCTCCCCGTCCTCACCGCCGTCCTCGGCGGTCTGTTCGGCCTCGTCGTCTTCCAGTTCACCGTCGGGAACCTCTGGGCGTACGCCGTCGAGTACTACAACGCGGGCGGCAGTTGGACCGACCCGCCGTTCGTCGCCCCGTTCGCCGTCGCCCTCGTCGCCGGCGCGGCGACGTACGTCTTCCTCGCCGACGTGGCCGCGGCGGCGTGGGCGGCGTTCTGGACGTTCATCGTCGCCGCGGGCGTCGTCGCCGTCCTCGTCAACGCCGCCGCCGGTTACCGCGAGGCCGGGGGCTGAAGCCACGGCACGAGGAAGTCGACCACCGCCGTCGCCGCCTTCTCCTCCTGTCCGACGAAGAAGTGGTCCGCCTCGAGTTCGACCACCGCCTGCTCGAACTCGCGGGCGCGTTCGGCGACGAGGTGGGCGGCGGCGACGTCGTCGCGCGTCCCGTACACCACCTGCACGGGGACGGGCACGTCGGGGAACGCGGCGACGACGTCGAGGTCCTCGGCGAGTCTGTGCGCCGGCGCGAGGGCGGAGACGGCCCGCACGTCCGCCCCGCCCGCGGCCGCCAACAACGCCATCGCGCCCCCGAAACTGAAGCCGAACAGGGCGACCCGTTCGTACCGGTCGGCGGCCCACTCGACTGCGCGGTGGGCGTCGGCGAGTTCGCCATGCCCCTCGTCCCACGCGCCGTAGTCGAACCGGAGGCAGTCGACGCCGCGCCGACCGAGGGCGTCGCTGACGGCGACGAGGCGCCCGTCGCCGCGGTGCCCACCGTGTTGCGGGTGGGGCGGGCAGGCGACGACGACGGCCTCGGACGCAGTCCCGTCGACTGGTTCGCCGTCGCCACCGGCGTCGTCGCCCGCGTTCTCGCCGTCGCTCCCGGCGACGTCGAGCGTCGCCCGCACGTCGCGTCCGCCCGGTATCAGGACCGTCTCGCTCACGCGACACCTTGACCGCGTGAGGTTTTAAGGCCAGCGTGAACAAGATAGGGCTATGGGAATCCTCTCACGCGCGTCTTACGTCGTCCGCTCGAAAATCAACTCCCTCCTCAACCGCGCGGAGGACCCGACGGAGACGCTCGACTACTCCTACGAGAAGATGCGCGACGAACTCCAGCAGGTCAAGCAGGGAATCGCCGACCTGACGACGCAGAAGAAGCGTCTGGAGATTCAGAAGCGCCGTCTGGAGGAGAACGTCGAGAAACACAACGAACAGGCCCGCGAGGCGGTCAGACAGGACCGCGACGACTTGGCCCGTCGCGCCTTGGAGAAGAAGCAGGCGAAGATGAACCAGATAGAGGAACTGGAGACGCAGATCGCCAACCTCCAGGACACGCAGGACAACCTCGTCGACAAGAAGAACGAACTCCAGAACCGCATCGAGGAGTTCCGGACGAAGAAGGAGACGATGAAGGCGCGGTACGAGGCGGCCGAAGCCTCCTCGCGCGTCTCCGAGGCGATGTCTGGCGTCGGCGACGAGATGGGCGACGTCTCTCGCGCCCTCGAACGCGCGGAGGACCAGACCGACGAGATGGAGGCCCGGTCGGCCGCGATGGACGAACTCGTCGACACCGGCGCGTTCGACGACGCGATGTCCGACAAGGACTCCATCGACCGCGAACTGGAGACGGGTCGGACGAACGCCGAAGTCGACACCGAACTGGAGACGCTGAAGACCGAGATGGGCAAGTCGTCGGCACCGGCCGAGAGCGACGAGGAGACGTCGAGCGCCGACGTCGACGAGGAACTGGAGGAGATGGACGTCGCCGACGAGGACGTCGAGGCGGAACTCGAGGAACTGAAGAACGAAGACGACGCCTGAACCGTCGTCGCCGCTCTCCTCGTCCGGCCGCTTCCGCACCGCGAGTGGCCACGATACCTATACCGTCTCTCTCGAAAGCAATACGGAACTGATGGTTGCCGACGACGAGACGGGGTCCGACTCGGGCGACGACGACGCGTCTGCCGACGAGGGTGACCGACCCGACAGCGACGAGGGTGACCGGCCTGACAACGAGGAGGATGACCGGCCCGAGGCCGACGGGGAGAGCCGTCGCGACGGTGAGCCGAGCGACACGATGCGCGAACGCGCCGGGGAGAACCGGGTCAAACTGTGGTTCCTCCTCGACGCGAACCGCTGGTTCGTCGCGTTCATCCCGATCGTCGTCTCCCTCGTGGCGATGCTGACGTTCGGCATCCTCGACCCGGCGCCGTTGGTCGCCGCCATCGTGTCCGGCGACCCCATCGAGACGCTGTTTCAGGCGTTCGTGACCGCGACCATCACCGGGGTGACGCTCGTCGTCTCCATCAACTCGCTCGTCCTCTCGCAGGAACTCGGGCCGCTGGGCGACCAGCGCGACCGGATGGAGGGCGCGATGTCGTTCCGCGCCGACGTCGAGGAGGACCTGGACGTTCCCGCGGCGCCGCCGGAACCGTCGGCGTTCCTGCGCGCACTCATCGACGCCGTCCAGAACCGCGCGAACGACCTGCAGGAGGCGGCGAAGGGGCAGGCGGAGACCGAAGACCGCGTCTCGGCGTACGTCGAGGGGCTCATCTCGCACGCCGGCGAGGTGTCGGACGAACTCGAAGACGAGCAGTTCGGGACGTTCGACGTGCTGTTCGCCGCACTCGACTTCAACTACTCGTGGAAGATCTACGAGGCGCGACGGCTCCGCAACGAGTTCCGTGATAGCCTCAACGACGAGGCGCGCGACGCCCTCGACAACGTGGTGAACACGCTCACCTACTTCGGCCCCGCCAGAGAGCACTTCAAGACGCTCTACTTCCAGTGGGAACTCATCAACCTCTCGCGGGCGATGCTGTACGCGGCCGTCCCGACGCTCGTCATCTCCTCGTCGGCCATCCTCTTCTTGGACAACCCCGGCAGCATCACGGGGTCGACCGCCGGCGTCCACAACCTCGTCATCGTCGTCAGTCTCGCGGCGTCGCTGTCGCTGCTCCCGTTCGGCATCCTCCTGTCGTACATGCTCCGCATCGCCACCGTCGCCAAGCGGACGCTCTCCATCGGCCCGTTCATCCTACGCTCGGCGAGTCGGTCCGAGGACCTCGACTGGGAGTGAGCGAGGCGCTCGGTTCGTCGAGCGACGGACGGTCGACTGTCGGCCGTCGGGCGTCTACTCGTCAGTCTGTCCGCCGCGCGCCCGTCCCGCTTCGGTTCAGGTCGCGGAGTCGAATCTCGCCGTCCTCGATGGGGACGCCCTCGTAGTCGTCCTCGCCGAGGAGGAGCGCGCCGTCGAGGTCGGCGTAGTCCAGCAGGGGTGCGAGGTGACACGCGGCGGCGATGGCGGCGTTCGACTCGATCATACAGCCCAGCATCACTTCCAGTCCGTGCGCGCGGGCGGCGTGGACCATCCGCGTCGCCTCCGAGAGACCGCCGCACTTCATCAGTTTCAGGTTCACGACGTCGGTGCGGTCGGCGACCCGCGGCACGTCCGCGAGGGTGACGCAGGACTCGTCGGCGGCCAGTGGGAGCGCGGCGCGTTCGTAGACGAACCGCAGTCCCTCGGGGTCGGCGGCCGGGACGGGTTGCTCGACGAACTCCACGTCGTACGACGCCAACATCTCGGTCTTCGCGACGGCCTCGCGCGGCGTCCACGCCTCGTTTGCGTCCACGCGAATCGTCGCCTCGGGCGCGGCGTCGCGCACCGCCTCGACTATCTCCTCGTCGCGGTCGGTGCCGAGTTTGACCTTCAGGACGGGAAAGCCCGCCTCGACGGCCTCCTCGGTCTTCTCGCGCATCGTCTCGGTGTCGTCGAGGCCGATGGTGAAGGAGGTGGGCGGCGCCTCGTCCGCGTCGAGTCCCCACTGGCGGTAGAGGGGCAGTCCGAGGCGCTTGGAGGCGAGGTCGTGGAGGGCGATTTCGACGCCGGCGCGGGCGGCGGGGTTGCGGCCGACGCGTTCGCGCATCCCGCGCTCTATCTTGGCGATGCCGTGCGGGTCGCCGACGGACTCGACGACGTCGAGCAACTCCGGCAGGACGGCCTCGACGGTGTCGGCCGTCTCGCCGTAGTGAGCGGAGGGGGCCGCCGCGCCGACGCCGGTCATGCCGCCGTCGTCGGTGATGCGGACGACGACGTTCTCGGCCGCCGTCTGCGTGCCGCGGGAGATGGTGAAGTCGTCGGCCAGGGGGTACGACACCCGTTCGAACTCGGTCGTCAGGAGCACGGTCAGTCCTCCAACACCGCGTCGAGTATCTCGTCGGCGCCGAACCGCACGATGTCCGTCGCGGGCGCGCCGAGTTCGTCGGCGTACGCGTCGACGGCGTCGCGGGCGGCCTCGTCGTCGTCGACGTCGGCGGTGTTCAACGCGCCGGCGACGACCGACGACTCGTGGACGGGGGCGGCGAGCGACTCGTACAGGTCGACGTACTCCGGAATCGGCGGGAGGTCGAACGACTCGTAGCCGTGGATGACCTCCTTGCCCGCGACGTGACAGAGGACCATCGCGTCGGGCATCGCGCCGTGGAGGATGCCGCAAGTGACGGCGGAGTACGCGGGGTGGACGATGCTCCCCTGTCCCTCGACGAACAGCACGTCGTATTCGTCGCCGACTTCCAGAATCATCTCCTCGACGGAGCCGGCGGTGAAGTCCGAGACGACGCGGTCGACGGGGTTACCCCACCCGGAGATCATGATGCCCGTCTGCCCCGTCGGGATGAACCCGGCGTCGACGCCGCGTTCGCGCGCCGCCTCGAGCAGTTCCAAGGAGACGGTCATCTTCCCCACCGAGCAGTCGGTGCCGACGGTGAGGACGATGTCGGCGTCCACGTCGGCGGCGGTCCCCTGTGCGACCGACAGGTCCTCGTGGGGTTTGCGCACGTCGTTCAGTTCGACGCCGTGTTCGGCGGCGAGTGCGGCGAACTCCTCGTCGTCGTTCAGGAAGTAGTGGAGGCCGGCGATGATGTCACAGCCGCGTTCGATGGCGGTGCGGACGTCGTCGCGCCACGACTCGTCGAAGCCGCCGCCGATGGGGGCGATGCCGACCAGCAGGGCGTCCGCCGCCGGCGCGTCGTCCATCGAGGCGACGACGGGCACGTCGGGCAGGTCCGCGCGGTGGTCGGACGCGACGGTGCCGGGCTTGTCTCGGTCGAGGACGGCGACGACGTCGTAGTCCGCGTACTTGAGGACGCCAGTCGCCGTCTTCGCTGCGTCGGGAAACTTCTCGTGCGCCAGGACGACGACCCGTCTCGGGTCGCCGCCGTCGGCCTGCGCGGCAGTCATCGTGCGTGGGACGACGACGACCGGACGCTTAATTTCGGGTGGTTCGACCCACGGAGATCCATCGTTCCGTCGGGACGGCGACCGCCCCGGCCGAGGGGACCGCGCCCGCCGATGCCGCGCTCCGAAAGGCTTTGTGTCGACTCCCCGTCAGTCCGAGTAGATATGGCGCACCGAGCCAACTACGCGCTCCTCCCGATTATGGAGCACCTCGGCCCTACCGAGGACAGTCTGAGCGTCGACTGGGCCGAATTCGTGGGGGAGCGCACCACCAGACACGAGTTCACCGTTCCCGTCGCGGACGTCCGGGACGTCTACGTCGAACTCCAAGTGTACGAAGTCGGCGATTTCGGGCACGAAATCGTCCTCAACGGCGACCCGCTGACCGGGTTCGACATCCCACCTGGCGACGGGTGGCAGTACTGGATGGACTCGCTCGGGGAGGCGAGCCTCCAGACGGGGACGAACTCGCTACAGATTCTCCGAGACAGGTCGGGAGACGACGCGTTCGCCGTCGGCAACGCCGTGGTGAACTGGCGAGAGCCGGTCGGATAGCGGGCCCGCCCGACTACAGGCGGTACAGCCGCGTCGTCCAGAACTCTCGGACGGCCTCCCGCAACGCGTCCTCCGGGTCGCCGGAGGCGTCCACCGTCGCCACCCGGTCGGCTCGTTCACGGAAGTCGCCGAGGACGGTGCGTTCGCCGAGGACGACGAGTCCGTCGGCGACGCCCTCGTGGGCGTCGAGCGCCTCCGTCGCCCTGTCGAGGTGGTTGTCCACCTGTTCGTCGCGCCGTCGCTCGAACCGCGCCTGCGAGAACCCGCCCTTCGAGTGGGCGTTCATCACGTCGGACTCCACCTCGTCCACGAGCGTCACCGACTCGCCGTCGTAGACGCCGAGGGCGAACAGGTCCGACCGGACGAGGGCGACGCGGACGGGTTCCTCGGGGACGAACCACGAGCGCTCGATTCTGAACCGGTCGTCCCACGCGGCGAACTCGTTCGGCGGCGTCGGCGCGTCGAGGGCGACGGAGACGAGTCCGGCGTCGTCGGTGAGGCAGAGACAGGGAGCGGCCCGGCGGACGAGAGCGCTTCGGTCGCCGAACGCGTCGGCCACCGTCGCCGGCACGTCGTCGCCGACGACGGCCGAGAAGGCGCCCTCGGGGCCGGTCGCGAACGAGTCGAGGCGGGCGAGAACCTCGTCCAGTCGCTCGCCGAACAGGTCCTCGGTGCCGCGGTAGTCTACGTCCGCCTCCTCGTCGCCGCCGAGTCGGTCGACTCGGTCCTCCAACTCCGTGATGCGGTCTTCGAGGCGGTTGACCTCGGCTTCGGCTTCCTGACGCTCCTTGACCGCCTCCGCGCGACGCTCCTCCTCGGCCTCCGCGCGGCGTTCGAGGTGGTGTTTCTCCTCCTCCAACTCCTCGATGCGCGCCTTGAGTTCCGCCCGTCCCAGCAACTCGTCCAGCATCTTGGTACGACGCGCGGACTGGGTGCACTTGAACGTGCGCCTTCGGTCGAACGGTCGCGCTCGCCGTCGACCGTCAGGTCTCGGACGGACTCCGGACGCAGCGGAACGCGCCGGGGTAGTCGCGGACGACGCCCGCGGCGTCGACGGCCACCGTCGCGGTGAACCCGGACGTGAGACTCTCGTACCGGTAGCGGTCCCCGTCGCCGTCGCTCTCGCCTGCAGACGGAAGCCGCGTGTACCGTTGCTCCGCGCGCGACACGTCCAGCGTTCGCGGGTCGAGGTACGCGACGGCTATCGCCGCCGACTCCCCCGGAGCCAGTCCGAGACGCCGAATCGGGAGCGTGTTCGTCAGCGGCGTCACCGCCACGTCTACGTCGAGACAGTCGTCGAGGGCGGGAGCCGGTTCGCCGTCGACGGTCCACGACCCGCCCTCGGCGACGAGCGAGAGCGAATCGGACGCCGCGGCGTCGTCGCCCTCGCCGGCGTCGAAGCGGTCGACTCGGACCGTCTCGGTTCGGAACTCCGAGTCCGTCCGGAGGCGGTATCTCACTCTCGTCGCGTCGTCGTCTCCGCCGACGGCGACCACCAGTCCGTCCGCCTGAATGCCGGGGGAGAACGAGACGGCGCAGTCCTCGAACCCGACGCCGTCGACCGGTTCCCAGCAGTAGTGGGCGTACACGGCGAACGCTCGCGAGAGGCGGTATTAAAGCGACCGCTGCGGCGGTCGAACCGCGCCGACCGAGGACTCAGGCCATCACGGCGTCGTCGTCGAAGTCGTACCCCGCGTAGCGGAGGAGTTCCGTCGCTCGCTCCGGTTTCGCGAGGAGGACGTCCCTGTCGTCGGGGAGGTTCGCGTCCGCGAACTCCTGCGGGAGGGCGAGTGTGCCCGACGGGACGCTCTCGTCGCCGACGACGGGGAAGTGCCCGGCGTCGAGTTTCATCACGAGGGGCACGTCGAGGCGGACGAGTTCCGCCTCGGCGTACAGTCGTTCGTTGACGTGCGTGTGGTCGGTTCGCTGTATCGCGGGAACGTCGCCGTCGTACGGTTCGACGTACAGGCGACCCAGGTAGTAACCGCTCGAGAACTGCTCGAACATCTGTGCATGTGATTGTCTCCCACGGAAGAAGATAAGTCTTGTCGCTAACGTACTTATGGTCGAACAAACAAAGCGCTCGCCGCCGCGGCGGTCAGTCGTCCTCGTCGCCGCCGTTCGTCGCGCCCGTCATCGACCAGACGGCGGTGAGGCCGAGAATGCCGGCCGGGAGGAGGGGGAGGACGAGGAGCGCGACGGTGTAGGGGATGCCGAGCGACGCGAACACCGACGGGTCGAGGTAGATGATTCCCGGGACGACGAGCGTACACAGCACCAGTACGGCGACGAGTCCCCACCCGCGCGTGCCGAACCCCGCGGGTTCGGGTTCCTCGTAACCGGCGTCGCTCCCGGCGGTGCCGTCGGGTCGGTGGACGTATCCGCCCGTGTCGTCGTCCTCAGAGCTCACTATCGGGAATTACCACCACCTTGCCAAAGCCCTCACGGTTCTCTATCATCTCGTGGGCGCGGGCCGCCTCGCTCATCGGCAGCACCTCGCGAACGCGCGGTTCGAAGGTGCCGTCCCAGACGAGGTCAAGGGCCTCGTCGGCCTGTCCGGGCGTCGCCATCGTCGACCCGATGACCGACAGTTGGTTCCAGAAGATGCGGTTCAGGCCGGCGTCGGGGTTCGGGCCCGTCGTCGCCCCGCAGGTGACGACGCGGCCGCCCTTCCGGAGACTCTTCAGGGAGTCCTCGTACGTCGCCGCGCCGATGTGGTCGACGACCATGTCGACGCCGCGGCGGCCCGTGGCGTCGCGAATCTCCGCGGCGAAGTCCTCGTCCTCGTAGTTGATGGTGTGGTCCGCGCCGCAGTCGCGGGCGTACTCCAGTTTCTCGTCCGTCGAGGCGGTGGCGAACACCTCCGCGCCGGCGTGGTCGGCTATCTGGACCGCGGCGTGGCCGACGCCGCCGGACGCGCCGAGGACGAGGACGGACTCGCCGGGGCGGAGTTCGCCCCTGTCGACGAGCATCCGCCACGCCGTCTGGAACACGAGGGACGACGACCCGGCGACTTCCCAGTCGACGCCCTCGGGCACGGGGACGAGGTTCTCCTCGGGGACGGCGGCGTACTCGGCGTGGACGCCGCGGACGTGTTCGCCGATGATGTGGAAGTCGTACGACAGGGTCGGGTCGCCCTTTCGGGAGAACTCGGTGTTCTCTCCGGCGACGCCCGCGATGAGTGCGACGCGGTCACCGGGTTCGAAGCGGGTGACGCCCTCGCCGACTTCGTGGACGACGCCGGCCATGTCGCTGCCCGGGATGTGCGGCATCTCCAGGTCGATGCCGGGCATCCCCTTTCGCGTCCAGATGTCGAGGTGGTTCAGCGCGGCCGCCTTCACGTCCACCACGACTTCCCCCCGTCCGGCCTCAGGGTCCGGGAAGTCGCCGTACTCGATTACCTCGCGCCCGCCGTGTTCCGCGAATTGCACAGCCTGCATAGACACCCCGTCACGGGGAGACGACAAAAGCCCCCGTCTCCACACACGTCTTACCGTTAGTTCGACGAACGACGATATTCGCGGCGTACCCGTCCTCGGAATCGCCGGCCGCGACGGTGCCGGCCGGAGGCCGTGCGAGAGTGATTCACAATCTTCATGCGGGTCGTCTACGATGTGGAGACGATGCCGGGAGACGGACGGCACATCGAAGAGGTAGTTCTCAGCCGGGAAGGCGTTCTTCGGGCCATCGTTCGGGAACCTCAAACAAAGCGGGAGTTGACGGAGACGGTCAGCAGTTCGCGTTCGACCGTCGACCGGGCGATTCGCGAACTCCTCGACGCGGGTCTGGTGAGACAGGCCGGCGGCGAGTACGAGGCGACGATGGCCGCCGAGTGCGCTCTGGACGCCGTCGGGGCGTTCCACGACCGGATGCGGACCGTGAGCGACGCCGTCGCCGCCCTCGGCCACCTTCCCCCGGATACGCCGTTCGACCCGGTGTTCCTCGACGGTGCGGAGGTGCAGGTGACGACCCCGACGATGCCGGACGGCGTCGTCGAACGCCTCTTCGAGAGCATCGAAGACGCCTCGCACGTGCGCGGCATCGCTCCGGTCGTCCTCTCCGGGCACCTGCAGTCGTTCTACGATGCCGCGAAGGAGGGCGAGGCCCGCATCGAGATGCTCATCGACGGCGACGTCCTCGACCGAATGGTGGCCTCGCCGAGCACCCGTGACATCCTGGCCGCGCAACTGCGAGACGAACAGGTGTCGATTTCGCGCGTCGACGTCCCGTTCTCCTTCGGTGTGTGGATAACCGAGGAGGAGGCCGGCGTCGTCGTCTACAGCGACACCGGCGTCCGCGGCATCATCGTCAACGACACCGACGAGGCGTACGCGTGGGCCGAGCAGTGGTTCGACGACCTGTCCGCGGCGGCGACCGCACTCACGGTCGACGGCGTCGCGAACGCCGGCGACGAGTAGCCGAGGGCGCGAGAACTTTGTCCGGCGGGGCCGAACCGGTCGGTCGTGAACGACCACGATAGCCACGACAGTCACGAGGAACACGGCAACCACGAGGAACGCGACCAGCACGACGGCCACGACCATCACGACCACCACGGGGAACACGACCAGCACGACGGTCACGACCATCACGAGGAACACGACCAGCACGACGGCCACGACCATCACGACCACCACAGTCACGACGTCGAGACGCTCGGCGTCGGCGTCGTCACCGTCTCCTCCTCCCGGTCGATAGACGAGGACGACGCGGGCGACGCAATCGTCGCCGCGTTCGAGGACGGCGGGCACGAGGTGACCGTCCGCGAACTCGTCGCCGACGACTTCGACGGCGTCCAGTCCACGGTGAACCGCCTCGTGGACCGCGACGACGTGGACGCCGTCGTCACGTCGGGCGGGACGGGCGTCACTCCCGACGACGTGACCGTCGAAGCCGTCGAGGACCTCGCGGGCAAGACGCTCCCCGGATTCGGCGAACTGTTCCGCCGGCTCTCCGCCGACGAAATCGGCACGCGCGTCGTCGCCACCCGCGCGACGGCCGGCATCGTCGACTCGACGCCCGTCTGCTGTCTCCCCGGGAGCGAGAACGCGGTCCGACTGGGCGTCGAGGAGATACTGCTCGCGGAACTTCCCCACCTCGCCGGCTTGGCGGGCAGAGAGAACTGAGACGACGACGCCGCCTCAGTCGTCGGTCGCAGTCGCCGCGTCGTCCCGAATGGACGGGGCCGACCCGACGACGCGCTGATTCTGGGCGACCCAGCGGAGGAGCAGGTACGCGAAGACGTACTTCGCGAGGATGTCGAGGCCCGAGTAGCCCCACGAGGTGAGTCCCACGCTCAGCACGGCGAACCCCTCGCTTCCGAGCGCCCACAGGATCGGGTAGCCGAGCCACAGCGTGACCGTCAGCAGCTTCAGCGTCTCGAATATCTCGTCGGTCCCCGCGGCCGTCGCGTCCGCGGGCCACTCCACGAGGAGAACGTACAGCACCGCGACGAAGAACGCACAGCTGACGAGGAAGAACACCCAGCGGAGCAGGTGCGACGACGTGACGAGCGCCGCCGCCAGCCCGGTCACGCACATCCCGACGTCCATCGTAATCGCGGTGAACAGCTTCGTCGTGTCCGTCCCCGCGAGGAGACCGAGGGCGAGCAGAATCATCGGCGTCGAGAACGTCCACGTCAGATACCGCCCCCACGGGGAGAGGACCTCCTGACCCGCCAGCGCGTGGCCCGGGGGCATCTCCAGGACGCCGACCGTCAGCCCCGACACCAATCCGACGTAGCTGGATATCGACACGAGCGGGACGAGGAGGGTCGCGACCCAGATGAGCCTGGCGCGCGGTTCCGCGACGTCTCGTCCCATGTAGACGAACAGCAGTATCGACAGGCCGGCGAGCGCGATGTTGACCCACAGCGACGACGCGAGCAGCGGGTCGTTACGTATCGCTTCGAGGACCTCCGGTTGCGTCGCCTGCGCGAAGCTGTCGGACTGTACGACCGCCGCAGACAACTGTGGAACTGTCGATGGCATATGTCGGGTCTTGTCCGGCATCTCGCCGCTTCGAGTGCCGGTCCGACAGTTCCTAGGGACGCGACCGGCATGTAGTTATCTCCTGCTTGACACTCCCGGCCGGTCGCTCCGCGGCCGGGCCCCGACGCCGTCGGGCCCGTCGTCGCGCCGACGATTGGATGTAAATACTGTCCGGGCGCGGCACTTTAAGGGTACAGACGGATAGGGGCCTGTATGAGCAGTCAGAAACCCCGCGAGGAGGAGGACGACGAACCGTTCTCCAGCGGAAAAGATGCCAGCCTCCCGAGTTCGGAGGTGACAGAGGGCGCAGACCGCGCCCCCCACCGCGCGATGTTCCGGGCGATGGGGTTCGACGACGAGGACCTCGGGTCGCCGATGGTCGGCGTCGCCAACCCCGCGGCCGACATCACGCCGTGTAACGTCCACCTCGACGACGTGGCCGACGCCGCCATCGAGGGCGTCGACGAGGCGGGCGGGATGCCCATCGAGTTCGGCACCATCACCATCTCGGACGCCATCTCGATGGGCACCGAGGGGATGAAGGCGTCGCTCATCTCCCGGGAGATAATCGCCGACTCCGTCGAACTCGTCGCGTTCGGCGAACGGATGGACGCCCTCGTCACCGTCGCGGGGTGCGACAAGAACCTCCCCGGGATGATGATGGCGTCCATCCGGACGGACCTCCCCTCGGTGTTCCTCTACGGCGGGTCCATCATGCCCGGCGAACACGAGGGGCGCGACATCACCGTCCAGAACGTCTTCGAGGGCGTCGGCACCTACGCCGAGGGCGAGATGAGCGCCGAGGAACTCGACGACATGGAGCGTCACGCCTGCCCCGGTGCCGGTTCCTGCGGCGGGATGTTCACCGCCAACACGATGGCCTCCATCTCCGAAGCGCTCGGGATGGCCCCGCTCGGGTCCGCGTCGGCCCCCGCGGAGTCCGCCGAACGCTACGACGTCGCCCGCCGCGCGGGCGAGGCCGTCCTCGAAGCCGTCGAGAACGACCTGCGCCCCTCGGACATCCTGACGAAGGAGTCGTTCGAGAACGCCATCGCCCTGCAGGTGGCCATCGGCGGGTCGACCAACGCCGTCCTGCACCTCCTGGCACTCGCCGCCGAGGCCGACATCGACCTCTCCATCGAGGAGTTCGACGAGATATCCCGCCGGACGCCGAAGATAGCGAACCTCCAACCCGGCGGCACGAAGGTGATGAACGACCTGCACGAACAGGGCGGCGTCCCTGTCGTCGTCCGCCGCCTCCTCGACGCGGGCCTGTTCCACGGCGACGCGATGACCGTCACCGGCCGCACCGTCGCCGAGGAACTCGACCACCTCGACCTGCCGGCCGACGAGGACGTGTCGGGCGACTTCATCTACACCGTCGACGACCCGTATCAGGAGGAGGGCGCCATCAAGATTCTCACCGGCAACCTCGCGCCCGACGGCGCCGTCCTGAAGGTCACCGGCGACGACACGTTCCACCACGAGGGCCCCGCGCGCGTCTTCGAGAGCGAGGAGGAGGCGATGCGCTACGTGCAGGAGGGCCACATCGAGTCGGGCGACGTCATCTGCATCCGCAACGAGGGGCCGACGGGCGGCCCCGGCATGCGCGAGATGCTCGGCGTCACCGCCGCCGTCGTCGGGCAGGGCCACGAGGACGACGTGGCACTCCTCACCGACGGCCGGTTCTCCGGCGCCACGCGCGGTCCGATGGTCGGGCACGTCGCCCCCGAGGCGGCCGACGGCGGCCCCATCGCCCTCCTCGAAGACGGCGACGAGGTGACCGTCGACATCCCGAACCGCGACCTGTCGGTCGACCTCTCGGACGAGGAACTGGCGTCGCGAAAGGACGACTGGGAACCGCCCGAACCCAACTACACGACGGGCGTGCTGGCGAAGTACGCCGACGACTTCGGCTCCGCGGCGAACGGTGCGGTGACGAACCCCGGCGCGAAGCGGTAACCGCGCGACTTCGGACAGTCTCCGTACTCTGACCGATACTCGTCCTGCGTCTCCCGCGCCGAACCTCAGTCCGCTTCGCCGTCGGAGCGCGTGAGTTCACGCCCGGAGACCGTCTCGGGGATCAGCCGGTAGAACGCCATCGAGAGGTCCTCCGCCTCGGTGTCCGGATAGACGTTCAGCGCCGGAATCTCCGCGTTGTCCGCCATGGCCGCCGACGCGGCCGCCCGGTCGGCGTCGGGGACTCGTTCGAGGCGACCGCGGACGAGGACGCTCTCGGCGGGGTCGTCGGTGTACACGGTGAAGGTTGCCACCTCCGTCGCCCGAACGAACGCCATCTTTCGACTCGTCTCGTGGTACACGAGTTGGAAGTAGAGGGCGTCTCCGTCGTAGCCGAACGATTCGGGGACCGCGTACGTCTCCGCCCCGTCGGCCAACGATAGCACGCCCGACCCGGATTCGGTGAGGAGAGTATCGACCGCAGACGGCGTCATCTCGACAACCATTACCGGTCGTTCGCCGGGAACCGGTTTGTCTGTGTTGGATTCGACGCTCGATTCGCGGGCCGGGCTATGTCAGCGAGCGTGAGTCTCCGTGCGCTAGTGAACCTGTAGCCACACCGGCCGCGTTTCACCACCTACTTTATACAGTATCCCTGAATATTCAACCGCCCTACATCGGACCTTTTCTGTTCGGCGTAGGGCGCATCCCACCCGTCGGGGGATTCCCCTCTCCCCCAACCCCTTCCTGACGGCTCGCAGTCCCATTCCCCCTCCCGTTTTTACCGCACGACCGATGCGTCCTCGTCTCGGGCCCAGAGGCAGAACGCCGGAGTCGATACGGGGGCGTCCACGGGGCCGGTCCAACTTCGAGGCTCCGTCTCGAGAGTGAGTAGCACCACCCGCGTACGCTCCCGGCGAGAGACGCCCGTCTCTCGAGCGGGTCGTCCCGCGAGGCGAGCGAAGCGAGTCTCGCGGCTCTTTTTGGTCCAGATTTTTGCGAGGAGCGGTTCCCGCAGCGAGCCGACGGCTCGCGAGGAAACCCGACGAAGTAAAAAGGTGGAAGTGGGACCGCTGAGAGTCGAACTCTGCTCGTCCGTCTCTCACCGGTGTACGCTCGACAGACGGCGCGGGCGACTCGCTTCGCTCGTCGCGTAGCGCCGTCAGAAGTGAAGTGGGACCGCTGAGAGTCGAACTCAGGTCCTACCGACCCCATCGGCAGAGGATACCACTACCCCACGGTCCCAGGGTGTATTCGACAGAAGGAGTGTCCGACCGTTAAGTGCTTCGTTTCGACGCGACGGGGTCACTCGGTGACACGGTCACGCTTCCGCGTCGGCGTCGCGGGGGACCACCAGTTCGCCCTCGTCCCTGACGGCCATGCTCAGTACCGGGTCGCCCTCGTAGGCGGCCAACCCCTCGCGGCGAGCGACGACGTAGCCGTCGTGTTCCGACTCGACCGTCGCTCGGCGGTCCCCCTGCGGCGTCACCACGTCGGCGACGGCGTCGCCGGTCGCGACTACGTCGCCGGGTTCGACGCGGTGGCGGACGAGTCCCGGCGTCGACACCCGCGGGTGAACCGCGCGGCGAACCGGGTAGTCCACCGGCGCGTCGGGGACGCCGGCACCCGGTTCGCCGACGCCGTCGGGCACGTCGCCGGCGTCGAGCATCCCCAGTTCGACCATGACGCCGTAGACGCCGGCGACGCCCGCCGCGCGGACGTCCTCCTCGACGACGCTGTGGCCGCCGAGTTCGACGGTGACGGACGGAATCCCGGCGGCGTTCAACGCCGCGCCGGCCGTCGAACGCTGGAGGCTCTGTTCGACGTACTCGCCCGCGGGGTACTCGGTCAGGAGCGGAAAGCCGAACGCCGAGGCGAGGCGGTCGAGTTCGTCGGCGAGTTCCTCGGCGGCGGACTCGTCGCGACGCTCGCCGTACAGCACCCGGTCGCGGATGACGAACGGCATCGACCCCACCTGCGCGGTGTGGAGGTCGACCAGCGCGTCGGCCGACGCCGCGAACGCCTCGTACAGGCGTTCGTCGATGCGTTCCTGAACGCTCGGCGGCCGCGAGGACGTGGACTCGGGGTCCGGGAAGTAACGGTTCGGGTCGTCGTCGCCGTAGTACGACCGGCGGTCGTTCCGCCGGAGACCCGCCGGGTTGACGACGGGGACGCAGACGACCGTTCCCGAGAGGTGGTCCGCCAAGTCGTCCCGCATCGCGTCCTGCGCGACGGCGACGCCGGTGGCCTCGTCGCCGTGGACGCCGCCGGTGAGCCAGAGGGTGGGGCCGTCGGCGTCGCCCTCGGCTATCACCACGGGGAGTCGTTCGCTCCCGCCCGTCGGGAGGTCGGTCACCTCGAACCAGCCGCTGACGACCGCGCCGGGTTCCGATTCGACGCTTCCTACGTGCATGTCTCGGTCTCTGCGGGCACGGGCAAAAGTCGTCGGATACCGGTGTTCCCGTCGCTGCGTCGGGGGCACGCGAACCGGCGTCGGGTCGCGGGTGAAAGTGCGTTCAGACCAGCACGCGCTCGAGAGAGACGACTTCGCCCGACTCGGCGTCGGGGTCGCCGACCAGTCGGCCGAGGCAGACCGCCGCGTCGTCGGGCGTGACGCAGGCGACGAGCGACCCGCGTTCGGCGTCGTCGGCATCGAACACACCGGGCGCGTACACCGGTGCGCCCTCGGCGACCTGTTCGGCCGCGGAGTGAGCGATGGTGACGTGCGGGAGGTGCGTGAGGGCGCGTTCGGCGGGCGCGACCACCTCGCGGAGGAGGCTCTCGTCGCCCGCCTCGGCGAACGCGAGGGCGTCCGCGAGGTCGTACAGCGTCACGAGGTCGGTGTCGTCGAACGGGTCCGTCGCCGTCCGGCGGAGGTGCCCCATGTGCGCGCCGGTGCCGGCCGCCAGCCCGATGTCGTGACAGAGCTTCCGGACGTACGTCCCGCTCTCGCAGCGAATCCGCAGGAGGGCCTGCCGGTCCCGAACCTCCAGCAGGTCGAGTTCGTACACCTCGCGCGACCGGAGGCGGCGGGAGACGGCGCTCTTTCGGGGCGGTTTCTGGTACACTTCGCCCTCGAACTCCGCGACGACGCTCTCCAAGTCCGACGGCGCGGGCTTGTGGAGTTCCAGCACCGAGATGTACTCCTTGGATCCTTCCAGAAACACCTGCGCCATCCGGGTGGCGTCGCCGAGGAGCATCGGGAGACAGCCGGTGACCTTCGGGTCGAGCGTGCCGGCGTGCGCCGCCTGTTCGACGCCCGCCATGTCTCGGACCCACGCGGCGACCTGATGCGCCGACGGACCGGGGGGCTTGTCGAGGTTGACGACGCCGAACGAGAGCAGGTCCGCGAGCGAACGGTCGTGGGGAGGGTCGCGAAGGTCGGTCACGGTTCAGAAGTCGTACTCGACGCCCTCGACCGGGAACTTCCCCTCGTCGTCGTCGGGGTCGTACGCCTCGACGGCGGCGGTCAGGATGTCCGGCACGTCCTCCTCGCTCCACCGCGCCGTGTTGAGCGTCACGTCGTAGATGCCGAGGTCGGTGATGTCGATGTTGTAGTACTCCTCGTAGCGCAGGGCTTCGCTCTCCTCGCGAGCGTGCGTCTCCTCGCGGGCGGTGTCGAGCGACTTGTCCTCCCGCGCGGCGATGCGCTTCGCGCGCACGTCGAGGGGCGCGTCGAGCCACAGGCGGATGTCGGCGGCGTCGCCCGCCAGCCACCCGGCGAGGCGCGATTCGAGGAGGACGTCGTCGCGTTCCAGAGCGATGGTGCGGAGGCGACGGTCCAAGTCGCGGTCTATCTGGTCGTCCTCCTCGGCGAGTCTGTTGAACTCGACGGCCGTCATGTCGCGTTCGGCGGCGAGTTGGCGGAAGATGTCGCCGCCGGAGATGTGTTCGAGGCCGAACGCCTCGGCGAGTGTGGCGACGGTCGTACTCTTTCCGGCACCCGGTGGACCGGAGACAGTCAGCAACATAGAGACTCTCGGACGGTACGGCTAAAAGAGGTTGTCTTTACCGACGAGTGTGCGGGGCGGTACCGCACGGAGGGCGGCGGCGGAGCGAGGCGGTCCGCGGCGTCGAGTCTACGACGCCGTCGGGCAGTGCGGCGTCGAGTCTATGACGCCGTCGGGCAGTGCGGCGTCGAAAACCTACGACGCCGACGGCGAGATGTCGATGTTGAGGCTCTTGCGGATTATCTGGGTGAACCCCATCGAGCAGAGGAAGTACCAGACGATCCACGCCTGCATCGGGCCGAGGACGCCCTCGGTCCAGCTAACTTCGCCGACGAGTGGCAGGACGATATTCTGCATCGTCACGTGCGCCTCGGCGTTGCCGCCGACGCCGATGGCCCAGTACATCCAGAGGAACGCCGGGATGGTGAGGAACATGATCCACACCATCGGGCGGAACTGCTCTTTGAACATGCCCATCTGGTCGCCCATCGCCTCCATCTGCTCCTGCTGGATGGCGTCGAGGGCCTCGTCGTCGTCGTTCTTCTGGGCCTCCTTGCGTCGCTCCTGAATGTCCTTCATCCGCTCTTGGTACATCGACATCTTGTCCATGTCCATCAGGTTCGCCTGCAGGAGCGTGGAGTAGAGCCCGGTCGCCAGCGCGATGACCATGATGACCGCGTAGAACGGTAGCAGGTCGGTCAGCGGTCCGAGGACGACGTTCATCACGTTGCCGATGATGTCGCGGAGCGGTTTCCACCCGTACGCGGCGAACAGACCCACCGTCACGACGGCGGCCATCTTGTCGTAGGTGGACCACGAGGAGTCGCCGAGGTCGTCGTCGTCGACCGACGACGAGGACGACGCGCCCGACGAACTCGTCGACTCGGTCTCGAGGGCCGCCCGCGTCGCCTCGGGGTCGGCGAGTCGGAACCCCTCGTCGCCGTCGACGAGGACGCCCTTCTCGATGAGACGCCCCCAGTGACCGCTGGTGATGTCTCCCTTCACGTCGACCCACTTGACTTCGCCGTCGTCGGCCCGCGCGAGGACCGTCTCGACGGCGTCCCGCATCTCCGGGTCAGAGGAGACGAGGTCACGCACCTTCGGTTCGATTCGTGCCATTGCCGAGAGAGTAGTTACTCACCGGTTATCAAGCTTTTACTCTGGATTCGTGTTCGCGCGGAGGGCCGCCGGCGTCCGCGAGGGTGATCCGGGCGGTCAGGGCCAGACGCCGCGCGCGTCGTGTGCGGCCGCGACGCGCCGAAGCGCGACGGCGTAGGCGGCGTCGCGCCACGTCCGCGCGCCGTCGTCGAACTCCGCGCGGACCGCGTCCCACGCCGCGAGCATCTCCTCTTCGAGTTCCGCGTGGACGCGTTCGAGCGGCCACGCCCGACGGTTGATGTCCTGCAACCACTCGAAGTACGAGACGGTGACGCCGCCCGCGTTGGCGAGGATGTCCGGAATCACCGGCACGCCGCGGTCGTCGAGCATCTCGTCGGCGGCGGCCGTCGTCGGTCCGTTCGCCCCCTCGACGACCACGTCGGCCCGCACGCGGTCGGCGTTGTCGGCGGTGAGGACGTTGCCGACGGCGGCGGGCACGAGGATGTCCACGTCGAGTTCGAGAACGGCCTCGTTCGACAGCGTCTCGGGCGCCTCGTGCGTCATCACTGCTTCGGGTTCCTCCTCGTGGGTCGGCACGGCGTGCGTGTCCAGTCCGTCGGGGTCGTAGACGGCGCCGTTCACGTCTGAGACGGCGACGACGGTCGCTCCCCAGTCGTCGAGGAGACGCGCGGCGTTCGCGCCGACGCTCCCGAACCCCTGCACGGCCACCGTCGCCCCCGAGAGGTCGATGCCGTGGTGGGCGGCCGCTTCGCGCGCGACGATGGCGACGCTCCGGCCCGGCGCGCCGTCGCGCCCGTGACTGCCGCCGACGACCGGCGGCTTACCGGTGACGACGCCGGGCACCGTCTCGCCCTCCTGCATCGAGTAGGCGTCCATGAACCACGACATCGTCTGCGCGTCCGTCCCCATGTCCGGCGCGGGGATGTCCGTGTGCGGGCCGACGACGTCGCGCAGTTCCTGTGCGAATCGGCGGGTCAACCGCTCGGTCTCCCCCTCCGAGAGGTCCTTGGGGTTCACGACGACGCCGCCCTTCGCGCCGCCGAACGGCAGGTCCATCACCGCGCACTTCCACGTCATCCACATCGACAGGCCGACGCACTCGTCGCGCGTCACGCCGGGGTGGAACCGGATGCCGCCCTTGTACGGCCCGCGGACGCTGTCGTGTTGCGCGCGGTAGCCGACGAACACCTCCAACGTGCCGTCGTCGCGTTCGACCGGCATCCGCACCTCGTGGACGGCGTGCGGGTGTCGGAGGCGTTCGACGACGTTCGGGTCGACGTCCAGTCGCTCCGCGGCCCGGTTCAGTTGTGTGCGGGCGGTTTCGACGGCGGACGCCTCCTCGGCCGGCGGCGACGCCGTCTCCTCCGCGGCCCGGTCGGTGTTCGCGGCCATCTCACTCCATCGGTGTCCCGCGGTTTCTCAGCGCGCCGCCGCACTCGGGACAGGTCGCCGGACCCGACCCGGATTCGACCACGTTCCCGCACTCGAAGCATTCGTAGGTGGACTGTTCGGCCGGTTTCGCGGGGCTGTCTTTCCAGAACGACATGGTATCTCGGGCGCTTCGCCCTATCAGGGGTAATAGGAATATTAGGTTGAACGTGTTCGTTGAACTGTGACCCCACTCCGTCGCGGGAGGTTCAGTATTCAACCATAGTTTGCAATACTTGCCGAATACTGCGTCTCCTCGAACAGGGCGGCGAACAGTTTGCGCTGGACGGTCCGGACGTGCCGGTAGAACGCCGCGGGCGAGATGTCGAGAACGTCCGCGACGGCCTCCCCCGAGTACGCCCGCGGGTCCTCGAAGTAGCCGGCGTGGTACGCCGTCTGGACCACCTCCAACTGTCGCTCGGTCAGTCGGTCCAGGACGGTGGCGGCGAACTCGCCGCTGGAGGGTTGCTCGCGGTGTCGTTTCGACCGGAGCGTGACGCCGTCGAACGTTCCCGACAGCAGTTGCGTGACGCTGTGCAGTTCGACGCCGTCGGGGACGTCGATTTCGAGCGTCGTGCCCGCGGGCGTCGCCTCGACGCGCCGGAGGACGACGCCGTGGTTCGCGAGGCGCGAGGCGACGAACGGCCGGACGAAGCGGAACCAGACGGTGGCCGAGTCGTCCTCGGCGGCGACGACGCGGTACTCGGCGACGCCGGCGGTGGCGTCCGCGACGGCCCGCAGGTCGGCCGTCGTCGCCCCCTCGACGGTGGCGAACACCGAGTCGTCCTCGACGGTCTGCTGGATGCCGGTGACGACCGAGAGCGTGCAGTCGGCGCGTTCGGCCACGCGCGAGAGCGGAAACCCGCCGCCGGAGACGGCGTACTCGACGCGGGTGACCGCCGTCGTCAGGAGCGCCGCCTTCCGTTCGACGGCGCTGATGGCCGAGGCCACCGTCTCGCCGAGTTCGGCCATCACCGTCCGGACCATCCCGTCGAACGCTGCGGGCCGGTCGGCGTAGACGGCCAACACGCCGTAGGAGACGCCGTCGTACGAGATGGGGACGGCCACGGCCGACTGGAAGTCGCGTTCGAGGGCGGCGCGACGCCACGGCGTCCGCCGCAGGTCGGTGGCGACGTTCGAGACCAGCGTCTCCTCGCCCGTCGCGGCCGTCGCGCACGCCGGGTCGCCGTCGGCGTCGGCCGCGAGGGCGACGTCGTCGAGGTAGCCCCGTCCGGTCCCGCTCTCGGCCCGCGGGACGAGCGTTCCCGACGCCGGGTCGACCGACCCGACCCACGCGAACCGGTAGCGGTCGCCGTCGGTCAGTCGCTCGCAGACGGCGCGTTCGACCGCCTCCCGCGTCTCCGCGCGGATGACCGACTGGTCCACCTCGCGGATTATCTCGTTGACGCGGTTGAGCGAGACGAGTCGGTCGTTCCGTCGCTGGAGTTCACGGTCCTGTTCGCGGAGTTGCGACTGCCGCTCCACCCGGTCGAGCGCCGCCTCCGTCGTCGTCGCCAGCAGGTCCGCGATTTCGCGGTGGACGTCGTCGAACGCGCCGACGGCGTCGACGCCGGCGACGAACACGCCGTGGTCGCCCAGCGAGAGGACGACGACGCTCCGGAGGTCCGTGGCCGGATTCGACAGCGCCGGCGACTCGTGTACGTCGTCGAAGAACAGGGGGTCGCCGGTCACGAACGCCCGACCCACGAGGTTCTCCTCGGAGGGCCTGAACGACGGTAGCGGCCCGTACAGCCGGTCCATCGCCGGCGTCTGCGCGACCGGTTCGAGGCGGTTCGTCTCGGCGTCGAACCGGAATATCGCGCTCGCCGCACAGCCGAGGACCTCCTCTGCGTCCTCGACGACGTGCCGGGCTATCTCCCGAACCGTCTCGGCGTACTGCAGTTCGCTCGTCGTTCGGTGCAGTCCCGTCAGCGACTCCTCGCGCTGCTTTCGCTTCGTCACGTCGCGACAGCTATAGAGCGTCGTCCCGCCCTGAATCGACACCTCGCGGACGTTGACGAGGAGCGTGTGCTCCGCGCCGGCCTTGTCGGTCGCCGTGGTCTCGACGTTCGTCAGGACGCCCGACTCGGCGAGTTCGGCGTCGTCGAACAGGTCGTCGCCGAGGAGGGCGTCGATACTCCCGAGTTCGCGAATCTCCGCCTCCGTGTATCCGAAGATGAAGTGGACGTTCGGGCAGACGTACGTGAACCGGCCCTCGTCGTCGGTGATGAGCACCGTGTCGGTCATGTTGTTGAGCGTGACGCGGTGGAGTTCCTCCGACCGTCGGAGTTCGCGCTCCAGTTCGACGCGCTCTGCGGCCTCGGCGGCCGCTTCGACCGTGCGCTCCCGGACGTACGACGCGAACTCGGCGGTGTCGGCCGGCACGTAGTCCGTCGCCCCGGCGGCGAGGACGTCGCGGGCCAGCGACTCGCTGCCGGCGTCGGTACAGAAGACGATTGGGAGGTCCGTCGCGGCGGCGCGGAGCGTCGAGACGGCGGCGACGCCGCCCTCGGACCGCGCCACGACGACGGCGTCGGGACGCCCCGACGACAGTCGCTCGCGCCCGTCCGCGACGCCGTCGACCCGGGTGACCGACGCGACGGACGACAGCGCGTCGGCCGCCGACTCGGCCCAGTCGGGTCCCCCGACGAACAGCACTCGGGGCGGCGTCGCGGCGTCCGGTTTCGCATCCATGTCCGCCGCGTTCGCCGCCGGAACGGAAAACTCCGCCGTCACGCCCGGGGTGGACGCGGCGTCTCGCGAGGCGGGTTCGAGAACGAGTGTGGTCGCTGCGGGTCGGTCGTTACGCGTCTTCGACGACGGCGGCGACGTCCTCGAACACGTCGTCCGGCGTCTGCTCGCCTTCCACCTCGACGAGGACGCCCTCCTCGCGGTAGTGTTCGACGACGGGTTCGGTGTTCTCGCGGTAGACGCTGAGGCGTTCGCGCACCGTCTCCTCGGTGTCGTCGTCGCGCTGAATCAGTTCCGCGCCGCACTCGTCGCAGACGCCCTCCTCCTCGGGCGGGGCGAACTCGACGTGGTAGTTCGCGCCGCAGTCGGGGCAGACGCGCCGGCCGGTGAGTCGGTCGACGAGTTCGTCCTCGCTCACGTCGAGGTAGACGACGGCGTCGAGGTCCGTAATCTCCGTGAGGTACTCGGCCTGGTCGAGGTTGCGCGGGTAGCCGTCGAGGACGTAGCCGTCGGCCTCCCGCAGCGCCGTCTTCACGATTTCGTTCACCACGTCGTCGGGGACGAGTTCGCCCGCGTCCATGTACTCCCGCGGGGTGTCGTACTCGAAGTCCATGTCGCTGATGTCCATGTCCTTGTTCGCGCGGAGCGCGTCGCCCGTCGTGACGTGTTCGAGGTCGAACTCGGCGGCGAGTCGCTTCGACTGCGTTCCCTTTCCGGCGCCGGGGGCGCCCAGCAGCAGGATGTGCTTACCCATGTTCCCCCCAATCCGGGCCGACGGTATAACGTTGAAGATAGCGTCTCACCTTTCGACGCTCCAGCCGCCGAGCGCCGAAATCAACACAGTAAGGGGCCCGCGCACGAACCGGCAGACGAGATGCCGAACGCGACGCTCCCGAACGCTCCCCGTCCCGTCGGCGCGGGGACGAACCGAGCGCCGACCGACGCGCGGCCGTGACCGACGCTCGACGGGTCTCTCGGCGGGTTCTGTCGGCCGTCCCGGGCCTCCTGCTCCTCGCCGCACTCGCCGGACTCGCGTTTCTCGTCGCCGACGTGGTTCCCGGACTGAACGCGCTCCTCCTCGCGGTGGCGTTCGGCGCCGTCGTCGCGAACGTCGTCGGCGTCCCCGACCGGGCCGCCGCGGGCGTCCGGTTCCACGGCCGCCTCCTCGAAGCCGGCATCGTCCTCCTCGGCGCGCGCGTCGCGTTCGCCGACCTCGTCGCGAGCGGACCCGTCGTCCTCGGACTCGCCGCGGCCGCCGTCGCCTTCGGCGTCGGCTTCGTCGACGTGCTCGCGCGACGGGTGTTCGAAGTCCAGCGCCAGACGGCGTCGCTCCTCGCGGCGGGGGCGAGCGTCTGCGGCGTCTCCGCCGCGACGGCCGTCGCGGGGACCATCGACGCCGACGGCGAGTCGCTGGCGCACGTCGTCGCCGCCATCCTGCTGTTCGACGCGGTGACGCTTCTGGTCTTTCCCGTCGCGGGCGACCTGTTGGCGCTCTCCGGCCGGCAGTTCGGCGTCTGGGCCGGCCTGAGCATGTACAGCACCGGTCCGGTCACCGCCGCCGGCTTCGCGCACTCCGCCGAGGCCGGCCAGTGGGCGACGGTGACGAAACTCGTCCGGAACTCCCTCCTCGGCGTCGTCGCCCTCTGGTACGCGTTCCGCGACGCCGACCGCTCCACCGAGTCGGGCGTGGCGTCGGTGCTGGGCGGCGTCCCGAACTTCCTCGTCGGGTTCGCGTTCGTCGCCCTCGCCGCGAACGCGGGGCTCCTCTCGTCGGGGACGCTCGCCCTCCTCGAGACGACGAGCGACGGCCTGTTCGCGCTGGCGTTCGCCGGCCTCGGACTGGACGTGCGCCTCGAAGCGATGCGCGACGCGGGTCTGGCCCCGGTGGCCGTCCTCGCGGTGTCGCTCGTCGTCGTCTCCGCCCTCGCGTTGCTGGCCGTGGTGACGCTGCTCTGACCCGCCCGAGTCCCCCTCGTTTTTCTACCGACGGCGACGAACGTCCGGTATGACCAGATTCGACGCCGACGACCCGAAAGCGCGACGGAAACTGTTCGCCGAGGCGGTCACCGCCCACCGGACGCGCGCGAGTCCGTTCCTGACCGTCGAAGTCGAGCACGACCCGGACGTGGACGGGGAGGACGCCCCGGCGCCGTGGGTGCAGTTCGCCGACCAGACGTTCAACATGGACCTGACCGAGGCGGAACTCGAACGCGCGAAGACCCTCCTGACCGACTTCCCGGAGTTCCGCATCGACCGGATGGAGTCGCCCGAGGAGGCCGAGGGGACGAACCTCCGCATCATCGCGCGGTCGGACGCGAACCGCCTCGCCGCCTTCGTCGACCGGGTGTTCGTCGAGGTGTACGGCCGCGACGACGACTACCGCGCGTGGGTCGCGGCGGTCTGAGTCGGGCGGGCGACGGCACGTCCCGTCGGCCGGCGGTCCGGGTCGGTCCGTCGAGGCCGAATCGGCCGCGGCCGCCGGTACGTCGGTTTGCGAACTTCTAAAGCCGAGGAGGGACAATCGCTCTCGTATGACTCTGTGTCGCATCCGTTCACGTACACGTACGTCTCGTTCCGCGGGGGACGACCGGAGGGTCGGGGGACTCCGGGCCGAACGCGACGACGCGGGCGCGGACCGGGAGACGCCCGGCCGCCGAACCGGACCCGGTGTCGACGGCGGTGGCCAGCATGGCTGAGGGGTCGCCTCGGTCGCTGTTCGACCGACCGCTCGTCCCCGTCGCGAACGCCGACGACGCCGCCGCGACGGCCGACGCCGTCCTGCCGCACGTCGCCGCCGTCGGGGGGCGCGCCGTCTTCGTCCACGTCATCGAGAAGGCCGGCGGCGCCCCGGACAAGGCGTCGGTCGAACAACGCGAGGACCTCGCGGACGAACTGTTCGCACTCGTCCGCGAGGCGGGCGAAGACGCGGGCGTCGAGGTGGAGACGGACCTCCGCTACGGCACCGACGTCGCCGACACCATCATCGACGCCGCCCACGACGTCGGCGCGACGTGCATCGCGTTCACGCCGCGCGGGGGGAGTCGGTGGTGGGACCTGTTCTCCGGCGACACCCGCAAATCGCTCGTGACCGAGAGCGACCTGCCGGTGGTCACCCTGCCGGACGCCGACGAGGAGGACGCCGCGTGACCGACGACCGTTCTCCCCCGGTCACGATTTCGTCGCACGGAGGTGACTCCGCGTGACCGACGATTGTTCTCCGCCGGTCACGACTTCGTCGCACGGAGGTGACTCCGCGTGACCGACGATTGTTCTCCGCCGGTCACGACTTCGTCGCACGGAGGTGACTCCGCGTGACCGACGATTGTTCTCCGCCGGTCACGATTTCGTCGCACGGAGGTGACTCCGCGTGACCGACGATTGTTCTCCGCCGGTCACGACTTCGTCGCACGGAGGTGACTCCGCGTGACCGACGAAGAACTCGCCAAAGACCTCGGGCCACTCGCCGCTCTCACCATCGGCGTCGGCACGATGATCGGTGCGGGCATCTTCGTCCTGCCCGGCGAGGCGGCCGCAATCGCCGGCCCCGTCGTCGCCGTCTCGTTCGTCGTCGGCGGCGTCGTCTCCATCTTCACGGCGCTCTCGGCGTCGGAACTCGGCACGGCCATGCCGAAGGCCGGCGGCGGCTACTACTACATCAACCACGCCCTCGGCCCCCTGTTCGGGAGCATCGCCGGCATGGGCAACTGGATGGGGCTGGCGTTCGCCTCGGCGTTCTACATGCTCGGGTTCGGCGGGTTCATCATCGAACTCGTGGACGTGCCGACGGTCGGACTCGGGATTCTCACGCTCGACCCGACGCAGGTGGCTGCCCTCGTCGCGGGTGCGACGTTCGTCGGCGTCAACTACGTCGGCGCCAAGGAGACGGGGACGCTCCAGAACGTCATCGTCATCACGCTGGTCGCCATCCTGACGGTGTTCACGATACTCGGCCTCACGATGGCCGACCTCTCGACGCTCCGCCCGTTCGCGCCCAACGGGTACGGTGCCATCCTCCCCGGGACGGCACTGGTGTTCGTCTCGTTCCTCGGGTTCGCGAAGATAACGACCGTCGCGGAGGAGATTAAGAACCCCGGACGGAACCTCCCGCTGGCCGTCGTCGGTTCCGTCGTCATCGTGACCGTGATGTACGCCGTCATCATGGTGATGCTGATGGGCGTCCTCAACTGGACGGAACTCGCTCAGTCGGCGACCCCGGTCATCGACGTGGCGGAAGTCGTCTTCTCGAACACGCTCGGCCTCGGCGTCGTCGGCGCGGGTCTCATCCTGTTCGGCGGCCTCCTCGCAACCGCGTCGAGCGCGAACGCGTCCATCCTCGCGTCCTCGCGAATCAACTTCGCGATGGGACGCGACAGGCTCATCACGGCGTGGCTGAACGACATCCACCCGCGCTTCTCGACGCCGTACCGCTCTATCGCCGTCACCGGCGTCCTCATCCTCCTGTTCATCGCCGTCGGCAACGTGAAGGTGCTGGCGAAGGCAGGCAGCGTCCTCCACCTCATCGTCTACGGGCTGATGAACGTCGCTCTCATCGTGATGCGGGAGGCCGACGTCGCCGACTACGACCCCGAGTTCACCGCCCCGCTCTACCCGGTCGTCCCGATTCTGGGGGCCGTCCTCTCGTTCGGACTCATCGCCTTCATGGAACCCATCGAGATAGCGCTCGCCGCCGGTTTCGTCGTCGCGTCGGTGGCGTGGTACCTCGTCTACGCGCGCGGAAAGACGGAGAAGTCCGGCGTCCTCAGCGAGTACGTCCTCAACCAGTCGGAGAAGATGCCCGACGCCGCCGTCTCGGCGGCCACGTCCGTCCAACCGGACGGCGGCCAGTACCGCGTGATGGTGCCGCTGGCGAACCCCGCACACGAGACGGACCTCATCACCCTCGCCAGCGCCGTCGCGAAGGCCCGCGAGGGAACCGTCGTCGCCGTCCACATCGAACAGGTGCCCGACCAGACGGCGCTGGAGTCCGCCCGCGAACGCGGCGACTTCGCGGAGGCACACGAACTGCTCGAAGCCGCCCGCGAGGACGCCGAGACGTTCGGCGTGCCCGTGGAGACGCACACCGTCCTCTCGCACCGGTCGTTCGAGGAGATATTCGACGCCGCTCGCACGTACGACGCCGACCTGACCGTCATGGGCTGGGGCCCGGACGCCCACGGGGCCCCGGGTCGCGCCGAGAGCGCCATCGACGAACTCGCCAGTTCGCTCCCGTGCGACTTCCTCGTCCTGAAGGACCGCGGGTTCGACCCCGCGGAGATTCTGGTCCCGACGGCGGGCGGTCCCGACTCGGACCTCTCGGCCGCCGTCGCCGCCACCCTCGCCGAGCAGTACGGCTCGACGGTCCGCCTCCTCCACGTCACCGACGACGAGGCGGAGGGCGAACGGTTCCTCTCGGAGTGGGCCGAGAACCACGGACTCGGCGACGCCGAACTGATCGTCGAGGAGTCCGACGACGTGGAATCGGCCATCGCGCGCCACGCGCGAGACGCGACGATGCTCGTCATCGGCGCGACGGAACGCGGCCTGCTCTCGCGACTCGTCCGCGGGACGCTGGTCCTCGACGTGGTGAACGAGGTGGACTGTTCGGTCCTGCTGGCCGAGAAGACGCGGAAACGCTCGCTCGCGGAGCGGTTGTTCGGTAATCGCTGACCGGGCGGCCGGTATCGGCCGGTCGGCCGCCGCCGCGGTGAGGCGACCCCTCCATCGAGCGATAGCGTATTTGTCCACGGGTCCCCTACGGACGGTATGTCGTCTCTCGACACCGTTCACGACGGCGGCGTCACGCCGGACGTCGTGGGGATGCGGGGCGAATCGCAGTTCGTCGACGTGGGCGACGTCGAACTCCACGTCGTCACCGCCGGCCCGGAGGACGGCGAACCGGTCGTCCTCCTGCACGGCTTCCCCGAGTTCTGGTACGGCTGGCACGAGTGCATCGGTCCGCTGGCCGACGAGGGGTACCGCGTCGTCGTCCCCGACCAGCGCGGCTACCACCTGAGCGACAAGCCCGAGGCCGTCGCCGCCTACCACCCCGACGAACTCGCCGGCGACGTGCTCGGACTCCTCGACGCCCTCGACGTGCCGGACGCGCACCTCGTCGGACACGACTGGGGGGCGTTCGTCGCGTGGTGGGTCGGACTCCACACGCCCGAGCGAGTCAGGACGCTCTCGGCGCTGAACGTCCCCCACCCGACGGCGTTCAGACGAGCGCTCAAGAACGACTGGGAACAGCGGTTCAAGAGCTGGTACGTCCTGTTCTTCCAGCTCCCGAAGGTGCCCGAGGCGCTGGCGAAAGTCGGCGGCTACCGCACGCTCTGTGACCTGATGCGCCGGTCCAGTCAACCCGGGACGTTCAGCGAAGCCGACTTCGACTGCTACCGGGCGGCGTGGTCGCAACCTGACGCGTACCGGTCGATGGTGAACTGGTACCGGGCAATCGTCCGGTCGAACCCGCGACCGAAGACCGAACGCGTCGAGGTACCGACGCTCGTGCTCTGGGGGGCGAAAGACGCCTTCCTCACCCGGTCGCTGGCCCTCCAGAGCGTCGAGTACTGCGAGGACAGCCACCTCGTCGTCCTCGACGACGCGACTCACTGGATACAGCACGAGGAACCCGTCCGCGTCCGGCAGGAACTCACCGACCACTTCCGGATGTGCGAGAACTGAGCGGGACGGAGGCGGCGGCTCTCACGACTCCCTCCTGAGTCTATATACCCTCACCGAGTCGACTTAGCGACTTACTTAAGGAAGCGGGAGAGACGTTCTAGTGACGCGGAAAGAGGTCGCGTTACCGGGACTGGATGACCCCGACCGATACTACCTCGTTCGCGTCTCCTTCATGAGCCGACCGGTCGCCCCCCGTGCGGCCGGTCGCTTTCCCTCACCGTGACTGGCGAGACGACCGTCCGAACGCGACTTCGAAGCGCGCACCGCCGGACCGACTCTCGCCGACGCTGACCCGCCAGTCGTGCGCGTCGGCTATCGCGGTGACGATGGCGAGACCGAACCCGGTGCCGTCGTCGTCGCCGGTGACGCCGTACTGGAACACGGAGTCGCGGCCGCTCTCGGGGATTCCGGGGCCGTCGTCGGCGACGTAGAAGCCGTCCTCGGTGCCGCCGACTTCGACGGTCACCTCGGGGCCGGCGTGCGACCCGGCGTTCTCGAACAGGTTCTCGAGGAGGCGGCGGAGGCGGGACTCGTCGGCCGACACCGTCTCGGGCGGGTCCGCGAACGCCAGCGTCCCCGTCTCCGGGCCGGCGACGTTCCACGCTCGCTCCGTCACCGTCGACAGCGAGACGGCGGTCCGTTCGACCGACCGCGCGCCCTCGTGTGCCAGCGTCAGCGCTTCGTCGATGCGGTCGTTCATCCGCAACAGCGACTGGTACGCCGAGTCGAGGTGGGGGTGGGACTCGCCCGGATACTGCGCGCGGGCCACGTCGAGTTGAGCGAGTGCGGCGCTGAGCGGGTTCCGCAGGTCGTGCGTGACGCTGCCGGCGAAGGCGGCCAGTCGCTCGTTGCGGCGTTCGAGCGAGCGTCGCTCCGAGCGGTAGTCGGTCACGTCTCGGACGACGAGGGCGTACCCGTCCGCGCGGACGCCCGGAGTCGCGGGCGCATCGGGAACGTCGTCGTCTCGGAGCGACGTGACGGCGACGTGAGCGTCGTACGCCTCACCGTCGCTGTCCCGCGCCACGCACTCGACTTCGACGCGCCCCGCCGCGTCGGTCTCTTCGAGGAGCGTCGTCGCTCCCACGTCCGCGTCGAGGACGGCGTCGACTGCCTCCCCGCGGGCGGTGGTCCGGTCGTACCCCGTGAGTCGCCGCGCACTCGCGTTCCACGTCGCCACCCGCCCCTCGTCGTCGAGGAGCACCACCGCCGCGTCCACGGCGCGTTCGCCGAGTGCGCGGTAGTCGGCGTCGCCGCCGTCGCCGTTCTCGTCGGCGGCGCGTCGTGACTCCGAGGCCGTCGAGTCCTCCCTCACCGTGTTCCTCCTTCGGTCGGCGACTGACGAACGGCGTCGGCGGGCGCGGTGGAGGGCCGATAGCTCCGACGGGCGGTCGGAACGCGCGGCACCGGAGCGCCCGGTCCGCATCCGGGTGACATCGAATCGTCCTCACCGACGACATATCGCCTGGTATATCTTACGGCAGTTCCGGGGGCGACAACGGCACGTTGAAACCGACCGCCGTCGACCGTCCCCCATGAGCGACCTCGGAAAGGTGGACCGCGCGTTCTTCGACCGGTACGTCTTCTCGAACCTCGGGGCCGACCGCGACGACGTCGCCCTCGGTCCGACCCACGGCGTCGACTTCGGCCTCCTCGACGTCGACGGGACGGCCGTCGCCGTCGCCACCGACCCCGTCTCCGTCCTGCCGGACCTCGGACTCGCCCGCGCCGGCCGGTTCGCCCTCGACTTCGTCCTCGCCGACGTTGCCGTCTCGGGGCTTCCGCCCTCCCACCTCGCCGTCTCCTTCACGCTCCCGCCGGAGTTCGAGGACGAGGCGTTCGCCGAACTGTGGACGGCGATGCACGAGGAGGCCGCGGACCTCGGCGTCAGCATCGTCACGGGGCACACCGCCCGCTACGCCGGGTGTTCGTTCCCGTGGGTCGGCGGCGCCACCGCACTCGCCGTCGGCGACCCCGGTGACGTGATTCGCCCGGACGGCGCCCGCGTCGGCGACGACGTCCTCGTCACGAAGGGGCCGGCCGTGGAGGCGACGGGTCTGCTGACGACGCTGTTCCCCGACCAGTTCGACCTCCCGGCGGATACGCTCCGCGAGGCGCAGGCCCGCTTGGACGAGGCCGACTGCGTCCGCGACGCGATGACCGCGGCGGCCGCCGGCGGCGTCCACGCGATGCACGACGCCACCGAGTGCGGCCTGTTCGGCGCGCTGAACGAAGTCGCCGACGGCGCGGGCGTCCACCTCGACGTCTCGACCGACGAGATACCGGTTCGCCCGGGCGTCCGCGAGGCGTGCGCGTTCCTCGATATCGACCCGTGGACGGCGACGACGGGCGGCACGCTGGTGCTCGCCGTCGACCCCGACTCGACGGCGGCCGTCGTCTCGGCGCTCGAATCCGAGGGGACGCCCGTCGGCGTCGCCGGCACCGTGTGCGAAGGGACCGGCGTCACCGTGGACGGCGAGTCGGTGCCGCACCCCGAGGTGGACCCGTCGTGGGCGGCCTACGAGGAACTGGCGCGGCGGAGCGAGTCACCGTAGCCCGCGCGGGTTCGAACGCGCCTGCCGGCGACCGACGGGCGGCCGATTCGGCTCGGCCCCGCCGGAGGAGAACGTTCAACTCGGCTCCGCGTGACCGCGTATCGGATGGACAGAAACGGATTCGTGAAGCTTTCGTTGCTCGCGTTCGGCCTGATACTGCTGAGCTTCGTGATTCTCGGTCTCTCGCGCATCGTGCTCCCCTACCGAACCGCGCGACTGCTCTCGGCGCCGACGACGTTCCTCGCCGCCCTCCTCGTCGCGTACCTGTTCGTCCGCGCGGTCCTCGCGTGGGTCGGTCTGCTCGAAATCGAGTGACCGCGCTCAGAACTCGGACAGTCGCTCGACCACCCGGTCGAACGCCTCGTCGGCGGCGTCCGCCTCCGACGCGAGACTCAGGAAGCCGTGGACCATGCTCGGGTAGTGCTGGTGGGCGACGTCGACGCCCGCGCCCCGGAGTCGCACGGCGTACCGCGTCCCCTCGTCGCGGAGCGGGTCGAACCCGGCGGTGACGACGCACGCCGGCGGCGTCTCGGCCAGCAGTTCCTCGTCGGCCCGCACCGGCGCGGCGAACGGACTGTATCTGTCCACCTCGCTCCGGAGGTAGTGGTCGCGGAACCACGCCATGTCCGCGCGCGTGAGGAGGGGGCCGTCGGCGTTCTCCTCGTAGGAGTCGGTGTCGAACGTCTGGGCGGTGATGGGGTACGCGAGGAGTTGGCCCGTCGGCGTCGGGCCGTCGCCCTGCGTCGCGTTCGCGGCGGCCCGCAGGGCGACGGCGGCGGCGAGGTTGCCGCCGGCGCTCGTCCCCCCGACGGCGACGTTCCCGCTCCCGCCGAGCGACGCCGCGAACTCGCACGCCCACTCGAACGCGGCGAAGGCGTCGTCCAGCGGTTCGGGGAACGGATGCTCGGGCGCGAGTCGGTAGTCGACGCTCACGACGAGGCGACCCGACCGGGCGGCGAGGCGACGGCAGATTTCGTCCACCGAGTCCAGCGTCCCCAGCACCCAGCCGCCGCCGTGGTAGAACACCAGCACGTCGCGCGTCTCCGCGGGCGCGGGGTGGTACGTCCGGACCGGAATCGCCCCGTGCGGGCCGGGAACCGAGAGGTCGCGGACGCGTTCGACGTCCGGCGGGTCCGCGGGCGCGAACGCCTCGTCCTCGACCCGGCGCGCGCTCTCGACGGAGAGGGAGTGCCACGGGGGGAGTCCCTCGCGTTCGAACGCCGCCACCACGTCCGCCACGTCGGAGTCCAGTTCGGGGGCACGTCGGTCCATAGTGGGTGCCCGTGGCGGACGACCAAAAAGCGGCGGGCTGGCGGTGTTGGACACTTCGACGCCGGGGCGAGGAGAGTCCGACGGCGCGGCGAGGCGAACCGCTTTGTGGCCCGCGGCGGAGGTGTGGACATGGACGACTCACGCGACGACGCGGACGCCGACGCGTCCCCCGAATCGAGCGCCGGCCGCCCGCCGACGCTGACCGAGGCCCGCGAACGCGACGCCGACGACCCGCTGGCGACGCTCCGCGAGCGCTTCTTCGTCCCGGACGGCGAGTTGTACATGGACGGCAACTCGCTCGGACTCTGCGCCGCGGACGCGGCGGCCGCGTTGGAGGAGGCCGTCGAACAGTGGCAGACGCTCGCCATCCGCGGGTGGACCGACGCCGACCCCGACTGGTTCACGTACGGCGAACGCCTCGGCGACCGACTCGCCGGCCTCGTCGGCGCCGACCCCGCGGAAGTCGTCGTGGGCAACTCCACGACGGTGAACATCCACACCCTCGTCGGGACGTTCTACGACCCCGACCGGGGCGCGGAGATTCTCGTCAACGACCTCGACTTCCCGACGGACCACTACGCCATCCGCGCGCAACTCCGGCAGGCCGGCCGCGACCCCGAGGAGGCCCTCCGCGTGGTCGAGAGTCGCGACGGCCGAACCGTCGACGAGGACGATATCGTCGCCGCCATCGACGACGACGTGGGGATGGTGTTCATGCCCTCGGTCCTCTACCGGAGCGGGCAACTGCTGGACGTGGAGCGAATCACCGAAGCGGCGCACGACGCCGGCGCACTCGCCGGGTTCGACCTCGCGCACTCCGTCGGCGTCGTCCCGCATCGCCTCTCGGACGTCGGCGTCGACTTCGCCGTCTGGTGTCACTACAAGTACCTCAACGCCGGCCCCGGCGCCCCCGCCGGCCTGTACGTGAACGAACGCCACTTCGGCGTCACGCCGGCGCTCGCGGGGTGGTGGGGCCACGAGAAGGAGACGCAGTTCGAGATGCGCCACACGTACACGCCCGCGCCGTCGGCGGGCGCGTTCCAGATAGGCACGCCGCCGATTCTCGCCGCCGCGCCGTTGGACGGCGCCCTCAACGTGACCGAAGACGCCGGCATCGAGGCGCTCAGGGAGAAGTCCGTCGCGCTCACCGACTTCCTCGTCGCCCTCGTGGACGACCGACTCCCCGACTGCGAGGTGGGGACGCCGCGGGAGGCGGCGCGGCGCGGCGGCCACGTCGCCGTCGAACACCCCGAGGCCTACCGCATCTCGGAGGCGTTGAAGGCCCGCGGCGTCGTTGTCGACTTCCGCACGCCGAACGTCGTCCGCGTCTGCCCGTCGCCGTACTACGTCGGCTTCGAGGACGTCTACCGCGTCGTCGAACACCTCGAAGCGATTCTCGACGACCGGGAGTACGAGCGGTTCGAGACGCGCGGCGGCGGCGTGACGTAGCGCCGCGCGTTCGGCGTCCCCCGGCCGAGACGGCCGCCGTCAGCAGTACCCGGAGGGGTCCAGTACGTCCCGAGACACGCCCGTCAGGCGCACGCCGGACTCGGAGACGACGTAGGTCGTCTCGGTACTGGTGCCGTCGAGCGATTCGTCCGGGGTGCCGTCGCCGTCGCAGTCGAGTTCGAGGCTGTACCCGACGGAGACGCGAACGACGACGCCGCTCTCGTTTCGCTCTACCACCTCGGACTCGGCCGGTCTGAGGATACCGAAGCCGAGGCCGCCGACCGCCTCGTACTCGCTCAGGCGACGTTCGATTCGGGACTGCTCGGCCTCGATGGCCCGTTCCCCGGCGTCGTCGGCCGAAATCGTCGCCGTCGACGTGGGCGTCGGCGTCGGCGTCGGTGTGGGAGTCGCCGGTGGCGTCGCAGACGATGTCGGAGACGACGGCGACTCGCCGACGCCGCCGAGACACCCCGCGAGGACGAGGAGCACACAGACGAGTAGCAGGGGCCGTGTTCGTGTCACTACGCTGTACGGAAACGGGGCGCAGTATAGTTTTTCTGCACCGCCGCCGCTACCAGTCGATGACCTCTCGGTCGCGCCAGAAGTGCCCCGACGGCGAGTCCGGTTCGAAGCGACAGAGGTAGACCGGCGTCTCTGCGCCCCGTTCGACCGACCGGTCGGCCTCCTCGCCGCCCATGTCGGTCCGGACCCACCCCGGACAGACCGAGTTCGCGAGGAGTCCGTCGTCGCCGTACTCGCCGTCCAGATACTTCGTGAGGCCGTTCAGACCGGTCTTCGAGACGCGGTAGGAGGGGGACCCGCCCGACTGGTCCTCGTTCAGTGCGCCCATCCCGGAGGAGACGTTGACGACGCGGCCGCCCTCGTCCTGCACGAGGAGGGGGACGGCGTGCTTGCAGAGGAGCATCGGCCCGCGGAGGTTCGTCGCCAGCGTTCGGTCGAGGTCCTTGACCGACTCGGCGACGATGTCACCGTCGCCGCCGCCGACGGCGGCGTTGTTGACGAGGATGTCCAATCGGCCCGCACTCGCGAAGATGTCGTCCACCGCGTCGGATATCTCGCCCTCCTGCGTCACGTCGACGAGGAGGTGCTCCCACTCGTCCGGTATCTCGTGGGTCATGCTGCGCGTGGCGGCGAACACCGTCGCCCCCAGGTCGTGCAACTGTTCGGCTATCTCGCGGCCGATGCCGCGGTTCGCGCCCGTCACGAGGGCGACTTGTCCCGAAAGCGAGTCGTACAGGTCGGGTTCCGCAACGTCCTCGGTCATCAGTCGGGGGGAAGCACCGACGCCGCAAGGGGGTTGCGTTCTCGGCCCGCGGTCAGTCGGCCCGAGTCAGGGACAGGCGGTCGAACGTCTCGCCCGTCCAGCGGTAGGCGTTCAGTCGACCGTCCGGGTTGCAGAGGAGGTAGACGTACCCCGGCCACGTCGCCCGTCGCTCGTCCGTTCGACTCGGAACCGGGTCGCTCTCGGGGTGACTGTGGTAGAAGCCGACCACGTCCAGTCCCGTCGATTCGAGGCGGTCGATGGTCGCGACGGTTCCCGCGGGGTCGAGTTCGTACTCGCGCCGGGGGTCGCCGGCGACGTTGGGAACCGGTTCGGCCGCGGTCACGGTGTCCGTCTCCGCGGCGTCGCCATCGAACGCGCCGTCCCCCCGGTCGGCGCGACGGCCGCCGAGGACGCCGCAGACTTCCTCGGGGGGCGTGGTCGCCGCGCCCTCGCGGGCGTGGTCGAGAATCGACTCGGCGACGCCCCGTTCGAGGACGAGACTACTCTCCGTCCTCGAAGTCACGGCGCATCGCTATCTCGAACCACGGGCACAGGCGCAGTTGGCGGTACCACTGCGGGTGTTCGTGGAGATGTTCGTAGTCGACCCACAGCAGGCCCGCTATCTCATCCTCGTCGGGGTTCAGCGTCGTGTCCTCGAGCGTCACCTTCAGGACGGCACAGACCTCCCACTCCAGACCGGCGTTCTCGTAGTAGCGCTTGTACTCGAACCGGTCGGTGACCCGCAGGTCGCCGTACTGGTCGGGCGTGATGCCCAGTTCCTCTTCGAGTCGCTGTTCCGTCGCCTCCTCCTGACTCTGCCCCTGCACGGGGTGGGAGGCGACGGTGCCGTCCCAGTGGGTGTCCCACAGGCGCTTGTTGGGCGCGCGTTGGGCGAGGAGCAGACGCCCCTCCTCGTCGAAGACGAGACAGGTGAACGCGCGGTGGCGCGTCCCGTGACCGGTGTGGGCCTCCAGTCGGTTGACCAGTCCCGTCTCGTTGTCGTCGGCGTCGACGGCGATGACGTCCTGCGCGGCGTTCTTGTGGAGTTCGCTCTCCGCGTCGGCGGCGGAACTCCCGCCCTCGTCCGTACTCATACCGTGGACATTGGCGAGGTGGGTCAAGGAGTCTTCGATGCGCGGCAGTTCACGCGGCGTCGGTCGGGTCCGGCGGCGACGGGTCGTATCCCTCGCCGACGCGGAACCGCATCGCTCCCGGGCGGGCGTCCGCGCGAAGGTGCCTCGCCTCCACGAGTTCGCCGTCGAGGCTGACCTGTCGGGCCGCCCCGGCGTCCACTTCGAGGTGGCTCACTCGCAGGTGCGTCAGGTGCGACGCCCCGCGCCGCAGGAGTCTGTCCGCCGCGCCCGTCGTCAGGTAGTCCAACGCGGGGCGGTTCTTGACGACGACGACGTTCAACAGCCCGTCCTCCATGTTCGCCTGCTGGAGTCGTTCGCCCGGGAAGCGTCGCCCGTTGCCGACCAACAGCATCAGCGCGTCGCCGGTCCACACCGGGTCGTTCCGGGGACCGGCCCGCACCTCCAGCCGCAGTCCCTCGAACGTCCGCTTCCCCTGAAGCGTCGAGAGGACGTAGGCGACGACGCCCAAGCGACGCTTCGCCTCGCGCGTCGTCCGCGCACTCGCCTCGGCGGTGAGTCCGAAGACGCACGAATTCACGAACGGTCGTCGCGGCGCGTCCGAGAGCCCCGCCGAGGACGCCGCGGCCGTCCACCGGGCGCTCCCGAGGTCCAGCGACCGCTCCCGTCCCGATTCGAGCACCTCGAAAGCGTGGGCGACGCCGCGGACGCCGAGGTTGTCCGCGAAGTCGTTTCCCGTGCCCGTGGGGACGATGCCCAGCGTCGTCTCCGCCAACCGCCCCGCTTCGTCCACGCCGCGGACGACTTCGTTCACCGTGCCGTCCCCGCCGCAGGCCGCGACGAGCGACGCCTCCCCGACTGCCGCCTCGCGAGCGATGTCGACCGTGTCGCCCGCCCGTTCGCTCTCGCGGACGTCGTAGCCGCGTTCGACGGCGAGCCGCCTCGCGCGGTGGCTCTGCTTGCCGTCTCCGCTTCGAGGGTTCAGGACGAGGATACGGCGGGCCACGACCGGGAGTGGGGGCAGAAGAACAAAGCCGTACCGACCCCTCGGAGCGTCTGTGTTCGCCCTCGATCTCCACACCCACTCTCGCTTCTTCCACTGGTCGCCGGGTGGTCCGACCCGGTTCGACCCCATCGGTCTCTCACTCGCCACCGCGGTCGCGCGTCTCCGAGGACTCGACGGCATCGCGGTGACGAACCACGACTACGCGTACGCCGCAGAGCGGCGACTCCAGACGATTCCGGGCATCGAGGTGACGACGACGGACGGGCACCTCCTCGTCGTCGGACCCGACCCGCCGAGTCGGACGGAACCGGACGAGTTGACGCCGCAGGAGGCCGTCGAACTCGCCCACGAACGTGACTGCGCCGCCGTCGTCGCGCACCCGTTTCGGAACAGCGAACTCAAGGACGCCGACGCCGACTTCGACGCCCTCGAACTGAACGGGAAGAACACGGAGCACGTCGAACGGACGCGAGCGCTCGCCGCGGAGATGGACGTCCCGCTGACCGGCGGGAGCGACGCCCACTACCCCGTCGAGGTGGGCCGAGCGTACACGCTCGTCCACGCCGACGAACTGACGCCCAGCGCCGTCGCGGACGCCATCCGCGACGGCCGGGTCGAACCGGTCGTGAACCTCAACCGATTCGAGCGGACGGTTGACAGGGCGTACACGCGAGTCCACGCGGCGAAGGGGTTCGACACCGACGACGTCTCACAGCGAGTGGACGACGCGTAGGAGGGACGGACCGGTCGGACGGCGGAACGGGGACGCCGACTGGTCCTACGGGTTCCGACCGAGTCGTTCGTCGAGGATGAGGCGCGTCTTCGTGCTCTTGACCTCGTCCAACTCGCGCGCCTGCGTGATGAGTTCGTTCACCGCGCGCGTGTCGGCGGCGTCGACGACGAGGACGACGTCCTCCTCGCCCGACACCTGCCAGACGAAGTCGACCTGGTCCCACTCGGCCATCCGGTCGGATATCTCCGTCGTGTCCACGTCCACCTTCACCGACACCTCGATCATCGCCTTGATGTTCCCCGTGCGGGTGGCGATGGTGAACCGTTCGATGACGCCGTCGCTCATCAGACGCTCGACGCGGTTGCGGACCGTCCCCTCGGAGGTGCCGACCTGTTCTGCGATCTCCGTGTAGGGAGTTCGAGCGTCCCGCCGGAGGATGTCGAGAATCTCTCGGTCCAGGTCGTCCATGTTCCCTCTCTCCCCTGCGGCGACTTACCGATTACGAAATTCGTAACTCAACTACGAAAGCAACATTTATACCCCCAGATTCCGTGTGTTTCTCGTAATGTCGGACGCCTATCTGGCTCTGGAAGACGGCCGCGTCGTCGAAGCGCGCGGTCGCGTTCCGGGGCGCACACGTGGCGAACTGGTGTTCACGACCGCGTACACGGGCTACGAAGAGAGCCTCACGGACCCCTCCTACGAGGAGCAGGTCCTGACGTTCTCGTACCCGCTCATCGGGAACTACGGCGTCCGAGACGAGCGATTCGAATCGGACCGCGTCCACCCGCGCGCCGGTATCGCCCGCGAGTTCACCGACGACGTGGTCGAGTGGCTCGACTCGGAGGACGTGCCCGCCATCGACCACATCGACACGCGCGACCTCGTCACCTCCATCCGCGAGGAGGGGGCGATGAAGTGCGGCATCGCCGTCGGCGACGACGCGACCCCCGCGGACGCCGAAGCCGAACTCGCGGCGTGCAAGGGCATGAGCGAGCACACGGACATCGGTAAGCAGGTCAGCGCCGTCGAACACGAGACGTACCGCGGCGGCGGCGAGGCGCAGGTCGCTCTCGTCGACTGCGGGGCGAAGAAGTCCATCGTCGACTCGCTGAACGAACGCGGGGCCGACGTGCACGTCCTGCCGTACGACACGACGGCCGACGAGATAGCGGACCTGGACCCCGACCTGCTGTTCATCTCGAACGGTCCGGGCGACCCGGCGAACTTCGACGACGCGCAGGCACTCGTCGAGGAGTACGTCGGCGAAGTCCCCCTCGCGGGCATCTGCCTCGGCCAGCAGGTCATCGCGCGCGCGCTCGGCGGCACCACCGAGAAGATGGACTTCGGCCACCGCGGCGTCAACCAGCCCGTCCGCGACCTGAACACGGGCAAAGTCGTCATGACGACGCAGAACCACGGCTACACCGTCGGCGACCCCGGCGACCTGAACGTCACGCAGGTGAACGTCAACGACGACACCGCGGAGGGACTGGAGAACGACGACCTGAACGTCATCACCCGCCAGTACCACCCCGAGGCCCACCCCGGGCCGCACGACTCGCTGGGCTTCTTCGACGACGTCCTCGGCATGGTCGACGCGGACGCCCGCCGAGTCGCCGCCACCGACGACTGACCATCCCACCCTACCTGACCGTTCGCGCACCACCGCACCGCCGGAGGCCGCCGGCACCGCTCTCCTTCCCTCTCCTCGCTTCGCTCCCGTCGCAACCCACGTCGCGCCGACCGTCGGTCCCGCCGCCGTCGCTCCGGAGGGGCCGAGAACGCCAGACGAGAGCACGCTTCCCGACTAGTTGGGTAGTTCGGCTATGCGTTTCGCAGACGACGGTACGAACCGCAGATGCACTCACTACGACGACGCGACGTTCTGAAAGCGGTCGGAGGCACGGGCGTGCTACTGGCTGTCGGGGCCGGGTCGGCCAGCGCTCGACGCGGTGCGAGCGCGCCGGACACCATCGTCGATATCGCCGCCGCGACGGACGACCTGAGCATCCTCGCCGCCGCGGTAGACAGAGCCGGACTTCTCGGGCTGTTGAGCGGGAACAGGCAGCTGACGGTGTTGGCACCCACGAACGCGGCGTTCGAGTCGTTCCTGGCGAGTTCGCCGTACGGCTCACTCGACGACGTGCCCGTCGACGTCCTTCGGGCCGTCCTCGCCTACCACGTCCTCCCCGGCCGCCGCTACTCGGAGTCCATCGTGAACGCGCCGCGCCTCCCGACGCTGAACGGCGCGCCCGTCACCGTGGACGGAACCGAACTGAACGGCGGACAGGCCGAAATCGTCGCGACGGACGTCGAGGCGTCGAACGGCGTCGTCCACCTCCTCGACGGCGTGTTGACCCCGCCGTAGCGCCGGCCGACGGCGTCTACGCGGTCCTTCTCTCGAAGCGAGTCAGAACGCCCGGTCGGGGGACCGTTCGGGAGCGAACGGGTCGGTCAGGCGGGAGGATAGAAGCGGGTCGGGTCAGGTCAGGTCGGCTTCCATCACGAACGTCGGTTCCTCCGCGATGTCGGCCTTCGCGCGGGCGGCGTCGGTGACCCAGCGGACACCCTCCGGAATCAGCACCCGCGTCCGGTCGGCGCCGACGGCGGCGGCGTCGCGGGCGACGGCGGCGAGGAGGGCGTCGGCCGCGTCGTCGTCGCGCCACGCCCACGCGCCGACGGCGTACTCGGCCCACGTCTCCGTCTCGCCGTCGGACTCGCGTTCGTACGTCCGACTGCGTGCGGCGAACCCGCGCGTCGGACCCGCGCCGGCGACGAGCAATCGGCCCTCGTCGGCCGCCGCGCGGAGTCGGTCGCGGGTCAGTTCGGAGACGGCCCACGACTCCTCGAAGTCGAGGACCAGTCCGCTCAACCGCGTCCGGGCCTCGCTGTTCGTCCAGAACGACCACGCGGCGTCGGGGTTCGCGTCGCCGGTGAAGACGGGAACGTCTGCGTCGCTCTCGGCCGTCGCGCCCGCGTCGGGCGTCGGGTGGACCCAGCGGAACTCGATGCCGGGGTCGTAGCCCGTGTCGCGGGCCAGCCCGAGACTCCGCACGTTCCACGAGAATATCATGTTCCTGAGGACCGTCGCGCCCGCATCGCGCGCGAACGCGAAACTGGCCTCCGTTATCGCCTTCGCCAGCCCGCGGCCGCGGTAGTCGGGGTTGACCCGGAGGCCCTGTCCCCACGCCTCGTACGGCGAGAGCGTCACCACCTGCACGATTGCGCCGAGTTCCGCGGAGGGCGTCTCCGCGCCCACGTCGACGACGAACGTCTGTCGCGTCTCGCCGTCGTCGTCGGCGATCCAGTCGTGGTAGATGTCCGGGATGTAGTCGCTCCCGCCCCTGTCGGCCCACGTGTCCGCGGTGAACGCGGCGACGGCGTCGTAGTCGTCGGGCGTCGCCGCGCGGACGGTGACCGTCTCGCCCGTGTCGTCCTCGTACCAGCCGAACGTCTCGGGCACCGTCGCGTTCACTCCCACGGCACCGACCGCTGAGTGAGTTCGCCCGACAGCGACCGCTCCATCGCCGCCGCGGGGTCGTCGAGGTTCGCCGCCGCCCACATGAGTTTCACCTTCGCGGTGCCGGGGAGGGTGTCGCCCGCCTCCACGACGCCGGCGTCGAGGAGGTCACGGCCCGTGTCGTACACTCGGTCGCAGACGCGGCCGTCCAGACACTGCGTCGTCATGGTGACGACGGTGCCCGACTCGACCAGTTCCGCCAACACGGGGATGAAGTCGGTGTGGACGTGGCCGAGACCCGTCCCCTCGACGACGAGTCCGTCGAGGTCCTGCCCGCGGAGGAAGTCGGCGTAGGCGTCGAGGTCCATGCCGGGGGTGAACTTCAGCAGGTCCACGTCGTCGCTGAGGTCCGTCGCGATGGAGAACTCCGTCTCGCCGCGGGCGTCGAACTCGCGGCGGAAGGTCACCGCTTCCGTCTCGTAGTCGACTTCGCCCAGCGGTTTCGCGCCCACCGTCTCGAACGCGTCGCGCCGCGAGGTGTGGTTCTTGCGGACGCGGGTCCCGCGGTGGAGCGCGCAGGCGTCGTCGGACTCGCTGGCGTGCATGCAGACCAGCACCTCCGCGCAGTCGGCCTTCGCGGCTTCGACGGCGCAGACGGCGTTCATCACGTTGTCCGAGGAGGGGCGGTCCGCCGAGCGCTGACTCCCCGTGAAGACGATGGGGACGGGCGTGTCGAGCATGAACGACATCGCCGCGGCGGTGAACTGCATCGTGTCGGTGCCGTGCATGACGACGACGCCGTCGGTGCCGGCCTCGATTTCGGTCTCGATGGCCTCGGCGAGTTCCCGCCACACCGCGGGCGTCATGTTCTCCGAGAGGATGTTGGCGACGACGCGGCCGCGGTAGTTCGCCCGCCCCGCGAGGTCCGGGACGGCCCGGAGCACGTCTTCGGCGTCGAACTGGGCCGTCACCGCGCCCGTCCGGTAGTCGACCGTCGACGCGATGGTGCCGCCGGTGGAGATGAGCGAGACGGTCGGCAGGTCGTCGTCGAAGGCTATCTCGGAGGTGGTCGACTCGGACTGGGCCTCCTCGACGTCGTACACGTCCGTCTCCAGTACGTCGACGTCGGCGTCCTCGCGTTCGATGCCGACGTTGTACCCGCCGTCGAGTTTGACGACGAGGTACTCCGGCGTCGTCGAGGGCATCAGTACGCCCTCGTTCGTGACGCCCGCGCGTTCGACGCGGACGCGGTCCCCTGCGTTCATACCGCGAGGTACCGCCGGGCCGGACTTGAAATCTCCCTTTCGGCGTCGACGGGGCGTCGGCCGCCGGCCCCCGTCCGTCGCGTCGAGTTTCCCCGCCGGCGACTCGGCGCAAAGCCCATACTCTCGCGCCGCGCAGGTGAACGTATGCAACGGACAGACGAGAAGGAAGCCTCCACCACCGACTTCTCGCTGGACGACGAGTTCTCCGGGGTCGGGGAGTCCGCGGAACGGTCGCCGGCGTCGGCCCGGTCCGAGTCGAACGGCGGCCGACTCGGCGGCGCGTTCTCGCCGAAACTGTTCCTCGGCGTCCTGCTCGCGTCGCTCCTCGGGGCGTTCCTCGGCGGGTCGATTCCCGTCGTCGGCTTCGTCGGCCGCTTCCTCGGCCTGTTCGCCGTCGGCTTCGGCGTCGGCCTGCTCTCGGGTCGCCGCCGCTACCTGGAGGTCGGTCTGGCGGGCGCGTTCGCCTCGGGCCTGCTGTGGGTCCTGACCACGCTGACCTCGACGTTCGCGTTCGCGCCGTTCGCCGTCGAACTCCTCGCGCAGTACGGACTCGCCATCGCCGGCGTCGGTGCCGGCGCCGGACTGCTCGCCTCGCTGGCGGGACACTACTTCGGCCGAGACCTGCGCGACGGACTCACGCGAGACATCTGAGAGCGCCGCCGTCGCTCACAGACCGACGAGCAACGCGACGACGCCGACGAGGAGTGCGACGAGTGCGAGCGCGGAGTGGCCGCCGGTGGCGACGAGGAAGACGCCGAACCCGACGCTCGCGCCGACGGCGAGGAGCGCGACGGTCCCCACCGCGTGGACCGCCTCGACGCGGAGCGTGGGGGTGTCCGCGCCGACTTCGGCCGCGATGGTGAGTCCGTTCCGGCCGACGGACCACGACACCGCGACCAGCGACGCGGCGAGGAGTACGAACGACGGCGCCATCCCCAGCGCTCCGGCGACGACGACGGCCGCGAACAGACACGCCGCCCCCGCGGAGAACGCCCGCCCCGACCGGCGACCGAGGCCGACGGCGACGAGTGTGAGACCGAGCACCCCGGCGGCGAGCGTGTACGGCGACACCGCGACGACGACGACTCCGGCCGTCGCCGCCGCGAGTGAGAGGACGCCGCTCGGCGTCGGCACCCCGCCGGGGAGCGCGTCGCGACTACGTCTCACGGCGAACCACCCGTTCGAAGTCGACGGTCGGGTCCCAGTCGAGGACCGAGAGACCGGCGTTGCGGAGTTCGCGGAGGCGGAGACGACGCCGAATCGACGCGTAGCCGAGCGCGCAGTCCGACGACGACGCCGTCGGGTCCGGGCTCACGACGCGTATCGGGTAGCCGTGCGCGTCGAGTCGCCGAGCGACCGCCCGCGCGTCGTCGTCGCAGACCGGCGAGAGGAACAGCAACTGCGTGTCGGCGTCGACGCGCCGAACGACGGATTCGACCGCCGCGTCGACGCCGACGCGTTCGACGGGAGGGTCCCACGAGAACGCGTCGTCGCCGGCGAACGCGTCCAGCAACCGGCGTCGGTGGTCGGCACCGACCCCCGGGGGGAGCCAGCACGGCCGCGGCGACAGCGCCGTGATACCGACCGGAACGCCCGACGCGACGAGTCCGTCGGCGAGAGACCGCGCCGCGGCGACGCTCCGACGGACCGCCGGCACGCCCCCGTCGTCCGGCGTCAGGTAGGCCGCCCGGCGGGCGTCCACGACGAGCAGCACCCTCGCGAGTCGCGACTCCCGGAAGTCGACCGTGGTGAACTCGCCCGTCTTCGCCTTCCGGTTCCAGTCGACGCGCGAGAGGGGGTCGCCGGGGCGGTACTCGCGAACGGAGCGGAACTCGACGCCCGACCCCTCGACCGTCGACCGGGTCTGGCCGGGGAGTACCGTGCGCTGCGGGCCGAGTCGGAGGTCCGGCGCGGGCGGGTCTGGTCGGCAGGCCACCTCGGACCCGCCCGCGTCGGCGAGCGTCTCCCGCCTGCGCAGGCCCGCGAGGTCCCGGGTGACGACGAGGGCGGGGTCGAACTCGTGGACGCCGGGGGCGGCCTCGACCGTGTACGAGAACGTCGCTCGCCGCCCGGGTCGAAGCGCGGTGGTGAACCGGGGTGTCCCCTCGGTGACGGCGAGTCCGGCGGGGACGCCGTCGACGAGTCGAACGTCCGGGAGCGTCGTCTCGCCTGCGTTCTCGACCGTCACGGTCACTTCGACGGCCGAACCGGGTTCGGGGGCGTCGTCGCCGACGGTTCGGGTCACCCTGACGGCGTCCGACGGCGGCGCGGCGACGCGGGCGTAGCCGGCGACGGTGACGCCGAACAGCGAGAGCAACAGCAGCGCCGGGCGGAGGGTGACGATGCCGAACCCGCCGGCCGCGAGGGCGGCGACCGTCGCCTGCCGCGCCCGTCCGGTCTCGACCGCGCGCGACGCCTCGCCGTCGACCGACGACCAGTACCGCCTCGTCGTCGCCGGCCGCGACTCGTCCGTCCGCGCGGCGAGGACTGTCGAGGCGCCCGCCGTTCCGTCCCGACGCACCAGTTCGGCGACGGCGTGCCGCGCCCGGCGGGCGAACGGCGGGTCACGGCCGAGGAGCGAACGGAGGTGCTGCCGAACGGAGAGCGACGGGACCGCGTCGTCGGCGAAGAAGGCCGCCGCGCGGGCGTCCGTCGTCCAGTCGCCCTCCCGAAGGCGCGCTTCGGTCTCGGACTGCGACCAGCCCTCGGTCTCGGAGAGGACGTGGACGGCGGCGTCCCGCACGTCCGAGCGCAGGGCGAGGCGAGCGGTCGGTTCGGACTGCCGCCGGTCGGTCCACGAAATCGCCGCGACGCTATCGACCAGCGACGCGCCGGGGCGGGCGTACGACGGCCGGTTGCCCGGCCGAGGGTAGCGTTCGCTCCCGGCCGCCGCGTCGGCCGCGTCGCCCGCCTCCAGTTCGGCGCGGACGTAGTGACCGGCGACGACGAGGGCGGCCACGCCGACGGCGACGAACGGGGCGGCTCGGACCGTTCCGGAGAGGTCGACGCCGGCCGTGAGCGTCGGCGCGGCGAGGAGGAGGAGCCCGAGGAGGCTCGACGCGAGGCCGACGGCCAGCGCGTCTCGGCGGCGGCTCATCGGTCCGACTCCGCGTCGCTCGGCGCGTCGACCTGCGGAATCCGGTCGAGAGCGTCCAGCGCGCGCCGTTCGCGGTCGGCCGTCGGCGGCGCGTCACCGTATCGGACCGACCGGAACAGTTCCGTCAGCCGACCGACCGGTGCGTCGGGAAGCCCGGACTCGGCCGCCCGCCGAGCGAACTCGGTGGGGGTCTCCTGCGACCGGCGACGCGTCGGCCCGGCGGACGCCAGCGCGCGCCACGCGCGGTAGACGTCGTTCGTCGGTGGCGGGCCGGTCACACCCCGCGGCGCGTCGGCCGACGGCGACGCGGGGGCGGTGGGCGACGGCGGGTCGTCGGCGTCCGGGGGCGCGCGTGCGTCGTCCCCGGTGAGTCGCACCACGACGAGAAACGCGCCGACGAGGAACAGCGCGACGCCGACGACGAGTCGTCCGAGCGCGGTTCCGTCGCCCGTCGAGTCGCTCTCCAGTTCGTTCGCGGCGTCGACGGAGGGGAAGACGAGGTTGTCGAGATGCTGCGAGGACGATTCGGCGCCACCGCCGGACGGCGAACCCGACCCGGAGGCGGCGCTGTCCCGTGGCTGTACGGCGTCCGACTGTGCCGCGGGGAGCGTGCTCGCCGCGAGACCGACGACTGCGACGGCGAACACGGTCAGTAGGAGGGCGGCGGCGCGGGACCGTTCCATCGATACGTTCGTCTCGCTGACAGAATCGGCGGCCCCGATGAAACATCTTTCCCTCCGTCGGCGCGGTCGGTCGGGGCCGGACGAGAGAGCGCCGTCCGGTCAGGCCAACGTCCCGCCGGCGACGACCCACCCGCCCTCCTCCTTCGCGACGAGTCCGCGTTCGGCGAGTCGGTGGACCGCCTCTTCGACGTCGGCGGGCGCGGCGTTGAGTTCGCGCGCGACGCCCTCTATCGTGTCCTCGCCGCGCGCGATGGCCGCGAGCGTCTCCGCGTAGAAGCGGCTGTCGGCGTCCGCGCCGATGCGCTCGTTCAGTCGGTCCAGCACGTCGGTGATACGCCCGTGGACCCAGCGCTGCGCCAGCGACAGTTCGTTCTCCAGGTCGGCGAGGTGGCCGAGTTCCTGCGCGAGTTCGCTCACGTCCTGGGCGTCCTCGGCCGGCATGTCGAAGGAGAGGTGCGGACACCGGCCGGACATGTCGAGGTTCGGACTCGCGGGATAGGCGCTCTTGGCTCCGAACCCGTACGGCGAGACGTTCACCTCGAGGCGGAGGTTGCGCGAGATGTGGAAGTACTTGCGTCGCTGGTCGTCGGTGCGGCTCTTGACGAGTCCGGCGTCCTCCAGTTTCCGGAGGTGGTCGATGACCGCCTTCGGACTCACTCCGAGGTACTCGCTAATCTCGGTGACGTAGCAGGGTTTGTGCGACAGCAACCGGAGGATGCGCCGCCGGTTCTCGTTACCGAGTAGGTCTAACAGTACCGCGGAGTCCATAACCAGAGGTAAATCACGCGGCGTGATGAGACTTACTGACGCTCGGCGGCCGCGGCGGCGTCCTCGCGCGTCGATTCGGCGCCGTGCCGGTCGAACATCCACGCCGCGAGCGCCACCGTGAGCAGGGTGAGCGTGACGGTGATACCCGCCAAGAGCGGCCCCGCTTCGTACTTCAGCGGCGGGTAGAAGCCGAAGCCGTAGTCGTACACGTCGTTGACGAGGGCGAGGACGAGGGCGAGTCCGAGCGCCCCCCGCGTCGTCTTCCCGTAGTAGGGGACGGCCACCGCCTCGACGAGGAAGAACAGGTGCGTGAGCATGATGCCCCAGTAGTCCCAGAGCAACTCGGGCGTGAAGCCGACGTAGAGGTCCGGACGGAGGTTGAGGGCGACGGCGGTCCAGACGCCGTACTTCACCAGCCAGACGAACGCGAGCGTGTGGACGACGGCGAGGACGCGGTTCGACGGCGCGTCCGTCACGCGTTCGCCCAGGTGCGGCAGGAGCGTCGCGAACGAGAGCGTCGCGAGCGCCAGCGCCGTCGGCGAGTCGCCGAACAGCGGGTACAGGAGCGAACTGACCTCCGACAGCGACGGCTCCGAGTGGACGTAGAAGCTCACGCCGAGGAGGAACGCGGCGGCGTTGACGAGGAGCAACCACGCGAGACTCGCCCCGTTGCCGAGGTAGTACTGCACCCAGCGCTCGGGAACCGGTCGCCGGAGCGTCCGCCTCGGCGTGTCTCCTGTCTCGTCCATCGCCCGTCCCGACGGGCGGCGGTCGAAAGAAGCTGTCGCGTTCCGCTCGTCGGTCCGCGCCGGGCCGCGCCGGTCTGCACCCGCGGTGGACCGCCCTGCCGCCGCCCCCGGCCCGCCGTTCGCCGAACCGCCGGAGAGAGCCGCGGACGCCCGCAAAAGACCGTGAACGACCGACATCGGGAAGCGAAGGCTAGTTACGACTCGCCCGCGTCGCCCCGAACATGCAGGCTGCGCTCGTCATCCTCGACGGCTGGGGTCTCGGCGACCACGACAGACGCGACGCGGTGAAGGCGGCGGCCACGCCGAACTTCGACCGCATCGCCGAGGCAGGTGCGTACGGAACGCTCGACGTGTCCGGACGGAACGTCGGCCTCCCGGCGGGACAGATGGGCAACAGCGAGGTGGGCCACCTCAACATCGGCGCGGGCCGCGTCGTCAAACAGGCGTACACGCGCATCGAGGACGCCATCGACGACGGCTCGTTCTACGAGAACGACGCGCTGAACTCGGCGTTCGAGCACGTCTCGGAGACGGGCGGACGCGTCCACTTCATGGGCCTCGTCAGCGACGGGGGCGTCCACTCCGAGCAGCAGCACCTCCACGCGCTCATCGAGATGGCCGCGGACCGCGGCGTCGAGGCCGTCAGCCACGCGTTCATGGACGGACGCGACACCGACCCCCACGGCGGCGAGGACTACCTCGCGGAACTGGAGTCGGTCGTCGACGACCACGGGACGGGCGACGTCGCCACCGTCTCGGGGCGCTACTACGCGATGGACCGCGACCAGAACTGGGAGCGGACGAAGCGCGCCTACGACGCCATCGTCGAACGCGAGGCCGAGTACGAGGCGGCGACGGCCGTCGACGCCGTCACCGAGTCGTACGACCGCGGCGAGACGGACGAGTTCGTCGAACCGACGCTGGTCGAGGGCGGGCCGGCGCTCGACGACGGCGACGCCGTGATATTCTTCAACTTTCGACCGGACCGCGCCAGACAGCTCTGTCGGATGCTCGCAGACATCGACCCCGAGTGGTCGTTCGAGACGTCGCCGCCGGAGACTCGGCTGGTGACGATGACGGAGTACGACGAGACGTTCCCGTTCCCCGTCGCCTTCCCGCCGGAGGAGCCCCAGCAGACGCTGGGGGAGACGCTGGCGGAGGCGGGGAAGACTCAACTCCGCCTCGCCGAGTCCGAGAAGTACGCCCACGTCACCTACTTCCTCAACGGCGGCCGCGAGGTGGAGTTCGACGGCGAGATTCGGCGCATCATCGAGAGCCCCGACGTGCCCACCTACGACGAGAAGCCCGAGATGAGCGCCGCGGCGGTGACCGACACGGCAATCGACCTCGTCGAGTCGGAGGACCCCGACGCGATGGTCCTCAACTACGCGAACCCGGACATGGTGGGTCACACCGGCGACTTCGACGCCGCCGTCGAAGCCGTCGAAGCCGTCGACGAACAGCTCGGTCGGCTGGTCGAGGCGGTGGAGGCGGCGGGCGGACACGTCCTCGTCACGGCGGACCACGGCAACGCCGACGACATGGGGACGCCGGAGTCGCCGCACACCGCCCACACGACCAACCCCGTTCCGTTCGTCTACCTCACGCCCGAAGGCGACGACGGCGGCCGAACCGTCCGGTCGGGCGGGTCGCTGTGCGACATCGCGCCGACGATGCTCGAACTGATGGGAATCGAACGGCCGGCGGCGATGACCGGCGAGTCGCTCCTCGAATAGCCCGGCTCAGGCGGCGTCGCCGTCCGCGCCGTCGGCGCGTTCGCCGTACCACTCGTACGCCGTCGGCGCGAGCAACAGCACGGCCGCGAGTCCCGCGGCGACGACCAGTCGCGCGTCTATCGCGCCCGCGAGGTCGCCCGTCGTCAGCGTCTCCGCCGAGGCGCCGGCCAGGACGCCGGCGACGGCCCACGGCAACTCGCCGACGGCGGTGCCGACGACGAACCAGCGGAGACGCACCCCGGCGATGCCGGCGCCGACCGACACCACGTCGGACGGCGCGGGGACGAGACGGCTGAGCACGACGCTCCTGAGGTCGCCCGTTCGCTCGACGAACGACTCGCCGGCCGCCGCGAGCCGACCCGTCCGGCCGTAGCGCCGGGCGAACAGGAACGGCGGTACGCTGGTCAGGACGATGAGCGCGAGGGCAAAGGGGAGGCCGACGAGTCCGAAGCCGAACCCGACGACGACGGCCAGAATCGTCGTCGGCCACGCGAGGAACGGCCGGACGACGGCGAGGGCGACGGCGGCGACGACGAGACGCGTGGGGTCGACGACGACCCACGCCGCGCGCGAGAGAACCGCGTCGGGCGAGACGGCCACCGCCGCGATGGCGACGACGACCAGCGTCACGCCGGCGACGACGCGCGAACTGACCCGAGGGCGCTCCATCGACGGACTCTCTCGCACGCGAGGCTATACGCCTTGTGCCTCGCCGGGATCCGTCCGCCGCGGCCGCCCGCCCCGCGTCACAGGCCTCGCTCTCGACCCGACCGCGGTGCGTTTTTGTCGCTGCGCCGCCCACGTGAGGGTGATTCGTGGACGACGACAGCGAGGCGCAGTCGGACCTGTCGGCCTTCGAAGTCGGGAGCGACGGCACCGCCGACGGTGGGTGCGGCCGGGACGGCGCCGCGGACGACGCCGAGAGCGGTGACCGGGCGGGAACGGGCACGAACCCGAGTCACGACGGACCCGACGCCGGCCCCGCCGCGGACCGTCCGGTGGGCGAGATGGACCGCGAGGAGCGCATCGAACTCGGCGTGGACCTCCTCGCCCACCTCGAAGCCGACGAACTCCCCCTGTCGGCGGCCGTCGACCGCATCGAGACGGTGACGACGAACCCGACGCTCACGCGGGAGATACTCGACACGGCGGAGCTTCGGGGGGTCATCGACCGGGAGGAGGGGCGCATCCTGACGCGCCGCGGCGGGACGTTCGTCCGCTTCGAGCGTCAGGTGGTCCGACGGGACGGCGACTTCTCCTGTCGGCGGTGCGGGGCCGGCCTCTCGACGGGTCACTTCGTCCGCTTCGACTCCGGCGAGTTGGGGCCGTTCGGCTCCTCGTGTATCAGGAAAGTCCTCGGTCGCGACTGAGTCGACGCCGGTCGGAGCCGCGGTTACCGACCGCGGCGCAGTTCTTCGATGAGTTGCTCGATGAGTTCGCGCTGTTGGCGAATCTCCTCGCCCTGCCTGTCGACGGTCGCCCGGAGTTCCGCGAGTTCCTCGGCGACGCGTTCGTCCGCGTCGGCCGCCGCGGACTGGAAGCCCGACCCCTCGAACCCCTCGTCGGCGTCGGCCGTCGTCTCCGTCTCCGCCTCCGCTTCGACCGACTGGGGAGACGCTTCGACCTGCTGGGGAGACGCTTCGACCTGCTGGGCGACGCTTCCCGCACTCGCACTCGCGTTCGCGGCCGCCTCGACGGGTTCGTCGGGTGCGGACTCCGAACGCGTGGCGTTCTTCGGTTCGTCGGACAGTTCCGCGGGGTTGGCGCTCAGCGGGTCGGGACCGTCGCCGAAGGAGACCTCCCCATCCTCGGCCGGCGGTTCGTCCTCCTCGGGTTCGTTCGCCTCGCGGAGTTCGTCCAGCGAGGAGACGCCCCAGTAGCTCAGCAGCGCGGATTCGAGCGTCTCGCGGAGTTCGCGCGCGTCGTCGTTCGGCGCCTTGAACCGCTCCTGCCGACCGTCGACGGTCATCACGACGGAGGTGGCGACGCTGCCGCCCTCGAACTGGAGGTCGGTCACGTCGTCGTAGCGGTACTCCTCGAAGTCGTCGTCCCACAGCGCCGACCCGATGTGCTTGACGACCCGTCCGGCGGAGACGACGAGGGTGAGTTCGCTGAACCGGAACAGTCGCTCGACCGGTTCGTCGGCCGCGAGGATGTCGTTGGCCTTCAGGACGCCTTCGACGACCGGGTGGAGGGCGCGGTCGAGGTGCTTCACGGAGAGACCGAACGACTGCTCGCCGTCGAGACCGTAGTCGAGCGTTATCTTCCCCTTCCGTCGACCTTCGGAGGCGGTGATACGCTCGGCGGTGTGCGGGTACTCCTCGACAGTCTCGTCCGAGAGTAACCCTTCCGACCGATAGACCAGCGTTCGCGTCGGCGTGGCGTACAGTTCGTCCTCGCCGCCGAGGGCGACGCGGGCGACCACGTCTTCGCCCTCGAGGGCGGACTGGACCATCTGCGGTTGGCTCATAGGTGGGTGTACCCGTCCCGGTTGATAAATCCGAGGGTGACTCGACGCCCCCTCGTGCGGCGTGGTGGCACGCCTCTCGGCACTATCAGATGAGAAGGTTAAAGAACTTCATCGGCCAACGAGTGAACGAGCCCGGGTGGCTTAGCTGGACATAGCGCCGCACTCATAGGGTTTCTGAGATTCGGTGCGGTATGCCTTGGAAGCCTCCGCCCGCTCCCCACAGGGGCCTGCCGAGCCTCAGACCTGGGACATGCGGAGATCGTGGGTTCGGAGCCCACCCCGGGCACTTCTCTCGAACGTCACGCGAACAGTCGTCTCCTTCCTCGTCGAGTCACAACGGCCGTTCGACGCTCCGAGTGCGCTCGGTTTCGCCTCTCGACCGGACCGTCTCACGGTTCGTCGGTCGTTCACGCCGTCCGTCTCGAACCGTCCGTCAGCGACGGCACCGGTTCTGCGGTCGAACGTGCGTCGGCAGAAGATGTCGTGAACGGCCGACCGTCGTCGCGCGACGGCGCTGTCGCTCTCGGTTGCGGCGTCGAAATAAGTGAAGTTCGAAGGGCCGGCGCGAGCCGGTGGTTCAGACGTTAGTCGCGACGGATGGCGAGGAGCGCGGCGGCCAGCAGTGCCGTCACGGCGACGACCACACCGAAGCCGGGCGTACCGGTCTCAGTGGCGGGCTCCGTGCCGGTGTCCGTACCGGGCGCTTCGGTGTCCGTACCGGGCGCTTCGGTGTCCGTACCGGGCGCCTCGGTTTCGGTGTCCGTCATCTCCGTCTCAGTCATCTCCGTCTCCGTCATCTCCGTCTCCGTCATGTTCGTCTCCGTCTCGACGCTCTCCACGACGTTCCCGTCGAACGTCTCGGAGTCAGCAGCGCCGCCACGGACCGTCAGCTCGAACGTGTCGCCGACTTCCTGCTCGCTGAAGTCGAACGTACTGGAGAACGTCTGGTTCTCCGTGACGTAGACGGTCGCCGTCTTCAGGAAGCTCGGCTGCGTGTCGCCGCTGGAGCGGGCGCGCAGGCTGACTTCCGTGCCGGGTGCGACGGTCGTCTCGCCCATTATCGTCTGCTCGCCAGAGGCCGAGACGTTCACGGGCTCGTCGACCATGTACTCGGCCTCGACGAAGCTGTACTCGTCGAGGACGGTCTCGCCGTCTTCAACGTCGGTGAGGTTGTCTTCGTCCTCGTAGACGGTGAAGTTGGCTTCGAGCGTGTCGTCATCTTCGATGGACCGCGTGTCCGTGTTCAGGTTGTTGGAGTCCGTGTCGTAGATGATGAAGTACGTGTCGTTCTCCGAGTCAGCCCACACGGTCGCGTTGTCCGGGCCGAGGAGGACCTGGTACGGGTCGCGGTTCGCACCGGGGTCCATCTGCTCGACGGTGAGCTTGTACTCGTCGCCGTCGTTGTCGAAGAACTCACTCGTCACCTCGTCCTCGTCCTGAGCGCCCAGCAGGCCTTCGAGACCGGAGGCCTCGAGCTGGTGGACGGCCATGTCGCCGTAGGCGATCTGGTTGGACTGGGTGAGGTTGTTGTCACCGACCGCGTCGTAGAGTTCTTCGGTGTCGTCGAAGCTGGTGCCCGTCGGGGCGGTCCAGCTACGGATGGACGTCGTGTTGCGCTCTTCGAGCGTCAGCGTGCCGACGCCCTGCGAGTCTTCTTCCTCGCTCTGACCGGCGCGGACTTCGAGGTCGTACTCGCCGGATTCGAGGAGCGAGTCGACGCCTTCCTCGATGGTGGCGTCAGTGATGGAGTCGTCGTCGTCCTCCAGGTTGGGCACGTCGTAGACGTTCGTGTTCTCGACGTTACCCGAGCGACCCGTTGCCGCCCACGTGTTGAACAGGAGGTTGACTTCGCCGTCGCCGTTCTCGTCTTCGACCGTCACGTTGCTGCGGTAGCCGACGTCGTCGGACCCGAGCGTCAGGGTCGCGTAGTCGGTGTTCTGCAGCGTGATGGTGATGTTCGCGACGTCACCACGCTGTTCGGTGATGATGCCGGAGCCGCCGATGTCGGCGCGGCCCTCACCAGCGTCGGTGACGACGATGGAGGAGGATTCCGCTTCGACACCGGACTGGTTGTCCGTCGCCAGCACGGTGTAGTTACCGTCGTCGAGGTCGAGGTCGGAGGCGTTGTACGTGAACTCGTACTCGGCCTGACCCGTCAGACGAGCGGCGATGGTGCTGCCCTGCTCGTCGACGACGTCGCCGTCGGAGTCGAGCAGTTCGAGCGTGACCGGACGGTTACCCGCGTTCGCGGAGACCGTCCCTTCGATTTCGTCGTCGTTCGTGATGTTCAGGTCGTCGATGTCGACTTCCAGACCGAGGTCACGAACGTTGACCGTCGCTTCGCTTTCGCCTTCGATGGAGATGTTGTACTGACCGATGTCACGGTCGTCCGTGTCGAAGACGAACACTTCGCTGTTCGCACCGGTGCTACCGGACACGAAGTAGTCGAAGTCCTCTTCGCCGCTGGCTTCGACTTCGATACCCGTGTCGGTGCCGTCAGCGACGACGGCAACCTGCGAGCCCTGGTAGGCGTTCACGTCTTCACCGCCCGTCACGGTGACGGGTGCGACCTCGACGGTCTTGTTACCGGTGTTGGTGAGTTCGTTGCCGCCGGCGTCGGTGATGCTAGACGTGAGGAGAACCTCGATTTCGCCGGTGTTGACGTCAGAGCCGTCGACAGTGGCGATGTACTGACCGCCACCCTCGTTGCTGACGGACTCGGTGAACTCGCTCACCGTGCCGAGCGGTTTCTCGTCGAGGTAGAGGTTGGCGTCACCGAGGTTGTTGACTTCCTCGCTGAACGAGAACTCGATTTCGGTCTCGTCGTCGGTGGTGTCAGCGTCGTAGTGGACCGATTCGAGGTATTCGGGAGCCTCGGTGTCACCCGACGCGTCGGCGTCGTTGATGGTGACGGTCTGCTGAGCGCTCTCGGACGTGCCGTCGCTGTCCGTGAGCGTGAAGCTGATGGGACCGGAGACGTCACCGTCGACGTTGGACGGCGCAGCCACGTCCATCGACCCGTTGAGGTAGATGGTGTCGTTGTGGGCTGTGCCCGTCGCGTCGAACGAGACGTTCAGGCTGTCACCGTTGACGTCGCCCGAGGAGACGGTGGTGATCACGTCACCATCTCGGGTCTCGACGGTGAGGCCAGTGGCGTCGTCAATCGTCCCTGCGGGGAGGGTGACGTTGACGTAGTCGTCGCCAGCGCTGTCAGCATATCCAGTGAACGATACGTTCAGGTTGTGTGTCTCCGTGGTTCCTTCGTCCAGATTGTCTGGGTTGAAGAAGTCCACAGAGGCACCAGTAACCGCAGCAGCGCTTCCAGCGAACGCGACGGTGCCGGCGAAAACCGACATGACCATCAGCGCCGCGAGGAATACCGCGCGGAGTTGCTTCGTGTTGCTTGTCATGGATTTTTGGAGTTGTTGCAGACGGCAACACCGGCTTTCGTCCACCCTCTGTATCCCACAGAGCGCCCGACCGCACGGACTTGGATGGAGTTACTCACGGATGTCACCATGGGCAGGGGTACGTACGGTCCGACGACCGTGTCACGTAAATACTTTCTGTACTAACACGATGGCCACGAGTTAAACTCCCTGTCAGTCGCCGATGTAGGAATTATCAACAGAAAACCTTTTTTGGACTGACGAGTTAGGTGACGGTGCGTACTGCCGCCTTGGGTAGGGCGGACCGCACTTCGCGGTTCCGTACGCACGCCGCGCGCCCTCCGTGTCCGCGCGGCTTTCGTTGGTCCCACGGTCGCCCGCTCCCCGCACGATTCTGCTCGGTACTCCCCCGCCGAGAGCCGTGACCGTCCTCGATGCAGTGGCGAGAGGCGGTTGTTCGTCCCGAGTGAGCGGTGCGGCTCTCGCGTGCGCGGGCACGAACAACTTACGACGAGCGACTGCGGCACCGCGCCTCGACGAGAGCCACTGAACATCGGCGACCTGACCGACGACGGGCCGAGTAGCGCGTCGGGGTTGGGACGCCGACCGGACCGATCGGAGCATCGGCCCCGTCGGCGCTCGGGCGGCCGGCCGGAAACGGCCCGACTGTTCGATAGTTTTTGTCTATCCGCCCGAAACTCCCGAACAGGGGTGACTACCCCCATTTAAACTGGTCTTAAAGGGGTGATTAACGGATGAACTCGTATATGACTGTTCGGTTAACTTGACCTTTAGATTTAAGTTGGAGTAGCGTATCGGGGCGAATAGACACGCCACGACAGGGGATGGGACGGTGGCCCACCGACTCCGGTGGGGTCACCGAGGGGGAAGCGAACCGCCGACTCTTCTGTCGTCGGAGTGTGTCCGACAAACCAACCATGAAGCTCAAACAGCTGTTCACGGACGACTCCGCGGTGTCGCCGGTCATCGGCGTCATCCTGATGGTGGCCATCACGGTCATCCTCGCCGCCGTCATCGGCACGTTCGTGCTCAACCTCGGGGGAAGCGTTTCACAGACTACGCCGCAGGCCAGTTTCGGATTCGATTACAACAGTACCGGTATCAACGTTACCCATGAAACTGGGGACACGATCGATATCAGTACGGCAACTGTCAGAATCGTTGGAGGCGACGACGACGTTACGTGGAACGAAGGCGATCAGAGGATCAGTGCTGGCGATATGCAGGTTCTCAAGGGGTACAACAACGGAGAGACGTACCGCGTCGTCTGGGAGAGCGAGAACGGCGATAACTCCGCGACGCTGAGCGAGTCCACGGCTCCGAACTAAAATGAAACTTAAACAATTATTCACGGACGACTCCGCGGTGTCGCCGGTCATCGGCGTCATCCTGATGGTGGCTATCACGGTCATCCTCGCCGCCGTCATCGGCACGTTCGTGCTCAACCTCGGGGGAAGCGTCTCGCAGACCACGCCGCAGGCCAGTTTCGGATTCGACTTCGAGGACGCCTCGAACGACAACGTGACGATCACGCACGAGACGGGTGATACGATCGACGCAAGTCGACTGAACCTCACGGCTACGAAGGACGTCGACGTCGCTACGGACAAAAATTTGGTCGGTATATCTACCGAAACTACCAGCTCAAGCGAGGGATTCACTGACTCTGGCGGCTTCGGTTCGTCGGCGTCTGTGAGCGCCGGTTCGACGCTCTACGCTGGCGGCAACGGAGACCTCAGCGGACAGACGTTCCGCGTCGTCTGGAACTCCGAGAACAACGAGAACTCCGCGACGCTCTCGGAGTACACGGCACCGAACAACTAATCGGCGACTTCCCTTTCTTATCGACGCCACGCGGCGAGCGACGGCCACTCCTCGACGACGCGAACGCCGGAGCCAGCGCTCGGGACCGTAGCTTCGAGACGAAAAATCAGCGCGAGACGCCGTCTAGACCGGTCGACCGCCGCCGGACGTTCCGACGAGCCACGTCCCCACCGTGAGGACGAGAGCGGCCACGGCCAGTGCGTACACCGAGACACCCGCGACGCCGGGGACGACGCTGGGGAGGAACGCGAGCGTTCCGACGACCATCAGAACCAGACCGACGAGCGCTTTCTTGCTGCTGAGCAGTCCCATGCCTGACGCTGGGCAGGCGTCGAATATGTGTATTGCGCTTTCATCGTGCGATTGTGTCACTCGTTAGCAGGCGACCAATCGCGCTCGCCGGCGGCGACGGCCACCTCCAGCCAGTTCTCCTCCGGGGGGAGTGGACAGGCGAAGGTGTCGCTGTAGGCGCAGAACGGCGTGTACGCGAGGTTGAAGTCCAAGACGACGGACTCGCCGTCCGTCAGCCCGTCTTCGGGATGGAGTTCGAGGTAGCGGCCGTTCCGGTAGGACTGCTGGCCCGTCGTCTTGTCCCGGAACGGGACGAAGATGGCGTCGTCGTCCTCGCGTTCCTGCTGGTAGCCGTGGAGTTCGACGGACTCCCCGCGGAGTTCGAAGGCGAACGTGACGAGTCGGAGGTAGCGCACCTCGTTGCCCGCAGTCGTCTCCATCGTCACTGGTTCGGGGTCGTCGTGGACCCGCACGGTGACGGCGACGCGGGCGTCGGGGTTCGGGTCGAAGTAGTCCAGTCCGGAGAACGAGTCGCGTTGCTCGGGCGGAATCGGGGACTGCGGGTGCGAGGCGAAGAAGTCGTCCTTCTCCTCGCGTTTCCGCTGCAGTTCTTCGGCGTAGGCGTCCGGGTCGACGTCCGCGGCGGCGTTCGCGTCGGTCATACCCGCCGATACGATGCCGCGCCCGGTACGTCTGACGGTTCTACTCCGCCTTCGCTTCGAGGAGGCGTTCGAACTGGTCGGCCGTCAGCGACACCTCCGCCGCGGCGAGGTTCTCCCGCAGTTGGGACACCGTGCGCGCGCCGACGATGGGGGCCGTCACCTGGTCGTGGTGGAGCAACCACGCGAGTGCGACCTGCCCCGGCGAGGCGTCGACGTCCGCGGCGACGGACTCGACGGCTTCGAGGGCGTCGAAGTTCTCCGACGTGAGGTACGAGTCGACGAACTGCTGGTCGGAGGCGGCCCGCGAGTCGGCGGGCGGTTCCTCGCCGCGACTGTACTTGCCCGTGAGGAACCCGCCCGCGAGCGGAGACCACGGGACGACGCCGACGTCGTAGTCGGCGCACATCTCGAGGTAGTTGCCCTCTATCTCGCGGTTGACGACGTTGTAGCGCGGTTGCGCCAGCGTGAACGGTTCGTATCCCCGCTTGTCGGCTATCTCGTTGGCCTTCACCACCTTCCACGCGTTCGGTTCGAACGTGGACGTCCCGAGGTAGTTCACGGTGCCGTCGCGCACGAACTCGTCGAGCGTTCGCATGAACTCGCGCGCCGGCGTGTCGTCGTCCCACCGGTGGGTGTAGAGCACGTCGACGTAGTCGGTCCCGAGTCGGTCGAGCATCTCGTCGATGCTCCGGCGGAGGTGCTTGCGGTTGAGTCCGCTCCCGTTCGGGTCCTCGCGGGTGGGCCAGTATATCTTGGAGGCGACGACGAAGTCCTCCCGGTCGCGCTCGGCCAACCAGTCGCCGACGTACTCCTCGGCCCGCCCGCCGCCGTACATGTCGGCGGTGTCGATGAACGTCCCGCCGGCGTCCGCGTAAGCGTCGAGCAGTCGATGTGCTCGCTCGGGACCCACCTCGACGGCCCCCGTGTCGTCTTCGCGGCCGAACCGCCACGTCCCGAAGGCCACCTCGGACACCTTCGTCCCGGTTCGACCCAGCGAGACCGTATCGAGCGTCATGGCTGTGGCAAACAGCGGTCGGGCGGTAAACGCCTCGATTCGTCTCCGAGCGAGAAGCGGTGCGACCGGCGGACGCGATCAGTTCGGGGCCGAGAGAAAACGAAGAAGCGTGGGAGGGCCGGAGTGGTGGGGGAGGGCCGAAGCGGTGGGAAGCGGTGAGGGTGGACCGAAGCGGTGGGAACGGTGGGGGAGGGCCGAAGCTACCGATTCTCGGTCTCGTCGCTGCTGTGCCCGTGCCCGATGACCAGGGCGGCGACGTTGACCGCGAGGAGCGACCCGAACACCGTCGCCTGTCCGCCCCGGAGGCCGCCGTGCAGGAGCGGTAAGTAGAGGAAGGGGAGAGCGACGGCCAGCCAGAACGCGACGAACTGAATCGGATAGGCGACCAGTTTCAGTCCGAAGCGGACGGTGTTCGGCGTCGTTGCTATCACTTCGCGCAGTCGGGCGAAGCGTTCGTGGGGGACCGTTGATGACGAGTTCGACATTTCCTGGGGCACACCTCACCTGTCCGAAGGCCGGACACTCACATTAACCCGCCCGAGAGTTGGCGTCTGTTCATAACCGTTTAAATCAGACAGTAACGGAACGATGACTGTTCTAAACGAGGCGAGAGACTCCGAGATAGTTTATTCAGCTCATAGAATCGGTTTCGATGTGAAACCGTTCGTGACAAGATACGTTCTTTTGGAAGATACTGTCGGAGATGAGATAATCGTCTGACGCGGTCGAACGCGGCGGACGCGCCCACAGACTACCGAACCGGCTGCGGGCCGCGAGTCCCCTCCATTTCACCCGGTGACGGGGAGAAAACGTTCCGATAATCCGACGTGACGGGGTCGTACGCGCCGCTATCGGGGGTGGGACCGACGCGCGCCGGTGGCGAAAGACGTAATCGACGCGGCGGCGTCCTCGGGGACGAACGATGTCTACGGTACACGTCGTCGGGTGCGGCGGAACGATAGCGAGCGAACCAGCCGAGGACGGCGCGGCCCCCGCGAAGGCGGGCGAAGAACTCGTCGAGGCGGTGCCGGCCGTCGCGGACCACGCGTCGTTGCGCGTCACCGACGTCGGGTCGCGACCGGGGTTCGACATGGACTTCGGCGTCGTCGCCGCGGCCGCGGACGCGGTTCGAACCGCCGCGGCCGACGGCGCGGACGGCGTCGTCGTCACGCAGGGGACGGACACGCTCGCTGACACGGCGTACGCGCTCGACGTCGCCTGCGACGTGTCGGTGCCCGTGGTCGTCACCGGGTCGCAACGGCGCTTCGACGAACCGGGGTCCGACGCCCCGGCGAACCTCTTGACTGCCGTCCGGGCGGCCGTCGACGACCGATTCGCGCCGGGCGCCCACGTCGCCTTCGACGACGAACTCCACGCCGCCCGCGACGCGGTCAAGACGCACACGAACGCGCTGGACACGTTCCAGTCGCCCGGAAAGGGACCGGTGGCGATGTTCACGCGCGCGACGACGCGCATCCACCGGGACCCCGCGCGGGCCGCGTCCGACCTGTCGCTCCCGGCCGAGGCTCTCGACCCGGACCGGGACGCAGGTGACTACGCCGTGGTCCCCGTCGTGCACTCGGGGACGGGCGTCGACGGGAGCGCCCTCGAACGCCTCCTCCCAGACGCCGACGGCGTCGTCGTCGAGGGGACGGGACTCGGCAACGCGACCGGTCCGCTCGGAGACGCCGTCGCCGACGCTCTCGAGTCGGTCCCCGTCGTCGTCTCCTCGCGGTGCCACGCCGGCCCGACCGAGGCGGTGTACGGCACCGCGGGCGGCGGCGTCACCCTCCGCGACCACGGCGTCGCCTACGCGGGCGACCTCTCGACGGCGAAGGCGCGGGTGAAACTCGTCCTCGCTCTCACCGCCGGACTCTCCCGCGAGTCGGCCGCGGCGACGTTCGAGTGACCGCCGCGTTCGGGCGAAGCGGTCGTCGCGGCGGCGGGAGACAGACCCACTAGCACGGCAGACGCTCGTCAGCGGCTTTTTGTGGTCGTAGGGTGACGACCCGAACGTCAATGATGGAGGAAGACGCCGCAGCGGGACGGTCCGTCGATAGCAACCTGTTCATCACCGTCTCCGGCCCGCCGGGATGCGGGGCGACGACGCTGTGCGAAGGCCTCTCGCGGTCGCTCGACTGCGGGTACGTCTCCGGCGGCGACATCTTCCGCGAACTCGCCGAAGAGCGCGGGATGTCGCTCTCGCAACTCATCGCCAAGGCCGACGAGTCCGACGAGATAGACCGGGCGCTGGACCGTCGCCTCCGCACCATCGCCGAGCAGTGGGGGACGGCGAACAAGGCGTTCGTCCTCGAGTCGCGCCTCGCCGGGTGGCTGGCGGGCAACCGGGCGGACCTGCGAATCTGGCTCGACGCGCCCGAGGAGGTCCGCGTCGAACGGACGGCCGACCGCGAGGAGATGGGGGCCGAGATGCGCGTCCGCGAGGTGAGCGAGGCGGGCCGGTACGAGTCGTACTACGGCATCGACGTCTCCGACCAGTCGTTCTACGACCTCCGCGTCAACACCGCGCGGTGGAGTCCCGAGGCCCTGCTCGAAATCGTCCTCACGGCCGTCGAGGAGTACGACGCCGAGGTGGACGAGGGCGCGTTCCACACCCCGGACGTCGAACTGTAGTCGAGTCACTCGCCGCCGCGGCGTCCTCGGAGTCGGACTTTTGGGCCGACGGCGCCTCCGTCCGCGCATGGCAGACCTCAACGACGTCGCGAAGCGCATCCACAACGTCTCGCCGAACCCCGTGCGCCTCACGTTGGACGACGGGTCGTCGGCCGTCTACCGCATGCACAGCACCGAGTTCTTCCAGCAGGAGTTTCAGGCGGAGGGCGAACGGGTGGACGACGACGCCGAGTACCGTCTCGTCACCTCGGCGGACAACGAGTCCGTCCTCCTCGGCCGGAAGGGAGCCGACGAGGACGGGTGGACGATGGTCGCCGAAGTCGTCGAGGCGACGCGCGCCGACTCGTAGGCCGCCCGCCTCGGGCGAGGCGACGGATCTCGTGCCGACGGAGCCGAGCGTCTCGACCCCGGGACCGGGCGTTAGCTCGGCTCCACCGCCCGTCCGGCGAGCGTCGGTGCCGCTATCGTGACGCCCGCCGCGACGGCGGTGCCGACGACGGTCACGAGAAGCGGCGGCGAGGTGACGTAGACTCCGACCCAGAGGACGGCGACGGGGACGCCGGCGGCGACCGTCTCGCGGAGGCTGAGTTGCGAGGACGGTCGGACGACGTACCAGGCGATTCCTGCGCCGACGGACCCGCCGAGCCACTGCCCGGCCTTCCAGACTTCGCCGGCCGGGGAGACGGCGCTCGCGACGACCGCCAGGACGCCGAGTATCGACCCGAGCGCGAACACGCGGAGCGGGTCCCGGCTCCCGACGGCGGCGGCGGCCGCGAACAGGCTCGCGCCGGCGAGGAGACCCACGGCGATGTCGACGAAGAAGTGCACGCCGAGGACGATTCGGGACGCGGCCACGAGCAGTACCCCGACGAGAGCTACCGTCCACCGGGTGGCTCCCGACCCGGCCTCCAGCCGGTAGGCCAGCGCGGCGAAGACGGCGGTCGTCCCGAGGGCGTGTCCGCTCGGGAACGCGTACCCCGTGCCGGTCGTGATACTCCGGAACGGCCCGGCGAGGACGGCCGGGAGCCAGGTCGGGAGCGCCACCGTTCCGGCACCGGGCGGACGCGGCGCGACGAAGACGTTCTTGAGGAGGTCGATGAAGGAGAACGCCGCGAACGTCACCGCGAGGACGAACGCGCCCTCGCGCGGTCGCTGAACGAGCGAGCGCTCCGTTCCGAGGAGGTAGAGCAGGGTCGCGGTGAGGAGGAGGAACCACGGGTCGCCGAACTGCGTGACCAGTCCGGCAACCGCGAGCGTGGCGCTCGTCGGCGACGAGAGGAGCTGAAAGACGCCGATACCTCGGTTCGGGACGGCGATGTCGAACGCGAAGGCGGACGCGAGGACGACGCCGACGGCGGCGGCCGCGGCGAGCGCGACGGTCCACCTGCTCGGTCGGTCACCGTCGGAGCCCAGCACGGCCTCTCTCATCGCCGCGACCGGCCTCCGTTCGCCTCGTTCGGTTCTGTCGCCCGTCGCGCGGCATCGGCCCGGACTTCGGCTCGGACCGAGAGCGACGGCGCGTTCCCCGGAACCGGTCGGTCAGTCTCGGTACGCATGCGGTCGGTAACCCGGTAGGTTCCTCCGCCACTTGAGGCGTGTGGCGGAACGCCGCCCGGACGAGAGAGTCCACCCGACCGCCCCGCGTCTCGTCGGACGACCGCTCGAGAGCGCCTCCGGTCAGGACAGCGCTCTGCGGATGCGAGGCAGTTCTCGCCGCAGGCTCTCCCGTTTCAGGAGGAGGAAGCCGGCGAAGATGACGACGAAGCCGACGACGGTGTACACCGTCGGCAGTTCGCCGAGGAACGCCCACCCCGTGAGCGCCGCGAACACGGGCGCGACGTAGGAGACGAGGTTTATCTCGATGGGGCCGAGGCGCTCCAAGAGGTCGAAGTAGACGAGGAAGCCGATGGCGCTGGCCACCACCGAGAGGTAGCCGACGGCCAGAAGCGAGTCCGTCGTCCACGTCACGTCGGCGGCGGACTCGCCGATGCCGACGCTGACGACGTGCATCAGCAGGGCGCCGCCGAGCATCGTCCACGCCTCCATCGTCTCGATGGGGAAGTCGGCGTCGATGCGGCGGGTGAGCACCGATCCGAGCGCGAAACTCACCGCCGCGCCGAAGATGAGGAGTTTGGCGACGGTGCCGCCCGACAGCAGGTTGTTCGGGTCGGGGTTCGAGAGGACGACGACGCCGACGAGTCCCAAGAGCAAACCGGCGGCACCGAGGACCGAGAGCGTGTCGGACGGGAGGAACGCGCGGGCGAACCCCGCCGTGAGGACGGGACTCAGGCTGACGATGACCGCGGCGGCCGCGGAGGTGACGGCGGGGTCCGTCTCGCCGACGAACAGGAGGGCGTGGTAGCCCGCCATGATGAGGACGGAGCCGACGACGACGGTGGTCCACTCGTCGCGGCCGCTCGGAATCGCGTGGTCGGTGGCGTAGACGGCGTAGCCGAGCATCAACACGCCGGCGACGTCGTAGCGAATCGCGGCGAACAGCACGGGCGTCTCGAAGAACCCGCCGGGGTCGCCGGGCGTCCCGAGGCCGGCCTTGATGGCCATGAACGCCGCACCCCACACCGCGGCGAGAAAGAGGAACAGGCCGAGATTGCGATAGCGGCTCACACCTGCGGTCGGTCGGCCGCCCCCCTCAACGTTTCGTTCGGCCACCTCGTCTGCCGGAGAGCGAAAGTCGCGGCCCGGACCGTCGTGCGGCGTCGGACTTCGCGCGAGTGCCCGCGCGCCCTCAGTCGCCGCGGCGTCGGTCGCGAATCGCGCGGAGCACGTCCTGTCGGGCGACGATGCCGACGAGACGCCCGTCCTCGACCACCGGGAGTCGGTTGATGTCCCGGGCGTCGTCCGCGAGGAGGTCGAGGAGGGTTTCGAGGTCGGCCTCGGGACCGACCGTCACCACGTCAGCGGTCATCACGTCGCTGATGGGTTTGTTGGCGTTCTTCAACAGGTCCACGCCGAGGTCCAGGTCGTCCCACGAGACGTCGATGGCGTAGGTCAGCGTCTCCATGAACGGCGGGAAACCGATGGGTATCCACAGCGTCCGGTCTTTCGTCTGGAACAGTTCCACGAGGTCCCGTTGGGTTACGATGCCGACGACCCGTCCCTCGTCGTCGACGACGGGGAAGCCGTTGAAGTCTGCGCGGGCGAGGCGGCCGAGCACCTCGCTCACGTCGTCGTCCGGCGCCGCCGTCTCGACGTCCGTCGTCATCAGTTCGCGGGCGGTGAGTTCCATACCCGTCCGTACGTGAACGACGGGCATCTGTCTGTTCCTTACCGCGACCGCTGCAAACGCGGGATATATTTAAGTTTCGTGACCGATTACGGGGGATATGGCCGTTCACGGCCGTCAATCCCTTCGAGACTTGTTCGACGAGTCACCCACGCCGCACATCGCGCACCCGCCGCGCACACATCACCGCCACTTCTACGTCGCCACCGACGGCTCCTATCGACCGACCGGTGACGGCGGACTCGGCGTCGTCATCGAGACGTGCGACGGGACGCGCGTGGCGCGGGTCGCCCTCCCCGACACGGCTCCGAACAACAACGTCTCCGAGTACCGCGCGTTACACCTGGGTCTCGACGTCCTCGCCGCCCGCGCGCCGCCGAACGCGCGCGTCGGCGTCCTCATCGACCACGACGCCCTCGCGGCGAACGTCAACACCGAAGTCCTCGCCGCCGCGGACCCCGACTGGCGACGGCGACGACCCACGTCGGTGCCCGCCGGCAGCGAGAACCACTGGCGGGGCATCCGCGCCCGCATCGCCGGGTTCGCCGAACTCCGCGCCGCGCGCATCGACGGCCGGGAGAACCCGGCGCATCCGCTGGCGAACGCGCCCGACGAGTACGCGCACGTCAACCGGAAGAAACAGCGCTGCGTGATGCCGGACACGCTCTCTCCGGTCGAACCCGCCGACGCCGAGACGGACGACCCGCAGTTCCCGCCGCCGTCGCGGTTCGAGGGGAGCGCGAGCGACTGAGCGTCCGCCCACCGCGTCCGCTCACAGCCCCGCACCCGAGAGCGTCAGTCGGACGCCGATGACGGCCAAGAGTCCGAACGTCGCCGCCCGCTGAGACGACTCGGGGACGGCCGGCCGGACGCGCTTGCCGACGGCGACGCCGGCGAGTCCCGGCACCGCCGCCGCCGCGGAGACGGCGAACAGGCCCCCGCCGTCGTACAGTCCGAGCACCGCCGCCGTGCCGATGCGGACCACGGAGACGCCGAGGAACACCATGGCGACGACGCCGACGAACGTCTCCCGGTCCAGGTCCAGACTCTTCAGGTAGGCGACCACCTGCACGCCGACGTTCGAGACGCCGAAGACGGCGCCGGAGACGAATCCGAGCGCCGCCTTCGTCGCCCCGGTGTCGACGAAACAGCGCCGTCTGAGCAGCGACTCGCCCGGAATCTCGACTCGCTCCTGCGAGAGTGCGACGTAGGCGAGGACGAACAGGCCGAGTCCGAGCGCTAGCGGTCGCGTCGGTACGATGGACAGCGACAGCATGCCGAGGACGGTTCCGACCAGCGCCGCGCCCACGTAGGGCCAGAACCGTCGGACGCACGAGACGAAGCCGTCTCGGTCGAGTTCGCGGACGAGGGAGACGTTCGCGGCGAGTATCGGGAGAATCATCGTCGTCACTGCCGTCTGGGGGTCCATCACGAACGCCAACAGCGACGTGCCCACGACGGCGAACCCGAACCCGTTCAGCCCGGTGACGAACCCGCCGAACGCGACGACGGCGGCCACGACCAGTGCGAACGAGAGCGACGCCGGGTCGCCCGGTGGGACTGTCATCGCGTGAGCGTCGGCGAGCGACGACGTGAAGCTACGCACGCTGTGCGCGGCCGGCGGACGACCGGTTCCCCGCGGGCGGGGACAGAAAGTTGATAGTCGCCGTCCCGAGACGCTCTGCCGATGCCCTCCGAATACTACACCGCCGACGGCTTCGACGGCACCGCCGACGGTCCTCTCTGGGCGTCGGCCCGCCGGCATCTCCGCGCGCTCTTAGCCGTCTTCCTCCTCGTCTCCGCCGTCGTCACCGCCCTCGCGGCGGCGTTCGACCTCACCGCCGTCGCCCCGTCGTCCGTCCTCCCGGTCGACCTCTCCCCGCGTCCCCAGTCGGGGTTCCGCCTCGCGGTCGAAGTCGGCACGCTCGCGGGGGCGTTCGCGGCGGCAATCGTCCTCGTCGGCGCGGTGGGCCGCGACGCGCGCGTCTCCCTCTCGCGGGGCCGACGACAGGCCGCCGTCGCTCCGGTCGCGTTCGCCGTCGCCGCCGTCTGCGGTCGGGTCGCACTCCCGCACGTCGTCGGCGCTGTCGCGTCCGCCTCGGGGCGTCCGGTCCTCGACGCCTACTGGGCCGCGGAGGTGTGGCTGTTCTTCCCCGTCGCCCTCGGCGCCGCGGCGGCGACGCCGTTCCTCCTCGCTGCCGCCGTCCGCGCGGGCGTCGTCGGTCGGTACACCTCGACCAGACAGCGCGGGTACGCCGCGCTCGCGTTCGTCGCGTTCGCGGCGTGCTACTCGCCGCCGGACGGCGCGACGTTCGTCCTCTTCGCGGCACCGCTCTTCGCCGGGTTGGCCGCGGGCGTCGCGTGGCTGGAGTTTCGGTGAGCGTCGAGCGAATCGGAAGCGAGTCAAACGAGGCGAAAGAGAGCCGAACGAGCCAGAAGAGAGGTGTCGCTGACTACTCGTTCTGCGCGTCCACGACGGCCACGCCCGCGAGGTTCAGCGACCACCTTTTTCCGACTCGGGTCCGCTCCGCGGACGCCTCGTCGCAAAAAGCTGTCTCGTTGAGCGCAGCGAATCGAGGTCCGATGGACGCTCAGCGTCCATCGGTGGACCAAAAAAGCGGCGTTACTCGTTCTGCGCGTCCACGACGGCCACGCCCGCGAGGTTGACGATGTCCTTCACCTCGTCGCCCCGTTGGAGGACGTGGACGGGCTTGTCCATGCCGACGAGCATCGGGCCGATGGCCTCCGCGCCGCCGAGACGCTGGAGCAGTTTGTAGCCGATGTTACCCGCTTCGAGGTTCGGGAAGACGAGGACGTTCGCCGGGTCGTCCAGTTCGGAGAACTCGTACGTCCCCTCGAGGATGTCCTCGACGACGGCGGTGTCGGCCTGCATCTCGCCGTCGACGGCGAAGTCCACCTCGTCGTCGTCGTGGAGCAGTTTCACGGCGTCGCGGGGCTTTCTCGTCCCCTGATTGTCGACGCTCCCGAAGTTCGAGTACGACAGCATCGCCGCGCGCGGTTCGACGTTGAACCGGCGCGCCAACTCGGCGGTGTGTTTCGTAATCTCCGCCAGCACGTCCGCCTCGGGCGCGAGGTTCACCGTCGTGTCCGCGCAGAAGATGACGCGGTTCTTGAACGTCAGCATGTAGACGCCGGCGGCGTAGTCGGCGTCGGGCGCGGTGCCGATGACCTGAAGCGGGGGGCGAAGCGCCGAGGGGTAGTGGTGCGTCAGCCCCGTCAGCATCGCGTCGGCGTCGTTCTCCGCGACCATCACGCTGGCGAAGTAGTTGGTGTCGCGCCGGATGAGTTCGTGCGCCTCGTTCTTCGTCATCCCCTTGCGCTGGCGCAGTTCGTACAGGCGGTTGGCGTAACTGTCCCACTCGCCGCTTCGCGGGTCCGCCACCTCGGGGTCGAAGTCCAGTCCGAGGTCCGCCGCGGTCTGCCGTATCTTCTCAGCGCTGCCGATGAGGACCGGGTGGGCGATGCCCTGCTCCTGCAGTTGGTACGCCGCGCGAATCATCTTCTCGTCGGTCCCCTCCGCGAGGGCGAGGCGCTTGGGGTCGGACTTGGCCTTGTTGAGGACGACGCGCATCATCTCGCGGGACTTGCCGAGGCGCGCCTCCAGACGCTCCTCGTACGCCTCGGGGTCGAGTTCGCTGCGTGCGGACCCGCTGTCCATCGCCGCCTGCGCGACGGCGGGAGCCACCTCGAACAGCACCCGCGGGTCCAGCGGTTTCGGGATGACGTACTCGGGGCCGTACTGGAGCGGTTGGTCGCCGTACGCCTTCACGACGGCGTCGGGGACGTCCTGTCGCGCGAGGTCCGCGAGTGCCTCCGCGGCCGCGCGCTTCATCTCCTCGTTTATCTCCGTCGCGCGCACGTCGAGAGCGCCGCGGAAGATGAACGGGAAGCCGAGGACGTTGTTCACCTGATTCGGGTAGTCCGAGCGACCGGTCGCCATGATGACCGTGTCGTCGCGGGCGGCCTTGGCCTCCTCGTAGCCGATTTCGGGGTCGGGGTTCGCCATCGCGAAGATGATGGGGTCCTCGGCCATCGACGCCACCATCTCCTGGTCCACCAGTCCGCCGATGGAGAGGCCGACGAACACGTCCGCTCCCGCCATCGCCTCGGCGAGGGTGTCGGCCGGGACGTCGTTGGCGAACTCGGCCTTGAACTCGTTGACCGCCTCGCGGTCCGGCGTGATGACGCCGTCGGAGTCGCACATGACGATGTTCTCCTTCTTCGCGCCGAGGGAGACGTAGAACCGGGCGGTGGCGATGGCGGAGGCGCCCGCGCCGGAGAAGACGATGTTCAGGTCTTCGAGGTCCTTGCCGGCGATGTCGGCGGCGTTGAGGAGGGCGGCCCCGGAGATGATGGCGGTGCCGTGCTGGTCGTCGTGGAAGACGGGGATGGACATCTCCTCGCGCAGGCGCGACTCTATCTCGAAGCACTCCGGCGCTTTGATGTCCTCCAGATTGATGCCGCCGAACGTCGGTTCCATCGCGCTGACGGCCGCGACGATGGACTCGGGGTCCTCGAGGTCGAGTTCGATGTCGAACACGTCGATGTCGGCGAATCGCTTGAAGAGGACGCCCTTCCCCTCCATGACGGGCTTCGACGCCTGCGCGCCGATGTCGCCCAGGCCGAGGACCGCAGAGCCGTTGGAGACGACGCCGACGAGGTTCCCCTTCGCCGTGTACTCGTAGGCGCGGTTCGGGTCCTCGTCGATGTCGAGACACGGGGCGGCGACGCCGGGCGAGTACGCCAGCGAGAGATCACGCTGCGTGTTCGTTGGTTTCGTGGTCGAAATCTCTATCTTGCCCGGCGGTTCTTCGCGGTGATACTCCCGGGCGTCGTCGTCTAATCCCATGCCGGAGGGACCGTCGGAGCCCTCAAAAAGCTACCGTACTGTCGAACTCTGCTTCGACAGACGACGAAATGCAACTCGGTTCCGAGTAGTAGTGTCGCCTCGCGCCGACGCGCCCCGGCGCCGGGACTACTCCGGGTCGATGTGCAGCACTTCCGGCCGTTCGAGGGCGAACTCGTGGTCCCACCCCTTGACGGCGCGCGTGGGCCACTCGCCCGTCGTCGTCAGCACCTCGGCGTCGTCGTCGCTCACGAGGACGGTGTCCTCGGACTTCGCCCCCCGAATCGTCGGGTTGTACGCGTACGCCATCGGGGTCCGGACCGCCTCCTCGGCGTCGGGCGCGGCGAACCACTCGCGGCCGGCGTAGCCCGCGGCCCCGCCCTGGTGGTGTTCGCGCCACTCCTCGGGGAAGTCGACGTGTTCGTAGGCGGCCGCGATGTTGTCGAAGACGCCGCCCGCGGTGCCGCCGAGTCGGGCGACGGCCTGCGTCGCCGCCAGCGCACTCGTCTCCACCTGCTGGGCCTTCGCGTGCCGTTCGGCCAGCCACCCCGGCGGGTCGAACGCGACGGTCCGGGTCGTACTCGCGTACAGGCCGCCGCGTTCGGCCGTCACCGAGAGGAGGGCGTAGTCGCCCAACTCCGCGTACGTCGGCGTGTAGTGGCGGTACTGCTGGGCGCGTTCGCTCCCGCCGACGAGGACGACGGGGGCGTCGATGCCGCGGGTCGCCAGCGCTATCTTCAGGGCGGCGGCGACTTCGTGTTCGGTGTCGCCGGGTTCGAGTTCGCGGGCGACCCGTTCGACGGCGTCAGCGGTGTCGTGGCCGAGGTCACGGTACCGGTCGACGTCCGTCGCGGAGAGCGGTTGGCGGAGTTCGCTCGCCGCCACCGTCTCCAGTCCGGGCACGTCGAAGTCCGCCGCGGCGCGACCGGTCGTCCGGTCGGCGACGGCCTCCGCGAGGGAGGACTCGTACCACGGCGTCTCCTCGACGGCGAACTCGTCGGGCAGTTCCTCGTCGGCGAGTCGCTGGGCTTCGATGTTGTCGGTGACGACGACCCACCCGTCGTCGCGGTCGTAGCCGGCGGCGGCGACGCCCACGTCGGCGTCGCGGGAGACGACGTTGCTCCCGCCGGTGAGCCACGAGAAGGAGTTCGGCCGCGCGAACCAGACGGCGTCGAGGTCCTCGCGGTCGAGGTAGTCGTCCAGGCGTTCGCGCCGGTCGTCGAGGTGCCTCGCGACGGTGTCGTCCTCGTCGGTCATGTGAGAGCGTTCCCGCCCGAGAACTTGAAACGTTCCGATGCGCTCGCGGCCCGACACCGGTTCCCGCACGGCCGAACGGGCGCGACCGAGAGCGCCGGCGTCGCACGCCGCGCGCGAGCGAGTAGTTCGCGCGTCGGCGGAGAGAGGGGTTCAAGTGGATTCGCCCCCGAGCGGAGAGTATGAACGCTCGCCTCCGGCGCCTCGTGGCGCTGTCGGTCCCGTTGACGGGGTTCCTGATGGTGCTCGGGGTGTACACCGCCGCGGCCGGTGCGGGACTGACGTGCGCCGGCCGGTGGCCCTTCTGCGACGGCTTCCTCGGACTGTTCCCGGCGAACTGGAGCAGTTTCATCGAGTGGTTCCACCGCCTCGTCGCGATGGTCGTCGGCTTCGTCATCCTCGGGACGACGATTCAGGTGTGGCGGACCGGGGCTGACCGCCGGGTCCGCCGCGCCCTCGCCGCCGCGACCATCCTCCTGCCCTCGCAGATAATCCTCGGCGCGCTGACGGTGACGACGTACGAGTGGGCCATCCTGTCGGCGCACTTCGTCACCGCCTCGACCATCTTCACCGGCGTCGTCCTCGCCGCCGCGTGGACGTTCGAAGCCCCCGGAGTCGCCGAGATTCGCCGCCTCGTGTCCGCCCTCGCCGTCGGCGTCGCCGCCCTCGTCGTCCTCGCGCCCCACATGTTCGTCCCGTTCGGCGCGAACGCGCAGGCCGTCTACTACACGCTCGGTCTCGTGACGTACGGCTCGCTCGTCGCCGTGACCGTCTGGTTGGCCGACGCCGACGGTGCGGACCGAATCCGCTTCGCCACCGGCGGCGCGGCCCTCCTCCTCGTCGCCCTCCTCGTCCTCGGGCGGCAGGTGTACGGCGGCGGCCTCCAGTACGTCTCCGTCGGCGGCACCGTCGTCGCTCTGGGGCTCGTGGGCGCGGCCGCGTACGCCCTCCGGGACCGGGCGGCGCGGCGGTCCCGCGGCGTCCCCGGCGGGAGCGACTGACGGCGGACCGCGACGCCGCCGAGTCGTCCCCGCGGAGTCGGCCGATTCCGTCCGAAGCCGCCCGTGGAGTAGACGAAAGAATGTGACAATCGACCCTTCTTTCCGCAAAAATTGTCAGTCTCGAACGCGCCGAGGTCGTCGAATCGAAGATATGTTATACCCCCATCGGTTACGAAACGTTGTCATGGATAGACGTACCTACCTGAAGACGGGTGTCGGCGTGGTCGGCACCGGTCTGTTCGCGGGATGTACCGGTGGCAACGGTGGCAGTACGGAGGCTGAGACGACCGAATCGACGACCACGGAGAGTTCCGGCGGCGAGACCACCGAGGAACCGACGGCGACGGCGACGGAGGACTCCGTCGTCCCGGACAACGTCGTCATCGGGTCGGACATCCCGTACCGGCCGTTCGAGTACGAGACGACGTCCGGCGAACTGACCGGCTTCGACGTGGACATCGCACAGGCCATCTTCGAGGAGCAACTCGGCGTCAGCTACGAGTTCAAGCCGACGAGTTTCGACTCCATCATCCCCTCGCTGAACAACAACAACTTCCGCATCATCATGTCCGCGATGACCATCAACGACACGCGCGCGGAGAAGGTTGACTTCTCGGACCCCTACTTCACGGCGTACCAGACGGTCATCGTGCGGGCGAACGGCGACATCTCGTCGAAGGAGGACCTGAAGGGTCAGCCCGTCGGCGTCCAGAAGGGGACGACGGGTTCCACCGCCGCCGAGGAGCTCAAAACGGAGTTCGACGGCGACCTCACGCTCAAGCAGTACGACCAGATCAACGGCGCGTTCCAGGCCCTCATCAACGGGCAGGTCGTCGCCGTCATCAACGACAACACCGTCAACGCCGAGTTCGCCAACCAGCGCGACGACGTGGTGTTCCTCGAAGGCGAGGGCGCGGCCGCCGAGGCCGGGCAGGAAGCGCCGCCGTACCTCACGCTGACCGTCGAGAACTACGGCATCGCGTTCCGCCAGGACGACGACGAGTTCCGCGAGAAGGTCAACGAGGCGCTCGCGGCCATCAAGGAGGACGGCACGTACGACGAGATATACTCGGAGTACTTCAGCGGCTGAACGGGACCCTCCTTTATTAACTCACACCGATATCCGAACTATCATGGCTGATTCATACTCGGGGGCAACGTCCGACGAGGGGAACCGCGGGAGCGGCGGGCTCCTCGACGACACGACGCTGAAGTGGCTCGGCGCGAGTCTGTCGAGCGTCTTCGCGCTCGGCGTCCTCGCACTCGTCGTCTACATCGTGGTCACGCAGGTCAGCTTCGAGCTGATGCGGACCGTCCTGCCGCAGTTCGTCTCGGCGTACCTCCTGGTGCTCCAAATCGTCGTCATCGGCGGTGTGCTCTCGGTGACCGCGGGCGTGTTCGTCGGTCTCGCGCGCGTCTCGAAGACGTCGATAACGAACGGCATCGCGACGGCGTACGTTCAGTTCTTCCGCGGAACGCCGCTTCTGTTCCAACTCTTCGTCGTCTACTTCGGCATCCCGACGCTGTGGCCGGGGACGTTCCCGGTGCAGAACTGGGGCTTCCCGACGGCCATCATCGCCCTGACGCTGAACCACGCCGCCTACGTCGGCGAGGCGGTCCGCGGCGGTATCGACGCCGTTCCCGACGGCCAGATGGAGGCCGCGCGGTCGCTCGGCATGGGCTACATCCAAGGGATGCGCGAGGTGGTCGTCCCGCAGGCGTGGCGCAACGCCCTCGCGGCCATCGGCAACGACCAGGTCATCCTCGTCAAGGACACCTCGCTTCTCACCATCATCGCGCTCCCCGAACTGATGCAGCAGTTCAGAAGCGTCAACAGCGCGACGTTCGACCCCTGGACGCCGCTCGTTATCGTCGCCATCGCGTATCTCTCCATCACGCTCCCGTTGATGCGACTCGTGACCTACCTGGAGGACCGCGCCGACTGGGGGGGTGACGACCAGTGAACTCCCTCCTGGAGTTCGACCACGTTGACAAGTACTTCGGCGAGACGCACGTCCTCAGAGACGTCTCCTTGGACGTCGAGGACCAGGACGTGACCGTCGTCATCGGGCCGTCCGGGTCCGGTAAGTCCACGCTGCTTCGGTGTGCGAACCGCCTCGAAGAGATTCAGGGCGGCGAGATTCGACTCGACGGCGACTCCATCTCCGACCCGAAGGCCGACATCAACGTCCTGCGCCAGCGCATCGGGATGGTGTTCCAATCGTTCAATCTGTTCCCGCACAAGACGGCGCTGGAGAACGTCACGCTCGCGCCGCGGAAGGTCCGCGGCATCGACGAGGCGGAGGCGATGGCGCGCGGCGAGGAACTCCTCGAACGCGTCGGACTCGGCGCGCAGATGAACTCCTACCCGAACCAACTGTCGGGCGGCCAACAGCAACGCGTCGCCATCGCCCGCGCGTTGGCGATGGACCCGAAGGTGATGCTGTTCGACGAGGTGACGAGCGCGCTGGACCCCGAACTCGTCGGGGAGGTGCTGGAAGTGATGCGGACGCTCGCCGACGAGGGGATGACGATGATGGTCGTCACCCACGAGATGGGCTTCGCCCGCGAGGTGGGCGACCGAATCGTCCTCATGGCCGACGGCCGAATCGTCGAGACGGGCGAACCGAAGCAGTTCTTCGAGAACCCCGAAACCGAACGCGGCCAGCAGTTCCTCTCGAAACTGCTGTAGCCGAGCCACGGCGACACACGCTACCCTCTTCCCCTCTGGCAGCGTCTCTCTCGGTATGAACGCGCTCACACGCCGGTCCCGCGAACGCCAGACGACCACCACCCCGAAAGCCGTCCTGTTCTGTCCCGCCTGCGGCCGCGCCGCGCCCGTCGACGAGTGGCTCACGGTCGCGACGCGCGACGCCGAGTCGCTCTCCTGTCCCGACTGCGGGGAGACGCTCACCGTCCGCTAGCTCCCGTCTCGACAGACCGAAGACACTTATCGCCCGTCGGAGTAGCGTCGCGTATGACGAACGTCCCCGGCCCCGGCTTCCTCGTCGTCCTCGCCGCCGTCGCGACGCTGTTCGCCCTCTCGTTCCTCGCGGGCGTGAGCCTCGTCGTCGCCCGCCTCTCGCGACTGTCGCTCGTCCGTTCGCTCGCGGGCGTCCACGCCGCGGGTGCGCTCGTCGGCGCACTCGCGCTCTTCCGGTCGCTGACGTCCTCGCCGTCGAACCCGTTCGGAATCGAGGGCAACGCCGTCGTCCTCTCCGTCCTCTCCGTCGTCGTCGGCCTCCTGACGGCGGCCGTCGTCGAGGGCGTCCCCGTCGCCGTCGGCGCCGTCGGCGCGCGACTCCTCGCCGACGTTCCGTGGGCGACGGGCGTGTGGTACGGGACGCTCGGATACGTCGCCGGCGGGTTCGGCGGCGCTCTCGTCGTGGGCGCCCTCACCGGGAGCGTCGGCATGGCGTCTCTGGGGTCGGTGCTCGCACTCCCGGCGGCCATCCTCGCGGGGCCGTTGCTCGGCGTCACCGCGCCGCGACTCGCCGCGCGCGCGGCCGTTCCGTAGCGACTTTCGGGCCTCGAACTCCCGTTCGGGGGTCGCTCAGAACGTCATCACTTCGACGCCGACGGTGTCGTAGTCGGTCATCGCCGCCAGTCGGTCCGGGACCGCTTCGAGTGACACCGTCCTCGTCACGAGCGCACCCGGTTCGACTCGGTCGGCGGCCAGAAGCGACAGCAGGTCGTCCGCGCTCGTCGGCGGCATCCCGCGCGCGCCGAGGAACGACACCTCGTGACGGGTCATCCAGTCGGTCGGGAGCGACACCTCGCCCCGCTCCTCGTCCGTCGTCAGCCCCACCTGCACGTGCGTCCCGCGCGGTCTGACGCATCGGACCGAGTTGCGGCACGTCTCCGCGACGCCGAGGGCGTCCACGGAGACGTGCGCGCCGCCGTCCGTGGCGTCGCGGACCGCCGATACCGCGTCCGCCTCGCCGGCGTTCACGAGCACTTCCGCGCCGAGGTCCGCCGCCGCGTCGAGGGCCGCCTCGCGCACGTCAACCGCGACGACGCGCGCGCCGAGGACGCCGGCGACCTGAATCGCCGAGAGGCCGACGCCGCCGCACCCGTGGACGGCCACCCACTCGCCCGGTCGGAGTCCGGCGCGGGCGTCCAAGGCGTTGTACGCAGTCATGAACCGACAGCCGAGGGCGGCCACGTCGCGGGAATCGACGCCGTCGGGCAGGTGAATCGCGTTGTAGTCCGCCGACGGGAGGTGGACCCGTTCGGCGAACGCGCCCTGCGCGGACCGCTCGAAGCCGAGCGCGTGGGGGTGGTCGCCCGTGCAGACGTTGCCGTGGCCGGTCCGACAGTGGCCGCACGACCCGCAGGCGAGGTTGAAGGGCAGGGCGACGCGGTCACCCTCCCGGACCGTCTCAACCCGGTCGCCCACCTCGACGACGCGGCCGGCGGGTTCGTGACCGAGAATCTGCCCCGCGTCCACCGCGTCGTCGGCCCACTCGCCGTGGCCCATCCACGCGTGCCAGTCGCTCCGGCAGATACCGCAGGCTTCGACGTCCACGACGACGCCCTCGGGGTCCGGCGTCGGTTCGGGCACGTCGTCGATGCTCAGCGGTTCGCCGTGTTCGCGGAGGACTGCGGCGCGCATACACGCGGTTGCGCGGCCGACTCGAAAAAGACCCCGCTCGGGTCGCCGCCGCCCGGACTACCGGAACGAGGGGAGCACTTCCTCCTCGTAGAACTCGAAGAACGCCTCCTGGTCGTCGCCGATCTGGTGGAAGTAGACGTGGTCGTAGCCCGCGTCGAGACACTGCTGGATGCTGTCGACGTGCGCCTGCGGGTCCGTGTCGGTGAGTATGCTCCCCTCCCGAACGTCGTCCTCGGACACCAACTGGCTCGCCTGGTCGAAGTGCTTCGGCGTCGGCAGTTCCTGGTTCAACTCCCCCGGCAGCGCCGACTGTCGCCAGTTCTCGTGGGCCGTCTCGACGGCCTCGTCCTCGCCGTCGGCGACGCAGACGGACAACTGCGTTATCTTCGGGCCGTCGCCGTCGAACTCGGAGACGATGTCCTGCGGACCGACCGACCAGAAGCCGTCGCCGAGTTCGTCCGCCATCCGCGCGGACTCCGCCCCGAACGCCGAGACGACCAGCGACGGCGGTTCGTCCGGGAGGGTGAACAGACGGGCGTTCTCGACGGTGTAGTGGGGGCCGCGGTGGCTCACCTGTTCGCCGGTCCAGAGGCTCCGAATCACGTCGATTGCCTCCGCCAGCATCTCCTTTCGCACCGCGTACTCGGGCCAGCGCTCGCCGGTGACGTGTTCGTTCAACGCCTCGCCGGTGCCGACGCCGAAGTGGAACGCCCTGCCGTCCAGCATCGCCTTCGTCGTCGCCGCCGCCTGCGCGACGTTCACCGGGTGGATGCGCGTCGTCGGGCAGGTGACGCCGACGCCCACGTCCACCTCCTCGGTCGCTTCGGCGACGCCGCCGAGGGTGCTCCAGACGAACGGCGACTCGCCCTGTTCGGCCAGCCACGGGTGGAAGTGGTCGGAGACGGACAGGAAGTCGTAGCCCCTGTCCTCCGCTTCGACGGCGTTCTCCACCAGTTCGGTCGGGCCGAACTCCTCGCTCGACAGCGTGTATCCGAACTCTGTCACACGCCCGTTTTCAGGTGGCTGTTCGATAAAACGAACGGCAGGCAGGTGTCAGAAGAAGTCGTCCAGCCCGGACTGGCCGTCGTCGTCCTCGGCGTCCTCGGCCCTGTCGTCGGCGTCGGCGTTGCCGTCCAACACGTCGTCGTCGGCGTCGTCCCGGTTCGCCGCGTCGTCGCCGTTCGCGTCGCCGTCGGTGTCCGCGCCGTCGCCGCCGTCGGCGTCGGGTGCGGCCCCCTCGAACGCTCCGCCGGTGTGTGCTTCCATCTCCGTCTCGCGCATCTCGCGGGCGTCCTCGACGATGGACTGCACCTTGTTCGTCGTCTCGCCGCTTCCGGTGACGTAGGAGACGGCCGCCTCGTCCAGGTCGTACCACGCGGCCATGGCGACGGTCAGGTCGCGGGGCTTGCAGTGGTGGGTCATCGTCGCGAGGAACGGGAGGACGTCACGGCGGGCCGTCCCCATCGAGAATCCGCCCGATTCGGCTATCTTCCGGACGATTTCGTCCCGCGTCGAGTCGCGCGTGGAGCGATACGGCGCGCCGCCGTACTGGGTCCACCCGCCGCGGGTTCGGTCCCGCGCCGCGGCGACGCCCGCGGCGACGTTGTCCGTCGCGTACCGCCAGTAGGAGTAGTCCTGCGTCGCCCTGACGCGGCCCAACCAGACGTCGGCGTTGGCGAGGAACTCGTAGGCGCGGGCGAGTTCGTCGTCGTCGTACACCAGCGACACCTTGTCCTCTATCCACTGCACCTGGTCGTCGGGCGTCTCGTCCACCGCGTACGCCGACTGGAGTGCCTCCTCCGCGGACTCCTCTTTCAGCACGGCGTCGATGAACGCGAACAGGCCGATGGCCCTGTCGCGCGTCCCCGTCACCACGTCCTCGACGGTGAGACGCTCCTTCCCGTCGGCGGCCGCCTGCAGGTCCTTCACGGCCGAGCGCAGGTCGCCGCTGTTCGTCTCCGCGAGTCGGTCCAGGGCGTCGCTGTCGAACTCGATTCCCTCCTTGCGGAGGATGTCACGGAGGACGGGGACGATAGAGCGCGCGGAGACGTCGCGGAACTCGATGTCCTGCGTGGCGTTCCGCAGGCCGTTCGACATGTCGTAGTACTCGTTGGCGATGAGGACGATGGGCTGGTTCGCCTTCTTGACGAGGCGCGTTATCGCGCCCGCGCCGCCGCGGTCGTAGTTGCCGTGGATGTTGTCCGCCTCGTCCATGACGACCAACTGCCGACCCTCGCGCCGGCCGTCGGCGTCGCCCGCCGACGCGCCGGCCAGCGTCGTGTTCATCGCGGCGCGCCCGGCGAAGCGTTCGATGACGTCCGCCGTCCGCTGGTCGGAGGCGTTCAGTTCGACCGTCTCCCACCCCATGTCGTTGGCGAGGGCGTGCGCCGCCGACGTCTTGCCGACGCCCGGCGCGCCGTGGAGGACCACCGCCTCGCGGTGGTCGTCCCACGTCTTCCCCCACTCGGCGAGTGCGTCGCGGGCCTTGTTGTTCCCGCGGACCTCCGCCAGCGTCGAAGGCCGGTACTTCTCCGTCCAGTCTGCCATTGTGTGAGGGTGGTCGGACGGGCGTTTAGTGGTTGCGAATAGTCCACCGGGAATCTCGTTCGAGGGACCCGTCTTTTCGTGCAATCCACTCGTGGCGTACGAGGAGTAAACGTATTACTCCGGAGTCTCGAACAGTACGGCATGGCGAGCGAGGACGAGTCGAACGTCGAGGGAGCGAATCTCTCGGAGATGCGAGCGTACCTCGCCGAGACGCCGGTCGTTTTCGCCGTTCTGTTCGGGTCGCACGCACGAGAAACCGCCACCGAATCATCCGATGTGGATGTCGCCCTCCGGTTCCCCGAGGAGATGACGGACCACGAACGGTTCGACGCTCGAAACCGCATCGACGCTGGACTGCAGGAGTACGCCGACGGGTTCGTAGACGTGAGCGACGTCGACTCGCTTCCGACGCCGGTTGCGTACGCCGCACTTCGTGACGGAATCGTTCTCACCGGCGACGAGCGTGCGGTCGAGACGTACCGAGAACGAATCGGGCGAGAGTACGAGTCGACGGCGAACGAACGGGAGCGGGAGCGCCGTGAGTTCATCGACCGACTCGCCCGGGGCGACACGTAGATGGTCGACGGGGACGTCGTCGTGGACAAACTCCGTCACGTCAATCAGTACACTGACGACCTGAAGCGAATGCGAGGGATGTCGAAGGAGGAGTACCTCGCCGACATGGTGACTCAGCGGGCCGTCGAACGGACGTTCATGAATCTCATCCAGTCCTGTATCGACCTCGCCCAGCACATCCGTTCGGCCGAAGCACTCACCCCGAGTGGGACGTCGAAGAAGGAGATAGAAGCCCTCGGGAACGCCGGTATCCTCTCGGACGAGACGCAAGCGAAGATGGAGGAGGCCGTCGGGTTTCGGAACGTTCTCGCTCACCGATACGGCGATGTCAATCACGACGTCGTCTACGACGTGCTACACGAGGACCTCCGCTGGTTCGGGCGGTTTCAGACCGAAGTCGCTCGGTGGTTCAAGCAGCAGCGGTCGTAAGCGGTAGTCCTCGGTCAACAACGCCATTCCGGCTCTTCACACCCCGACCGAGGAGGAACAGACTGTGCGGTTCGTCCGTCGGATTCCGAGGAGGAGGACGGCCGGCCTTACACACGAACTACACACGATTAGACCGACTGCTCCGTCCAGTCTGCCATTGTAGAAGGGTCGTCCGAGGTGCGTTTAGTGGTTGCGGAGCGTCACCGGCGCGTCGCCACCGGCGACTCAGTCGGCGGCCGACGAACGGCTTCCGCCGCTTCCGTCCATCTCGGCGGGGTTGCCCATCCCCTCCTTGACGCCGGCGACGATGAGCACGGCGTTGACGGGGTAGGCGGCGACGAACCCGATGGTCAAAGAGAAGAACAGCGCCGTCCAGAACAGCGGCGCGGTCCACTTCGCCCCGCCGGCGAGGAGGAGGTCGGTGCCGATGGCGGCTATCTCCATGATGGTGATACTGGGCGTCTCACTCCACAGTGCGTCCTTCACGGCCTCGCCGAACCCGACGCCCTCCTGCATCAGCGGCCCGATGGTGAACGCGAACCCGAACAGGAACGCCATCGTGAACGTCGCCACGGTCACCCAGAACAGGGAGAAGCTGAGGATGATGGTCGACGCGGTGATGCCGATGACTTCGCCTATCCCACAGCCCGAGTAGCAGTGCGAGGTCGAGCGGAACCCTCGCTTCCAGAGCGAGTCGCTGTCGAGTTGCGTCCGCCCCGAGTACCAGTACACCGCCAGCCCGACCGGACCGGAGTAGGCGACGACGAGCGACCAGACGAACTTCATCATCGAGGGGAGGTTCTGGTTTCGCTCGCGGACGTCCCACCAGAGGACGCCGAGAGAGACGACGTTGAGGGTGACCCAGACGGCCAGCGTCACCCAACTGGCGAGGAGCGGCTTGAGCAACTCGCGTGCGGGAGCCAGCGCGTGTTCTACCTGTTTCCCCAGATGGACCGCCCACTCGGGGACGGGCGAACTGGCGAGCGTAACGACGACCGGGTCTGACATCGTCTGTACTCACGGGTGGCGCGTTTTTTCGCTTTCTGGCTTACAAACTGAGCCTCGGGTTCACCCCCGGATTCCGTGAGTCGGGCGCGAAGGCCGCGGGCACGCGTCGCGGCGCGCCTCGGTCACGGGCGCGTCCGGCGCCGCCGCTCCCCGAGAACGGACCGCTGAACTTTCGAAAGGGCGCTCGCTTCGGTCGCTCAGTTTACGTTCCCAAGAGCGACGGCGAGTGGGTTCCGGGCTCGCTCGCTCACTCCTCGACCACGTCCGGTGACCCGCGGACGGCGGCGCGTTGCGTCGGGACGAGGTCCAGCGTCTCGTCCACGTCGCCGAGGACGAGCATCGCGTAGTAGCGCAGGTACGCCTGCACGGGCACCTGCACGAGTGCGGCGACGGCGAGGACGGCGAGACCGAACAGGAGGCCGGCGAGGACGAACACCGCGATGCCGACCGGTTCGGCGACGAACTCGACGAGACCGATACCGAGGGCGAACAGGAGGCCGAACGGGACGAGGAGGACGACGACGAAGACGACGGTGACGATTGCGACGAGGATGCCGCCGACTATCGAGAGGAAGAAGCTCGCGACGGCGTAGGCGAGGTACTGGACCCAGTGGCGAGTCATCGTCGCCCAGAGGCGCCGCCACCCGGCGAGGACGCCGCAGTCGTCTAGAATCATGATGGGGACGACGAAGACGGTGGTGAAGCCGTTGACGAGGCCGGCGACGACGGCGAGGACGACGAACAGGGGCAGGAGGACGACCAGGAGGACGGCGAGCGAGACGCCGCCCGTGAACGGTTCGAACCCCGCCGCGGCGAGGAGGAACGGCGCCGCGAACAGGGCGACGGTGCCGAACACGAAGAAGCCGACGAGCAGGCGGAATCCGAACAGGCGAACGCCCTGTTTCCACCGTCGGCCCCAGTACCGCCGGACCGTCACCGACTCGTTTCGGAGCGACTCGACGAAGACGAACTCCATGACCGAACCGACGAGGGCGAAGGCGAGTCCGAGGAGCACGAAGAAGCCGACGACGCCCGCGACGAGGAGCCACGCGTTCGGCCCGAACACGTCTCCGGGGGGGACCCCCGTCGCGGGGCCGCCGGTGCCGCCGTCCCCGCCGAACGTGTACTGAAAGGAGTTGACGTTCGCGCCGGGGCCGCCGATGAACAGCGCCACGAGGGCGAGTTTCACCCACGCCGTGCGGTCCAGAGAGCCGAGGAACGTTCGCGTCACGTCCAGTGCGTCGTCGACGTCGTCGAGTGCGTGGAGAGCCATAGGCCCCGTACGCTCCCCTCCTATGATAATGTATTGACAACAAGGGTCACGGTGGGAATCGTCGGTAGCGTCAGTGTCGTCCGCACGAGAGCGGTACCGAGAGCGGGCCCCGGCGTTCGCACGCACCGAGAGCGGCGCCGCGCCCGACGAGGCGTTCCGCCCCGTGCCGTCGGTCGCCCCGCCGCCCGAGAAAACGATAAGCGGAACGTCATTTTAAGTCGCCGCCGAGCGTAGATTATCTCATGTCCGACCAGTCCGTCGCCATGAGCCACGAAGAGACAGTCGAGTTCCTCGGGACGGGCGGCACCGGCGTCGTCGCGTTCGCCAAGGACGACGACTCCTACGCGATTCCCGTCTCCTACGGCTTCGACGCGGAGCAGGAGAGCCTCTACCTTCGACTCGCGTTCGACTCGGAGTCGGAGAAACGCGAGTACGTCGACGCGCCCGGTGCCGTCTCCGTCGTCGTCCACGAACAGACGGACGAGGGGTGGAAGTCCGTCGTCGCCCGCGGCCGCCTCACCGAGGTGACCGAGGCGGCACTCGACTCCACCGTCGTCGAGGCGATGCGGACGATGGACATCCCGTTCGTCACCATCTACGACGAACCGACCACGGAGTTGGAGTTCGAGATGTACCGCCTCGTTCCCGACGAACTCACCGGTCGGCGGGAGAAGACGATGCGTGGTGTCGAGTGACACGGCCGGGGTAGCTTCTTTTCGCCGGACTGCGTCCGCACGGTCGTGTTCCCCGTCGAGATACGCACCGACCGCCTCCGCCTCAGGCGCGCGACGCGGGAGGAGGTCGCGTCGCTCGAACTGTACGAACACGGCCGAGAGAGCGCCGCGAGCATCGAAGACGTGACCCGTTACGTCACGTGGAACCCCTACCGGTCGCCGAAGGAGGCCGACGAGTTCCTCCGCCGAATCGAGGACCGGTGGGAGGCCGGCGAGAGCGCCGTCTACGCCGTCTACCCGCGCGACGGCGAGGACGGCGCGGGCGCGTTCGCCGGGACGGCGGGCCTGCACTTCGAGTGGGGCCGCGACACCGCCGCGTTCGGCATCTGGCTCAGGAAGCCGTTCCGGGGTCGCGGCTACGTCAGCGAACGCGCGCGGGCGTTCTTCGAGGTCGCCTTCGACGAACTCGACGTGTCGCTGTGCGCGGCCGAGGCGATTCCGGCCGACGAACGCGCCGTCCGCGCCATCGCGGACTACGTCGAGGCGGCGGGCGGCAGTCGGGACGGCGAGTTTCGCCACCGCGTCGAACGCGACGGCGACCCCGAGTCGACCGTCCGGTTCTCCGTCACGCAGGCGGAGTGGCGCGACGCGGTGGACGAACGGACGGCGACGCTCCGGTGGGAGGACGTCGATGGCGACGAGTGACCTGTTCCCCGCCGTCGTCGAGACGGGCCGACTCAGGCTCGAACGCGCCGGTCGCGACACCGTCGGCGTGCGGGAACTCTACCGCGTCGCCTCCGGCGAGGACGCCGCGGAGACGTTCGAACACGTCCCGTTCTCGCCGCACGAGACGCCGAAGGAGGCGTTCGACTTCCTCCGCGGTTGCGAGGAGCGGTGGGCGGAGGCCGAGAGCGCCGAGTACGCGATTCGGCTCCCGGACACCGGCGAGTTCGTCGGCGTCGGCGCACTCGAGTTCGACTGGGACCGCGACGTGGCCGAACCCGGTATCTGGCTCCGGAAGCGGTTCTGGGGGCGGGGCTACTCCGGCGAACGCGCCCGCGCCCTGCTGACCCTCGCGTTCGACCGCCTCGACGTCGGCCTCGTCGCCGTCGGCGTCGCCGCCGGCAACGAGAAATCTCGCCGCGCCGTCGAGAAGTACGTCGCGGACGCGGGCGGCCGGTTCGAGGGCGTGGTCCGCCGCGGCCTCCCCTTCACCGACGGCGACGTGCGCGACGAGGCGCGCTACACCGTCTCGCAGGCCGAGTGGCGCGACGCGGGCGGCGCGGACGACTCGGTGACGTTCGTCGAGACGCTCCCCTGAGCGTCGCGTTCTCCGTGCGCCGTTCTCGCACGCCGGCCACGAAGTATATACGAAGCGGTGAGAGTCGTCTCGACAGTAATGTCTCCCAGCAGCGTTCGGTCGCCGCGAACAGCGGTCGCCGGCCTCGGAAGCGGCCTCGGAGCCGGCGTCCTCGGCTACCTCCTCGTCTACCTCGCGACGGCGGGGACGATACGGAACTCCGCCGCGTTCGGCTTCCTCGAAGCGTTCGGGAGCGAACTCTCGGTGTGGCAGGTCGTCGGCTGGTCGTTCCTGAACGTCCACGGCGTGAAGACGCTCGTCCCGGGCCTGTTCGGGTCCACGTCGAGCGTCGACCTCGTCGGGACGACGGAGGCGTTCTCCCCGCTCCTGTACGCCGTGCCGGTCGTCTGCCTCCTCGCCGGGGGCGCGGCGGCCGCGACGCTCTCGCGGGCGTCGTCGCCGGCGGACGGCGCGCTCTCGGGGGCGATGGTCGCGTTCGGCTACTTCGTCGTCGCCGTCGCCGGCCTGTTCGCCTTCACCGTCTCGTTCGGCGGGAACGTGGTCCGCCCCGACCCGGTGACGACGGTTCTCCTCGCGGGCCTGGTCGAACCCGTCGCCCTCGGCGGCGTCGGCGGTGCCGTCGCGGGCGCGGTTCGCGGCGGGTCGTAGTCAGAGTTCTCTGGCGACCATCTCGCCCCAGTGTTCGAAGCCGTACCGCTCGTAGAACGCCTGCGCGCGGTCGTTCTCCCGGTCCACGTCGAGCACCATCCGGTCGAGCGGGAGCGTCTGCTCGCGGGCGCAGTCGAGGGCGGCCTCCATCAGGCCGTCCGCGACGCCCGTGCCGCGCGCGTCGGGCGCGACGAATATCTCGTTGAGGACGGCGGCGTCCCAGACGAACGCCAGCGACTCGGGCAGGACGAACGCGTAGCCGACGAGTCCGTCGGCCGTCGCCGCGACGGCGACGCACGTCTCGTCCTCGTCGACGCAGCGGTCGACCCACGCCAGCCACCGGGTCCGGTAGTCGTCGTCGAGTTTCTCCTCGTACGTCTCGCCCTTGTCCTCGCCGCCGGTGTTCGCCCCGATGCCGAGTTCGAAGCCGCGCTTCAGGGCCCACAGGTCGTCGGCGTCCTCCGGTTCGTACGGTCGTATCGTCGCGTCGGTCATCGTTCGTCCGTCGACGCCGTCGGCCATGAACGCCCCGGTGCGAGGGCGGCCCGTCTCGTTCGGACCGACTCACGCCTCGAACAGACCCGCGAACCGGTCGCCGGCCAGTCGCACGCTCACCACGACGGCGGAGAGGAGGACGATACCGAACCGGAAGCCGGTCATGGCGACGGGGAAGACGCGTTCGACGCGCGCCTCCTCGGGGGCCGGTTCGACGCCCCGCGTCGGCGCGGCGTCCAGCACCGTCCGGAACTGGAAGTTGTCCGTCGTCCGGGCCGGTTTCGGCTCCGGCGGCGAGAGGTCCACGAGCGTCTGGACCCAGCCCCGGTCCGTCGAGTAGAGCAGTCGGCCGTCGACCGTGTAGAACCGGTCGTGGAGGGGGTAGAAGGCGTTCACGCCGCCGACGAGGAGGTCCGGGACGATGCCCGCGGCGAGGAGGCAGAACGCCCCCACCCACGCCAGTTTCACGCCGCGCACGCCGAACCGCCGCCGGAGGGCCGACGCCGCGCCGCGACGCGCGTCCCAGAGGAGGAGAGCGAACAGGACGGCCGGCAGGACGAACGTGTGCCCCAGCGACCGGTGCGCACCCGGCAGGAGGGGTTCCGCCAGCACGTCGAGGTCCGGAAGCGCGGTGAACGCGAACACGACGAGGAGGCTCCGCCGGTCGAACTCCGCGCCGAGGAGGGCGGCACCGATGAGTCCACCGAGTGCGAGGTGGACGACGGTCGACGGCATGGGGGAGAGTGACGCGCTCTCCCTCTTGAACGTTCGCCTCGGGTGACCGACTTCGGACCGTCGCCGACACATCGTCGTTCGTCGAACCCGATTTTCGATACCCTTTTGCGCCCGAGTCGCACACGTCGCACCGTATGCACCGGGACGGACGGGGCGCGGGTGACGCTCGATGAGCGAGGTTCCGCGCGACGAACTCGCACGACGTATCGCCGGTGAGATAACGCTGAGCGACGACGCGGGCGCGACCCTCCGCAAGTGGCGGACGGACTTCGACATCTCGCAGACGGCGCTGGCCGAGGAGTTGGACGTGTCGTCGTCGGTCATCTCCGACTACGAGAGCGGACGGCGCGAGAGCCCCGGCATCGGCGTCGTCCGCCGGATGGTCGAGGCCCTCCTCGACATCGACCAGTCGCGCGGCGGCAGTCGCATCCGGCAGTACGCTCGCGTCATCTCCGCGGGGTTCGAGAGCGACATCGTCCAGGACCTGCGGGAGTACGCCACATCGGTCCCCCTCGAACGCCTGTACGAGGCGATGGACGCGACGGAACTCGTCCGCGGCGACCACGACCACGTGAGCGGGCACACCGTCATCAACAGCATCCAGGCCATCACGCGCCTGTCGTCCGAGGAGTTCTACCGCCTCTACGGGCAGTCCACGAGTCGCGCGCTCGTCTTCACGGGCGTCAGTCGCGGCGAGTCCCCCCTCGTGGCGATGCGCGTCGTCAACCCGACGCCGAACGCCGTCGTCCTCCACGGCCTGACGGAGGACGACCTGTGGGAACACGCCCCCGCCCTCGCCAGCATCGACGGCTTCTCGCTCGCCATCTCGAACCGCGACTTGGACGAGATGCTCGACGACCTGCGCGCGCTTCCCTGAGACGGCCACCGGATTCTTGTCCCCGACCGCCGTGTGTGGCTCCGTGTCACGCCGGGGCGCCGACGAACTGTTCGAACTGCTCGGAAACGAACTCGCGCGCGAGATACTCGTCCACACGAGCGACGACTCGCGTTCGGCCAGCGAACTCGCGGGCCGGTGCGACGTGTCGAAGCCGACCGTCTACCGGCGGTTGGAGGAACTCGAACGGCACGAGTTGGTCGAGAAGGAGGCCTGTTACGACGCCGACGGCAACCACTACGCGGCGTACGCCTGCCGGGTCGAAGAGATGACGTTCGGCGTCGACGGCGACGGCGTCACGGTCGAACTCGACCGCTGTTCGCCCGTCGCCGACGACGGGTGACGGGGACGGCCGTCCCTACGTGGACTCCGTCCCTGCGGACGTCCCGAAACTCAGCTTCGTCTCCTCGACGACGTAGATGTACCCGACGGCGATGCCGAGGTACACCAGCATGATGGGGACGTACCACTTCGGCGACATCGCTGGGTTCACGAACGCGGCCCAGTACGCCACCGCGAGGCTGCCGAGTCCGAACGCTGCCGCCTGCCAGTGCCGCGCGACGTCGCGGACGGCACTCTTGACGCGCGATTCGTCCGACTGCCCGTCGTCCGCCGTTGCCTCCGTGGCGGACGCGTCGACACGAGTGTCACCGGTCACGTGCCACCCGGATTAAGAATCGTGATGAATTTATGGTTGGCGGCCGCTCCGTCGCCGCGCCCACGTGGTCGCTGGCCGTCCTGCATCGACTCGCTTCGCCCGTCGGCGACGGCGTTCGGGCGGACGGAGTCCGCTACTCGACGTAGTCGTACCGGCGTTCGTTCATCCGACCCCAGCCCGTGAAGACGAACTCCGATTCGGGAGCGGTGAACTCCTCGACGTCCACCTCTTTGGCGTGGTTGTGGACGTCGTGGATGAGTTCGTACTCGTCGTACGTGATGTCCTGCCGCCGGTCGAGTTGCCCGTCCACGTCGATGGCCTCGACGTGTTCGGCCCACCCGTCGACGATGGTCTCGGCGTGAATCTCGGCCTGCGCGCCGGAACCGTACGACCCGACGAGCATCCGCTTGCCCGCCAACTCGTCGCCGCGTTCGAGGGCGTCACGCAGGGCGGACAGGCGAGCGATGTGGACCGACCCGGTGTACCAGTTGCCGACGTTCCGCGAGATGGAGAGCGTCGGTTCGATGGTGGTGGCGTACCACTCGCGGTACTGCTCGGTCTCCTTCAGGTCGTCCATGTAGGCGCGGATGGCCTCCTCGTAGTCGTCCCACGTGTCGTACTCGCTCTCGCGGGGTTGCATCCCGATTTCGTCGGCGAGTTCGTCCTCGACGTCGGTGTCGCGCGTCATGTGTCGGAAGCCGAGGACGGCCGCCTTCCGGACCATGCCGGGGAACGGCGTGTGGAACGGGATGTACTCGAAGTCGTCGGGGTGGGTGTCGCCCGCGACGGACTCGTAGTCCTCGAGGGCCTCGCGCATCCGCGCGAGGTACACCTGCACCGACCGCTTGCCGTCCACGCTGGGGAACTGCTGGTTCGGCTTCAGGAAGTCCGTCTCGTCGGCGCTCCCGTAGCCCTGTTCGGTCGAGAGTTCGACGATGGACGGGTTCTCCGTGATGAGCATGGCGACGGCGCCCGCGCCCTGCGTCGCCTCGCCGGGGTCACCGCGTTCGTACAGGGCGGTGTCCGTGGCGATGACGAGTGCGGCGCGGCCGCGGTGCCGGCCCGCCTTGATCCAGTTGTACGCGTCGTCGATGCTCTGCGTCCCCGACAGGCAGGCGAACTTGCGTTCGCCCTTGTTCGCGTGGTGGAAGTCGCCGTCGTACACCTGTTCGAGACACCCCGCGATGTACGTCGAGACGGGTTTGGAGTTGTCGAACGCGGACTCCGTCGCCACGTCGATGCGGCCGATGTCGTCGGGCGCGAGGCCCTCGCGGTCCATCAGACGCTTCGCCGCGTTCGCTCCCATCGTGACGATGTCCTCGTAGACGTCCGGGAACGACGACGATGCCAGACCCAGCCCCTTCGTGTACTTCTCGGGGTCCTCGCCCTTCTCCGGCGCGAAGGTGTTCGGCAGGTCGAGTCTGAGTTTCCCCGTCCAAATCTCGATGGCGTCGATGCCGACGGCTGTCATACGTCCCCTCTCCGAAGCCCGGCCATATGGGTTTGTCGATGAGGTGTTACGTCAGGTGTCGAAACGAACGCGGGCGGGCGACGCGCGACCCCCGCCGCAGCGTCACCGACTCAGAGCCACCCGAACAGCAGGCGGAGCAACCACTCCAGCCACCCCGGCCACCCGCCGGCGGGCGCGTCGTTCGGGTCGACGGGCGCGACGCTCACGTTCACCGCGTCGGTGTCGGTGGCCCCGTCGTCGTCGGTGACGGTGAGTCGGACGGTCACCTCCCGGTCGCGGTCGGTGACGACGTCGGTGAGCCTGAGCGTCGGCCGGACGCTGTCGGCGTCGGTCAGTTCGAGGCCGCCGCCGAGTCCGTCGTCGTCGACGACTTCCCACTCGTACGTCAGGTCGTCGCCGTCGGGGTCGGAGCTCCCCGACCCGTCGAGCGTCAGCGACCCGACGACGCCGCCGGCGAGAGCGTGACGCCGGTCGAACCGCCGCGTCTCGGCGTCGGCACCGGCTCCGAGCGTCCCGTCGCGGCCGGCGGTGGGACCGAAGTCGAGTTCGCTCGCCCGCGTCGCCGCCGCGTCGAGCGACTCTCGCTCGCCGTCCCCGAGACCCATCTCGCTGTCGTCGCCCGCGTCGGCGTTCGGCGGTCGGTTGTACTTCTCGACGGTGACCGTCGCGCCGTCGCGTACCGTGTCGCTCCCGTCGGAGACGACGAGGCGCACGCGGAGTTCGTACGTCCGGTCGGTCACGTTCTCGCGAACCTCGAACGTCGCGTTCGGCGTGGCCGGCGAGTCGTCCACGATTCGCGCGGCGTCCGGCGAGAGTCCGTCGCCGTCGGTTATCCGCCACTCGTACGTCAGGTCGTCGCCGTCGGGGTCGGTCGTGTCCGAGCCGTCGAGCGTCAGCGACTCGCCCGCCCGCCCCTCGACGGACCCGCCGCGGGCGACGGCCGAGGGCGGGCCGTCGTCGTCGGGCGTCCGCGTCGCCGTCCCGACCGGCGTCCCCGTCTCCGTCGCCGTCGGCGTCTCGCCGCGGGCGGGGTTGTCGGCCCCCGGCGTCGGCGTCCCCGAGACGGTCACCGACTCGGTGAACAGCACGGCGTTTCGCTCCGCGTCCACCACGCGGACGGTCAGTTCCTCGCCGACGGTCCGACGCCAGTCCAGTCGCCACGTCTCGCCCGCCTCGAACGCGTCGTCGCCGTCGCCGTCGACCATCAGTCCGGGGTCGAACGCGTACTCGGCTCCCCCGGAGTCGTTCTGCACGAGGACGCGGAGGTGCGCCGTCGGTAGCGGCCGACCCCCGGCGTGCGAGAGTTCCAGCGTCTCGCGGGAGACGTCGCCGACGAGGTTCACCGACGTGCCGGACGCGCCGCCGGCCCCGCCGGCGTTCGCGCCGTCGAACCCGTCCGAGAGGTAGAACACCCCGAACGCACTCACGCTCACGACGACGACGCCGAGGAGGAGGACGACGCCTATCGACTCCGCCTGTCCTCGCGTCGAAGCCGACGGCGTCTGTTCGGTCATTGGTCTGTCCTTCGCACGAACCGTTCTGAATCTTTCCGTGCCAGTATCAGATGTGAGATCGGTCTCCGGTCAGTACGGGTCGGTGGCCGTGACGTTGAACGTCTCCGCGTACGACGTGCCGCCGCTCTCGTACTCGACTGTCACCGTCACCTCCTCGTCGGCCATGTTCTGCCCGCTCCCGCCGTTGTTCTGGAACTGGTAGAGGTAGACCGTCGCGCCCTCGCCGGCGGCGAGGGTGGCGTCCGAGGTGAGCGGAACGGTCCCGGACCCGACGACGTACTCGTCGCCGTTGCCGTCGCCGGCCTCGTACCAGCCGTCGTTCGACTGCGGACTGTTCTGACTGTCGGAGCCGACGTCGAAGTACGCCTCGTACTGCCCGTCGCCCTGTCCTCCGTTCGTCTCGTGGAGTTGCTGCACGCTGGACTTCGTCGTGGCGTCCACAGAGACGCCGGTCAGTTCGAGTTCGTCCGACCCGTCGTTCGACAGTTCGAACTGGACGCCGCTGGTCGCGCCGCGGTTGGCCTTCCCCTGTCCGCTCCCGTCGACGAGCGAGAGGGGGCCGGACCCGCCGCCCGTCCCGCCGTCCCCGCTCCCACTCCCGCTTCCGCCCGACGCCTGCACCTCGACGTCGTACTGCAGGTCCGCGGTGGCGTTCGGGTCGAACCCCGCCCGCGACTCGTCCCGGTAGCTCACGTTGACGGTGTCCGGCCCGTCGGTGGCCGGCGCCTCGTAGACGTAGCGGTAGCGCCCGGGTTCCTCGACGGTTCCGTTCGGCACCGTCCCCCGGGCCGCCGAGGCGTTCACCCGCGTCCCGACGGGGTTGTTGTACCGGTCGCGGACCTCGACGACGAACGAGTCCTTCCGGTCGGTGTAGGGGAAGTCGATTCCCTCCGCGCTGGTCAGGTACGCCGGTTCCGCGTCCCCGTCGGCCGACCCGACGCCGACGTTCGCCATGCGGAGTTCGTACGTCGTCCCCGCCTCGAACGCGATTTCGACGGCGTCCGGCCCGGCGTCGGTCACCGCGTGGACGTACCGCTCGTTGGTGGGGTCGCCCGTCCCGTCGTACTGGTTCGTCTCCTCGAGGAGTCGCCGCCACGTCGAGGCGTCCAACCGCGTCGGGACGACGATGGAGACGTTTCCGGGCCGCGAGGCGTCCTGCGAGACGGACACCGTCCGGGTCGACTGGCTCACCGCCCGCGGGTCCACCGACAGCGTCCCCGACCCGCCGCGAGAGAGGTCGCCGGACAGCGTCACGAGCGATATCTGCCGCCCCGAGACCAGCGTCTGGTCGGAGACGGTGACGGTGTTGGCCGACGCGCCCTCGCCGAACCGGTTGTAGAGGACGCCGTTCTCGTAGACGGTCGTCGGCGCGTTCCCGTAGCGGTTGTACGATGGCTGGTAGGCGAGCGCGCGCGTCGGATACGTCCGCGTGCTGCCGTTCCAGAAGTCGTCCGTCTCGGGGTAGTCCGGTTCGGCCGTCTCGGGGTCGTCGGCGACGGCGTTCCGGATCGACACGTCGCCGAGCGACGAAGTGGCGAGCGTTCCCCCCGGCGGCGACGGGTTGACGAAGACGGAACGTGCGGGGTACTCCGTCCCGAGTTCGACCGCCGTCGGCGCCGACGACCCCGTCGCGGCGGTCTGGAGGACGGCGTTCCGTACCTCGTGCATGTCGCCGACGACGCGCTGGTTGTGGCGGTACTCGACCTGTTCGTTCTCCTGAGGAACGACGGCCGCCTGATACATCGACAGCGAGACGACGACGAACCCGAGTAACAGCACCGCACCTATCTGGACGGCGACTGCTCGGTCGTCCCCCCGAAACTCCATACCTCGGATTGTGTGACTGTCTGATAAAAGTATGCCGCCGGGAGACCGACGAACGCGCGCCGCGCGTCGAAACGTTACGCGTCCTCTTCTTCGACGACTTCGGGGTCGCTCATGGCGCTCTGGAGGCTGTCGAGGCCGTTGAGCCACTCGGAGACGAGTCCGTACTCCAGCTCCTCGGCGATAGACATGTCGAGTTCGTCACCCTCGATGATGCGCGTCCCCGCCTGCACGAGGTAGCCGAGTGCGGCGTCGAGGTCCTCCTGCGTCTCGGCCTCGGCGGCGGCCTCGACGTACTCTTCGAGCGGTGCGGGTTCGGCGGGCCCGCCGACGATGTACTCCTCGGCGGCGTAGAAGACGCAGACCAGACTCGTCTGGACGCCGTCGATGAGCATCACCTTCTCCTCGACGTCGTCGCCCTCGAACGTCGGCTCCGAGAGGACGATTTCGCGGACGCCTTCGAGTTCTTCGAGGGCCTCCTCCTCCGAGAGCGTCTCCTCCTCGTGCGCGGAGACTATCTTGGCCACCGCGATGGCGGCGTCGTCCTGCAGGTTCAACAGGAGTCGCGCGGAGTCCTCGTTCTCGGGGTCGAGCTCCTCGTCCTCGACGCGCGTGAGCCAGTTCTGCCAGCGTTCTTCCGTGTAGTAGGTCTCCTCGGCCTCGGTCATGTTCCAATCATCCCCGGCAGCACTCAAATGCCTTTCCTATGCTCGCGCGCCCTGTCGACTGTGAATCCGTGACGAACCCGGCGTACCGCGCGTCAGCGTCCGGGTCAGCGAGTCAGCGTCTCTCGCGTGTCGATGCCGTACACGTCCCGCGGCGTCTCGACGTGCGCCGTCGCGACGGCGTCGTCCCACCCCTCCTCCAGCATCCACCGCACGCGCCGGGGCACCGTCTTCGGCCCGAGGACCGCGCCCGGTCGGTCGGCGTCGTCCACGAAGTCCGTCTCCATCAGGAACGGCGCCCCGCGTTCGGCGGCGACTTCGAGCCGGTCTTTCTCGCTCATCACGCTGGGCGTCGGGCCCGCGAGGCGGCCGCCCGCGTAGTGTTTGACCACTCGCTCTCGGGCCATCCCGGCGTCCTCTGCCCACTCGGCTACCTCCGTCAGGTCGTCGGACGCCTCGGTGTGCAACTGCACCGCGCAGTCGAGGTCCGCCCCGAGGGCGAAGGCGTGACGCATCACGTCGTTCGACGCCTCCCAGACCGCCTCGGAGACGTCGTAGTGCGGTCGCCCCGACTTGAGGGCGAGGGCGTCGCCCGCGCGGACGTACTCCGCGGCGACGTCCAACCCCGACTGCATCACGTCGCGCGCCTCGGCGGGCGAGAGCCCGCGTTCGTCGACCAGATGCGAGACGAGTCCCGGGTGGACGCCGAGGACGGGCCACGCGCGGCCCGGCAGTTCCGCGGTGGCGTCGGCGACGACGTCGACCGTCTCCTCGAAGACGGGGCGGAAGTCCGCGCCCTCGTTGGCGTCGACGCCGAGGTGCCACGACGGCTTGTTCACCACGAGCAGGTGCGTCCCGCCGAGGCGGGAGAAGTCGCGGACGGCGTCCAGTCCGCGGCCGTGCGTCGGGTCGAGGTGGAGGTGGTTGTCGAGAACCGGCGTACCCAACTGTTCCATGCCCGGCGGTTGGTCGGTCCGCGTAAAAAGGCTGCTCGCTCCCGGTCGACGCTCTTCTTCGCCTCCGGTTCTGCCTCCGCTTCGGTCCTCGTCGTCCCGTTCGCCGTCGCCCCGGTCCCGTCTCTCCGCCGACTCGCCGTCGCCCCCGACGCCTACTCGTCGTAGCCGACCATCGTCGGCCCCTCGTCGTCGCCGAGGGTGACGCTGTCCGACGCGGCGTTCCGCAGGGCGTCGGACCGGCCGAACTCGCCGGGGGCGATGGCCAGCGTCCGGATGCCGTAGGCGTTCGCCGTCTCGATGGCGGGCTTGAAGTCGGTGTCGCGGGAGGCGATGGCGACCACGTCGGCGCGGCCCTCGACGGCGAATCGGGTGACGTCCACCGCGAGGCGCACGTCCACGTCGCCGCTGGTGACGACGACTTCGAACCCGCGCGCCTCGGCGGCCTGAATCAGGCCGGGCGTCGCGTGCTCGTCGAGGTATAGGCGCGTCGCCGTGGGGCGTCCCACCGCGGCGGCCGCCTCGCGCACGTCGTCCAGGTCCACGTCGAACTCGTCGCGGAGGACGTTCGGTCCGTCCACGAACAGGGCGACGCGCAGTTCGTCGGCGGCGTCCTCGGCGGGAGTGTCGTCTGCGGCGGATTCGTCGTCGGACGCGTCGGTTCGGCGCGCGCGGTCCATGACCGGTCGTTTCGGACCGAGGTGGATAGCCCTACTGATTCGACGCGCCGCGGCCGCCCGAACGGAGGTCCGTCGGTCGCCGTCTCGCACCGCTCGTCGGAATCCGTACCAGCCCATATGGACACCTTATACTCCTTATTGACTAGCTTTATCTACTTCTTCGAGATATAGAGTGACGAAGAAAGAATGAAACGAGAAAAGAGTGGTGAAACGTACACCGTAGTCGGTGAGATGAACGCCCACGGTGCGTTGACCCTCAGGACCCACGAGACGAACGCGACCTACCACGTCGTCGAGTACGCGCACGAACGTCTTCGTGAGCGACTCGAGACGCTCTCGGCCGGCGCGCCGGTGAAGATGGAACTCACCCGGGCCGGTAGCCGGGGGAACGGGTGGCGCGCCGACGGCGTGTATCTTCGTAGTGAGTCGGCCGAAGACGCGGCCGCGGGGGGGTAGCGCACGCGAGGAGCATCCGAGACGACCACGGCCGGTCCCCGCCGTACCGCCACCGGAACGTCCGCCGACGTTCCACGTCACGTCGCGCGTGCGCCGTGCCGCACTCGACCGCACCCCGCCGTGCGGCCGACGCGAAACGGTCGCACGCGCGACGAGAGTCTGTATCGCCCCTCCCAACACGTCACGCGGCGTCTCCCGTCCCCGCGTCCGGTCGCATCCCGCCGTGCGGTCGGACGCACAGACAGTTGCAGGCGCCACCGTCCCGCGGACGCCCGCGTCACGCCTGCCGCGGCGTCCGCGATTCCGTTTCTGCGTCTCCCAGTCCCCCGACAGCGATGCCCCCGACGCGAGTTCGGCCAGTTGGGCGACGGCCGCGCACGAGCGCAGTAGCGCCAAACGGTTCCGCGTCCACGATTCGGGTATCGATGACGCTCTCTCGGCGGGACCTGCTACTGGCCGGCGCTGTCGGACTGGGCGGCCTCGGCGGGTGTCTCGGCGACTCCGGCGGAGGTGCCGGGGGGTCGGACACGCCGTCGCCGGGTTCGACGGCCGCCGACGCGACGGACGCCGCCACCGACGGCCCGACGACGGCGACGTTCGACGCGCACCCGGCCACGGCTGACGTCGCCGCCCAGCCACGACTGGGGAGCGCGGACGCCGACGTGCAGATAGTCGCCTTCGAGGACCCGTCGTGCCCGCGGTGCCGAGCGTTCGAGCGGAACACCGTCCCCGAGATTCGGTCGGAACTGGTCGAGACGGGCGTCGGGTCGTTCGTCGTCCGCACCGCGCCGCTCGTGTACCCGTGGGGCGAGCCGGCAATCTACGCGCTGGAGGCGACGTACGCCCGGGACGCCGACGCGTTCTGGGGCCTCCTCGGCCACTACTTCGAGGCGCAGTCGTCGTTCGACGCCGACAACGTCCGGTCGAAGACGGCGTCGTGGCTGTCGGCCAACACGGAACTCGACGGCGAGGGCGTGGTCGAAGCGGCCGACGGCGACGAGGCGGCCGCCGCCGTCGCCGCGGACGTCGACGCCGCCGAGGCGGCGAACGTCACCGGGACGCCGACGGTGTTCCTCTTCCGGGACGGGTCGTACGTCACGCGCGCGACGGGCAGCGTCAGCTTCGACCTGATTCGGAGCGCGCTGGGGCTATGAACGTCCGCCGTCTGCTCCCACCGGTCCCGTCCGGCCGCGACGACGTGCGACTCGTGGGCCGGACCGCCCGACTCGTCCTGTCGCTGCCGGCGTACGCCCTCGTCGCTCTCCTCACGACGCTGGCCGCCCTCACCGCGTTCGCCGTCGCGCAGAACCTGACGCTCGTCACCGACGTGGTCGTCGGCGGGTCGCTCCCCGTCGGAACTCGCCTGTCGGTCCTTCTGGAACTGTTCCCCGTCGTCGGGGCGCTCTACTCGCCGGCGCAGAGTGTCGTCGTCGTCGCCGTCGCCGCCCTCGTCGGCGTGGACGTGGCGATGGTCGTCTACCACCTGCGCGAGCACGGCGTCTCCGCGCGAAGCGGCGGCGGGAGTCTCGCGGGCGTCGTCCTCGGCACCCTCGGAGCCGGCTGTGCCGCCTGCGGGACGGCCGTCCTCGCGGGTCTCCTGTCGCTCGTCGGCGTCGGCGGCGCGACGCTCTTGCTCCCGTTCGAGGGGCTGGAGTTGGGCGTCCTCGCGGCGCTGTCGCTCCTGCTGTCGATGTTCTGGCTCGCCGACGGCATGCGCGGCGGGGAGATAAACGGCTGTCCGATAGACTGAGTCGACACCGCTCGCGAAACTTTCGGCGGCTAGCCCGCGTCGACGGCGGCGCACAGGGTTTTCAGTCCCCTGCCGTTAGCACCGACATGTCGCGTCGGAACGCCGCCGTCGAGACGGTGCGGACCGTCGCTCGCTCGTCCCTCAAACACGATATCCAGTACCCGGCCGCGGCGCTGGCGTACTACGGATTCGTCTCGCTGCTCCCGCTGTTGGTGTTGCTGCTGGTCGTCGTCGGCAGACCGATGGTCGAACCGGTCCGGAGCGCGACGTTCCGGTTTCTCACCCCCGAAGCGCAAGGGCTGGTGTCCGACGCGCTGGCGAACTCCACCGGGAAGGCCGGAGCGACGGCGTTCGCCGCCGCCGTCCTCGCCTGGAGCGCGGCGAACGTCACCGCCGGCTTCGAGACGATGGTCGACCGAGTGGAGGACGCCGCCGCCGAGTCGGCCCCCCGCAGGCTCCGCGACGCGGCCGGCGTCCTCGCGTCGTTCGGGCTGAGCGTCGGGTCCGTCGTCGCCGCGAGCACGCTGTTCGTCCTCCTGCCGAACACCGCGCTCGCCGCGGCCGGTCTGGGCTTCCTGTTCGTCGCGCTCTCCGTCGTGCTCCTCCCCCTGTACTACGTCCCGACGAGCGAACTGCCCTCGCCGGCGGCGGCGCTCCCCGGCGCCGTCACCGCTGCTCTCGGCTGGACGGTCCTCTTGGCCGGCGTCCGATTCTACGTCTCGAACGCGGCCACTTACGCGATTTTCGGCGTCCTCAGCGTCGTCTTGCTCGTACTCACGAGCCTGTATCTCGCAGCCGTCGTGCTCATGGTCGGCTTCGTCGTCAACGCGACGCTCTCGGGCGAGACGGCCCCGACGAACGCTGCGTGACCGTCCTCGCGACCCGGCAGCGGCGCTCCTCACAGTGGCGGCGTCGCTCGCCGCTCAGTCGCCGCGCCGAACGCCGAAAGAAGTCGTCGTCCGCGGGGGCCGATTCACCGCTCGTCGACGCTCAGCACCTTCCCGGCCGCGATGGTCTGCCCCATGTCGCGGATGGCGAAGGAGCCGAGTTCCGCTATCTCCGAGGACGGCTCGATGCTGAGCGGCTTCTGCGGTCTGAGCGTCACGACGGCGGCGTCGCCGGCCTGGATGAAGTCGGGGTTCTCCTCGGCGACTTCGCCCGACGACGGGTCGAGTTTCTGGTCGATGGACTCGAACGTGCAGGCCACCTGCGCGGTGTGCGCGTGGATGACCGGCGTGTAGCCGGCGGTGATGACCGACGGGTGCTGCATGACGACGATCTGCGCCTGGAACGTCTCGGCGACGGACGGCGGGTCGTCGGCCGGGCCGCAGACGTCGCCGCGGCGGATGTCGTCCTTGCCGATGCCGCGGACGTTGAACCCGACGTTGTCGCCGGGGCCCGCCTTCGGCACCTCCTCGTGGTGCATCTCGATGGTCTTCACCTCGCCGGCGACGTCCGACGGCTGGAACGAGACGTTGTCGCCCACGTTGAGCGTCCCCGTCTCGACGCGGCCGACGGGCACCGTCCCGATGCCGGAGATGGTGTACACGTCCTGAATCGGGAGTCGAAGCGGCGCGTCCGTCGGCGGCGACGGTTCGGGGAGGTTGTTCAGCGACTCCAACACGGTCGGCCCGTCGAACCAGTCCATGTTGTCGGAGTGCTCGGCGATGTTGTCCCCCTCGAACGCCGAGATGGGGATGAAGCGGGCGTCGTCGGAGTCGAACCGGACCTGCTTCAGCAGTTCCTGTACCTCCGTCTTGACCTGCTCGTACGTGTCCTCCGAGTAGTCGACGACGTCCATCTTGTTGACCGCGATGATGAGCGTCTCGATGCCCAGCGTGCGGGCGAGGAAGACGTGTTCGCGCGTCTGCGGCGCGACGCCGTCGTCGGCGGCGACGACGAGGACGGCGTGGTCGGCCTGCGAGGCGCCCGTGATCATGTTCTTCACGAAGTCGCGGTGGCCGGGCGTGTCCACGATGGTGAAGTAGTACTTGTCCGTGTCGAACCGCTGGTGGGCGATGTCGATGGTCACGCCGCGTTCGCGTTCCTCCGCGAGGTTGTCCATCACGTAGGCGAACTCGAAGCCCGACTTGCCCTTCTCGGCGGCCTCTTCGCGGTGCTGTTCGATGATGTGTTCCGGCACGCTCCCAGTCTCGAACAGGAGACGACCGACGAGCGTGGACTTGCCGTGGTCGACGTGTCCGATGATGGCGAGGTTCTGGTGTGGTTTGTCACTCATGAGTGGTGCGGCGTCCGTCCGCGTCCGCGCGGGACGCGGTAACGCCTAACGTGTCTAGATGAACACCCACGAGCAAAACGGTTTCCCAGCTGATAACGTCGAGAACGCAGAAATTCGGGCGATTTAGACGGACCGCATGAGGCGGTCCATGTCGGCGAACGTCGCCGTCCGGCGGTCCTGGTGGTCGGCGGTGGGCGCGGCGTCTTCGTGAGAATTTGCTACAATCATAGTAACTTATTCTATCGGATGGAATATAAATCTATCTCCGCGAGAGGCGACAAGTCACTGCGAGAGAAGTTGCGGCGGCCGTCCGCCCGTGCCGTCTCGTCTCCGTCGGTCGTGCGCGTCGTTCAGGTCACCGGGTCTCGCGCACCGACTCCCGGGCGTGGAGTGCGTACGCGCGGTTGCCGACGTACCAGTCGTCCGCGGGGATTTCGCTCGGGTCGCGGTACGCGAGGTCCGTGCCCTCGTGGGAGAGGCGCAGGTCGCCGCCCGTGACGCGACACCGGTAGAGGACGGTGACGACGGAGTGGGGGTTCCCCCCCGCGCCGGCCGGCAGGTCGAACGTCCCGACCAACTCGACCGGTTCGACGTCGAGTCCCGTCTCCTCGCGGGCCTCGCGCACCGCCGCCTCCGACGACGACTCGTTCGGGTCGACGTACCCGCCCGGGAGCGCCCACCCGCCGCCGTCGGCGCGGCGCATCAGGAGAATCCGGTCGGCGTCGTCGAAGACGGCCACCGACGCGCCGACCTTCGCCGACACGTACCCCGTCTCCCCGCGGAGTCGGCCGCGCATCTCCTCGGCCGGCGCGTCGAGCGTCCGCCCGTAGTACTCGCTCGTCAGGTCGAGGATTCGCTCGTAGCGCTCCCGGTCGTACGGGTCCTCCGCGTAGGTGACCCCGTTCTGCGCGATGGTCCTGAGTTCGTCCAGCAGTTCCAGTACCTCGACGCCCTCGGCGTCCGCCGTCTCGTCGGCGCGTGCGCCCTCGGCGGCGGCGATGCTCTCGACGTCGCTGTCGTCCCCTCGTTCCCGTCCCCGGTTCACGGTCGCCGGTATCGGAGGGACGGGTATATACTCACCTGTTCGAAGCGAACGAACGTTCGGGACGGATGCGGGCGTTCGGGAGGGGTCGGGAGGCGTGGGGCGTGTTCGGGGGAGCGTCGCCCACGACGGCGACTCGGCCCCCGCGACGACGACTCGGCCCCCGCGACGACGATTCGGTTCTCGCTACGACGACCCGACCGATTCGACCGCCTCCGCGCGTCCACGCGCGCGTTCGACCACGTCCGGACGGCCGCGGAGGGTCAGCGTGACCGCCTCGGGACCGTACTCGACGGCGTCGACCGTCGCGTGGTCGTACGCCCACGAGACGACGCTCATCGCGTCGTCGCCCGTCGGCATCGACAGCGTCGCCGTCGCGGTGGGCAGTCGGTCGCGGACGGCCGCGACGAGGGCGTCGAGATTTCGGCCCTCGGTGACGCTCACGGGGACGACGCACGGCGCGACGTCGGCCGCCGCGGCGACGCGTTCCTCGCGTTCTGCCGCCGAGAGCAGGTCCGTCTTGTTCAGCGCGGTGACGACGTTCTCCCGCGCGACGCCCTGCGCGTCGAACACGGACAGCGAGAGGCGGAGTTTCTCTCGAAGCGTCTCCGCGTCGTCCGCGGCGTCGGCGACGAGGACGACGGCGTCCGCCGCCGCCGCCTCCGACAGCGTCGTGCTGAACGACTCGACCAGCCAGTGCGGCAGGTCGTCGACGAAGCCGACGGTGTCGGTGGCGAGGACCGGTCGACCCGCCAGCGTCGCCCGGCGCGTCGTCGTCTGCAGCGTCTTGAACAGGCGGTCCTCGACGGCCGAGACGGACTCCGTCTCGTCGGGATGGCCGTCGTTCGAGTCCAGCGAGAGGTCGTCCGCGAGTCGGTGCAACAGGCTGGACTTCCCGGCGTTCGTGTAGCCCGCGAACGTGACGAGGTCGAACCCCTGTTCGCGTCGCTCGGCGCGGAACCGCTCGGCCGGGTCCGGCAGGGTCGCCAGCTTCGACTCCAACTCGGCGATTCGGTCGCGGACGCCCTTCGCGCGCGTCCCCTTCTCCAGGGCGACGTTCATCGCCTGCGGGTCCGACTCCTTCTCGACGCGCGGGAGCGCGTACCTCAGGCGGGCGAGTCTCACCTGCAACTGCGCGCGCCGGGTGCCCGCCTGATCGGCGAAGATGGCGAGGACGAGTCGGTAGCGGTCGTACACAGCGGTCCCGTCGGGGAGGCGTTCGCGGAGGGTCGTCGTCTGTCCGGGCGTCAGGCCGTCGTCCACGACGACGGCAGTCGCCCCCGTCTCGGCGACGCGGTCTGCGAGCGTCCCGACCTTGCCCGACCCGAGGTAGGTGCCCGCGTCTTCGCCGCGGACCTGCGTCACCGCGTCGACGACGCGGTACCCCGCCGCCGACGCGAGGCCGCGAATCTCCCCCGTCTCGACGGGCGCGTCGTCGCTCCGCTTGGCGACGACGGCCGGTTTCCCGCCGTTCGTCGGCCCGCCTCGTTCGTCTGTCGTCTCCTCCGTCGTCCGTGCTGATTGCTGGTCGCGTTGTCGTGACATCGTGTGCTGTCTGGCTGGTCGTCTCCGGCGCGGTGCGCGGCCGAGACGCGAGCGTCTCGGCGGGCGGTGAGCGTCCCGTCGCACGGGGGCGACGCGGACGAATCAGCACGAGGTGGAGGTCTTCATGGCCGTACACCGACTGTGCGCGGGCGTCGGAAGAAACTGTCGGCTGCGTGACAGCCGTTCGCAGGGACGGGTAGTCAGTCGCCGTCGCTCCAGCGCGGGACGTCGCTCACGACGGCGCCGCCCGCCTCCGAGTCGACGTTCCTCCCCGAGTCGGAACCCGTCCGGCGGGCGACGGCGCGTCGCGCCCGCGCCAGTTCCGTCGCGATTGGCTCGTGGCCGATGAGGACGAAGCCGAGACAGATGACGGCGAAGCCCAGCATCGACAGCGCCGAAATCGCCTCGCCGAGGAGCACCGACCCGCCGAGCGTGGCGACGATGGGGACGACGTAGAACACGAGGTTACCCCGGATGGCGCCAACGTCGTCCAGCAGGCTGAAGTAGGCGACGAAGGCGAGCGCGCCCGAGAACACGCCGACGTAGCCGAGAGCGACGAGTGCCGTCGGCGTCCACGCGACGGACGCCACCTGCTCGCCCGCCGCCAGACTCCACAGGTGACTCAGCAGGGCGGCGACGGGGAGCGCCCACGCGGTGCGCGCGGTGGCCGCCATCGACGAGTCCGCCCGGCGGATGAGGACGCTCCCCAGCGCACCGCTCCCGGCGGCGGCGACGACGAGTGCCTTGCCGACGACGGCGCCGCCGAGCAGGTTCGTCGGGTCGACGTCCACGACGAGTGCGACGCCGACGAGTCCGAGGAGCATCCCCACGGCGTCGGTACGCGAGAGGCGTTCGTCCGACAGCAGGAACGCCGCGAGCACCGGCGTCAGAATGGGGTTGAGACTGTAGAGTATCGACCCGACGCCGCTCGTGACGTACTGCTGGCCGAGGAAGATGAGCGCGTTCGTCGCCCCGATGGCGAACACGCCCGCGGCGAGGATGGCGGAGACGTCACCGCGCGTGCGGGGGAGCCACCGCTCCCGCGGGAGGCTGACCGCCACGTACGCGAGCAGCAACGCCGCCCCGACGTCGAACCGCAACGCGACGAACAGCAGGGGCGGGATGAACTCCAACCCCGCCTTCGCGGCGACGAACGTCCCGCCGAAGAACGCGCTCGCGGCGAGAAACGCCGCCAGCGACCGGTATCGCGACATCGCTACCGCCCCCTCCGCCCGGAGAACCGGCTCCCAGAGAGACTCGCCCGCTCGCACCGTCCGACTACTTCGGTAATCACTACACGAACTTAATCGCAGTATCGGTTTATACTTGTCCAGAAAAGAATTCCAAAACTGAAATTACTTCACACCCCGACGCGGTTTCACGGCCCGATAGAGTTTCAGAGCGTGAAAACAGCTTTGAACGACCGGGTGCAACGGCGACCATGGACTCGGCACTCGAAGAGATCGAGTTCCTCGCGCTCTCGGCGAACCGGGTCGAGGTGCTCGACGCCCTGACCGAGGGGGCCGCGACGCGCCGCGAACTCGAGGCGGAGACGGGCGCCTCGCAACCGACGCTCGGTCGCATCCTCGGCGACTTCACCGACCGCGGGTGGATAACGCACGACGGGGCCCGGTACGTGGCGACGGCCACCGGTCGCCTCGTCGCCGAGGCGTTCACCGACCTCTGGGAGACGATGGAGACGGAACTGAAACTGCGCGACGTCGCCGAGTGGTTGCCGACGGAGTCGCTGGGGTTCGACCTCGGGCGACTCGGCGACGCGACCATCACCGTGCCGACGCGGACGAGACCCGGCGCGCCCGTGCAACGCGTCCTCGAACTGCTCGAAGAGTCCTCGCACGTCCGCATCTTCTCGCACGCGTTCAACGAACAGAGCCTCGAAGTGGTGACCGAACGAACCGTGGAGGGCGTTCAGACGTTCGAGGGCGTCTTCTCGCCGGACGCGCTCGACGCCATCGCGCACGACTCGACGCTGCGGCAACGCCTCGAAGCGTTGCTCGACTCCGAGGCGGCCGAGATTCGCCTCCACGAGGGGCCGATTCCGCTCGCGGTGACCATCACCGACGACGTGGTCCACCTCCTCCTGCGCGACGACGAGGGGCTACTCCGCGCGGCACTCGACACCGACGACGACGCCGTCCTGTCGTGGGCGCGCGAGGCACACGAACGCTACTGGCGGGCGGCGTCGCCGTTGGACGTCGACGACCTGGAGTAACGAGCGACGGGACGGCTCCCGACCACCTGTCGGTCCCTCACACGCTTCGTCGGCGCTCCCGACGCCGCGACTCGGTGCTTCTAGCCGCTCTCGCCGTCCGGTCGGCGAGTCGGTCCCCGCGTCCACCGCCCACTAGTTGTATAGCCGCTCCGTTCGTCCGACACTCGCTATCGAGTGAGAGCGAATTAGGGGCGAGAGAGCACAGAGAACGTGTGGGGCGGGCAGGGGACGAGTCACACGGACCGGGCATCTGACGACGGTTCCGACGCGACGTGGGATGGCGTCGTGCGGGACTCGCGAACGCTCGTCACCGCTCCCGCCCCCGCGTCGACGGAGGCACCCCGTCGCTGTTCTCGGCTCGTCCGGGCACCGCGTATCCGGCGTTGTTGAAACTCTCAATCGGTGATATCTTTCGGCGGTCCTGCAGGATGCAGGGCGCGAGTCGGTTACTGCGTTTCCTCGTCGACAGTTGTGCCCAAGCAACTACTGTTCGGTACCGAAATGGGAGCGATTCCGAGTAGCGAGTGGGAACCGCACATCTCGTAGCGAGAGCATGAGAGATACCATAACCGCGATGCATGTTCTCCTCAGCATCTACTGGAGGTCCCGATAGGCCGAGAGAAAATGGTCGATCTCCGATCCAGTGTTGAACCCGTGCTGGTGGAGTGTGTCCTGCCTAGTGTTCGGAGCGATCGATGGATAGAGGCGATGCACGCCGCATGGACGGCTGAACGGCTCTTCTGTTCGGTATGCGGTTTCACCGTTCCAGAAGGGTCCAAGCGATGATGTCCCTCGTAGAGTACGAATCGGGTCGGTTTCTCTTGAGACGAATCGTAGTCAGGGCGCATCTCCTGACGACTCTCGTGAAAGTCTAAAATGGAGGTCCCGAATGGAGAGCACGTGTCTGTCAGCCGAGCCGAGATACTGACGACGTCGTTACTCTTCAGTAAGACCCAGTTGCTCGCTCAACTCCTGCGGGTCGTAGTAGAGTCGAGCGGCCTCCACTTCCCCGTTCCTGACGACATCCTTCGCCATACCCTTGATCTCGATCTCGCGGTGGGTCGGGGGGATACCCCTGTATTCCCCTTCGTGTGTCGCCGTCACTGTCCACTCTTTCATGACGATCTTCCCCTCCGCGAGTAGGTCGTCGGCGTCGACGTACCAATCAGGGAACGCTGACCGAACACCGCGGAGGTACGCCTCGAAAGCCTCGCGCCCGTGAATCTTCCCATCGGGCACGCCGGGGTTGTAGAACGTGATCCCTTCGCTAACCACGTCCAACTTCGAAAAGTCTCCGTTCCATAGATCCTCGTACTCCTGATAGGTGTTCAAGAGCTGTTCGCGCTCGGTGGTGCTGGTCTCCGACATGGTTCGATCCTCCCGTCTTCGTCTCTGTCGGTCAGAGAGTTATTCTTACTCCGTGACAACGTTCCCAGACCCTGAAAACGCTCGTAGCACGTGAGACAAACAACAGACGACTCGTACTGCTCTACCGTCGTCAAGGCGAACCGGTGCTCGGGACAGCTCTTAGTGAGGGTTCCCCGTAGTTTGTCATATGACATCAAGTGACACGGGAGCTGCTCTGGACGCGATTCGAGTGTTCGCTAACTCGGCGAACAGCGTACGGATATTCGAGGCGCTTTCCGACGGACCGACCACCAGCAGTGACCTCGCCGAGCGAACCGGAGCGTCGCGGTCGACAGTCGCACGTGTACTCGACGAAGGTGAGTCGCGTGGGTGGATCGACTCAGCGGGCAGTCGGTACGAACTCACGTACGTGGGTGAAGTCATGATCGAGGAGTTTCGCGCCTACCAGCAGACCGTCGAAGGAATTCAACAACTCGGGGAGGTGTTGAATCACCTTCCAGAGCCGGCTCACGAACTAGACATCCGGCATCTACGCGACGCCCGAGTCACGATTCCGACCGAAAACTGGCCGGAGGCTCACCTAAATCGTGCGCTGGAACTGTATCGGGCCGGGAACACGTACCGGGGACTCACACAGAACGCTCCGGATATATTCGTCCGGACGCTCGCGGAACTGGTCGAGAAGGGGCAACTGGAGTTCGAGGCAATCATCGAAGCCGAATTCATCGACGAACTGGTCGAAGATGCAGAACGAGCAAATCCGTGGCATTCGTTCGCCGATTCGATATGGACCTACCCGGGGACCATTCCGCTCAGCATGCACATCATCGATCACTCGGTCGTGCTCTGGTTGGGCCACATCGACGAGAATCAATGGGTAGGGCCCGGGCTGCTGGAAACCGAAAACACGGCCGTCTGTGAATGGGCCGAATCGCTCTACGACGATTACCGTATGGAGTCCGAGCCGCTCGACCCGGAGAGACTGCCGGGAACGTGAGCGAGTGGACGGCTAAATAGTTGATAGCTACGGCTAGCAGCCGTTCAGTCGACGGGTTCGACGTTCTGGTTCATGCGGAACACGTTGTCGGGGTCGTAGTCGGCTTTCACCGCCGCGAGACGGTCGCCGTTGTCACCATAGGCCGCCTCGACTCGCTCGTCCCCCTCGCGCGAGAGGAAATTCACGTAGACCCCATCGGTAGTGTGTGATTCCAACGCGGCGGAGAGTCCCCGCGCCCACGTCCGGTGGTCGTCGTCTACCGCGGGGTCGGTCCACCTGGCCCACGCCGTGACCGAGAAGGCAGCGTCGCGGTGGGGGAACGCCGTTGCATCGGGCTCGACGCGGTTGATGGCCCCACCCATCGTCTCGAAGAACACCGAGCTCCGATCCGAGGGAAACGGGTCGCAGTGTTCGACGACGGCGTCGATCGCCTCGTCCGGCAGTCCGACGAGGTAGTCCGACTTCCAGTAGTTCCGATAGCCCGGCGCGGCTGATTCGGTAAGGAGCCGTTGTAACTCGGTGTAGGGCCGCAGACACACTTCGTCGGCTATCGGGTCGCCGAACGTCCGTAACGGTCGGAGCGCCTCCTCGCCGTCCTGAGGATCTCCCGCATATACGACGAGCAACTGGACGAATGGTGTCCCCGGTTCGAGGCTGAGTCCAGAGGACTCCTCCGAGGCGGAGGCGATTCCAGCCAGACAGTTGACCTCGTCCGGTGCGCCAGTCACGAAGTCACGGTAGCGTCGGAGCACCGCCGCGGCGTCTTCGAACGGGTAGATGAGTCGCCCTGCCAGTACGTCGGGACCGATCGGGTGGAGATCGTATTCGAAGGCGGTGACGACGCCGAAGTTCCCGCCGCCGCCCCGGACGGCCCAGAACAGATCGGGGTTCTCCTCGGCGCTGGCGTGGACGAGTTCCCCCTCGGCGGTGACGACATCGACCGCCCGGAGGTTGTCCACCGTCAGGCCGTGCTTGCGGGCCAGAAAGCCGTTCCCACCACCTAGCGTGAGCCCCGCGACCCCAGTCGTCGAGACGCCACCGCCGGTCGTGGCGAGGCCGAACGCCTGCGTCTCGTGGTCGAAGTCGCCCCACGTCGCCCCGGGGCCGGCACGGGCCTTCCTCGCGTCGGGGTCGACGCGGACCCAGTCCATCGGCGAGCAGTCGATCGTCAGTCCGTCGTCGCAGACCGCGTGACCGGCGACGTTGTGTCCGCCGCCCTTGACCGAGAGGAGGAGGTCCTGCTCCCGGGCGACGTCGACGGCGGCGATCACGTCTGCCGCCCCCTGCGGTCGGACGATTGCTCGTGGGTACCGGTCGATAGCCGCATTCCAGACCGTCCGGGCATCGTCGTAGCCGTCGTCTCCCGAGCGGAGAACCTCGCCCAGCACGCGTCCGTCCAGAGTTCGGAGCGTCGGCTCGTCGACGGATGAGGGATCCGACATCGGTTGGGTCACTCCACTTCGACCAGTCCCTCGCGCACCCGGAGGTCGTGTCTGCGCACCTTCCCGGTCGTCGTCGTCGGGAGCTCCGAGACGAACTCGAGTTCGCGGGGGCGCTCGTACTTCGCCAGCCGCGACTCGACGTGGCCCCGGAGCGTTTCCGACAGTTCGTCGGTGGCCTCGTTCCCCTCCGCGAGCACGACGAACGCCTTCGGGACTTCGCCGCGCATCTCGTCTGGAACTCCGATCACCCCCGCGTCGGCGACGGCGTCGTGTCCGGCGAGGCACTCCTCGATCTCGGCGGGACCGATCCGATAGCCGGAGGAGTTGATGACGTCGTCCTTCCTGCTGTGAAACGACACGTAACCGTCGTCGGTCTTCGAACCGAGGTCCTCGGTCCGTAGCCAGCCATCGTCGAGACGCCGAGCAGTCTTCTCGGGAGCGTTCCAGAACTCGAGGAAGCAAACCGGATTACCCTCGTAGCGAACGGCGAGTTCGCCGACCTCCCCGGTCCCGAGCGGATCGGCGTCGTCGACGTCTAGTACCTCGATCTCCAGACCGGGGACGGGTTTGCCCATGTGCCCATCGCGGTGGTCGATGCCGAGCGCCTCACAGTCGCCTGCACCCGCCGCGGCGGTCTCGGTCTGTCCGTAGACCTCGTGAACGGCCACGCCGCCGATCGTCTCGTGAAACCAGTCGACGATCGACCCGCCGAGCGCCTCCCCACCGTTGAAGACGACGCGGAGGCTCCCGAGGTCGTAGCGTTCGCTCGCCTCCGGTACCTGCATCAGCGCCCGCCAGACGGTCGCCGGGGCACCGACGATAGAGACGTCGAAACGGTCGATCAGCGCGAGCATCTCCTCCGGGTCGAACCCCGGGTCTGCGTCCCCCACGATTGGGACGCCGAGGTAGAGCCCGGACACGATAACGTCGAAAAGTGGTCCACTCCAGGACCACTCGCCGGGAGTGTAGAGCGTGTCGCCGGCTCTGACGTCCATGTTGTACCTGGTCAGGATCTGGCCCGGGAGCACCCCGAGCACACTCCGATGAGCGTGGACGACCCCCTTCGGCGGGCCGGTCGTCCCGCTCGTGTACATGACGACGGCGGGGTCGTCGGCGTCTGTCGTGGCGGTCTCGACGTCGGTCGAGCGGTCTGCAATCGCATCGTGGAAGGCGGCCTCGTTGCCCTCGGTCGGGCCGTCACCGACCACGACCTTCGTCTCCAATTCGTCGAGGTCCGGTTCGACCGCCCGGAGAGTCGGGAGGGCTGCCTCGTCGACGACGAAGGCGGAAGCGCCGCTATCAGCGAGGCGATATTCCAACCCGTCGGGGCCGAACAACAGCGAGAGCGGCACGGAGATCGCTCCGAGCTTCCAGGCGGCGAGGTGGGCGAGGAGGTATTCGACCTTCTGACCCCCATGGACGGCGATCCGGTCTCCGGCATCGATGCCGGCATCGGCCAGATGATTCGCGAGCCGGTTTGCGTCACGGCGAAGGTCGCCGTACGTATATCTGGTCTCTGTTCCGTCCGCGCCGAGGGCGTGGACCGCCACCCGATTCGGGTCAGCGTCGGCCCACCGGTCACAGAGGTAGGTGGCGAGGTCGAACTGGTCGGGGACGTCGTGCTCGAAGGCGTCGATAAGCTGTTCGTATCCCTCCCACTCCCGCTCGTAGAAGTGGTAGGTGTCGATGCGCGGATCGAGGTCGACGCGAGTCGTTGTTTCGGCCATGGTCATCTCCGGGGATCTCTTCCGAACCGGAGCGGAAGCCGTCTTCCTCCGGCTACGTCTGCAGTCACGACTTCGTGGCCAAAAGATGTTTTTAGAATGATGTTTCTGTAAGCGAATATCGAGAAAGGGATCTGTTGAAATACTCAGATACTGACAGGAGTTTCGCGCTGAATATAGAGGGTTAGTCTTGCACCGCATATTCAACAACCACTACCTGGTTTTGATACTCGATGTATCAGCCAGAACGGTAGTTCGAAGAGTTACTGTCGTAATACGAGAGTTTTTCGAGTTGGTCGATTGTCCTGTCCGCTTCTCTCCCGCTTATTTCAACGGTCGCAATCTCTCCATCTCGCTCAGTCGCCTGCCGTACCACGGATTGTATCGCCTCCACGTCCGCAATCCGGTCATCAGATGCTGTGACAACTGTCGCGTCTGGGGGGAGCGTGGTCACTTCCATGCCGTTGAGGTGACCCGTCGTTGTCTGCACGCACCCAGACAATAGTGGCACCATTCCCGAAATTAGTGAAATCATGGTTCGTCGGGAAATTGAGTTGATTTTCTGTGTCGCACATTGTTGGCCGGAGACTGCCATAGAGTGTAGTGGATAATCCCAACAATATATTTTCTGACCAACACATCATGAGCCGGGCGAGTCTGAAAGATATCCGCTCTCTATTCAGCACACCGTGTCGCCGTTATCGGATGAGTGCTATTTGAGATAGTCAATCAACGACTGAATTGCGTCCTCGACAAGTGCGTCGTTGAGCGTCCCTTGCCAGTAGTCGATGTCTCCGCTTCCGAGTGACTGGACGCCCCACGGGACGATACAGCTCTCGTCGGGAGTTCCACCACGAACCCAACCCGTGTCAGGAATCTCGATAAACTCCTCGTGCCACGTCTTCGTCGTCAACGTTACCGAAATGTACTGGTCGCCATGGAATGGTTGTCCTTCGTGATTCGAGATGACGAGCCACGGACGCGCGTTCTCGTCACCTTTGAACGGGTCGTCACCGTAGACAACATCTCCGGGTTCGTACGTTGGCGGTTTCTCTTCGTCCGTCACTCCTCGTCCCTCAGACTTGGATGGTCTTCTTTCGGTGCGTGCTCCCGCCACTCATGCTTGTTCTCGGTTCCCAGTCGTTCGTTGAAGAGTGCTGTCGCTCGCTCGTATCCACTATACGATTGAAGCCGTTCCTCGTCGGTCGTCGCGGCCCAGTACGTCGCCTTGTGTTCAACGAGTTCGCGTTGCTTCAAGCGCGTCAGTGCAGTACTCACCGCACCCTCGTCAAGGTCTGTTTGTGCTGCAATCTCACGAGCCTCAAATGCCCTATCGTCGTGAGCGGCAAGGAATCCGAGGACTTGGTCAGGGACGGACAGCCCCGTAAGTTCTTCCTCGCTTGTGTTCTCGAATGTTTCCCTGTCTATCGACATCGTTGGTTGAAGGTAGAGTCTCCAACGATAAGAGTGTAGCTAGTGAAAGCCATGAAAATACGCTCGTTTCGAGTTCCTGTGACTGACCTGACGAAGCTTAAAATACAGAGACATGTCTCGTGGATTCGAGAAGCATGTCTGCGACACTCGCGCTCTGTATTCCGCACGACCCCAGAAACCTCACCAAGTTCTGTCAGGAGCGGTGTGCAACACTCAGAGGGTGAGTTCAGCATGCCGACCACACTCGAAACGTTGGCCGAGCGACTCGTGGAGGCGGCGTGATGTACGTGTTGGCGCTTGACCGGGGTTGGACAGTGGATGTGAATCCGCATCCTCGATATTCAGCACTGCTACCGAAACAGCTCACCGATTGAAATTTCCGATGCTGCTTACTGTGGACTCTCTGAGCGACCGTCGAACAGTGAGGTAAACCGGGTCAGCAGTGCAAGCACGATGGCGATGCCGAGTGTCGGATATCCGATGCTGACGATCATCCACTTCAACGATTCGGAGGTGTTCATGAGATCAATCAGGATGGTCGCGTAGTCGTCGGGATTCGTGTAGATGAGGATGACCCAGAGGTTCTCCAGCGAATCGAGGAGTCGAGAGACGACAGTCAACACCATCCCAACCTTCGGTATCAGGACTAGCCGGTTGTGGACTGCTAGCGTCTTCAGAGAGAGCGAATGGAGTGAGAAAAACAGGAAGAACCCTGCGACGATGAAGATGTAATCGAGAACTGAGAGAAGCATCACGGATTCCATGACCGGTTCGAAGGCCTGCAGTATCGTGTCCACTTCCGCCCGGCTCGTTGCGGCCTGCAAATCTGCGGTGGAATAGCCAGACGTCTCGATCCGGCGGGTCACCGGAACGAATCCCAGAGCAATCACCCCGACAAAGGTGCAAAACGAGACAACGGCGACAATACCGTGGATTCTCGCGGGGATCGCATCCGAATATCGTTCGACAGGGCCAAAGAGTGCATCCAGCAGTTGCATAGAGGATCCAGACCGTACGTACGTATCAGTCACGCGGTCGAACAGGTCCGAGAACCTCAACGGTCCGTCGGCGCCCCGGGCAGGAGGTCCGGCGCGTGACTCGGCTGTGCGGTGACAGCTGGCGGAGTGTCCGGGGCCGTGATTCGACCGCTCCGATTCGATCACGAACATCTCTCCCCAAGGAGTACATCTCCGGCGGCTTCAGTAGCCGTCGCTCAGTCACTCAGCGTGGCCCTGCCAATCACCGTCGACGCCGACCTCTCGGTCGGCGTTGTTGTCGTTGCGAAAGTTGACGAAGTCGTTTATTGATTACGTCCTCTGTATCGACCGGCCCGATCAGCGCGAAAGCGACCATCGCTCGTGACCGACTCGCGCCCTGTATGCATCACGTCCACTGGAATTTGCTCAGGTACTGTTAGAAGGCGCATGCGAGATACAGAGGATGTGTTCAGTATTATGATTTCGATGTCAAAAGGAAATTAATTGCATCAATCTTTTGTTGAGAACGCGAATTGCCATTTCAAACAATTTAATTCATAAAAGTAGCTGTTCTATCTCAAACTACTCCAGAATTCACAAATAAGCGTTACCCCGTATAGATAGCCACCAATAGACCCAAACTTAGTCCGCACACTCATTATTGATAAGACTTTTATATATCATCTCGGTGATTGGATTGTCATCGTCACGCGCTTCGTAGGGATGGTATCCCGGCATCGGGTTGAGTTCGAGGACTATGAGACGGTTCTTGCTGCGAATGAGGTCAATGCCGCCGAAGCGTACGCCTTCGGCCTCCATCATATCACGGAGTGCGTCTTGTTCACCGGAGGATATGGACACTCGTTCCAATCCAGCCAAGCCCGTGACGCGATAGTCTATACCATCATTTTTTTTGAGTAAGTGACTGACGAAGTCCGAATCCACAGCGTGAATCCTCAACTCATCTCCGGTTAAGTACTCCTGCAGTAGAAGCGGTCCCACACCGTCGCAGCCCTCATGAGGGCCAGCGTCTATAGTAAAGGCTGGAAAGCCACTGATTGCTTTCATAACCTTACTCCGGCCGTTCTGTATTCGTGATACAATTTGCGTTCGCGGCACGGTAACTGATGACTCCGTAGAAGTACGAAGATTATCAAGATGGACGGGCTTGTTCGAGTTCGTGGCAGAGCGTGGAGGGCCCAACAGGTTCTCGTTCCGCCGCACTACGGCCCGGATCGCTGCGTCTACAGCGGTATCAGATTTCCTTTGATCTCCGGATTCACGGAAGTAAATTCCAGGGGCATTGTCGATGGCACTTCTGAAGGCATCAAACGCTATCGAGTTGTTGTACAAATCTTCATAACTAAGCCATATAATAGGGTAATCCTCTTGGCGGCATATCTTGAAAAAGTGAGTGGCAGTGTCGTCCGACAGTGCTGCTACGACGACCGGACAACCCGTTCCGAGATAGCGATGACGAATGGACTGGTCAGGTGCCGAATCGGAAGTGCCATCGGTGATGCTAATCCGGCCTTCTTTTCGGTCAATCACCCCCTCATGCAGAGGATGTTTCATATTGTGAATTCCTCAACCAGACGTTCGATTAATGGCTGAAATGAATCTTTACCGGCATGTTCTACAGGGAGGTGTGGCGCGACGGACCAGAATAGGACATCTCCGAGATAAGCGTAGGAAATCTCTCCATAGTCCAGAGAGTATATACGACGTAAGGCTTGGATTACTTCGGTAAATCGATCATGGGTGTCCGAGAGCACGTCCACGGGTTCCACCCCATTTTCCGATACGCGTACATGATGTTGGTTTTGACCTACAAATGCACAGCTGGAGAGAACGCCGCGAGGCTCTTCAACTAACAAGCTATTTTTATCATTCTCATATACATCATTTTTCTTACGTAAGCGCGGATTCATGATATCACGTACGGCTATCTCATCGTTTCTAATCGGAGGGTTGGCTGGGCCGTCAAGGCGCCAAGAGGGAATGCGTACGCTTGCATCCGTTGACCGTAGTGTTTCCCACTGTTCGGGGAGGGACCCACAATTTGTCGAAATCATGTTTTCGTTCGGTGGGTTGACCGCGCGTCCTGCATTTTGCCGGACGAACGCGATAAACGCCAATATTTCTTGGAACTCGAATTGAGACATAGAATCACTGTCGATGTCCAAGTTTAACCACCCTGCAAAGCTGCCCGCGATAGACTGTAACTTTATACGCTTGCCGTGTTCGGGGAAGTTGATCCATCCGGTGGTTGGAACGTCACCACACTCGAACTTATACTCGGCAGCGAGAAAATCGTGTGCAGAGACAGCTAAAGGTGTCAACCCGCGCTCTTTAATGATTGGGCTCAATATCTCTTCAATCGCTTCTCGTGCGTTGATTAGAAGTACGAATTTCGAGGAGTTCATATAAAAACAGCACCTCGCTGGATCGTATGGGTGTCGTTCACGCTTACGCGGTGTATTTCCATTTTATATTTCTAAAACAAATTTGAAATCGCCTATTCCTCGAACAACAACTTCGTTCGACCAAGTTCAACATCTCCATCGCTGACCGTCGGATCACTCCGCACCAATTGTTGGGCCTCATCTTCATCGGTGACTGAAAGTATCATGATCGTATCACCCTCTGGAGGCCGGATACAACTGTCAACGAGGCCGTATATGCTAGCCTGCTGCCAGTAGCCCTCACTTCTCCTTCGTTCTTCCTCAGATAGGTCTCCCGACCCCTCCAAGGTCACTTGAACCAACCGCCGTGACTCCCTGAACTGCTCCGGAAGGAGATCGACGGGGTCCACACCATCAAGGTGCTCATACAGTGCTCGCATCGCACCGTCCTTTTTGTCTTCTTTAGAGCATCCCGACATCAAGTGTAAGTTTGTAAACCGTTTCACTTATGTGTTTTCGTTGACATACAGACTGTTCACTATACGCGAATTACGTTCAAATTTTTGAAATATATGTGTCGGATTTGTCTTCAGAAATGGTAGCACATTCACTGGCCCGCAGTCACGTGATGGGGAGTCTGTCCCTGTAGCGTGACCCACAGGGGAGTTCGGTGTTGCCGTCCGAGCAGTTGTAGTCGGAGAAGATCGCCGGTGCCGAATCCGCGCCTTCTATTCAGCAGCGTCTTCGCGGATTACTCGATTCCTGTCAGTACCGGTGTGACCGATACAGAGAGAGTATGCAACAAAGAGTTGAAACCCGTTACTGGTCGCTACTCTCAGCAGACACAGACCAGTCTCGTAGGACCACCCGTCGGGAGAAAGTATATGTGTTTGACACTAATGGGTCAGTTCATGAGTGGTGCGACACTCGTATTTGAGTTTGATTCGCCCGCAGATGAGGAGCAGTTCATCCGGGACTATCTCACGGAAGCATGGAACCGCTTCGAGACGAACGAATACTGGGAGACGGGGTGGTTCTGGCGATATCGACAGTTCGCAGAGTATGAATCTGGGCCGGACGGGGGGTTAGTGAGGCTGGTGTTCGATGGCGATGCGGACGAACTCGTCGAACAGGAAGCAGACCGGTGGGACAAACATAGCGGCTTGGCGTCGTGGCGTCTCCTCCGGTACGAGGATGAGGAGTATGAAAGCCTCTTTGACCAACAAACAGACACGAGAGGTGAACTCGGTGGCGAGTGGGAGTATCGGATGAAACCACTCCTCTCACGGTTTGCCCTCGCGTACTACCGTGAGTTCGAGAACACGCTCCCGCCGGTTGGCGAGAAGAGTGACGAGAATCCACTCGGTCTCGGTTTCTGGTCGGCCTTCCACAATCTGATGGTACAATGTGGATACAACTGGTACGATGAAACCGAAGTCTGCCAGAGGGCGATGAAGAATCGATTGAAATCTATCGCGAGTTACAGGGGTGCTGAGGCTGCCCGCGAAGAGTATCAACGGTTGCTCGACGACTGGCAAGCGCATCACCAGGAGCTTGAGCGTTGGCTCAACGACAACCCCACAGGACAGGCAAGCGAACCCTGACTATCCATCAGCTAGTGGCCGACTCGCGCTGTGTATTCAGCACTGCCCTAACAAAGTGTCAGCAGCTGAGGGTTTCAACAGAGCCCGAAAAAGATGTTTCTATCGGCTCAATTAGATTTCCGGCGTCGCATCCCTCCGCTCGACGGCGACGATCGATAGCGTGTCGTCGGCGGCTACGGTGAGTTCGTCGCGGTCAATCTCGAACGTGAGTCGCACCTCGAACGGGTCCGTCTTCGAGACGTCTTCGTCGTAGTTCATCACGGCAGGTGGTGCGCGGTCCCAAGACGGATTAGCAGGGTTGATCCCGTGGTCCGTGAGGAACCGTGAGACCTCGGTTTTCGAGATGAGGAAAACGGAGGGGATTCCCCGGAGGTACCGCGGACAAGTGGTGCAGTTAGCGGTCGCGTCTACGGCGAAGCGTCCGTTGCAGTACTCACAAAGGTGGGTTTCCGAGGCCTCGTGGTTCTCACAGACGGTGACGGAGTGCTCGACGGTACCGGAACACCGCGGACAGATACCGGCGGCTAACGTCAGGTATTCGAGGTGCGTCCACCGGAAAGCGGTGTCGAGGATGTCCCTCGGAGATCGGTCCTCGAGGCCGACGGGAGGCAGATCGAACAGCGCAATAGTCCCGAAAGGAGCCAAGCTAGTGTCGCTTCCGGCAAACGAGCCCGGACACCCGGTGCACCTCGTGAGCAGCCGTTCCTCTCGATAGCTAACCTCGACGTCGGCGCCGCAGTAGGGACAGGGGGCATCGAGTCGTGTCGGTTCCAAGACCGGGGCGTCAGTGACCGCTCCCGAGAGGACGGCTTCGATGATCCGAGTACCCGCCGTGCGCGGCGCGTAGCCGTCGTCACTCTTTCGGACGAAGTGGCCTGTTAACTTGCCCAGGTGGTAGTTGAACCGACCTGGGTCGTCCACACCGACCCGGTTGCGTAGTTCCGAAAACGCGAGTGGCCTGTCGGCGTTCTGGAGGGCCCGAAGGATCTCGATCCGGGTCTCGTTGCCGAGTGCCACGAATGCCTCGTCGGGCGGAAGCGTCCGAGGATCATCGCCACGGTCGAAATTCATATGTTAACATACTACAGACGGTGACGTAAAATCGGCGTTGTGTTCTACAATTGAAATGATGGACCCGTTCTCTGTATTCAGCACGCATCGTCTGTCATCAGATACGGATTTCAATAGAGCCGCGTATCCAGAAGTATTTAGCCATCAGCTATACCAGAGGTAGTTGAACCACGAGTCACCGTGCCCCCTGTATGAACAGCCTTCCACTCGGACTCACCCGACGCACGCTCGTCGCGCTCTCGCTCCTCTGCCTCGCGGTCCCTGCCCTCCTCTGGACCTCGGGGGGCGCGATAGGGGACGCGAGTCCCTCGGTCGACGCGAACGTGACCGAGCGCTACCGCGCCGTCGACTCGCTGACCGGAACGCGGACGGTCACGATGCGGGCCGACGGTACCGTCACGTCTCGGCACGTCGCCAGCGTCACGCTCGCCCCGGGGACCGACCGGAGACGGGTCCGCTTCGTCGACGCCTCGGACCGACGGTACGGACTGCAGGTCTCGAACGGGTCGACGCTCTGGCTCCACGAGACCGGCCGAAACGTCGTGACCGCCATCAACCTGACGGGGCCCCCGACCGAGTCCCGGACCGGTCTCCGACTGCAGGCACTCGTCGCGGCCGCGGGGCTGACCGACGACGCGGGCCGGCCCCGGTCGGTCGGCGTGTCGCCACTGCCCGTCCTGCCGCGACACACCGGCGTCGCTCCGGGAGCCGACGCGAACGCCAGTTACGCCGTCGAGTTCGTCGAGACAGACACCGTCGGCGGGCGCGAGGCGTACGTGCTCGAAGTCGCTCCCGAGGCGGACGGGAGCGAGGCACGCTACCGACAGCGGTTGTGGCTCGACACGGAGCGGTTCTACCCCCTGCGCACGCAGACCGAGTGGTCCGCCGACGGCACCCGGCGGTCGGTGACGACGACGTACGCGAACGTGACGTTCGACGCGCCGGTGCCGACGGGCACGTTCCGCCCCGAGGTAGACGCCGACACGACGGTCGAGCGTCCGGACACGCCTCGCACGGAGTGGTACCGAAGCCGGGCCGACCTGGTGGCGCGGAGTTCCCTCTCGGTGCCGGCGCCGACCGTGCCGCCGTCGTTCGAACTGGTCTACGCCACGCGAACGACCGGGCGCATCGACGGCGTCGGACTCCGCTACGCCGACGGCGGACGCGAACTCACGGTCGCGACGTTCAACTACGCGCTCGACATCGACCCCGACGAACGCGACGTGAGCGTCGGCGGCCAGCCCGCGACCATCGACGACGGGCCGACCACCTCGCTCTCGTGGAACTGCGAGGGGTACGGCTACACCGTCCGGGGAACCGGCGTCGAGACGGACCGGCTGATCGAAGTCGGCCGGTCGGTGGGCTGTCCAGCCTGAAATCGCGCGAGTTTCCGGGTCAGAAACTCGCCCCCCTTTTATATTGTGCGACGGTTCCTCGGTCGAATCGCAATGGGGCCCACCGAGTCGACCACGCGCTGCCCCGCCGGTAGCACCGTGACGTGCCCTCTGACAGCACACCGCGGCCCCGTTGCAGTCACCGCTGACGCAGCATCCCCTCCACAGCACCACCGTACCGCTCCGACCCACCACGGAGCCTTCGTCCCGGACCGACCGCCACGGGCCCGTGGCCGAAACCCGTGGGCCTAATAGTCTAACAGGCGGTCGTTCGACCGACACGTGAGTGAGGACCCAGAGCTGGGCGATGTTCTCGACATCCTCAGCGACGAGTACGCGCGCGACATCCTCACAGCGACGAGTATCAGACCAATGTCCGCACAACAGCTTGCCGACGAATGTGAGATGTCGAAACCGACGGTCTACCGCCGGGTGGAACGATTACGAGCGTACGGCCTCCTCGACGAACGGACCGAGATTCGGACCAGCAACAACCACTACAGCGTCTACACCGCCACGCTCTCGGAGGTGTCCATCGAACTGGACGCCGGGTCGTTCGAGGCGTCCCTGACGCGCACGGACGACGAGTCGTTCGCCGGCGAAGACGAGAGCGATACCGCCGACCGGTTCACGAGGATGTGGGAGGACCTCTGATGGCGCCCGTGACCGTCGTCGCCGACTGGGTCATCGTCGGACTCGCCTTCGGGTCGACCCTCGTCGGAAGCTACGTGGGCTATCAGGCGTACCGCGGCTACCGCCGCCACGACAGTCGAGCGATGCGGGCGCTCTCCGCGGGCCTGTTCCTCCTCACCACCGTCGCGTTCGGCATCGCCTTCGTCGGGTCGTTGCTCCTCCGCGAGGGCTACCTCGGACTGCAGTATCAGCAGTCGCTCACGCTCCTCACGCGACTGTTCCAGTTCCTCGGCGTCACGCTCATCGCCTACTCGCTCCACTCGCGCGGTTAGGCCGCCCGCGGACGTGGACCCGGTCTGTCTCGTTCTTCGCGTGCGCCCGCGACTCGTTCTCCCGAGAGAGATGCGACCCCCGTCGTCCGTGAGCGACTGCGCCGGAACCCGGTTCGACTCCCGAGACAGTGTCGAGTTCGGGACGTTCCCGATTTGCTATCGCGTCATGTCGTGTATGGCGGTGGAGATACGAACCTGCGGCCGCACGGACCGACATACCAAAGCATTACTTGCCGCGACCCAACCTCCAGTCATGGCCCTTCGCAAACCGCCGTTGCGCGAGGCTCACGCCGCACGTGACGCCAAGTTCACCGAGTTCGGCGGGTGGGACATGCCGGTCGAGTTCGACTCGATTCGGACAGAGCACACGGCCGTCCGCGAATCCGCCGGTATCTTCGACGTCTCCCACATGGGAGAGGTGGAGGTGTCCGGTCCGGACGCGACGACCCTGATGCAACGGCTCACCACGAACGACGTGACGCTCCTCGACCCGGGCGACTCGCAGTACGCGATGATCACCGACGCCGAGGGGACGATTCTGGACGACACCGTCGTCTACCGCCTCCCGGACGAGGAGGACAGACGGTATCTGTTCGTCCCGAACGCGGGTCACGACGAAGAGATGCACGCCCGGTGGACCGACCACCGCGACGAGTGGGCGTTGGACGCGCGCGTGGCGAACACCACCGAGGAGTGGGCGATGTTCGCCGTGCAGGGTCCCGACGCTCCCGACGCCGTCGCCGCGACGGCCGACGGCGTCGGGTCGCTCTCGAAGTTCGAGGCGGCGTACGCCGACGTCGTCGGCGTCCGGTCGTGGGTCGCCCGAACCGGTTACACCGGCGAGGACGGGTTCGAGATTCTCTGCCCCGCGGCCGACGCCGAGACGCTCTGGACCGCCTTCGTCGACGACCACGACTGCCAGCCGTGCGGGCTCGGCGCGCGGGACACCCTCCGGATGGAGATGGGCTTTCTGCTCTCCGGGCAGGACTTCGACCCCGAGTCGGAACCCCGGACCCCCTACGAGGCGGGCGTCGGCTTCGCCGTCAAACTCGACACCGAGTTCGTCGGCCGCGACGCCCTCGAAGCCGTCCGCGAGGAGGGCGTTTCCGAACGGTTCGTCGGCCTGAAACTGCTCGACCGAGGCGTGCCGCGCCACGGCTACGACGTCGTGGACGACGACGGGCACGTCGTCGGTCACGTGACCAGCGGAACGATGAGTCCGACGCTGAACGAACCCATCGCGCTCGGCTACGTTCCCGTCGAACACGCAGAGCCCGGAACCCGCCTCCGCGTCGCCGTCCGCGGCCAGGAGAAACGCGCGAAAGTCGTCAGCACACCCTTCCTAGAGTAACCATGTTCGAAGTACCCGAAGACCGCAAGTATCTGGAATCGCACGAGTACGCAACCACCGAGGGAGACACGGCAACCGTCGGCGTCACCGACTTCGCACAGGACGAACTGGGCGACGTCGTCTTCGTCGAACTCCCCGCCGAGGGCGACGAGGTGACGCAGGGCGAGGAGTTCGGCGTCGTCGAGTCCATCAAGGCCGTCTCGGACCTCTACTCGCCCGTCACGGGCACCGTCGTCGCGGTGAACGAGGAACTGTTCGACCGCCCCGAACTCGTCAACGAGGACCCGTACGGCGAGGGCTGGATGCTCGAAGTCGAAGTCGCCGACGAGGGAGCGTTCGACGAACTGCTCTCGCCGGAGGAGTACCGCGACCAGACCGAATGACACGCGGAAGCCCCTACGCCCCCCACACCGAGGCAGAGACGGCCGAGATGCTGGACGCCGTCGGCGTCGCCGACGAGGAGTCGCTGTTCGACATCCCCGCAGACGTCCAGTTCGACGGCGACTTCGGCATCGAAGCGCGTTCGGAACGCGACGTGCGAACCGAACTGCGCGCCACGTTCGCGAAGAACGAGCGCCTCACCGAGTTCCTCGGCCGCGGGCACCACAGTCACTACGTCCCGTCGCTGGTGGACGACCTCTCGCGCCGGTCGGAGTTTCTCACCTCCTACACGCAGTATCAGCCCGAGATAACGCAGGGCTTCCTGCAGGTCCTGTTCGAGTACCAGTCGATGCTGGTCGAACTCACCGGCCTCCCGGTGGCGAACTGCTCGATGTACGACGCCGCGACGGCGCTGGCCGAGGCGGCCCGACTGGCCGGCCGCGTCCGCCGCGTCTCCGGCACGCGGGTGCTCGTCCCCGAGATACTCCACGCGGGCAAGCGGAGCGTCCTCGACAACTACGTCGCCGGGACCGACCTCACCGTCGAGACGTACCCGATGGACGACGGCAACGTCGACACCGAGGCCCTCGCGGAACTGGCCGACGACGACGTGGCGATGGTGTACGCCGAGAACCCGACGGTTCGCGGCGCCGTCGAGGAGAACCTCGCCGCGGTCGGCGACGTCGCCGACGACGCGGGCGCGCTGTTCTGTCTCGGGACGGACACCGTCGCCCTCGCACTGCTGGAAGAACCCGCGAGCGTCGGCGCCGACGTGGTCGTCGGCGAGGCGGACGCCCTCGGGATGCCGACGGCCTACGGCATGGGTCTCGGCCTGTTCGCCACCCGCGAGGAGTTCCTCCGGCAGGTGCCGGGCCGCCTCGTCGGCGCGAGCGAGGACGCCGGCGGCAAGCGAGCCTACACCCTGACGCTGCAGACCCGCGAACAGCACATCCGAAAGGAGCGCGCCACGTCGAACATCTGTACGAATCAGGCGTGGGTCGCCCTCCGGACGGCGATGCACGTCGCGTACCTCGGCCCCGACGGACTGGTCGAGTTGGCCAAGCGGTGCGTCACCGACGCCGAGTCGCTGGCCGCGGACCTCTCGGACCTGCGCGGCGTGCGCGCGCCCGTCCACGACAGACACCACTTCCGCGAGTTCGTCGCCCGCACCGACCAACCGGCGAAGCCCATCGCCTCGGACCTCGAGAGCGAGGGGTTCGCCGTCCACGTCGTCGGCGAACACGAACTGCAGGTGTGTATCACCGACCTGAACGCCGGGAAGGCCGACGCGCTGGTCGCGGCGTTCGAGGAGGTGCTCTGAACCATGGACTACGACCAAGCACGCTACGCCCGCGAGGACGTGTACGAACCGCTCCTCGCGGAGAAGAACTCGACGCGCGTGGCCGTCGACGAGGAGGACTCGCCGCTCCCCGACGACCTGACGCGCGACTCGGTGGAACTGCCCGGACTGTCCGAACCCGAACTCGCCCGCCACTACACGCGCCTCTCGCAGATGAACTGGAGCGTCGAGAGCGGGCCGTACCCGCTGGGGTCGTGTACGATGAAGTACAACCCCTCGTTCACCGAGGACGCGGCCGCCGACCCGAACGCGGCGGTCCACCCCGACCGGTCGCCCGAGAGCGTGCAGGGGACGCTCGAACTCCTGTACGACCTGCAGGACTACCTCGGTCGTATCGGCGGGATGGACGCCGTGACGCTGCAACCGCCCGCCGGCGCCGCCGGCGAGTTCACGGGCATCCTCGTGGCGAAGGCCTACCACGAGTCTCGCGGCGACGACCGGAGCGAAGTCGTCGTCCCCGCCTCCGCGCACGGGACGAACTTCGCGTCGGCCGCGATGGCCGGCTACGACGTGGTCGAACTCCCCAGCGGTGACGACGGCCGCGTCGACATGGAGGCGCTGGACGCCGCCATCTCCGAGGACACGGCCGCGCTGATGCTGACGAACCCGAACACCGTCGGCCTCTTCGAACGCGACATCGTCGACATCGCCGAGATGGTCCACGACGCCGGCGGCCTGCTCTACTACGACGGCGCGAACCTCAACGCCCTCCTCGGCCGCGGCCGGCCGGGCGACATGGGCTTCGACATCATGCACTACAACGTGCACAAGACGTTCGCCACGCCGCACGGCGGCGGCGGCCCCGGCGCGGGTCCAGTGGGCGTCGTCGAGGAACTCGCCCCGTTCCTCCCGAGTCCGCGCGTCCGTCAACGGGGCGGCAACTACGAACTGTTCGACCCCGAGGAGTCCATCGGCAAGGTCCACGGCTACCGGGGCAACTGGTTCGTCCTCGTGAAGGCGTACGCCTACATCGCCCGCCTCGGCGACGAGGGCCTCGCGGACGCCTCCGCGAAGGCGGTGCTGAACGCCAACTACCTCGCCTCCCAGATGGAGTACGAGGTGCCGTACGAGCCGTTCCACCACGAGTTCGCCGCGACGGCGGGCGAGAGAGACGCCGCGGACGTGGCCAAGCGGATGCTCGACTACGGCGTCCACCCGCCGACGACGAAGTGGCCCGAGTTCGTCCCCGAGGCGATGCTCACCGAACCGACGGAGATAGAGAATCTGGACTCGCTGGACGACCTGGCGCACGCGTTCAACGCCGCGATGGCCGACTCCGACGAGGAGTTGGCGAACGCGCCCTCGCGGACCACCGCCCGGCGCATCGACCAGGTGAGCGCCGCGCGCGAACCGCGACTGTCGTGGCGGGCGCTCGAAGACGAGTCGTAACGCGTCGCGCTCTCGTCGCAGAACTGGTTCCGGCGGTATTTACGCGTCTGCGGTGCTGATGTCGCCGTTTATCCGGATGAAGCCGTAGCCGCAGTCGCTACACCGCCACTTCGTCTTCTTGCCGAGGTGTATCTCCATGTACGCCGTCTTCCAGAACTGCGAGCTATCGCACTCGGGGCAGTCGTACTCCATCTCCAGGCTCATACTGGTGCCTCTGCGTGGGCCGCAGTTGAAGATACTGGTTCCGCCCGGTCGGGAACGTACCGCTCGACCCGGGACGGGAGGTGTGGATGCCCCCGGAACCCGTTCCCGAGTCGTCACCGACGGACCGGCGAGCACGGCGGTGGTCGAACTCGTCGCGTCGGCGCGCGACGAGCGTCGGACCCGACCGCGAAGCGCCGACCGTTCGGCCGCCGAGGGAGTCGGGAGCGGTCGGCGTAGCGTTCCGAGGGAACCGAGCGACGGGCGGGTGCTCGCTCCGGCACACGTGTCGATATATCCCATGTCGCGATACGGAATGGGCGTCGCCGAGCGAACGACTCTCTCCGGACGCGCCGCACGCCCGAGCAAAACTATATTTCACCGTACAGAGAGTATCAGATAGATGGACAGTCGTGGGAGAGACGAGCGAGCGCTCTCGCCCGTGGTCGGCGTCGCCCTGATGGTCGTCATCGTGGTCGCCCTCGGCGTGCTCACCGGCGGGATGCTGCTGGGCTTTCAGACGCAGTTGAAGGACCCCGCCCCCGTCTTCGTCGCCGACGAGACCATCGAGGTCGACCTCCAGGGCAACGACACCGAACACACCCTGGAGTTCGTCCACCGGGGCGGACAGGCCGTGCCGGCCGGTCCGCTCTCCGTGAGACTCGGTGCCGGCGGGACGACACGGACTATCGACCTCGACAGCACGAGTGCGGCCTCCCTCGCGGACGGCGAGTGGTCCGCCGGCGAGCGACTCGACCTCGAACTCGACGAGTCCGCCGTCTGTCGCGCCGGGACGGACACCGCCGAGGTGACCCTCACCTACGAGCGCGAGGACTCCTCGTACACCCTCTCGGAGCGCCGCGTCTCCGTCGAACGCGGCCAGTTCGTCATCCGCGGCGACACCGTCGAGACCACCGCCGACTTCACCGCGAACGTGAAGTTCCTCGGGACGGGCTGGTCGAGCACGCGCTACGACGCGCCGGTGAACACCTCCGTCGGCGTGAACGGGAGCGAGGTGAAGGCGTGGGAGATGGTCGGGGACTCGAACACGACCATCGGGGCGTACGGCGTCTCGCGGCAGTCCGCGGGCACGTCCATCTCGGTCGAGGCGCGGGGCGGGACGGTCGAGGACGCTCGGTACGTCGGCCCGTCGGACGACTACGACTACAGCTTCGAGCAGTACGGCAGCACCTACTACGTCGACGTCACCGAGCACGAGTGGCGGACGACGAGCGCCGACGAGAACGACGAGTATCTGGTCGTGCTTCGGGACGGCGACTCGGTGCCGAACTTCGACGCCGACTCGGGCCAACAGGACGTCGCCACCTACGCGGAGTCGTTCGTCGAGAACGGGACGATTTCGCTGGACGACAATCAGGCCATCTACCTGTTCGACTTCAACCGACAGGGCCCCACCCACGAGACGGCGGACTACCAGGACGCCGTCGTCCTGGTCTCCTTCTTCATCCAGCGGACGGCCGCGCCGCAGGTCCACGAGGTGAGCGGGGGCGGGGAGGTCATCGTCTGTCCCGCGGAGACGCGCTCGGCGAGTCCGTAGCCGAACGGGTCGCGGCGACGCGCGAACGGGGCGGGCCCGACGGTACGCCGCCGCCGGAGCCGAACCGCCTCACCGCTGCGACTCGCGCAGGATGAGCGGTCCGATGGCGAGCGTCCGCTTGGCGACGGTGGCGATGCGGAGGATGTACGACGTGAAGAGCAGGAACGGGAGGAGCGTGACGGTGAACGCCGCGCCGACGACCCACGTCAGCACGGGCACGCCGAGGAACATCGCGCCGCCGAACGTCTCGCTGCCGACGAACCCGAGCATCCCGCCCGCGACGGCGAGTGCGGGGACGGCGACGTAGAGGATGTACTGCGAGAGGTCCACGAGCGCCCACTGGAAGTACAGCGTCTTGATGTGCTCGCGGGCGGGGCCGAACATCGCCAGCGCCGTGTTCAGGTCGTCCATCGCCCGTCGCTGGTCGTCGGTGAGCACGTCGTCGAACTCCGAAGTCATCCGGTCGAGCTGGTATATCTTCCACGAGTAGTTGAAGTTCAACGCCGCGAGGAGCACCTCGAACGTCCCGAACGACGCGCCCGACAGTTCGTCTTCGACCTCCTGTGCGTTGCCGTGGATGCTGTCGACGAACTCCGTCACCTGCGCCTCCAGTTCGTCGTCGTTCCCGGCGACGATTCTGTCGAGGACCTCCGACCGACGTTCGGTCTCTCTGACCAGTTCCTTGAGGAACGTCGAGGGGTCGGCGGGGACGACGGCGCCGAGGAGGTCCTGCGTGTACGTCCGGAAGTCCAGCGCGTCGCTCATCCGCTGGCGCTGGTCGCCCAGCGGGCCGTTCTCCTGCGAGAGGACGAGTTGGTTGATGGTGACGACGAGCGTCGTCCCGGTGACGAGGACGCTTATCATCGTCGAGAAGATGGTCTCGACGGTGTCGCCGGTCTGCGATTCGGCCATCAACGACGGCGAGAGGAGGACGCTGTACAGCATGAAGACGACGAAGATGAACGCCGCGAACGCCGCGGTCACGACGGCGCGGTTCGTGCGCAGCAACAGCCGTATCTTGAGACGGCTCTCGTCGGCCCGTCGGCGCATCGTGTTCTCGGTGCCGATGTCCTCTCCGGAGTCGTCACTCATCTCGGCTCGCCGTCTCGTCGGTTCGGGGTCGCTTCAGGAGGATGTACTTCGTGCCGCCGCCGACGTAGTCGAGGGTGTCGGCGAGTTCCCAGCCGTCGCGGCCGAGTTCGTTGAGTTCGGCCGTCGGGTCGGTCACCTCTTTCTTTGTCTCCTCGCGCGGCGGCCGCACCGCTCGATACTCCCACTCGGTGCCGTCGTCTGCGGTCACAGGCCTCGTTGTTCGCGCCGGGTGTAAGCGTGTTTGGGCCGTCTACGCTCGGAAATTCGGCGAGCGGCCACAAGATACAGCACCGCACCCGGTGAGGCACGGGACGGATGCGAGAACTTCACGTCGAGGCCCCGGCGGGTCGATGTGACGACGTCGAGTCGGCGCTCCGAGAACACGACGTCGAGTTCGTCACGGCGTCGCAGGACGACGGCTCGACGCTCTTCTTCTTCGCCCTCCCGACGGCCGCCGTCGCGCCCATCCTCGAAGCCCTGCGCGAGGCGGGTATCGACGAGGAGTCCTACACCGTCGTGACGAAGGCCGAGGCGGTCGAGACGGCGGGCTACGACGAACTCCGAGAGCGCTACGCGAACGCCGTCGGCAAGCTCTCGAAGGAGGAACTGCACGCCAAGATAAGCGAGCTTCAGTGGCCGTTCCAGATATACTACCTCGGGACGGTCCTGAGCGTCCTCGCGGCGGCCGCCGGCCTCCTCCTCGACCAGCCGGCGCTGATAATCGGGGCGATGATAATCGCGCCGCAGGCGAGTTCCGCCCTCGCCGCTCCCGCCGGCGCACTGTTGAGCGACTGGAGCCTGTTCGTCGGCAGTCTCAAAGAGCAGGTGCTGGGACTGGGCGTCGCCGTCGTCGGCGCGGCGATGTTCGGCTGGTTCGTCCGCTGGACGGGGTTCGTGCCGCCGTTGCTCTCGCTCCTGCAGGTCGAACTCGTCGGCGTCCGCCTCGCGCCGTCGTTCCTCTCGACGGTGGGCGCCGTCATCGCCGGCGTCGTCGGCGCGTTCGGGTACACGACCGAGCAGTCGACGGCGCTCATCGGCGTCATGATCGCCGCGGCGCTGATTCCGTCCGCGGCGACGGCCGGCCTCGCCGTCGCGTGGGGACTCCCCCTCCTCGTCGTCGGCGCACTCCTGTTGCTCCTCGTCAACCTCGTCGCCATCAACGGGGGGGCGTTCCTCACGCTGTTGGCGATGGGCTACGACCCCGACTGGCGCGAGGGCGACAGTTCGTTCCGCGACTCCATCTCCGAGAGCCGGAAGACGGCTGTGTACGTGACGCTCGCCGTCCTCTTCGTCACCGTCGTCGCCACCGGCTACCTGACGGGTGCGAACGTCCTGTTCACGCAGTCGGTCAACCAGGAGGTGCAGGCGACGCTCGACGACCCGGGGTACGCGAACCTCTCGCTGTCGACCGTGCAGGTGGAGTATCGCGGCCCCGTCGTCGGCGAGACGCCCTCGACGGTCACCGTCGGCGTGAGTCGGCCATCGAACCGCGAGTATCCGGACCTCGCGGGGCGGTTAGAGCGGCAGATAGAGGGGGCGACCGGTCGGAACGTGGAGACGACGGTGGCGTTCACGGAGTCGCGAACGTCGAACGCGACGGCGCCCTGAACTGCGGTCTCACGGCGTCCTGACCGGCTGTTCGTCGCGTCCTGACCGGCTGTTCGTCGCGTCCTGACCGGTTGTTCGTCGCGTCGTGGCCGGCGACTCACCGCGATTCGATGGCCGCTTCCGCGGCGCGCGCCAGCGCCGCGATTCCGTCGTCTATCTCCTCGGGAGACGCGTGACTGAACGAGAGCCGCAGGCTTCGCTCCCCGCGGCCGTCGGCGTAGAAGTGTTCGCCGGGGAGGTAGACGACGCCCTCCTCGCCCGCGCGGGTGAGCATCGCCGACGTGTCGACGCCCTCCGGGAGCGTCACCCAGACGAAGAAGCCGCCGTCGGGGTCGCTCCACTCGGCCTCCGGCGGCATGTAGGACTCCAGTCGGTCGAGCATCACGTCGCGCCGCCGTTCGTACGCCTCGCGGACCGCCGCGACGGTCCGGTCGTAGTGGCCGTCGCGGCAGTAGCGGGCGACGACGCCCTGCGTGAACCGGTTGGTTCCGCCGGCGTTCATCCGGTCTATCTGTTCTGCGACGTCGCCGTCGGCGACGACCCACCCGGTGCGGACGCCGGGCGCGATGGTCTTCGAGTACGTCCCGACGCGGACGACGCGGCCCGTCTCGTCGAGCGCCTTGAGCGGCGGCAGGGGGTCGCCGTCGTACCGGAGTTCGCCGTAGGCGTCGTCTTCGAGGACGACGAAGTCGTACTCCGCGGCGAGTTCGAGGAGTCGCTCCCGCCGGTCGAGGGGGAGCGTCACGCCCCTCGGGTTGTGGAACGTCGGAATCGTGTAGCACAGTTTCGGGAGCGGCCGCCCCTCGTCGCGCCGGGCGGCGAGTTCGTCGGCCATCGCCGACACGTCCAATCCGTCGGCGTCCATCGGGAGACCGGTCACGTCCGCGCCGTACCCCTCGAACAACCGGAGCGCCCCCATGAACGTCGGCGCCTCCACGAAGACGCCGTCGTCCGGTTCGAGGAACGTCCGGCAGACCACGTCGATGGCGTGCGTCGCGCCGTTCGTCAGCACGACCTGTTCGGGGTCGCAGTCGACGCCGCGCCGCGCAGCCTGTTCGGCGACGATGCCCGCGAGCGACTGGGCGTTCTCGCCGCCGGTGTACTGGAGGGCGACGTCGCCCTCCTCCGCGAACAGGTCCCGGGCGGCCGTCAGCAGTTCCTCGTTCGGGAACGAGTCGGGGTACGGGAACCCGAAGCTCAGCGACACGGCGTCGGGTGCCGAAATCGACCGCCACGCGCCGTATCCCTCCTCGCCCATCGTCTTCTGCACCGTCTCGGTGAACAAATGTTCGAGCATCTATCGGATATCGTGTCACCGCCGCACCTCTTGCATCCACCGGTGGGCGTGCGTCTTTCCGGATTCTCTCGGGCTCGCCGTCCGGGGGCGGCGAGGCGGCCGCCGAGCGTCCCGCGACTCAGACGACGCGGTTGGCCACCGACTCGCCGGCGGCGAGGCGGCGGCAGTTCTCGCGGACCAGCGCGGCGATACGGCTCGGGTACTCGTCCGTCGCGGCCGCCGCGTGCGGCGTGACGACGACGTTCTCCATCCCCCAGAGCGGCGACTCCTCGGGGAGCGGTTCCGTCTCGAACACGTCGAGTGCCGCGCCGGCGATAGACCCCGACTGGAGGGCGTCCACGAGTGCCGACTGGTCGGCGACGGGGCCGCGAGCGACGTTGACGAGGTAGGCGTCCTCGCGCATCGCCGCCAGTTCGGCCGCCCCGAACAGCCCCTCGGTCCGGTCGGTGAGGGGGACGGCGAGGACGACGAACCGGGCGTCGGCGACGGCTTCGCGCAGGTCCTCGGGGCCGTAGCGCCGGTCGACGTGTTCGACGGGCGTCGGCGTGCGGCGGACGCCGGCGACGGACATGCCCAGGGCGTCCGCGCGGCGGGCGACGCCCCGGCCGAGCGTTCCGAGGCCGACGACGCAGACGGACTCGCCGGCGAGCGTGAACGTCTCGTCCCACGCGGGCGGGTTCCACGCCCGGTCGGGTTGGTCCAGTCGGTAGCGGTGGAGGCCGCGGGCGAACCCGAGCATGTAGCCGACGACCATCTCGCCGACGGAGTCGCCGTGCAGGCCGGTGCTGTTGCTCAGCGAGATACCCCGTTCGCGGAGGGCGTCGAGGGGGAACTCGTCGTAGCCGGCCCGAATCACGTGAATCCAGTCGACGCCGGCGTCGAGGAACGAGGGGTCGTAGTCGAAGGTGACCAGACCGTCGAGGGCGGCGTCCGAAGTCAGCGTCTCGTCCGCGTCCGTGACCGTCGCGTCGGCCGCTTCGAGCGACGACCGGAGTACCGACGGCGGGAACAACCGCTCTACCGAGGGGTGGATACCGAGTCGTATCGTCATACCGACCGGTCGCTCCTCGGAGGCAAAAGCGATTGGTGAGGTGGCAATCCGCCGCACCGGCCGCGCGCCTAGTCGTCGGCCCGAAGCGTCTCCGTCTCGCGCGTCGCCGGATACCGGTCGCGGAGGCGGGCGAGTACGTCGTCGACGGTGTCGTTCTCGTAGGTCCAAAACCCCGTGAACTCCCGGTCGCCCGTCTCGACGGCGACGAGTGCGCGCGCGTCGACCGGCGAGCGGTCCGAGTCGAAGACGACGAACCACGACTCCAGAATCTCATCGGCGTCGGAGGTGTGTTCGACCAGTCCCGCGGGAGCGTCGGTGTCGCCCGCGCCGTAGACGTGGACTTCCACGTCCGCGTCGCGGAGTTTCTCGTAGATGTGCGTCTGCGATTCGAGCGTCGAGAGGCGCTGGAACCCGGCGTAGAGTTCGCCCTCGCCCACGCGGTGGGCGTAGCGCTCGATTTCGTGGGACGCGAGCAGCATCTGTCCGATGTCGTAACTCGTGAACGTCCGGTCGTCGACGTGTTCGAGAATCGCGGGACGCTCGACGGCCCCGAAGTCGTCCTCGAACATGCCCTCCCCGGCGACGTGTCGGTGGACGTCCTCGACGCTCGCGGCGGCGACGAACTCCTCGCCGTCGTGGAGGACGGCGAAGTTCCGCGGGAGCGACGCGTCGGTGACGCCCTCCCGCACCTCGACGCTCTGCGGTTCGAAGTAGGAGGCGATGCGGGCTCGTTTCTCGGGCGGTCCGTCGTAGTTTACAATCGAGAACGTCTGAGTCGTCGCTTCAACCCTCCCGACGAGAGTTTCGAGTGTGTCGGTCACGCAGTATTTCCCTCTTTCAGACTGGTAGGATGCTGGTAAAATAAGTCTGCCTTCCGAATACAGCTATTGATATTCGCACCGTCGCGGGCCCGAGCGGTTCAATCGTGGTCGTTGGTCTGCTTCTCGCCCTCGACGGCGGCCTCGAGGAGTTCCCGGCCGTACTCGGTGTTCGTCTCCAGTTCGGGCACCGGCGTCGGGTCGCCGTCCTCGTCCACGGCGACGTAGACGAAGTACGACTCGGTGGTGAGTTCCGTGTCACCCGTGAGGGGGTCCTCGCGGAAGACGCGGAGACGGACCTTCACGCTGGTCCGGCCGGCGGCGTAGACGTACGACTCGATGAGGGCGGCGTCGCCGCGCGGAATCGGCTGGTGGAAGTTCACGCTCTCCATCCGGGCGGTGACGCACGTCTGCCCGGCGAACCGCATCGCCGACATCGCGCCCACCTCGTCCATCCACTTCATCACGTTGCCCCCGTGGGCCATGTCGTAGTTGTTCGTGTCGTTCGGGTTGACGAGGGTGCGGTTCTCGATGTACGTCTCCTCGATGTCTATCATGCTCGGGCGTACTCGGACCCCGGAATTAACGCTTCTGTCGTCCGGCCGCGTCCGTGCGAGTCGTTCGTGACAGTCTCGAACGGCGTTCGAACCGCGCTTCGAGAATCAATTCTGATACTAGGAGAGGAATCACTTAGGTGGGGCGTCGTCTGGACCCGGTATGAACGCGAGCAGGGCGGGTCGGCGGTCGTCGCAGGGGTGGGGGAGGCCGTGACGCGGCGCGCATCGGCGTCGTTCGTCGCCGCCGCACTCGTAGTTTCGGCGGTCGCGGGGGCGGCGGGACCGGGTCTCGCGGCGGCGGCAACCGGCACGCAGTCGAACTTCTCGGTCACGAACCCGACGGGGCAAGACCTGAACGTCTCGTTCGAGTCGACGGACCAGTTGAGTTCCTTCGACGTCGTCGTCTACCGGGGCGACTCCTCGGAAACCGTCCTCGACCGGAGCGCATTCACGGAGACGAGCATCTCGGGCGGCTACCGCTACCAGTACACGTACACGACGCAGGACGAGGGGCGGTACCGCGCCGAACTCGTGGGCGAGTCACTCCAGGACGACGCGTTCGTCGACGTCACCGAACCGTCCGTGACGAACGTGCAGGTGAGCGACGACACCGACGGCGACGGCATCGTGGCGTCGGGCGACACCGTCCGCGTCAGCGCGGACGTGACCGACGCGACGACGCAGGTGGACGGCGTCGAAGTCGACGCCTCGGCGTTCGGCGTCGGCCCCAACGTGTCGCTCTCGCCCGGCGGCGGCGACACGTACACGGGGACGTTCGATGTCGACGCCACCGTCCCGGCCGACGGCCCGCAGAGCGTCACCGTCGCCGCGTCGGACAACCAGAGCAACACCAACGTCACGGCCACGCCGACGCTCCGCCTCGACACGACGGCCCCGGTGTACGCGACGACGACGCTCGACGCCGGCGGCGACGGCACCGTCGACGCCGGCGAACAGGTCACGGTCGAGGTGGACGTGACGGACGCGACGACGGCCGTGCAGTCGGTGACGGCCGACCTCTCGGCGTTCGGGGCGGGCGGTTCGGAACCGCTGACGAACGCGTCCGGGTCGAGCGTCTACGACGCCACGGTCACCGTCGCCGAGGGCGGGACGACGGACGGCGACTACCCCGTCACCGTCACCGCGCGCGACGGCGCGGCGAACGAGAACCAGACGGGCGTGGGGACGCTGACGCTCAACACCGACCCGAACGTGACGGCGTTCGACGCCGACAACTCCTCGGGGCGGTCCGTCGGACTCTCCTTCGACAGCGACGAATCGCTCGGCGACATCGTCGTGAGCGTCTCGGGCGCGCAGTCGGCGTCGGTGACGGAGGCGAACTTCACCGAGTCCGGGAGCGGCCCGTACTCGTACGCCGGGACGTACGACGCGCCGACGGACGGCACGTACACGTTCGCGCTCACGACGGCGAACGACTCGACCGACAAGAACGGCGCGGGCGGCGAGTCCGAGACGGTGGTCGTGGACACGACGGCCCCGAGCCTCGGCCCCGTCTCGCTGACGGACGGCGACGGCGACGGCGACGTGACCGACGGCGACTCGATAACCGTCGAGGCCGACGTGACGGACGCGACGACGGCCGTGCAGTCGGTGACGGCCGACCTCTCGGCGTTCGACGCCGGCAGCGTCTCGCTCTCGACGACCGACGGGACGACGTGGAACGCGACGACCACCGTCGGCGCGTCGCCGACGGAGGGCGACCGACTGGCGTCCCTGACGGCGACCGACGACGAGGGGAACGAGGTGTCGGCGGACACGGGGACGCTCGCCGTCGACACCAGCGGACCAGCCGTCTCCTCGCCGACGCTCCGGAACGGAAGCGGCGGCGTGAGCGTCGTCCGGGACGGCGACACCGTCGTCGTCTCCGCGACGGTGACGGACGCGACGGGCGTCGCCTCGGTGACGGCGGACGCCTCCGCGTTCGGCGTCGGCACGGAGACGCTCACGCTCGACGGCGGCGACACGTACACGGCGTCGTTCGAGGTGAACGGCACCACCGCCGCCGGCGACGGCAACTACAGCCTCACCGTCGAGACGACCGACGACCTCGGGAACGCGAACGCGGCGACGACCAACGAGTTGACGCAGGACGTGAACCCGCCGACGCTCTCCGGCGGGAGTCTCACCGGCGCGGACGGCGACGGCGTCGTCGCCGACGGGGAGACGGTGACCGTCGAACTCACCGTGACCGACGCGACGACGGTCGACTCGGTCACCGCGAACGCGACGGCACTCGGCGGCGGGTCGGCCGTCGACCTCTCGCGGGTCGGCGGGACGGACGCGTACGACGGGACGTTCGCCGTCGACGCGGCGGGCGTCGCCGACGGCGTCCACGCCGTCGACGTGCGGGCGACGGACAGTCAGGGGAAGGCGGCCGAGACGACGGTCGGCACGCTCACGCTGGACACCGTCGCGCCGACCGCCGCGGGCCTCGCCGTCACCGACGACGACGGCGACGGCTTCCTCGCCGACGGGGACTCGCTCACCGTCGCCGTCTCCCCCGACGGCACCGGCAGCGACGTTCGGAGCGTGGACGCCGACCTCTCGGCGTTCGGCGCGGGCAGCGTCGCCCTCGCGGACGTCGACGCCGACGGCACGTGGGACGCGACGGTGACCGTGGACGCGGCGAACGCCGACGCCGACGGCGCGCACGGCGGGTCCGTCACCGTCGCCGACGAGGCGGGCCAGACGAACACGACGGCGACGGGAGCGCTGACGCTCGACACGGCGAACCCGTCGCTCTCGAACCTCGCCGTCACCGACGACGCTGACGGCGACGGCGTCGTCGCCGACGGGGAGGCCGTGACGGTGTCCGTGACCGCGACGGACGCGACGGCCGGCGTGACCGCGGTGACGGCGGACCTCTCGGCGTTCGGCGCGGGGACCGTCGCCCTCGCCGACGACGGCGGCGACTGGTCGAAGACGGTGACGGTGGACGAATCGAACGCGGGCGCGGACGGCGACTACGCGGTCACCGTCGACGCGACGGACGACGCAGACAACGTCGGCAGCGACACGTCGTCGTCGCTGACGCTGGATACGACCGGGCCGGCCGTCTCGGGGGCGACGCTGACCGACGCGACGGGCGACGGCGTCCTCACGGACGGCGAGAACGTCACCGTCGAGGCGACGGCGACGGACGCCAACGGCGTGGCCGCGGTGACGGCGGACCTCTCGGCCGTCGGCGCGGGCACGGTGACGCTGACCGACCGCGGCGGCGGCGTCTGGAACGCGACGGCCGAGGTGGACGCGTCGAACGCGGGGTCGGACGGCGGCGTCGCGGCGACGGTGGAGGCGGCCGACGACCGGGGGACGACCGGCAGTGCGACGACGGGGTCGCTGACGCTGGACACGGCCGGGCCGTCCGTCTCGGGCGTGACGTTCACCGACGCCACCGACGGCGACGGCGTCGTCGCGCCGGGCGACCAGATAGACGTGGCGGCGACGGTGAGCGACCCCGCGGGCGTGGATTCCGTCAGCGTCGACGGGAGCGCGTTCGGCGCGGGAACGGCCGTCTCGCTGGCGGACGGCGACTCCGACGGCACGTACACGGCCACGCTGACGGTGGACTTCGACGCGGCGGCCGACGACGGCGACCGGTCGGTGCCGGTCACGGCGACGGACGCCGTCGCGAACGAGCGAACCGTCCAGACGGGGACGCTGACGCTGGACACGCCGCCGACCGTCTCGAACTTCTCCGTGACGGTCGGGTCCGACTCGTCGCTGGACGTCTCCTTCGACGCCTCGGAGACGCTGACCGACGTGAACGTCTCGCTGACCGGTGCCGCGAACGCGACGCTGGACGAGACGGACTTCTCGGTGACGGGGACGACGTACGAGACGTCGCGGACGGTCGGCGCGAACGGCACCGTGACGGTGACGCTCGACCGACTCGCGGACGCGAACGGGAACGACGGCGCGTCCGGGCAGGCGGCGACCGTCTCCGTGAACGCGACCGGTGAGAGCGACGACGGCGGCGGCGGTGGCGGGCGTCGCGTCGTCGTCGTCCCCGCACCGGACCCCGACCCCGAACCGGCGGCGGAGACGAACGACTCCGAACCGACGGCGAACGTCTCCGTCGAAGCGGCCGACGGGGGACGCGTCTCGGTCAGCGTGGACTCGGCGCGGCCCTCGTCGCTGGTGGACCTCCCGGTGAACGCGACGAGCGAGTCGACGAACGTCGGCCTCGACACCCTCTCGCTCGCCGCGCGTAACGGGACGTACTCGGTGGGCGTGACCGTCCGCGACGCGCCGAACGAGAGCGCCGCGGGCGACGAAGCCACGGCGGCGAACGCGACGACGAAGGCGACGACGGCGAACGTGACGCCGCCGAACGACCGGACGGTCGGCTACCTCGACGTCTCCCACACCGTCTCGGACCACGACATCGACTACGCGGTGTTCCGGTTCACGGTGAGCGAGAGCCGACTCCGCGAGCGGAACGTCTCGCCGGACGAGGTGGCCCTCTACCGCTACCACGACGGCGCGTGGACGGAACTGAACGCCATCCTCGTGGACGAACGCGGCGACCGGTACGTCTACAACGCGGACACGCCCGGACTCTCGACGTTCGCCGTCGCCCCCGCGTCGGGCGGCCGCGTCGCGGTGACGGGCGCGAGCGTCGACCGGGCGCGCCTCCGGACCGACGAGACGGCCACGGTGTCCGCCGAGGTGGCCAACGACGGCACCCGGGCGGCGACGGGGTACGTCACCCTCCGTCGGGGGAACGTGACGGTGGAGACGCGGCGGGTGACGCTCGGCGCGGGAGACCGGGCGACGGAGGCGTTCGCGGTCCAGTTCGACGCGCGCGGGACGTACGAACTCCGCGTCGACAACGTGACGGCGGGCACCGTCGAGGTGGTGGAACCGACGCCGACGCCGACTGCCACGGCGACCCGGACTGCGACGCCAACCGCGACGCCGACGGCCACCGCGACTCGGACCGAGACGGGAACCGGCGTCCCCGGGTTCGACCCCGTCGCGGCCGTCGTGAGCCTCCTCGTCGTCGGGATGCTCGCGCGCCGGCGGTCGTAGCGGCCGGGAGGCGGGTCGACCGGTCCGCGGCCGGCGGCGGCCGCCAGCGACTCACCGCCCGCGGGCGTCCGCCCGGCGGCCGCCGACTGCCGCCCACGCCGACTGCCGCCGGCCAAATCTCTTTGCGCGCGGAGTCCGAAGGGAGTCCATGAGCATCACGCTGTACGCTCTGGACGGCTGTCCGTACTGCGAGACGGTCCACGACGCGCTGGCGGACGCGGGCGTCGAGTACGAGACCGAGTGGGTCGAGGCGCTCCACTCCCAGCGGGACGAAGTCAAGCGCGTGAGCGGTCAGCGCGCCGTCCCGGTCCTCGTGGACGAGGACCGCGGCGTGACGATGGGCGAGTCGGAGAACATCGTCCGGTACGTCGAGCGGACCCTCGCATGAAGATATACACCGGGCGCGGCGACGAGGGGATGACCGACCTGCAGGACATGTCGCGGGTGTCGAAGACGAGTCCCCGCATCGAAGCGTACGGGACTGTCGACGAGGCGAACGCCCTCGTGGGGAGCGTCCGACCGACCGGGTACGACGACGTGGACGAGAAACTCGAACGCATCCAGAACCACCTCCACGTCGTGCAGGCGGACTTCGCGAACCCGGACCCCGACGGCGACGACCCGGTCGTCACGGGCGAACACGTCGCGGAACTGGAGTCGTTCATCGACGAGGCCGAGGAGGAACTCGACCCGCTCACGTCGTTCGTCCTCCCCGGTGGCGGGGACGCGGGGGCGAAACTCCACCACGCGCGGGCGGTGTCGCGCCGCGCCGAACGCCGCGCCGTCGCACTCGCGGCCGACCAACCGGTGAACGAGCAGGCGATTCGGTACCTCAACCGCCTCTCGGACGCCCTGTTCGTGTTCGCGCGACTGGTGAACAAACGCGACGGCGTCCCCGAGGAGTCGCCGACGTACTGACCCCACTGCCGTCTGTGGATTCGGCGGACGGACGACCGGCGAGACGCTTCTCGAGGGTTCGGAACGAGAATTGTGTGGACCGACTGTGTGTGATGCCCACGGTCGGCCACGAGGGATAGACGCTCGATGGACGCCGTCACGACCGGCGTCGCACCAGTTTTAGGCACGCCTAACAAATACTAAAACGCTTCGGTTTTAGGCTCGGCTAAAACGGGTGCGTGACGGGGTCGCACAATCCTTTTATTCGTTGCTCGTGTAGGGACAGATATGAACAGACACTTCGAAGACGCGTGGTACTACCTCCGACGGGCGGGAGAACACCTCGCGGTCGGACTGCGAGAGGAGGCCGAACCGGTCGAACGACGCGTTCGAAAGGCGCTCGGACGCGAACGCGAAGCGGAACCGGAACCGACCGGCCGCGAGCGCATCGAGTCCGAACTTCGGACCGTCCCGCGTCGCGCCGGACGCGGCGGGAAGAAGGCGATTCGGAAGGCCCAGGGGCGCATCCAGCGCTACCGCGGCGGCGCGAGCGAGTGAGACCGAAGAAGAACGCTTAAGTCTCACCCGCGGAAAGTGATTTTTGCCTGGGTTGGTGGTCTAGCCAGGTTATGACGGCTCCTTCACACGGAGCAGGCCGGCGGTTCGAATCCGCCCCAACCCACTTCTACCGAGCACTCCACCGCGAGAGACCGCTGTGTCTCTCGCACTCGTGCGAGGGTGTGTGGTGGCCGGGGATTCGAGCCCAGAGGACGAGCGAAGCGACGTCCTCGCGGTTCGAATCCGCCCCAACCCACTCCCTTATCGCGATTACGTCCCGAGCGGTTCCCCCGCCTCACCCCCGTTATGTCAGATTCAATAGAGTTGATCTCGGAATCGCCCGTGCCTACGAATCAGCGTGGTCCGGGTGCCGTCTCACGCCGACTGGCGCGTAGCAGGAGGACGCCGAGGCCGACGAACCAGACGATCTGCGTGAGACCGAAGATGCCACCACCGACCTCGCCGAGTGCCGGGATGGCCGAGAGGATGCCCGCCGTGCCGACCACGAGACCGAAGTAGTTCAGCACCCGGTGCAGTGCCCGCGTCCGGAGCGCGGCCACGCTCACGAGGAGTGTCCAGATGCCGCCGACGATTTCGTTTCCACCGCCTAACCCGTCGATAACCGGACTGACCGCTAGCCAGACCGTCGTTGCTTGGGTCGGGTCCGTGCCGTACAGATCTACGACGACGCCCGTGGCGATGTTGGCGACCATCCCACTGGCGATGACGAGCCCGGCCCAAATCAGCCCGAACGCGGTCGTCGCCCCCATCAGCATCGGTGCGTCGGTCTTGAGGCGCGCGTGGAGTGACAAGACGAGCGCTACCAGAACGACGCCGAAGACCACGTAGATGAGTAGGTACATCGCGTACAGACTCGTCTGGTTCGCCACGAACAGTTCGATCTGCTGGAGCGGCGCGGTAACGTTCGCAAAGTCAAGGACGACGAGGAAGTACGCGATGCCGGCCACGTAGATCGCCGCCTCGGTTAGCGCTGCCAGACCACCGACCCGCAGGTAGTTCCACCGACTCACACCGGCCGGCCGCTCAATACTCTCGACTGCTTGGTTGGTAGACGATGCCACTTTATATCACTTATATTACAATAGCTGTCTGAGAAGATAACCGTGTCGACTCCGCTCCCATCCGTCAGTCGGACTATCGTCGTTCCCGTGCGAGCGGTGCAGAACGCGTTCGTCGTCGTCTTCGACGCTCGGCAAGGGGACAGTCACAGTAGACTGGGGCGCGACTGGGCAGCGGACTACGTGAGCGGGTTTCGACCGAGTACTGTTGCAATCCCAGCGAGCGCACTCAGGAGGGGGCGCTGGAGCCACCACGGGATCCCTGCGAGACGCACGTCCGCTCGGTGGTGAGAGAGCACCGCCGCCACCGCAAACAGGCCCGGGCGTCCCCCCGCACCGGCCTCGTAGAGCGCTCGAATCGCGGCTTCGAACTCGCCGGGCGGGCGGAGCGTCGTCCGAACGACGAGCGTGTCGGTGCCGCCGTTTCGGATGCTGTGGGCCTCTCCGGGTGCGATAGTCAGCGACTCGCCGGGGAGCAGTGTGTGGGATTCACCGCGAACGGTCACGTCGGCCCGGCCCGCCGTGACCTCCGAGCGTGTCTCCGCCCGCGGGTGAAGACGGGCGGGCCCGCTGTCTGTTCCCGGCGGGAGAGCACCGTCCATCAGCAGGTACACCCCCTGTTCGTCGGTACCCCGTTCGAGGAACGTGATACGTGCCCCCGTCGACGGGTCCTCGATAGTGTTCGGGTACCTAACTAAATCGTTGTCCGTAGAATCATCTGATACCGTCGACTGATACTCGTCCGAAAGTCGGTCCATCCGATCCAGTAGTGCTCCAGCGGTACTAACTACTCCGTACGTTCTGTCCGCTGGCAGGACGTTGCCTTCTCTCTGTGCCCTCGCCCCGTCGAGTTCGCCGGGTTCGGGGCCGTCTTGGTCGGCGCGTCGGTCCACTGTGGGAGACAACAGAAGCCGGTTAGGAGGTGGGTCGAAACGAATCGCGACGTACTGGAGAGAAAGCCGAACGGGTTCTTCCAAGTCTCCGGTGCGTCCGGGGCGAAGAACGACGCGGGACTCGCGGAGGCGGCGGGATATGTAGACGAGTTCGTCGACGCCACGAACTGGCGACCCGACAGAATCGCCCTCTTCAGCGGCGCGCTACGCTTCTCAGAGTACGGGTTTCTCGAGGAGCGCTGCTGAAATTCATCGTGAGGAATCAGGAATTCGAGACGGACGACTTGGGGGACGCCGAACTCACCGACTGGGAATCGGTCGTGTCGTTCGCCGGTGAGTTCGCCGTGTTCGTCGAGGAACGACTGAGCGAGGCGGTCGAAGCAGACTGAGGACCGACCGACAGCAGAGACCGATCGGCCTTCACGGACTGGCACTAGACGGCCACTTCGGTCGAGAACAACTGAACGGGGAGGCGAATCGAAGCGCGACAGCTCTCGGGAGGGACAAATGACGTACCACCAACCGATCGGGCTGGCATCGCACGTGACCGTGAGCGGTCACCCAACGGTAGTCGGAAAGAACTCGAGGTAGGCAGCCGGTGCACGGCCGGTCCCCACCAGGCCGTACGACCGGCGAGCGCCCGAGTCGTGAGACCCCTCGACGACTCAGACACACCCTGCGAAAGGGGATGGGAAGGGGGAATGCAGGGTACCAGTACGTATCGAGTTCGTTCTGAAAAACCTATTTATTCGTCGCTGGGAAGTCGCGTCTCGGTTAGCCGCTCGATTACCGGCGGCTTCGACGCGCCCGCCGACCTAAAGCCCCGACTTACTCTCGGTATAGAGTAAATAGTTTATACCGACCGGTCAGTGAGTTGAAACGCCTGGGTGGGCCCCGGGTAGATCATGCACGACACGAACTACGGAGTGATCGTGGCCGCGGTAGTCGCAGTCGTGGGGGTCACCGTCACGACTCTCTCCGAACGCCGAGCGTCGACGAGTGCGGATTCGCCGACCGGTCAGTATCGACCGACGACCAGAGCGGAGAACGACACGCTGTTGCCACCCTCGCGGTAGTCGGCTCTCGGACGGAACTGGCAGCGTAATTCGTCGATTCCTCACCCGCGATTTTGCGTTCTCCCGGTCGTCCGTCGGGCGCGACGGTGCGCGGACTGCGGGTCACGGTCACGTTCCCGACGGCCGGGAGGCTTACGCCCGTCGCGTCAGTCGGGTCGTTCTGGAGGCGTCGTCGGTTGGTCGAAACCGTAGGGGTCCGTTTCGGCGTCGACGACGGCGTCTCCCGACGAACGACGGAGGGTCGGCAGACGGACCCGCGTCGACCGCCGCCGAGTATCAGAGCTGCGAGTCACTTCTTCGCCGGGCGGTCGCGGTGCCTCTAGACGCGGTTCGGACCGCGAAGGCGCCTCTGTAACCGGCACGCCACCCACGGCCCTCGTTATCGAACGGTAGAATCGGACCGAACAGTTATGAGACGGAAGGAGAATCTATCGCTCGTGATACCAACCTCGACGAGACGACGACTGCCCGCCGCCGCGCGGGGACACACGGAGGCGGCCCGTGAGTGAGTCGTTGACTTCCGAGGAGGCGCAAGCGATCGTCGACCGGTCCGCGGAGTTCTGCGTCGCCGTCCACACGGGTAACCGCGTGGACCTCGTCGCGCGGAACGAGTACGGCCAACTGACGGTCGACACGTACGTCGACGCGGTGGGCGAACGCCGCCTGCTCCCCATCACCGAGTCGCGGTTCGCCGACCTGGTCGTTCGGTACGAGGCGAGACGGGAACCGGTGGAAGACAGTCCGTTCGCGGCCGAGGAGGAGGACCTGACGGTGGGCGCGGACGACGCGTAGCGACGACGGGTCGGTTCGCCAGACCGACCGCGAGGCGGGGGGTCGACCGCGACGAGTCCACGGAACGGCCGCCGCGCGGGCGTCGGGGGGTCGCGGCGGGTCGCCGAACGGCCGCCCGGCCACATCGTGCGATTCTTCCGTGCGACCCCGGAATCGGAGCTATGGGCTTCGGAAGCTACGACGAATCCGAGCAGGAACGGCAGCAATCGAACGACGACGAGGACGAGTCCGAGGGCGTCGCCGCCCACGAACACGAACACGAGGGGACGGTCACCGTCGAGAGCGACGTCTCGACGGACGCCCTCATCGACCGACTCGGCGAGATGAAGGACGAGGAGTAGCCCGACTCGCGGTTCTGTTCGGCGCTCCCTCCGGCCGGGGACCGGAGACGGCGGCCGACCGCCGGTAGCGAGGCCGCCGCCGACCCCCGTGTGGAGGGGAAGCATATATCAGATTTCGAAACGTACCGCGAGAGCGTGGAGTCTCGACACCGCGTCGTCGTCGGCGACGCACGGCAGATGAGCACCGTGGCCGACGACGCCGTCGAACTCGTCGTCACCTCGCCCCCGTACCCGATGGTGGAGATGTGGGACGACCTGTTCTCGGACCTCGCGGCGGGCGTCGAACCCGCCCTCCGCGACGGCGACGGCGACGCGGCGTTCGAGGCGATGCACGGCGTCCTCGACGAGGTGTGGGCCGAAGTCGAACGCGTCCTCGTGCCGGGCGGCATCGCCTGCATCAACGTCGGGGACGCCACGCGCTCCGTCGGTGACAGTTTCCGAGTCTACCCGAACCACGCCCGCGTGACCGACGCCTTCTGCGAACTCGGCTTCGAACCCCTCCCGGACGTGCTCTGGCGCAAACCGACCAACAGCGCCGCGAAGTTCATGGGAAGCGGGATGATACCGCCGAACGCCTACGTGACGCTCGAACACGAGTACGTGCTGGTGTTCCGCAACGGCACCGACTCGCGGTCGTTCGCGCCCGGCGAGGCGCGCCGCTACGAGTCGGCGTACTTCTGGGAGGAGCGAAACGCGTGGTTCACCGACGTGTGGACCGAGGTGACCGGCACCGCGCAAGCCGTCGACGCGGAAACGCGCGCGTCGTCCGGTGTGCCGGCGGAACCGGTCGAGGACGGGGCCGCGCGCGTCACCGACGCACCGGACGGCGGCGTCACGGACGACACCACGGGCGGCGAAACCACGGACGACGCCGCGAACGGCACCGGGAACGACGACGCCGTCGTCGGGACCATCGACGCCGACCGGCGGGACGAACTCCGCGACCGGACGGCGGCGTTCCCGTTCGAGATTCCGTACCGGCTGGTGAACATGTACTCGGTGTACGGCGACACGGTGTTGGACCCCTTCTTCGGTACCGGAACCACGTCGCTGGCCGCGATGGTCGCCGGGCGCGACTCCGTCGGCTACGAACTCGAAGACGCCTTCGTGGAGGCGTTCGACGCCCGCGCGGCGGGCGCGCCGACGCTCTCGCGCGAGGTGGTCGAGGCGCGACTGGACGCCCACCGCGCGTTCGTCGAGGACCGCCGCGCGTCGGGCGACTCCCTCGGGTACGACGCCGAACACTACGACTTCCCGGTCGTGACGAAGCAGGAACGGGAACTCCTGTTCCGCGTCGTCTCGGAGGTCCGACGCGAGGGCGACGAGTGGGTCGCCACGCACGAGACGGTGTAGTCGGTCCGCCGGTCCGGCCGGGGGTTCGGTCCGGCGACCGGAGCGGGACGCTCAGGCCGGTTTGCCGTCGAACTCCACCTCGCGGGCGCGGCGGCGAATCTCGTCGGCGTCGCCCGTCTGGAGGCCGCCGAACGCCTCGTCGTAGACGACGTCGCCGTCGACCATCGTGAACGTCACGTCGTCGCCGTGGGCCGCGAAGACGAGGTGCGAGAGGGGGTCGTGGAGGGGCGTCGCTCGCGTCACGTCCGTGTCGAGGGCGACCACGTCGGCCTTCCACCCCTCCCGGAGTGCGCCCACCTCCTCGAACCCGGCCGCCCGCGCGCCGTTCACCGTCGCCATCTCGAAGACGACCTGCGCCGGCGTCGCCTGCGGGTCGAGGTGGTCGACCTTCTGGAGGAGGCTCGCCTGTCGCATCTCGGTGAACGGGTCGAGCGTGTTGTTGCACGGCGGGCCGTCGTTGCCGAGGGCGACGGTGACGCCGCGGTCCAGGTAGTCGACGACGGGGGCGATGCCGGAGGCGAGTTTCATGTTCGAGGAGGGGCAGTACGTGACGTTCGTCCCCGTCTCCGCGAGCAGTTCGCGCTCTCTGTCCGTCGTGTGGACGCAGTGCGCGAGGACGACGTCTTCCCCCGTCAGGCCGACTTCGTGCAACCACTCGATGTTGCGCATCCCGGTGTCCTCCTCGACGGTGGCGACTTCGTCGTGGTTCTCGCTGGCGTGGGTGTGGATGGTCACGTCGTCGTACCGGTCGGCTAGCTCGCGCGCGCCGCGGAGGCACTCCTCGGTGCAACTGACGGCGAACCGCGGCGTCACCGCGTAGCGAATCCGGCCGTCGTGGCTCCCGTGGTACGTCTGCAGCAGGCGTTCGGTCTCCGCGAGGGCCTCGCCGGTGTCCTCTCTGAGGCCGTCGGGCGCGCGCCGGTCCATCAGCACCTTCCCGAGTCGGCCGCGGATGCCGAGTTCGCCCGCCGCCTCGAACGCCTCGGCGGCGTGGGAGACCGAGAGATGGTCGACGACGGTGGTGGTGCCGCTCTCCAGCAGTTCGAGGTAGCCCAACTCCGCGGCCGTCCGCATCCCCGCGGCGTCCAGCGACGCCTCCATCGGGAGGACGTGGTCGAACAGCCAATCGAGCAGCGAGGCGTCGTCGGCGATACCGCGCCCGAGGCTCTGGACGGAGTGGACGTGGCCGCCGACGAGGCCCGGAATCAGCAGGTCGAACTCCCGGACTTCGTGGTCGGGGTGGGCGTCGGCCACCGTCTCCCGGTCGCCGACGGCGCGGATGCGGTCGCCCTCGACGACGACGGCGCCGTCTTCGAGGACGGTCGCGGAGTCGGCGATGACGGTTCCAGCGAGGAGCATGTTCCCTCACCTTCGAGAGCGTCCGCGGTAAAAGCGGTTGCGGAACGGGGGCGCCGTCCGCGCGGGCGGCGACGCTCGGGCGTCAGGAGGGGAACGGAGTTCAGGAGAGGAACGGCGGCGTCGCCGTCGGCAGGGAGACGAGCCACAGACTCGCCGCGGTGTACACCATCATCACGAGCACGAACGGGTACTGGCTCCGGATGGCCTGCAGGCGACTCGGGAACAGGCGGTAGGCCGTCGAGTGCGCCACCCAGATGGCGACCAGGTGGCCGCCGAGGACGAAGACGATGTTGAGCGCGCTCACCCACGCCGGGAGCGTGAGGACCACCGGGTTCGCGGGCGTCGACAGCGGTGCGGCGAGGACCGCGACCAGCGACGGCGACAGCGACAGGAAGAACGCGAAGTAGTGCGCGAGGTGGTAGCCCGCCGCGATGGCGAGGAGCGGGGGTGCGAAGCGGACCGCGAGTTCGCTCGCCCCGCGGTACGTCTGCAGTCGCGCCGCGGCGACGCGTGCGGCGAGGACGTACGCGCCGAAGAACGCCGCGAAGCCGAGGAGGTAGAGGCCGGCGTAGACGACGAGGGGCGGCAGACCGACGCCGACGAGGGCGCGGACGACGCTCCCGCCCTGCACCGTCGTGACGAACCCGCTGAACGTCAACTCCCAGACGAGCGCGATGGCGAAGGCCACGTCGCTCACGTCGGTCACGAGGTGGGCCGACTCGTCGACGCCCGTCCCGTCGGACTCGCCGTCACTCGCGCCGTCCTCGTAGCCGTCGCCGCCGACGAGTCGCATCCCCGGCAGGTGGGCGCGGAGTCGGCCGTCCTCCCACGAGAGGGGGGCGACGCGGCCGTAGAATCGGAAGAAGACGGAGACGGGGTCGACGTTCCGGAACCACGCGTCGACGCCGACGACGACGGCGCCGCCGACGCTGAGGACGGAGTAGACGAGTATCGCGCTCGCCAGCAGCGACGGCTGGTTCGTCACGCCGGTGGTCGTCTCCACCCAGACGAGGGCGAGGACGCCGGCGACGGCGGGCCACCGCGCCAGCCGTTCGGGGTAGTCCACGAAGCCGTTCGGTAGGCGCGCGGCGACGGTCCGCCAGGGGTTCAGCGCGGGCCAGACGTTGCCGACGGCGTAACTGAACATCGTGACCCCGGCGCGGAAGCCCGCGAAGACGACGACGACGGCGAGGTTCACGGTGGGCACCGCCGGGCCGACGAACCCGCGGTAGACGACGAGTGCGAGGAGGCCCAGTCCGAGCGCGTTCGCCAGCCCCACGCCGGCGCGGGCCGCCGTCTCGCGGCCGGGGAGCGTCCGCCGCCAGCGGTGGATGCGGAGGACGAAGCGCCGGTCGGTGACGAAACTGGCGAGGAGCGCCGAGGCGCCGATGGTCGCCCCGCCGGTGGCGACGTACAGCCACCGCGGTACGCTGAGCGGGTCGCGAGAGGCTTCGCCGAGGCCGACGGCGGCGTTGCTGGCGGCGACGCCGCGGGCGAGGAGGGCGACGCCGACGAGGGCGAGACAGAGCGAGAGGGCGCGGGCGGCGAACCGGTGGCGTCTCATCGCTGTGTCACCCCGCGAACCCGACGTAGAGGAACAGGAAGCCGAAGTAGAGGACGACGAGGACGGCGAGGGCCCGGAGTCGGAACGAGCGAATCTCGCGCTCCTCCGTCCGGTAGGCCTCGCGGTACTCGTCCCGCTCCGTCTCGGTGAGGCGGTTCGGGTGGCGCACGCCGCGGTGGAGGACGAGCAGGTGCGACTCGGGGAACGCGCGGCCGCAGACCCGGCAGGTGTGCGCGTCCGTCGCGTCCGTCGCGCCCGTCTCGCGGTCTGTCGTCGCGTGCGTCGTCTCCGTCATGTGAGTTCACTTCGGGTTGGGGCCGCGTCCGCGTGAGACTTTCCGTTCGCGCCGGCGTCGACGCTCACTCGGGGACGGTGAACGTGACCGGGTCCATGTCGAGGAACGCCGTCTCGTAGCCGTCGTGGCGCGCCACCTGCGGCGGGACGGCGACGGCGACGCGCAGTTCGTCGCCCGGTTCGACCGACGACACCGACGCTCCGTAGTGGTAGCCGAGTTCCGGGTCGAGCGTCCTGCGCAGGCCCGTCTCCGCGACGGCGTCGCCGCCGCGCGCCAGCGTCGCGTCGAGGCCCATCATCGGCAGGACGATACGGTTGTACGGCGTCCGCGGCGAGACGTACAGGTACGTGCCGTCGCCGAACCGCCCCTCGTCGACGGCGAACGCGTGGAAGACGGCGTCACCGCTCGTCGCCCGTCCGAGGTGGCGGCCGGGGAGGGCGTCGGGTTCGGACGCGCGCCCGACGGGGACGCCCGCCATCTCCATCGGCGGAATCGCCCCGCGTTCGCCGGGGTTCTCCGGTCGCTCGATGGGGACGTCGTACAACTCGTCGGTGTCGAACTCGACGGCGAACGTCGCCGTCTCGGCCGCCTCGAAGCGCCCCTCGAAGCCGCCCGTTCGGCGCAGGGAGACGCCGCCGACGCGGACGCGCACCTCGTACTCTCCCTCGCCGTCCAGCGCGTAGTTCGACCCGTAGTGCAGTCCCATCTGCTGGGAGAGCATCGGGTAGGCCACCTCCTCGGTGACGAGTTCGTCGCCCCGCGTCACCTCGATGGTGACGCCGGAGTCCAACGGGAGTGCGGTCCCGGTCTCGGCGTCCCACAGCGACGCCATCAGGTGGACGGAGTCGTCGGACTCGACGACGGTCTTCGACAGGTCCGACCCCGTCAGCGTCCAGAAGCGGTGGGGGTAGGAGTACGTCAGCGCGACGCCGTACGGGCCGGCCGTCGTCTTGCCGTACATCCCCATCCCCTCGGTGATGGCGGGGACGTAGACGGCGTTCGGGCGGTCCTCGACGAGTGGCGGGTCGCGCCACGCCGACTGCTCCTCGAATCCGAGCGCGCCGAGACAGCCGGCGCTCCCGACGAGCGCGCCGGTTCCGAGCGTTCCGAGCAGTCGGCGACGAGTGATGTCCGGAGCCATGTGAGCGCCTCGCCCGCGGGCGGGCGAGCGTGAGTGTCACGGGCTAGTGGACCGACGGGAATGACGCTTGCGAACCGACCGCGCGTTTCGAGGCGGAGTCGACGCCCGGCGGGTCGACCCTACTCGACGCCGACCTTGTGCTGGAACGCGCGGTAGACGCTGATGCCCGTCTCGGTCAGCGCGACGTTCTTCTGCTTGCCCGCGGGTTCGAGGCGGAGGTAGCCCTTCTCGACGAGTGGGTCGACGATGGCCGCGTCGAGGCGGCGGTACTCCGACTGTCTGCTCTCGGTCGAGTAGTTGGCGAGGAACGGCAGGCCGTAGTCGTTCGCGCGCTGGATGAGGCTCCGCTTGTTGAGGCTGTAGGGGTTCTCGACCGTCTGTTCGTAGATGTAGCCCATGATGTGGACCTGTTCGCGGGTCGGCGCCTCGATGGGGTAGTCGGGGACGCGGTCGATGCTGGCGACGCCGCTGGAACGGGGGCCGTCGTCCACGTCGTGCGCGTACGACTCGGGTTCGACGCTGTAGGGGAGGGCGGCGGTGGTCATGCAGGCGATGGCCGCGCCGACGGCGGCGACGTTCGTCCCCGTGGAGATGTTGACGAACACCTGGTCGTCGCCGTGGGTCGCCGCGATGGTGGTGGTGACGCCCATCACGTCGTAGACGTTGTGGATGTCCACGGGGACGCCGCGCGCGTCGCAGAAGTCGTCGAGTTCCTCTCGGACCGCGCGCTGGTACGCCGTCGCCGCCGGCCACGTCACGTCCTCCGCGTCCGGCGAGGACCAGTCAGCGTCGGTGTCCACGTCCCCGTGGTCGTCGTCGGTCCGGTCGGGGTCGTCGACGAGGAGGTAGACCACGTCGGCGACCTCCGTGCGGACGGGTTCGACGACGCGGTCGCGTTCGTAACCGAGCGGTGCGATGTGCACGCGCCGGCCGGAGGGAAGTCCGCTAACCATAGTCGGAATGGCTCGAACTGCTACATGAATCTTCGGAACGGATTGCGGGACGACGACGGGGTTCCGCGGCGGTAGCGGCGCGACCAGTTCGGGCGCGGACCGACGGTAGCGGGACGATGCGTCGGCGGCGAGAGGGGAGGAGTCGCCGAGCGAGTCGGCGGGGGAATCGCGTCAGCGAGGGGAGTCGCTGGCGCGTCGATGGAGGGGGAACCGCATCAGCGGGGGTGGACCGGCGCGCCGACGGAGAGTCTGGCGCGTCGGCGGAGGCGACGTGTCGGCGGAGTCGCCGACGGATTGTGGAGGGCCGGTCGCGTCAGCGAGGGGGGAGGCCGGCGTGTCGGCGGGGGAACCGACGCTCCGGCGTGGGGACCGACCCGGACCGGCGGCCCGGGCGGTCGGGGCGGAGGGCGAACCGTCGGGGAGGGGGCGACGGTGCGGTGCCGGGGAGGCACCTGCACACGTCCGTCCGGCCGGGAGGGGGACCGGGTGGCACGGACGTGTGCAATCGTACGGAGTGCCCCGCGGATACTCCGTATTGACACGTTGGTACCGTTACAATCGGAACAGTTGCAAAAACGGCGGCACCGACGACTGGAAGGGTGAGACGACGTGACGTAGCGGCGTGAGAACGGATTCAGTCGGCGTTGCAGAGACCGGTGCCGGTGGCCGGCGTCGCTTCGAGCGCACGGACGTTGCCGTCTCCGCGGACGACGATTCGGTAGCCGGCGTAGTCGAACTCGACGACGCTCGAACTGGCACTCTCGGGTCCGTCGAAGAGTGCGACGAGTGCGTCCGGGTCGACGACGGACGCGAGCGGTGGAATGTCTGTGACGCCGACGCCCTCTAGCTCTGCGACCAGCGAGACGATGGATTCCGGCAGCATCTCGGGAGTGGCTGGCGTCGTATGTTCATCCCTCATATCTGGAGGCAGGATAGTTCCGGTCATAAATTCTCCACTCGTTCGCAACGGCTGAGAATTTCGTGTAAGCTGACTACTATATCGGCGCGCGGTCGGGCGGTGGCCCGCACGGGAAACGTTCGCACGGGATGGGTATCGTCCGGCGATTGCGGCGACTCGCCGCTCGCCGGCTCCTCGCGTCCACCGCTTCGGAATCTGCGAGTGAGGGACTCCAGCCGTCGAACGCCGCCGTCCGACGGCGACAGAGACAAGTATGCCTAACGGTTGCATACCGCATGGACTGGGAGGTCACGTTCCGACTCCTCCTGACGGGGTTCTGCATCGTCGCGCCCACGTTACTGTACGTCGGCTTGGTTCGCGCGCTCGAACGACTCCGCGACGACCCGTTCGTCGAGCGAGTGCTGCTCCAGATGGACGAGGAGTTCGAGTCCGGGCGGCGCGGGCCACGCGGCACCCATCGGTCGGTCGGGTCCCACCCGTCGTCGCGCCCGCCGGAGTCGCCGGCGGACCGGGGCGGCGAGTCCTACCGGACGCCCGACGGCGTGTGTTCGCGCTGTAGCGCGCCGAACCCGCCGTACGCGACGTTCTGCGACGACTGTCTGGCGCGGCTGTCGAACTGAACTCCGCAAAGAAAGAGACGGTCGGGTCGGGCGCGTCCGCGCCGTTAGAGGAAGTCTTCGACGTACTCGGCGACTTCGTTCGGCGTGTCGCCGACGGGGACGCCCGCGTCGTTGAGCGCCGAAATCTTCGACTCCGCCGTCCCGGTTCCGGACCCGGAGACGATGGCGCCCGCGTGGCCCATGCGCTTGCCCGGCGGTGCCGTGCGGCCCGCGATGAAGCCGGCGACGGGCGTGTCCATGTTCTCGGCGATGTACTTCGCGGCCTGCTCTTCGTCCTCGCCGCCGATTTCGCCGCACATCACGACGGCGTCGGTGTCGGTGTCGGCCTCGAACAGTTCGAGGGCGTCGATGAACGACGTGCCGATGATGGGGTCGCCGCCGATACCGATGGCCGTCGTCTGGCCGATGCCGCGGTCGGTGAGGTTCGAGACGACCTGGTAGGTGAGCGTCCCGGACCGGGAGACCAGCCCGACGTTGCCGGACTCGAAGATGTTGCCGGGCAGGATGCCGAGTTTGGCCTCGCCGGGGGTGATGAGACCGGGGCAGTTCGGACCGACGAGGCGGGTGTCGACCTCGGAGAGTCGCTTGTTCACCTTCGCCATGTCCTGCGTCGGGATGCCTTCGGTGATGGCCACCACGAGGTCGAGGTCGGTGTCGAGTGCCTCGAAGATGGCGTCGCCCGCGAACGCGGGCGGGACGAACACGACGGAGGCGTCGGCGTCCTCCTCCTCGACGGCCTGGTTGACCGTGTCGTAGACGGGGATGCCGTCGACCTTCTCGCCGCCCTTGCCGGGCACCGCGCCCGCGACGACGTTCGTGCCGTAGTCGACCATCTGCTGGGTGTGGAACTTCCCTTCGCCACCCGTGATTCCCTGTACCACTACGCGCGTGTCGTCGTCCACCAGAATGCTCATTGGCTTGCCTCCTGTGCGTTCTCGACGGCCCGTTGGACCGCGTCTTCGAGCGTCTTTTCGACCTCCACGAGGTCCGTGTTGAGAATCTCCATCCCCTCCTCGGCGTTGGTGCCCGCCAGTCGGACGACCACCTTCTTCGGAATCTCGTCGAAGGACTCCAGCGCCTCGTTGATGCCCTTGGCGACTTCGTCGCCGCGGGTGATGCCGCCGAAGATGTTGAACACGACGGCGTCGACGTTCTCGTCCGCGAACACCATGTCGAGGGCGTTGGCCACGCGTTCGGCCTTCGCGCCGCCGCCGATGTCGAGGAAGTTGGCGGGTTCGCCGCCGTAGTGGTCCACGAGGTCCAGCGTCGTCATGACGAGGCCGGCCCCGTTGCCGATGATGCCGACGTTACCCGACAGGCGGACGTAGTCGAAGCCGTACTCGTTGGCCTTCCGTTCGAGGTCGTCCTCGGCCGCCTCGTCCTCCATCTCCGCGAGGTCCGGGTGCCGGAACAGGGCGTCCTCGTCGATGTTCATGACGGCGTCGGCCGCGACTACCTCGCGGTCCGACGTTATCATGACCGGGTTTATCTCGATGTCCGAGGCGTCCTTCGACTCGTAGAGGTCGTACAGCGTCGAGAGGATGGACGCCACGTCGCCCGCCACGTCGCGGGGGATGCCCGCCTCGTAGACGACCTTCCGGGCCTGGTAGGGGTGCAGACCGAACGCGGGGTCGATGTGCTCGCGGGCGATGGCCTCGGGCGTCTCCTCGGCGACGGACTCGATGTCGACGCCGCCCTCGGTGGAGACCATCGCGACGGGTTCGCCCTCGCCGCGGTCCATCGTGATTCCCACGTACAGTTCGTTCTCGAAGTCGACGCCGGCCTCGACGAGCACTTTCTCGACGGTGTAGCCCTTGAGGTCCATCCCGAGGATGTCCTCTGCGGCCTCGCGCGCCTCGTCCTCGTCCGTCGCTATCTTGATGCCGCCCGCTTTGCCACGCCCGCCGACGTGGACCTGCGCCTTGATGGCGGCCGGGTAACCGATGTCCGCGACCGCCTCCATCACTTCGTCGACCGACGTCGCGAGGCGGGACTCGGGCACCGGAATCCCGGCCTCGGCGAAGACGTCCTTCGCCTGATACTCGTGGAGTTTCATGCGTCCGTGACTGCGAACGACGCGCGCTTAAATCCCGTTCATCCGGTACCGAGAGACGCGGTCGGACGGGACCCCCGACGGCCGGCGACGCCCGGCGATTCACTCGGCTACGAGTGGTTCGTTCTGCCTCGTTCACCGCCGTCGTTCGCGCGTCGGCACCGCCATCGTCCACGCGTCGGCACCGTCGTCGCCCGCACGCCGTCACCACCGTTATCGACCCGGCGGCCCAACGGCGGGACGATGCGCACCGCAGCGTTCGCCGAGTTGACCGGACCCGACGGCGTGGAGTTACTCGAACGACCGGACCCCGACCCAGACGCCGGCGAAGCAGTCGTGAACGTCGAGGCCTGTTCCATCAATCGCCACGACCTGTGGATTCTGCAGGGCGACTCCGCGATGGTGGACGCGTCGGACCTGCCGTTCGTCAGCGGACTCGACGTGGCCGGGACGGTGCGCGCCGTCGGCGACGGCGTGACCGGCGTCGAACCCGGCGACCGGGTCGTCCTCTGCCCGAACGAGACGTGCGGCACCTGTCGCTTCTGCCGCGAGGGACCCGAGAACCTCTGCGAGAACTTCTCGCTGTACCACGGCGGCCTCGCCGAACGGGCACTCGTGGCGGCCGACCGTCTCGTCTCGCTCCCCGATTCCGTCGACGCGACGACGGCCGCCGCCCTCCCGACGGCGTACCTGACCGCCTTCCACATGCTCCGGCGGGCCGAGGTGGGACCGAACGACCTCGTGTTCGTCCCCGGCGCGACGGGCGGCGTCGGCGTCGCGGGCGTCCAACTCGCGGCAGTCCTCGGCGCTCGCACCGTCGGCACCTCCTCGTCGGCGTCGAAACTCGACCGGTTGACCGAGTTGGGACTGGACCACGCTGTCGAGGGCACGGACCCCGACGAGATACGCCCGGCCGTCGCGGACGTCGGCCCCGCCGACGCCGTCCTGAATCACCTCGGCGGCGCGTACACCCAACTCGGACTGGACGCCCTCCGCCGCGGCGGGCGGATGGTCGTCTGCGGTCGGACCGCCGGTCGGTACTCCGAGATAGACATCCCCGACCTGTTCCTGAGACACAAGTCGGTCGTCGGCAGTACGATGGGGACGCAGGCGGACCTCGAACGACTGGTCGGACTCGTCGCCGACGGGAGACTGGACCCCGAGATTGACGAGACGTTCCCGTTGGACTCGACCGGCGCGGCGTTCCGGACGATGCGGGACAGAGAGAGCGTCGGGAAACTCGTCGTCACGAACGAGACGGCGTAGCGCGCGGGTGAGACACGCATCCCGGCGACGCCGACGGCCGAGCGTTCAGTCGAGGAACTCGTAGCGCTGTTCGACGATGCCGCTGTCGTCGGACGCCGTGTCGAGTAACCGAAGACGCTGTCGGTCGTAGTCGCCGTCGAAGAGTCGAATCCCGTCGCCGAGGAGTATCGGGGCGAGAAACAGCCGCAAGTGGTCGATTTCCCCCGCCCGGAGGAACGACTGCGCCAGTTGCGCACCGCCGACCAGCCAGACGTGGTCGTGCTTCCGTTCGAGTTCTCCGGCGACCGCGGCCACGTCTCGGTCGACGAACTCGACCGCCTCGGTCGCGGGCGAGAGCTCTCTGTGCGTGAACACGTACGTCGGCGTCTCGCCGTAGGGCCACTCGCCGAACCCGAGAACCTGCTGGTACGTTGTCGCGCCCATGACGAGACAGTCGACGCTCTCGAGGAACTCCGAGAATCCGCCCGTCGCTTCGCTTCCCTCCGACTCCGACCCGAACTGGTCGAGCCAGTCGACGCCCCCGTCCTCGTCGGCGAGGTACCCGTCGACGCTCGTCGCGATGTAGAGTGTCACGTGACCCATACCGCTTCTCGGGCGGGCCGGTACAAATACCGTCGCAGTAGCGAACCGGTCGGCCTGACCGGACGGACCCGCCGGAACTCGAGGTCACGACCCTACTGGACGGACGGGAGGGGCGGGTGCGGAACCTCGTCGGCACCGGTCATGGTGCGTCGGCCCCACACTGCGACGATTACCGCCGCGAGCACGAACCAGAGGCCGTAGTACGCCGGATCGGGGACGACGATGACCTCGGCCGTGAAGTTCACCCAGCCGTGTAAGACGACGATTCCGAGGATGCTGCGTTCGGTGTTGTTGTAGACCCACGTGAACGCGAACGAGAGCGCGACGATGCCGGCCATGAACAGCCAGAACCCGGTGGTCGCGAACCCCACCGCGTCGTGCTGGTACGACCCCTCGACGAAGAACAGCGGGAGGTGCCAGAGCGCCCAGACGACGCCCAGGATAGCGCTCGCGCCGAACGCCGACCAGTTGAGTTGCAGTCGGTCCAACGCGTAGCCGCGCCACCCCAACTCTTCGAGAATCGGGGGCAGCGTCGCGAAGAACAGCGCTGGCAGTATCGCGAGCGGGGTGACTCCGAACTCGGTCACGCCCTCGCCCCACGTCGCCCCGGTTCCGCCGAGGAGCAGGTCCACGACGCCGGCGAGAACGCTCACGGCGAGGGGCACCAGCAGAATCACGGCGAGCCAGCGGAGTCCGAAGCGTCGCGGTTGCGTGACGCGGTTCCAGAAGTCGGCTCGGCCGCGCTCGTCGTAGTTCAGATAGACGAAGGCGATACCAGCGACGCCGGGCACGGTAAGTCCGACGAGGAGCAACGCGAGTCCCAGGGCGCTGTCGAACCGCACGCCGAGCGCGATGGCCGGGAGCCAGAACGCCCAGGTCCCCGCTATCGCGACGGCCAGATACATCCACGCGCGTCCGGCGACGCCCGACGTATCGTTCGCTCTCTGCTTCGCGTCTACTCTCGGATTCAATGCAGACATAGTAGTCTAGTACACGCCGTGCCGCGGCGTAACTCGCGAGGACGCTTCCCGACGGCAAAGAACCGGGACAGTCGTCGGTCGGGGAGTATCTCTCGAACGGTCCGAACCGCCGCAGACGCGTGTCGTCCGCCGCACGCGACCGCTGACCGAGACCGAGCGTGTCTCGCTGGTCGTGCCGAAGACACGGCGCGTATCGGCCAGCGGAGCGCTCGCGAATCGGACGGACGGCGGATGCAGATAGCGTCCGCTCGGAGGCGTACCAGTCTGAAAAATCGAAGTCGTCGGTCGTCGCCGTGAGCGACGAGCCTGTCTCGGTGTTACGTCCGGACGACGTTCGCCGCGCGGGGCCCCTTCGGCGAGGACTCGATGTCGAACTCCACCTCGGTCCCCTCGGTGAGGTCTTCGCCGCCGACGTCTTCCATGTGGAAGAAGACGTCTTCGTCGTCGTCGAGGTCGCCGTCGTCAGTCGAAATGAAACCGTAGCCGCCCGTGTCGTTGAAGAATTCAACCGTACCGTTTGCCATTACAAACAAACGTAGAGCCGGCCGAGGGATAACCCTTCCGAGGGTCGGGGTACCACGACACTTCACGAGTTCGCACGCACCGTTTCGCGGTCCGTTCGGCACCGAGGTGGCGAACGAGCGACCCGTCCGGGAAAGGCGCGCCCTCGATAGCCAGCACGCGGAGTGTGCCAGTCACCGGGTCGGCCACAGTCGTGCGGAATACGGCGCGCGAGTCGGCCGCCGACGGTCGCCGCTTCCGCCTCGTTCAGAACTGCGACGAACGGAGCCGTTTAGCGTCACGGGGGGAACGTGCGCTCAGATGGCCCTCCCACTCGGCCGTGGCGTTCGAATCGTTGACGATGGCCTCGTGGGGCGTCTGGACCGTCGTGGGGAACGCCGCCTCCGATTCTACGGACCCGGAGACGGCCGCCGCGCTCTCGTATCTCGTCGCGACCGCCCTCGCAGTCGGGTTCGTCTTCTCGTCGGGGGCCTCGCTGACCGTCACGCCGCGAGGCGGGATGCTCGCCGCCGTGGCCGGCCCGTTCGCGGGAATCGGCTTCGTCTCGATGTCCCTCGGCCCCTCACGTGGCTCGACGACGGTCGTCTCGACGCTCGGTGCCACGTACTTCGCCGTCGCAGCGTTCATCGGGATGGCCGCGCTCGGCGACGAAATCACCGCGACGAGAGTCGCGGGACTCCCGCTCGCGGGCGTCGGCGTCGCCCTCGTCGCTCGAGTGCCGACCACGGGGCGCGCCCGCGGCGGCTCAGAACCCGAATATCGGGACGAACCGGAACGTGAGGTAGGCACCGGCCGTCGCGATGGCCGGCACGACGTTCTGCATCATGACGACCCGAGCGGTCGTCACCGGGTTGAACAGCGCCCCCGGGCTGGGGATGTCCTCGGCGTCCTCCGCGCCGATGGGCGGAAGCGTCTCGCCCTCCTCGTCGGCCGCTAGCGCGTCGACCGTGACCGGCGACCCGCCGTCGCCGGTGACCACCTCGGGAGCGGTCATCGGTCGAGTCGCTCGCCCCCAGCCCAGTCCGACGATGGACATCGTCGCGATGATGACGAAGCTCGCGGGGATGCCGAGCGCCGAGAGGAAGACGACCAGCGTCGAGGAGACCGACGCGACGACGATGGCCGCGGTCAGCGGTAGCTCCGTGATGTCGCTGCCCATCGTCTCCAGCGTCCGTCGGGCGATGGTGAACGCCCCGACGGTGACGGCGACGCCGCCGAAGACGATGGCAGGGTTCATCGCCAACTCGCCGCTGCCGACCAGCGGTGCGACGGCGTTGGCGATGTTCGAGGTGCCCGAGGAGAACGCCATCAGACAGCCGATGGCGACGACGGTGAACGTCCCGGCGAGTTCCCGGCGGTTGGTCGTCCGGTGAACGCGCGGGACGGGGACGAGGCCGGACCGGTCGACGTCGAACAGCGGTCCCGTACTGCGGTCCATCGCGACCAACCCGTTCAGCCGTGCGTAGAAGTATCGGCCGATGATCAGCGAGACCCAGAACCCGACGATGGGCGAGACGACCCACCAGACGACTATCTCCCCCATCACGGCGAGGTCCAACACGCCACCGGCCAGTCCGAGACCGGCGATGGCACCCACGGCGGTCATCGACGTCGAGGCCGGCACGCCGTAGACGTTCCCGACCAAGAGTGCGACGCCGATGAAGAAGAGCACCGCGATAGAGGATTCGAGCGTGAAGATACCGGTGTCGACGACCAGTTCGCTTCCGAGTTTCGTCACGACGTTCCGACCGAGCGTCCAGGCGCCGAGGAAGAAGAACACGCCCATCAGTGCCGCGGCGACGGGCTTGGAGATGGCGTCGGCTCCGACCGCCGGACCGAACGCCGGCCCCGTGGTCGACCCACCGATGTTGTAGGCGACGAACATCGCCACGAGCACGCCAGCGACGAGGAGTACGCTTATCACGACGTCTCGGCCTCGTCGGAGTCGGCGGCCTCGTTGTCCTCGTCGGAGTCGGCGGCCTCGTTGTCCTCGTCGGAGTCGGCGGCCTCGTCCGCCTCTCCGTCAGCGTTCTCGGCCGCCGCCTGTTCTTCCAGAGTCTCCTCTACCTTCTCGCCGACCTTCGCTTCGACCGTCTTCTCCACCGTCTCGTCGACGGTCTTTTCGACTGTTTCGTCGACAGTCTTCTCGACCGTCTCACCGACCTTCTCTTCGACCGTCTTCTCCACCGTCTCGCCGACAGTCTTCTCGACCGTCTTCTCCACCGTCTCGCCGACAGTCTTCTCGACCGTCTCACCGACCTTCTCTTCGACCGTCTCGTCGACCGTCTTCTCCACCGTCTCGCCGACCGTCTCGTTGACAGTCTCCTCGACAGTCTTCTCCACGGTTTCGCCCACTTTCTCTTCGACTGTCTCGCCGACAGTCTTCTCCACGGTTTCGCCCACTTTCTCTTCGACTGTCTCGCCGACCGTCTCTTCGACCGTCTCTTCGACCGTTTCACCGACCGTCTTCTCCACCGTCTCGCCCACTTTTTCGTCGACGGTCTTCTCGACGGTTTCGCCGACTGTCTTCTCGACGGTTTCGCCGACTGTCTTCTCCACCGTCTCGTTGACAGTCTCCTCCACCGTCTCGTTGACAGTCTCCTCCACCGTCTCGTTGACAGTCTCCTCCACCGTCTCCTTGACCGCCGTCGTCATCCAGTTCGGGTCGAAACGAGCCATCTTCCAGACGACGTGGAGGACGTAGGAGACCAGCACCCCGAACCCGAACGCCAATCCGACGACGTTTCCGGCGACGACGATGAGTCCGACCGAAATCGCGATCAACAGCCCGTAGGTCAGGTCGACGATGGAGTCGACGCGACTCGGGTTCACGGCTCACCCGGGCGGACGGCTTCCTGTCCGGAGAGAACGAACCGGAACTCGATAGGTGTGAAAAAACACATACAGGTGTTACGCTCCGCTCACGCAAGTAGCTTGGCAAAGCTACCTCGATTGGACGCGAGCGTCCGAACCGGTCGGAGGACACCGGTTTCGGGGTCACTCCGCCGACGGTTCTCGGCGGTCGTCGGGGTTCCCTCCGCGTGCGGTAGTCGGAGTCCATCGGGTCAGACGGTCACGTACCCGGAGGGGGCCATCTCGCCAACGGACGTACGCCACGAGGAGTGCGCCGCCGACGGCGGCGAAGACGACGTGGACGAGTCCCTCCTCACCGACCCACGCGGCCGGCCCGACGAGTTCGAGGGCGACGAGTTCGGGCGTCGCCTGCGAGACGCCGAGGCCGAACAGCCCCTGCGTGTAGTTGTAGAACACGTGGAATCCGACCGGTAACGAGAGGTCGCCCGTGAGGGCGTACACGGTACCGAACAGCAGTCCGGCTTCCAGGTAGTAGCCGTACTGCGCCGGGTCGTCGACTTTTCCGCCGTGGAGGGCGGCGAACACGAGCGAACTGAGGAGGACGCCGACGACCACGGCCGGCACCCGGCCGAGGGTGCTCTCCGCCCCCTCCGCGACGTTCTTCAGCATCGCGGCCCGGAAGACGAACTCCTCCCAACTCGCGGCGACGGCGACGAGGGCGAACGTCACCGCCGTCGCCGGGAGAAACGAGAGGACGCCCGGCGACTGCACGTACCCGGTGACGGACGCCCAGCCGGCGCCGACCGAGACGGCGAGCGCTCCGGCGTTGACGGCCGTTCCGACTCCCCCGGCGACGGCGAACGACTTCCACCACCGACGTCCGAGCGAGAGGCCGTACTCCGAGACCGGTCGCCGGTCGACCAGTCGCGCACTGACGAGGACGCCGGCGACGAGGATAGCCGACAGTCCCAGCAGTTCGAGCGGTTCGCGGGCCGGATGCTCGAACCGTGCTCTGATTGCAGTCTGCACGACCGCGAGGGCGAGAAACGTCAGGACGAGTGGCAGAAACGCTCGCACCGGCGCGCGAAATCGACCGGCGTCGCGATTCCAGACCGGCCACACGAGGCCGCGTCCGAGCCATCGGAGCGTCCGCAGTACCGTTCGTTCCGTCGGTGGTTTCGGGGACACGTCCGGGACGAGTCCGCCCGAACACGTATCGACGGAGGTCCAGTCGCCGACTCGAAAATCGGGCGGTCATTTTTATCAGGCCCGACCGGGTGTCGGCGGTCGGCGAGGGGGCAATCGCGGGAGTCGGGCGACGAAGGTTGGGGAACGGACGGGTCGCACGACGACTTATGACGGGAGTCTGCGAACTCCCCACATGGGAGTTCTCGACAGGTTCAGACTCGACGGCGAGACGGCGATCGTGACCGGCGGCAACCGCGGCATCGGCCGGGCCATCGCGCAGGCACTCGCGGAGGCGGGCGCGGACGTGGTCGTCGCCAACCGGGACGAGGAGTCGGGACGCGTCGCCGCCGCCGAGATAGCCGAGTCGACGGGCGCGGAGACGCTGGCCGTCGCGGTGGACGTGGCCGACGAGGCGTCCGTGGAGGCGATGGTGGACGCGACGCTGGCGAAGTTCGGCGACGTGGACGTCCTCGTGAACAACGCGGGCATCGTCGTCCACGAGGGCATCGAGGAGATGACGCTGGCGGAGTGGAACTCGGTGATAGCGACGAACCTCACGGGCGTGTTCCTCTGCTCGAAGTACGCGGGCGCGCCGATGGTCGCCGGCGACGGCGGGGCCATCGTCAGCGTCTCCTCGATGTCCGCGTACGTCGCCAACTACCCCCAGCGACAGGTCTCGTACAACGCCTCGAAGGGCGGCGTCGAGTCGTTCACCCGGCAGTTGGCCTCCGAGTGGGCCGAACACGACGTGCGCGTGAACACCGTCGCCCCGGGGTACGTCCGCACCGACAACACCGACCAGGCCGACGCCGTGGACCCGGACATCGACGAGGTGTGGACGTCGGAGATGCTGATGGACGACATCGCGCCGCCGGAAGACGTCGCGCCCACCGTCGTCTACCTCGCCAGCGACGCCGCTCGGTACGTCACCGGCGCGTCCGTCGTCGTCGACGGCGGGTACACGGTCCGCTAACTCGCCGCGTACAGTCGGACCAGACTGCACTCGGGGCAGACGTACGCCTGCACCTTCGAACCGGACCGACCGTGGAGGCGCGACCGGCCGGCGGCGTCCACCCGGAGTTTCGCGGCGTCGCTCGTCGTCTCGTGGGTCGCTTCGGCCATCGCCACCTCGCAGTCGGGGCAGAGTCGGTCGGACACGGGTGAGTCTGCCTCGCCCTCCTTTATCAATCTCCGCGTCGAACCGCCGGCCATGCGCGCAGTCAGGTTTCACGAACACGGTGGACCGGACGTACTGACAGTCGAGGACATCGAGGAACCGGAACCGGGGCACGGCGAGGTGGTGGTCGAGGCGGGTGCCGTCGGCGTCAACCCGGTGGACACGTACTTCCGCGAGGGCGCGTACCCCGTGCCCGACCTCCCCTTCGTACCGGGGTCGGACTTCGCCGGCACCGTCGTCAGCGTCGGCGAGGGCGTCGAGGAGTTCGCGTTCGGCGACCGGGTGTTCGGCACCGGCCTCGGCAACGGTCGGTCGGGGACGTACGCCGAACAGGTGGTCGCGCCCGTCGAGATGCTCGCGCACCTCCCCGAGGACGTGGCGCTGGCCGACGCGGCGGCCCTCGCACTCGTCGGCACGACGGCGTGGCAGGCGCTCGTCCACCACGCGGACGTCGAACCCGGCGAGACGGTCCTGATTCACGGCGGAAGCGGCGGCGTCGGTCACGTCGCGATTCAACTCGCGGAGACGATGGGCGCGCGCGTCGTCGCCACGGCGTCGCCCGACCACCACGAGACACTCGAAGAACTCGGCGCGGACGCCGTCTTCGACTACCGCCGCGACGACCTCGAACGCGTCCTCTCGGAGGCGGGCGCGCCGGACGTGATTCTCGACACCCACATGGACCGATACCTGCAGTTGAACGCGAACGTCGCGGCCGACGGCGCCCGCATCGTCGGCGTCGGCAACGACACCGCCGAAGGGGGCTTCGACGACATCGGCGTCACCAAGAGCAAGGAACTGCGCTACCAGTTCATGTCGATGTTCAACACCCGCGACCAGAGCGCCGTCCTCGCGCGCCTCGCCGACCTGTTGCTCCGCGGCGACGTCGCCCCCGTCCTCCACGAGACGTACAGCCTCGAAAACGCGGACGAGGCCCAGCGCTCCGTCCTCCACGATAGTTTCGTCGGGAAGTTGGTCCTCTCTCCCTGAGACCCCACCGGACGCGACGACCCGACCGCCCGCCGGGGCGATTATGTTCCTCGACACCAACTGACACACATGGATGTCGAGTTCGACTTCGACGGACGCGTCGCCCTCGTGACCGGAGCCTGCGGTGCCCTCGGAAGCGCCGTCGTGACGGCGTTCCGCGACGCCGGGGCGACGGTGGCCGCGGCGGACGTGGTGGAACCGGACGACGAGGACTCACTGCTCGACGCGGGCGACGGCGTCGAGTTCTACCACGGCGACTTCACCGACGAGGAGGACGTCTCGCGCGTCGTGGAGTCCGTCGTCGAGGACCACGGCGGCGTCGACTTCCTCGCGAACGTCGCGGGGACGTGGCGCGGCGGCGACCCGATACACGAGACGGACGCCGACACGTTCGACTTCCTGTTCGACGTGAACCTGAAGACGATGTTTCTGGCCTCGAAACACGCCCTCCCGCACCTGCGGGAGGCCGAGGGCGCAATCGTCAGCGTCTCCGCGCGGTCCTCGCTGGAAGGCGGCGAGGGCGACGGGCCCTACCGGGCGTCGAAGGCGGGCGTCCGCCTCCTCACCGAGACCATCGCCGAGGAGAACCTCGGCACCGTCCGCGCGAACGCGGTGATGCCCAGCGTCATCGACACGCCGATGAACCGCGAGATGATGCCCGACGCCGACCACGACGCGTGGGTCGACCCCGCGGAGATAGCGCGGACCGTGGTGGTCCTCTGCTCGGACGCGACGGGCGTCACCTCCGGCGCGGCCGTCCCCGTCTACGGCGAGGCCTGACCGGCCGGCACCGACGGAACCCCGCCCGTCTCTGCCGGCGCACCCGACCGACTTCTGGCGTCGATACGGACGCTACCGGCGGAACCGTCCGACGCCCGCCCCCGAACCCCATCCGGGCCGGTGATTCGTTCCGAGGGGCAGAGAGAGACACTCACGCACATTTCGGCGCACCGATAGAAAACTACGAACGTTTCACGGCTATATGTATATCACGATAAGATATCTAATTTCTCTCGGAGTTTCGCCCGATTATCGTGCTGTTTATCACGTTCTCGTCTGGTAGAGGGAGACAGACATGAGCGAACGAGAGACGTGGGCGACGCGGGCGGGGTTCATCCTCGCCGCCGTCGGGAGCGCCGTCGGACTCGGGAACATCTGGCAGTTCCCGTTCAAGACGGCCGAGTTCGGCGGAGCGACGTTCCTCGTCGTCTACCTCGTGGCGGTGTTCGGAATCGGTCTCCCGGCGATGCTCGCGGAGTTCGTCGTCGGCCGCAAGAGCAACCTCAACACAATCGGCGCGTTCGAACGCATCGGCTACCGGAACTGGCGGTTCGTCGGCGTCCTCGGACTCCTGACCGGGTTCTGGATTCTGTCGTACTACAGCGTCGTCGGCGGCTGGGTGCTGCGCTACGTCGGCGGGAGCCTCACCGGCGCGTACTTCGGTGACGCGCAGGGCTACTTCGGCGCCATCTCGGCCGGCCCCGAGGCGATAGCGCTCCACGCCGTCTTCATGGCTCTCGTCGTCGGCATCGTCGCGTTCGGCATCCAGGACGGCATCGAGAAGGCGACGAAGCTGATGGTGCCGAGCATCCTCGCAATCCTCGTCGCCCTCGCCGTCTGGGCGTTCACGCTCCCCGGGGCGACGCCGGGCTACGCGTACTTCCTCTCGCCCGACCTGAGCCAACTCCGACTCACCGTCGACACCACGCCGTCGTTCCCGTGGCTGACGTTCGGCGGCCCCCTCGCCGCCATCATCCCCTTCGCGGTCAGTCAGGCGTTCTTCTCGCTGTCGCTCGGGATGGGCGCGATGATAACGTACGCCTCCTACATCGACGGCGACGAGAGCCTGTTCGGCGACAGCGCCACCATCGTCGTGTTCAACACGGCCATCGGCATCCTCGCCGGACTGGTCGTCATCCCCCTGCTGTTCGCGCAGGGCGTCGAACCCGGAAGCGGCGGCGCGGGCGCGCTGTTCATCAGCGTCGCCAGCGCGTTCGCCGACATCCCGTTCGGCCGCGTCGTCGGCGTCGTCTTCTTCCTCGTCGTCCTCGTGGCGGCGCTGTCGTCGGCCATCAGCCTGCTGGAAGTCGTCGTCTCCTACGCCATCGACAACTACCCCGTCTCCCGGCCGCAGGTGGCCGTCGGCCTCGGTTCGGCCATCTTCACCCTCGGCCTCCCCTCGGCGTGGGATACCGCGTGGCTGACGTGGTTCGACACGCTCGCGTACCAACTCCTGCTCCCCGCGTCGGTGCTGGGCATCCTCGTCTTCGTCGGCTGGGTGTTCGGCCGGCCGGGCGTCGAGGAACTGCTCCGCGGCACCGGCTTCGGTGACGGCGTCGGGTCGCTGTGGCTCTGGTTGGTCCGCACCGTCGTCTTCCTCGGCGTCGTCCTCACCCTCGCCCTCGGCCTGCTGACGCTGTTCGGCGGGGCCGACCCCGCCATCGTCCCGCCGCTCTGAAGCGCGGGACGGACGGGCGGGGCGGTAGTCGGTCCTCGCCTCGCGGCGGCGACTGTCGGCCGTCGGCCGGTCCGAACCGTGGAATCCGCTGCCTACGATTCTTCGACGAACGTGATATTTCGCTCTCGTTCGTCGGCGAATATTGACGGTTAGATGCAGCTATCGCCGTCATATTTGCCGTTTGATGTATCCTCGGTCCGAAAGTGCTTTTAGCGCGAGACTGGGACTGCGAGTCAATGACACGAGAGACGTGGGCGACTCGAATGGGATTCATCCTCGCCGCCGTCGGGAGCGCGGTGGGGCTCGGTAACATCTGGCGGTTCCCGTGGATAACCGCCGAGAACGGCGGTAGCGCGTTCTTGGCCGTCTATCTGGGCATCGTCCTCCTCGTCGGCGTCCCCGGCCTGCTGGGGATGTTCGTCGTCGGCCGCCGGGCGAAACGAAACCCGGTGGGCGCGCTCCGGTCCCTGTCGGGGTCCGACCGCTGGGGGCTCGCGGGCGGCTTCCTCGTCTTCAGTTCGCTCGTCCTCATCTCCTTCTACAGCGTCGTCGGCGGGTGGATTCTCCGCTACTTCGGCGAGAGCGTCCTCGGACTCGTCACCGGCACCGTCCCGTACTTCGCGAACCCCGGCGCGTCGTTCGGCGCGGCCTCCGCCGGCCTCGACGCCGTCGCCTTCCACCTCGTCTTCCTCGCACTCACCGCCCTCATCATCGTCGCGGGCATCCGCGGCGGCATCGAACTCGCCACGAAGTGGATGATGCCCGCCATCTTCGCCCTGCTCGTCGGCCTCGGCGTCTGGGCGTCCACGCAGGCGGGCGCGTCGGAGGCGTACGCGTTCTACCTCCGCTTCGACACCAGCGTCCTGCGAGAGAACTTCTTCGGCCTCCTCGGCCCGGCCGCCGGACAGGCCCTGTTCACCCTCTCGCTCGGCGTCGGGACGATGATAACGTACGCCTCCTACCTCGACGAGGACCGCTCGCTGCCGTTCGACGGCGCGAGCGTCGCCGTGCTGAACACCGTCGTCGGCGTCCTCGCCGGACTCGTCGTCTTCCCCCTGCTGTTCACGCTCGGCATCGAACCCGGCGAGACGGGCACCGGCGCGGGTGCGCTGTTCGTCGGCCTCGCGGGCGCGTTCTCCCAACTACCGGCCGGCACGTTCGTCGCCACCGCCTTCTTCGCCGTCGTCGCCCTCGCGGCGCTCTCCTCGGCCATCAGCATCCTCGAAATCTCCGTCTCGTTCCTCGTCGACGAACACGGACTGCCGCGCCGCCGCGCCGCCGCCGTCGTCGGCGGACTCGTCGCCGTCACCGGCTCCGTCTGCGCGCTCGAACCGAGCGTGTTCGGCTTCGTCGCCGGCACCCTCGTTGACATCCTGCTCACCGTCGGTCTGACCGTCTGTCTCGTCTTCGTCGGCTGGGTGATGGGCCGCGACGCCCTCACCGAGTTCCGGAAGGGCGCGGGCCCCGTCGGCCGGGCCGTCGCGACGCCGTGGCTGTTCGGCGTCGGCGTCGTCCTCCCCGTCTTCCTCGTGTTCACGCTCCTGACGACGTTCGGCGTCGACGGCGAAATCGGCTTCTGGCCCACCGTCGTCGCCGCCGTCGCCGTCGCCGTCGCCGCGTTCGCCGGCCTCCGCGGCGAGCGGTCGCTGGTCTGAGCGCGGCCCCCGCCGCTTCGTTCGCTCCGCTCCTCTCCGCCCCGTCCCCCACCTCGACTGCTGGAATCAGCACGCTTTCGTCGCGCCCGGCGGACCGGAGGGTATGGACGCGCCCGCCGTTCCGCCCGTCATCTTCGCGCTCTCTCTCGGTCCCGCGGTGGCGTGGGGGTTCACGCCCGTCATCGAGAAGCGCGCGCTCTCGAACGGCGGCCGACCGCTCCAGGCGGCGCTGACCGTCATCGTCGTGGACACGGTGCTGTACGTGCTCGCCCTCCTCGCCCGCGGGGAGGTGCCGTTCGTCGACCTCTCGGCCGGCACGCTAGCCGTGTTCGTCGCCGCGGGCGTCTTCGGCACCGCGCTCGGTCGCATCGCCATCTTCGCGGGCAACGCCCGCGTCGGCGCCAGCGTCAGCAGCGCCGTCGTCAGCGCCCGCCCCCTGTTCGCCACCGCCTTGGCCGTCGGCTTCCTCGGCGAACCCGTCGGACTCACCACCGCCGTCGGCGTCGTCGTCCTCGTCTGCGGCCTCGCGGCCCTCTCGGTGGCGAAGGGCGGTGACCTCGCCGGGTGGGAGACGCGCGACTTGCTCGTCCCCCTCGCCGCCGCCGTCTCGTTCGCCGTCGGCAACGTCCTCCGGCGCTACGGGCTCGGTGTCGGCGAGACGACGCCGCTGGAGGCCGTCGCGCTGAACGAGTTCGCGGCGCTCGTCGCACTGCTCGCGTACGCCGTGGCCCGCGGCCGTCGCGACGTGTTCACCGCGCCGCCGCGCACCTACCTCGTCTTCGCCGTCAGCGGCGTCCTCACCGCCGGCGCGCTGCTCGCCATGTTCACCGCGCTGTCGATGCCCGCGGGGCGCGTCGCCCTCGTGGACCCGCTCATCGCCACGGCACCGCTGTTCACCACCGTGTTCTCGTACTTCCTGCTGTCGGACCTCGAACGGGTGACGCGCGGCATCGTCGCGGGTGCCCTCCTCGTCGTCGTCGGGGCGGCGCTCGTGACGGTGTGAGCGCCCGCAGAATCAGGTAGCCGAGAGGGTACGGTTACGCCTCGTCACCCGTCGCGCCGCCGGTCTCCACCGCGTCGAGCGCCGTGACGTCGTAGTACTCCGCCTCGTCGGGGACCGCGACGCGCGCGCTGACCTGCCTGTGTTCGTCCGTCCCGAGGTCGGACTCGCGGACGAGGACGCGCCGCCGCGGGTCGTGGTCCTCGTCGTACAGCGTGAGGCGGACGACGCCGTCTCGCGGTTCGCCCTCGTTCACGAGAGTCGCGTCGAGCGTCGCCGTCTCCGCGTCGTACCGGCCGACGGAGGCGACGCGTTCGCCGTGGTCGTCGCGCAGTTCGGGGCCGGAGACGGTGAGCGTCTCGGAGGCGTCGCCCCGCGAGTCGCGGTACATCTGCAGGCGGTTCTCGATGCCCTCCGCGTACCGGTCGGCGTCGCCCGAGAGGCGTTCGCGCATCGCGACGACCAGTCCGTCCAAATCGTCCACCAGCGACGCGCGCGACGTCTCGCCGTCTCTCGCCTCGTACTGGTCGAGGAGGGCTCGCGTCCGTTCGAGTTCGTCCGACACGTCCGCGTCCGCGTCGCGTTCGATGCGGTCCAGCGAGTCGCGCACGTTGAGGACCGGCGGGAGTTCGCCGCCGCCCTCGCCGCCTTCGCCCGCGGCGTCGGGACGCTCGTCGTCCGTCGGGTCGTCCTTCGGCGCGGGGTGACTCGTCAGGTCGCCGTCGCCGTGTTCCGAGCGGTCGGTCACGTCCGACTCGCGGGTGTCGGCGTCGTCGGGAGCCATGCCCGGTGCTACCGACGGCCGTCGCCTAAGCGTGATGGCGGACGTTCGCGGCGGCGAGAACGGGGCGCACCGGCCCCGACGGTGCGTACGACGAACGTCGAACCCTGTCTTGCCGTATTGCGGAAACACTTTTGCACCCCGTACGGACGTTCGTGACAATGACTGCAGGTGGTCTATCGTGACGATGGAGGACCGCATCGAGGAACTCCGCGAGAAACGCGAGCGTGCGCTGAAAGGCGGCGGCGAAGAGCGCATCGAGTCCCAGCACGAGAAGGGGAAGATGACCGCCAGAGAGCGCATCGACTACTTCCTCGACGACGGGACGTTCAACGAGTTCGACCAGTTCCGGACCCACCGGAACCACAAGTTCGGGATGGAGGAGAAGCAGTTGCCGGGCGACGGCGTCGTCACCGGCTACGGCGAAGTCGACGGCCGCAAGACGTTCGTCTTCGCCCACGACTTCACCGTCTTCGGCGGGTCGCTGGGCGAGGTGTTCGCCGAGAAGGTGTCGAAGGTGATGGACAAAGCCGTCGAAGTCGGCGCGCCCATCGTGGGCCTGAACGACTCCGCGGGCGCCCGCATCCAAGAGGGCGTCCAGTCGCTCGGCGGGTTCGGCGAGATATTCCGCCGGAACACCGAAGCCTCGGGCGTCGTCCCGCAGATTTCCGCCATCATGGGGCCGTGCGCCGGCGGGGCCGTCTACTCCCCCGCCATCACGGACTTCACGTTCATGGTGAAGGACACGAGCCACATGTTCATCACCGGCCCGGACGTCATCAAGACGGTCACCGGCGAGGAGGTGACGTTCGAGGAACTCGGCGGGGCGCAGACGCACGCCTCCACCTCCGGCGTGGCGCACTTCGCGTGCGACTCCGAGGAGGAGGCCCTCGACCAGATTCGACTGCTGCTGTCGTACCTCCCGCCGAACAACGTCGAGGACCCGCCGCGCGTCGAACCGTGGGACGACCCCGAACGCGCCGACGAGTCGCTGGAAACCGTCGTTCCGGACGAACCCCGGAAGCCGTACGACGCCCACGACGTCATCGACGGCGTCCTCGACGAGGGGTCGTTCTTCGGCGTCCACGAGGACTTCGCGAAGAACATCGTCGTCGGGTTCGGCCGCCTCGACGGCCACTCCGTCGGCGTCGTCGCCAACCAACCGCGCGTCAACGCCGGCACCCTCGACATCGAAGCCTCGGAGAAGGCGGCCCGCTTCGTCCGCTTCTGCGACGCGTTCAACGTCCCCATCGTGACGTTCGTGGACGTGCCGGGGTTCCTGCCGGGCACCGACCAGGAACACGAGGGCATCATCCGCCACGGCGCGAAACTGCTGTACGCCTACTCGGAGGCGACGGTGCCCCTCCTGACGGTCATCACGCGGAAGGCCTACGGCGGCGCGTACGACGTGATGGCGTCGAAGCACCTCGGCGCGGACGTGAACTACGCGTGGCCGACGGCCGAAATCGCGGTGATGGGCCCGCAGGGCGCGGTGAACATCCTCTACAGCGACGAGTTGGACGCCGCCGAGGACCCCGAGGCGCGCCGGGACGAACTCATCGAGGAGTACCGCGAGGAGTTCGCCAACCCGTACACGGCGGCGGACCGCGGGTTCGTGGACGACGTCCTCGAACCGACGGAGACGCGGGCGCGACTCGTCGAGGACCTGGAGATGCTCCGGTCGAAGCGCAAGTCGCTGCCCGACAAGAAACACGGGAACATCCCGATATGAGCCGCGTCGAGGAGGCGAGCCTCACCATCCCGGAGACGGCCGACGAGGACGAGGCGGCGGCCATCGCCGCCGCCGTCGCCGCGCACCTCCGCGACAGGGAGGCCGCGGCCGCCGCGGCCGCCGCCGAGGGCGAGATGGAGTCGTGGGACGGCGAGCGCTGGCGGTTCGCCGGGCGGTTGGCGTCGGTCACCGGGCGCGCCGCGCGCGTCCCCGACGGCGCGCCGCGCGACGGGTGGGCGGCCGCCGGCCGGACGGACCGGTTCTGACCGGCCGTCCGGGACCGCTCGCCACCCCCGTGCTGACGGCGCGTTTATGTGTTCGCGTAGCCAACTACAGCCCACATGCCCGAAGAGACGCTGTTCAAATCAGAGAGTTCGATGGACCGAAGCGAAATCGCCGCGTACCTGCGGAAAGTCGCCGACAACCTCGACGCCGGGGAGTCGCTCACGCTCTCGGCGGGCGGACAGTCGGTGACGATGGAACCGCCGTCGCGGCCGACGTTCGAGGTGAAGGCCGAACGCGAGGGACCGGCCGGCGGGCCGGGCGAACTCAGCGTCGAGTTCGAGTTGGAGTGGGACGAGGGCGCGGGCGAGGGCGGCGACGGCGACAGCACGCTGGAAATCTCGTAACGGCAGCCCGCGGCGGCCGACGGGCGCGGCCGGTGCCGTCGCTCACGGCCCGAGGACGTCGAGAATCGGTTCGCCCGTCTACGCCGTCTGCTGCTGCGCGCCGCCCTTCTTTCGCGTGATGTAGCCCGCGATGCGGTTTCGGACACCCTTCGACTCGACGTTTGTGAGCTTGCTCACGCTCTCTTTGTTCGTCTCGAAGTCCGTGTTGAACGCCTGCGGGTACTTCTCCAGCAGGAGCTTCCCGAGTTGCTTGACGTACTTGGGTTTGATAGCCATGCGCGAGAGTATCCACAGAGCGCACTAAAACGATTCGTTCCGTCCCCGTCGCGGCGCGACGCTCAGGACCGCTCTTCGAGTCGCTCCCGCCACCCCGATAGCCTCTCGACGGTGGCGAACGCCTCCTTCTCGGCGTCGCCGCCGCACTTCTCCACCGTCTCCGCGAAGTAGCGCAGTCGGGAGAGCAGTTCGTCGGTGTCGTAGGCGTCCACGTCGAGTCGCGAGGCGGCCACCGTGGCGTCTATCACCGCGGCGAACCCCCGGTTGACGGTCGGCACCGTCGTCTCGACGACGGCGCTCTCGCGCGGGTGCAGTTCCCACTCCTCCCAGCGCGTCCCGCCGCGTTCGCCGCCGTCGACGCGCGTCACCTCGACGTCGACCCACGCGTGCGCCGCGTCGAGGACCGGGTCGGGTTCCTCGCGGACGGTCATCGCCGCCGAGACGAACTCGCGGGGGTCAGAGACGAACTGGACCACCCCGCCGCCCCGGCGGTGAAAGTTCCGCCGCGTCCGGGTGTTGCCCCACGTCGTCGCCGTCACGGGGTCCGCCGCCTCGTCGGGCGCGTGCAGTCCGAGGGCGGCGACGTTCCACAGGTCGTTCGGTCCGCGCGTGGTCACCACGGACTCGGTGACCCCCCGGAGTCCGACCGGCCACCCGTCGGGGAACCCCTCGTCTCCGCTCACACCTCCACCCCCCGTTCGAGGGCGACGAACGTCGCCGCGCAGACGACGTCCGCCGTCGTTCCCGGGTTGACACCCTCGGCGACGAACTCGTCGGCGAGTTCGGCCACCCGTTCGGGGTCGCCGCGGGCCTCGGCGGCGCGGCGGCCCACCTCGGCGGCCGCCTCGGGGCCGTGGTTCGTCCGGACCAGCGAGTCCTCCCAGTCGGCGAGGAGGCCGACGAACGCGCGGGCGACGCGGTCCGGGACGGGGCCGTCGTCGGCGAGGATGGCGTCGGCGGTCCGGAACGTCCGCGAGAAGCCGTCCGTCCACTCCGCGGCGTTGCCGTCGCCCTCGCTCGCGGCCATCACGTCGTACAGCGTCGTCCCGCGTTCGCGCAGGGCGGGAATCGCGTCGCTCCCCCGGCGCACGTCGAGGGCCGCGGCGTCCGCCGGCGGGTCGCCGACGGCCACGTCCACGTGTTCGAAGGCGCGGTAGAAGTCCGCGGCGTCGGCGACGGTGGTGGACTCGACCACCCTCGTCGCGCCGGCGGGCGAGAGTTCGCCGGCGGCCGCGGCGCGGACGAGGGGGACGAGGAGGAGCAGACAGCCGAACTGTGTGTTGCCGCCCGACTGGTGGCGCATCCCCTCGACGGCGCGTTCGAACGCCAGTCCGACGGGGGCACCCGACTCGGCCCGTCGGAGTCCCTCGCCCGACCCGACGGCACCGGCGAGGAAGTGCTCGAACCGGAGGTCCGGGAGGTCCCGCGCCCTGTCGACGTTGCCGGGTTTCGGCGTCCCGGCGACGTCCAACAGGAGCGCGAGTTGGGCGTTCTCGGCGGGCGTTCGGGGTCGCTCGCGGCCGTCTTCCGCCGCGCCATCGCCAGCCGAATCGCCGGTCGCCGAGTGGTCGGCCGCCGTATCATCGGCCGCCGCATCGTCGGCCGTCGGGTCGTCGGTCACGCGTCCACCTCCGCGGCGAACCAGTCGTCCACCGCCGCCCGGACGCGTCGCAGGACGCGCGGGTCGGTGCTGGGTCGCCCGACGCTGACGGCGTCGGCGCCGTAGTCGAGGTACTCGCGGACGCTCTCGGCGTCGCGCACCTCGTTGTTGGCGACGACGAACGGGGCCGCGTCGTCGTCGCCGACCGCCGACGCGACGTCGGCGACGGCGGGTTCGGAGTCCATCGCGTCCACGTGGACCATCGACGCGCCGGCGTCGGCGACCCGTCGCGTCGTCTCTCCGAGGTCGACGCCCGCGACTTCGGCGCGGACTTTCACGCTCACCGTCGCCCCCTCGTCCGCCGCGGCGGCGACGTACTCGCAGAGGCGGTCGGCGTCGCGGAGGAGGCGTTCGCCGCACCCGACGGCGCACAGTTCGGGCTGTCGGCAGTGGGCGTTCACCTCCAGCACCGCGCCCCGGTCGGCGCAGACGCTCGCAGCGCGGCGGACGGGGTCCAGCGTCGCGCTCCGGACGTTCACCGCGGCGTCGACGTCGGCGTCGGCGAGGGCGTCGAGTTGCTCGGCGACGAACGCGAACGGGTCGTCCGGCAGGAACTCGTTCCGGTCGCGGGCGACGAGTTCGCGGGCCGCCGCCCTGCTCTCCTCGTCGAGGCTGACGCCGCCGAGGAACGCCATCCCGACGTGCGGCGCGGCCCGTCGCGCCCACGCGGCGTCCGCCTCGCCCGAGAGACTCGCGAGGGCGACGCGCGGTTCGAACATCACGACACCTCCGCGAGTGCGTCGGCGACGGCGCGGGCGACGCGCGCGGCGTCGTCGGGGCCGTCCATCCTCGTGTCGGTGCGGACGACGGGCCGGTCCAGCGACGTGCCGTCGTCGTCGTCGAGGACGAACGCGTCGGCGAACGGGTAGGCGTCGGCGACGCCGGCGGTGGAGGGGTCGTAGCCGACGCCGGCCATCAGTTCCGCCGCCGGCCCGGAGAACACCCGGTCCTCGACGAACGGCGAGACGGCGACGACGGGCGTCCGGTCGAGGGCGTCGCGGAAGGCGTCCATCGCCAGCATCGGGCCCAGACTGGTGACGGGGTTCGAGGGGCCGACCACGACGGGGTCCGTCAGGGCGTCGCGGACGGCGTCGGTCGGTTCGGCGTCGTCGGCCCCGCGGAACTCCACGTCCTCGACCTCGGGGTCGGCGCGGCGGTGGACCCAGAACTCCTGGAAGTGCATCGCGCCCTCGTCGGTGTGGACGATGGACGCGACGGGGTCGTCCGACATCGGCAGCAGTTCGACGTCGAGGTCGAAGGCGTCCGCGAGCGTTCGCGTCGCCTCGGTCAGCGTGTGGCCCTCGTCGAGGAGGGAGGTGCGCGTGAGGTGGACCGCGCGGTCCCGGTCGCCTATCTCCATGAACTCGGCGACCCCGGAGAACCGCCGCCAGCGCGCGATGTCGCGTCCGGCGGTCTGCGCCTCCGCGGGGAGGTAGCGCGGTCCGGGTTCGAGGCCGGCCGCCTCGGCAAGGCGGTGTAGTTCGTCGTCCGTCGCCGTCGTGTCGCCCGCGATGCCCCACCAGCGGTCGGTGTCGAGGACGCCGCCGCCGTGGAACAGGACGGTGTCCACGTCGGGGCAGACGAGGTGCCCGCCGAGTTCCACGTCGTCGCCCGTGTTGGCGACGACGGTGGTCTCCGACGGGGCGAACACCTCGCCCGAACCGTCGAGCAACTTCGGGGTGCCCGTCCCCCCGGCGAGAAACGTGACCATGCCCGGCGGTAAGCGGACGGGCGGTTTGAAACTTCCCTCACCGGCACTCGCGGCCACCGGAAAACCACTTGCGTCCGCGGGTCGAAGTCGCGGCGATGACCGAACTCGACTCCCGTCTCCGTCTCGCAGTCGCCCTCGTCCTCGTCGTCGCCACCGTCGCCGCACCGGTCCTCGGCGTCCTCCTCGTGGCCGACGTCTCCGCCGCGGGCTTTCAGACGCAGGTGTCCGGCACGACCACCGCGTCGTCGACGACGGTGGGGAACGCGTCGGTCCCGGCCCCGTCGGCGGTGACGGTGGTCGTGCGCGCGCCCGAGTCGGTGCGGCCGCGCCTCGAACGGCAGGTCCGGGAGGCGTTCGCCGCCGAGGGCCTCGACGTGACCGTCGCCGCGGAGATTCCCGACGGCGACGCGCCGGTCGTCGTGGTCGTCGTGGACGAGTGGGACGGCCGGTGGAACCCCGTGACGCCGAGTGCGACCGTCGAGTGGCGCGCCGTCTACGACGCGAACGGCCACGAACGGCACGTCGAGGCCGCCCTGGCCGACGACGTCGTCGTCTTCGACTCGCGGGACGGCCCCGACCTGGTCGCGTCGGGCGACTACCGCCTCGAAGACTCGGCGACCGGCGTCGTCTCGCGGCCGGCGTACCGGCGACACCTCGCCGACGCCGTCGCCGCGGAGACGGCCCAGCGCGTCGTCGCGGAGATTCGACGCGAGCGGACGCGGTGAACCACCCGCACGGGCGAGAGGGGCGGCGAGCGTGAACGGGAACGAGAAGGTCAGGCTATTTGACGGCGCACCGACGACTCCGAGTATGAACGCGATAAAGGACAGCGTCCACGACTACATCGGCCTCGACGCCCTCGCCGAGGACCTCGTGGACGCGCCGGAGATGCAACGCCTCCGGCACGTCAAACAGCTCTCGACCGTCCGGCTGGTCTATCCCTCCGCGAACCACACGCGGTTCGAGCACTCGCTGGGCGTCTACCACCTCGCCGCCCGCGCCCTCGACCACCTCGAAATCGACGGCGACAGGGCGCGGCACGTCCGCGCGGCGGCCCTCCTCCACGACATCGGCCACGGACCGTACGGCCATCAGACCGAGGAGGTCATCCGCCGTCGGACCGGCGCGCACCACGACGAGATAGGCCACCTCCTCGACGGGACGGAGGTGGCGGCGGCCCTCGTCGCCCACGGCCTCGACCCGGACCGCGTCGCCGCCATCGTCCGCGGGGAGGGCGAACTCGGCCAACTGGTCTCCGGGGAGTTGGACGTCGACCGGATGGACTACCTCGTGCGGGACGCCCACCACACGGGCGTCCCCTACGGCACCATCGACACCGGCCGCCTCGTCCGCGAACTCCGCTACCGCGACGGCGAACTCGTCCTCGCGGCGGGGAACGTCCAGACGGCCGAGTCGCTACTGCTCGCCCGCGCCCTGATGAACGGGACCGTCTACCGCCACCACGTCTCCCGCATCGCGGGGGCGATGCTCGAACGCGCCTCCGAACGCCTCCTCGACGCGGGGGCGGTCGGCGTCGACGAGTTTCGGCGGATGGCCGACCACGACCTGCTCGTCGCCCTCCGCGACCACGTCCCGGACCTCGGCCGCCGCATCGAACGCCGCGACCTGTACAAGCGGGCGGTGTGGCAACCGCTCGCCGGCGTCCCCGCCGACGTGGTCGAGATGGATTACGAGGCGGCCCGCGCCGCGGCGGCGGAGATTGCGGACGCGGCGGGCGTCGACCCGGACGACGTGCTGGTCGACGTCCCCGCCCGCCCGCGCTTCACGGAGTCGCGGACGCGCGTCGTCGTCGACGGCGCCGTCCGGCGACTGGAGGAGGCGTCGGAGCTCGTGACCGGGCTCCGCGCCGCCGAACGGACCCAGTGGCGACTCGGCGTCTACGCGCCCGCGGCGGCGACGGACAACGTGCGGGACGCCGCGACGGAGGTCCTCGGACTCGCCGAGACCCGTTCCGGCACCGGCGAGTGAGAGGGAAAGACCGTTACCGTCCGGCGGTCGACTAGCCGGCGATGCGACGCAGACGACTGCTCGCCGCCCTCTCGACCCTCCCCGTCGCCGTCGCCGGATGCGGCGGCCGCACCGACCCGACGACGCCCGCGCGGACGCCGACGCCGACGGCCACGCCGCCGGACACGGCGACGCCCATCGCCGAGACGACGCCGCTCCCGGACCCGCCGGCGTCGCCGACGGCCGAGGACGCCCTCGCGTTCGTCCGCGCGTACGAACGCGTCGCGGCGACGAACCGCATCGTCCGGCGCGGCGGCGACGGCCCCGCGAGAGACCCCGAAATCGGCGAGCCGAAGGCGACGCTCGTCGTCGAGAGCGAGGACGGCTTCTACCTGTTCGGCGCGTGCCGCGCGGAGGCCCGCTACGGCGACGAGGGCGGCTTCGGCATCAACCGGCACGAGGTACCGCACTTCGTCGGCCGCGACGGGAGCCACGCCGTCGCGCCGTGGACCGCCGTCGTCTGCGACACGCGCGAGGACCCGTACGCCGCCGCAGACGACGCGGAGAACGCCGTCACGCCCAACGAACGGGCGGGCGCGGAGATTCACCTGTTCCGGTTCGACGGCGGCGACCACGCCGTCGAGGTGACGGTGGAGTACCTCGACGACGGCCCGCCGCGCCGCGTCTTCTCGACCACCGTCGAGGCGGGGTCGGACCTGCCGGACCCCGCCTACGACTTCGTCCTCGCGAACCTCGCGGTCCGCAGGGGGCGATACCGCGTCGCCGTCGACGTGCCCGCGGCCGATACGGCAGACGACGACGCGGTGACGACGTGGACGCTCGCCGACCCGGAGGCGCCCTCGTGGACCGGTCTCTCCGTCTTCGTCGGCGACGACGGGCGGCCGTCCGTCGCGCTCCCCGAGACGGACGACGACTCGCTGGTGCCGGGGCCGTCGCTGTGTTTCAGACACGCCGAGGCGTACGAACACGAGGACCGGGACGACTGAGACGGACCAGCGTCAGTTCTCGGGCGTCCCCTCGCGGCGGTCGGACTCGTATCGAAATCGCAGCGGTGGATATCGCGTTCGTCCCTCGCATCGCAGAGCGTTCCCAACTGGGTGAACCGAGGAGACGGCTCTCTCGACTGCGTCCGTCCGACTTCCGAGCGAGCGCGTTTCCGACCTCTCGCCTGCGCTCGTTCGCTCCGTTCGGCCTCTTCTCGACCGCTGTCGGACGACTTCGAAAACGGCGTTTCCGGCGGACATTCGTCCATCTTCTCGTTCGATAGGGGAATCCGTCGTTCCGGTTACGGCAACGTCTGAACCGCCGGCAATCTATTGTATCCGCCGCAAGAGATGGTAATATAAATACATAATGTTAATTTAATATAGATGGTCGCCTCTATTGAGTTGCACGTTAGTCACGGACGATTGTCGTGTCACCCCGAGAGGGCCAAGAGAAAACTCATGAAGTACGTTCGAATAGCGATTGCACTAGCAGTACTGCTCGCGTTGACCGTTGGCGGTACTGGAGCGGTGGCGGCCGAGCACCTGAAGGGTCACGAGGACAACGGACACGGAAACGACTGTGACGGTACCGACGATACGAACCCGTCGCAAAATCCGGAGAAGAAAGACACGGGCGTGAACGACAACGCGAAATATCCGCGTCCGCAGTGCGAGTTGAAGAAGTAGTTCGAGTGATTGCGTTACCGACGGAACTTCGTCGGTCGTTCGTTTTACTCCGTATCCGACTCGAAAGGCGTTTTCGTGCCCCCCGAGACTCGTTCCTTCGGTACCCTCTCTCGCGTCGTCGCTCGCCGACGGCCGGGGAGCGTCGGTGAGACCGGAGGTCGGACGTTCCCGAGAGGGGTCCGGCTAGGGGGAACGACCGACCGGACGCGGGCGAGGGGGCGCGGCGAGGACGGCCGACGCGCCCGACGGTTTTTATCCGAAGCCGGCTCACGTTCTCGCATGACGACCATCAAGGACAGCGTCCACGACCACATCGAGGTCGAGGGCGTCGCCGAGGCACTCCTCGACACCGAGGAGGTGCAACGCCTCCGGCACATCAAGCAGTTGGGGACGGTCCAACTCGTCTACCCCTCCGCGAACCACACGCGGTTCGAGCACTCGCTCGGCGTCTACCACCTCGCCTCCCGCGCCCTCGACCACCTCGGCATCGAGGGCCTGCAGGCCGAACGAATCCGAGCGGCGTCCCTCCTCCACGACGTCGGCCACGGACCGTACAGCCACAACGTCGAGAGCGTGACGCACCGCCACACCGGGAAGTACCACGACGACGTCCACGAACTCATCGCCGAGGGGGCGGTGGGGGACGTCCTCCGCGACAACGACTTAGAGCCCGCCCGAATCGCGGACCTCGTCGCGGGCGAGGGCAAGTACGGCCAACTGGTCTCCGGGGAGTTGGACGTCGACCGGATGGACTACCTCGTGCGGGACGCCCACCACACGGGCGTCCCCTACGGCACCATCGACCACGAGCGACTGATTCGAGAACTCACGTTCGCAGACGGCGAACTCGTCCTCGCGGAGGGGAACGTCCAGACGGCCGAGTCGCTGTTGCTCGCCCGCGCCCTGATGAATCCGACCGTCTACCAGCACCACGTCGCCCGCATCTCGAAGGCGATGCTCCGGCAGGCGACCGAACGCCTCCTCGACCAACCGGACCTCTCGGCCGCCGAACTCCGCCGGATGGACGACCACGACCTGTTGGCCGCCCTGCGGATGACGCCCGAGACGCGCGCGTTCGCCGACCGACTCGGCAGTCGGACCCTGTTCAAGCGCGCCGTCTGGGCGGAGATGGACGCCGTCCCCGACGGCGTCGTCGACGCCGACCACGACGACTACCGGGCGTTCGAGTCGCGCATCGCAGACCGGGTCGGACTCGACCCCGAGTCGGTCATCGTGGACGTGCCGCCCCGGCCGTCGATGACCGAGTCGACCACGCGCGTGATGGTCAGCGGGGAGGCCCGCCGCCTCGGCAAGCAGTCGCCCCTCGTCTCCGCCCTCCGGACGGCGCAGAACCAGCAGTGGCGACTCGGCGTCTACGCGCCCGCGGACGAGACGGCGGCCGTCGGCCGCGCCGCCGTCGAGGAGATGGGACTCGACATCGACGGCGCTCTCGTCTCGGACGTGCGACCCGGCGTCGCCACGACGCTGGACGAGTTCGCGGAGTGAGCGACGGGGACCGCGAGCGCCCCGACCCCGCGCGCCAGAACGGTACGTCAGGTGTTAGCTTCCGACCGTGACGGCGAACCGTTCGGCGCCTGCCCGTAGAATCCCGAACTTTCGAGGGGTCTGCGTGAATACGCGTTCTCGTCGAGCGTCCGATACGACTATCCCGACACGGGTTATAGTTCTCTATGGTATGACACGACATATTATGATGGTGAACTACACCGCAGAGGGGATGGCGAACATCGAAGACAGCCCGGACAGGCTCGACGACGGCAAGTCGCTCGTCGAATCCATGGGGGGCGAAGTCGTCGACTTCTACCTCACGATGGGCCGATACGACCTCCTCGTCGTCGTGGACGGACTCGACGACGACGCGATGGCGAAAGTGGCCCTCACGCTGGGGAGAGAGGGCGCCATTGAGACGGAGACGCTCAAAGCGTGGCCCGAAGACGAGTACCGGGAGATAATCGCGGGGCTCCCGTAGGGGACGGCTCCCGCACGCTCTGGTGAGGGCCCGTGTGCGGTTCGGGAGTTTCAAGCGCTCGCCGCGGTCAGTACCATCCATGCACGTCGAGGGAACCATCCTCGCCGGCCGCGACTTCGAACCCGTCGAGGGTCGCGTCGTCGTCGAGGACGGGGAGATTGCGGCCGTCGAGGAGGCGGCCGTCGAGTCGGAGAACGTCGTCCTCCCGGCGTTCGTCAACGCGCACACGCACATCGGTGACTCCATCGCCAAGGAGGCCGGTGCGGGGTTGTCGCTGGACGAGTTGGTCGCGCCGCCGGACGGCCTGAAACACCGTCTGCTCCGCGCGGCGAGTCACGAGGAGAAGGTCGAGGCGATGCGGCGGTCGCTCCGCCTGATGGCGTCCACCGGTACCGCCGCCTGCGTCGAGTTCCGTGAGGGCGGCGTCGACGGCGTCGAGGCCATCCGCGAGGCCGCCGCGGGACTGGCGATAGACCCCGTCGTCCTCGGACGCGAGACGGCCGACGCGATGCGGGCGTCCGACGGGTTCGGCGCGTCCGGCGCGCGCGACGCCGAGTTCGACGACCTGCGGGCGGAGACGCGCGAGGCGGGCAAACTGTTCGGCATCCACGCGGGCGAACGCGACCCGCACGACGTGGACCCCGCACTCGACTTGGACCCCGACTTCGTCGTCCACGTGGTCCACCCCGAACCGTCCCACCTCGACCGCATCGAGGCCGACGAGGTGCCCGTCGTCGTCTGCCCGCGGTCGAACCTCGTCACCGGCGTCGGCGTGCCGCCCCTTCGCGACCTGTTGGACCGGACCACCGTCGCCCTCGGGACGGACAACGTGATGCTGAACTCGCCGTCGATGTTCCGCGAGATGGAGTTCGCCTCGAAACTGACCGACGCGACGGCGACGGAGGTGCTCCGCATGGCGACGGCGAACGGCGCGGAGATAGCGGGGCTGAACTGCGGCGTCGTCGAACCCGGCCGCGAGGCGAGACTGCTCGTCCTCGACGGCGACTCGGACAACCTCGCCGGCGCGCAGGACCTCGTGCGGGCCGTCGTCCGCCGCGCCGGCGAGGCGGACGTGACGGACGTCGTCTACTGAACCGCCCGCGGGTTTCGTTTCGTAATATTCCCGGTGGAAAGTATTAAGAGCGTGAGTCTGCTACCGTGAGGTGAGTTAACAATGATGTACCAGCGTATCCTCGTCCCGACCGACGGCTCGGCCGGGTCCGAGCGCGTCCTCGAACACGCCATCGGACTCGCGTCGGTCCACGACGCCACCGTCCACGCGCTGTACGTCATCAACAGCGGAAGCTTCGCCGGCCTCCCGATGGAGACGTCGTGGGAGGGGTTAGACGACATGCTCCGCGCGGACGCCGAGGCGGCGATGGACGAGGTGTGCGCCATCGCCGCCGAGTCGGACGTCCCCGTCGAGACGGCCATCGTGGAGGGGACGCCGAGTCGCGAAATCGTCCGCTTCGCCGAACGCGAGGGCTGTGACCTCGTCGTCATGGGCACCCACGGCCGCGGCGGCATCGACCGACTCCTCCTCGGCAGCGTCGCCGAGAAAGTCGTCCGGGCGTCGGAGGTGCCGGTGTTGACGGTCCGCGTCGACGGCGGCGACGAGACGGAGCGAGGGACGGAGGCGGAGTCGGAGGGCGAGACCGAACCCGGCGTCGAGGCGGACTGAGGCGTCCGCTCGGGGTCGGGTCGCGAACGACGACCGGAGACGATGACACACAGACGCTGGAGCGCGGTGGTTCGGGCCGGCGAGGCGACCGACCGCGACGACGCCGTCCTCCCCCTCACGCGGTGGGTGGCGTGGTTCATCGTCCCGTTTCTGGCGGCCGCGTTTCTCGTCCTCTACGGCGTTCCCGACCGGACGACGGCGTTCTTCGCGTGGACGATTCGACCGGAGATGACGCCCGTCGTGATGGGTGCCGGCTACGGCGCGGGCGTCTACTTCTTCTATCGCGTCGCCACCGCCGACGAGTGGCACACCGTCGCTCCGGTGTTCCTCGGCATCGCGACGTTCACGTGGTTCATGGCCGTCGCCACCGTCCTCCACTGGGAGAACTTCAACCACGGACACCACACGTTCTACCTCTGGGTGTTCCTCTACGCCCTGACGCCGGTGCTCGTCCCGGCCGTCTGGGCGCTCAACCGACGCACCGACGCCGGCGCGCGGAGCGACGACGAGGTGTCCCTTCCCCGCGTCGTTCGACTCTTCGGCGGCGCTCTCGGCGTCGTCGTCACGGCCACCGCCGTCGTCCTGTTCGTCGACCCCGGCCCGATGGTCGGCGCGTGGCCGTGGGCCGTCTCCACCTTCACGGCGCGGATTCTGGCCGGGTGGTTCGCCCTGTTCGGCGTCGTGAACGTCGCCGTCGTCCGCGACCCGCGGTGGAGCGCGGCGCGGATTCCGGTCCAGAGCGAGGTGCTGGGGTTCGCGCTGGTGCTGGCGGGCGCCGCGCGCGTCTGGCGGAACTTCGACCAGACGAACCCGCTCACGTGGGGCGTCGTCGGCGGAATGGCGCTGTACCTGCTCGGACTCCTCGCGCTGTACGCCCTGCTGGAGCGACGCCGGACCGATTCGGGGGCGGACGCGTCCTGACCGCTCGTCTTCAGCGCGCCGGCCGCAGGTGTTCGCAGTCGCCGGCGTGGACGACGCGTTCGCCCTCGTCGGTCCGGACGACCAGCGCACCGGGGACGCGCACGTCCACCGCCTCGCCCTCGACGACGCCGTTCGGCGTCTCGACGCGGACGCGTTGACCGAGCGTCGCGGCGCACTCGCGCCACGCCGACAGAATCGCCTCGGGGTCGGCGGTCAACTCGTCGAACGTCTCCAGCACGCGCTGGAGGAACACCCGCCGGTCCACGTCGCCCACCTCGTCCCTGATGCTCGTCGCGCCCGGCGGGAGCGCCTCGCCGTCGACGTTGGCGTTCACGCCGATGCCGACGACGAGCCACGACACCCTGTCGGCCTCGCCCTCCATCTCGGTGAGGACGCCCGCGAGTTTCCGGCCGCCGCGGTCGGTTCGGTCGTCGCTCACGAGGACGCCGTCACCATCCGTTGACGTCCCCTCGTTCGGTTCCCTCACGAGGACGTCGTTCGGCCACTTTATCGACGCGTCGACGCCGGCCTCTCGCGCGGCCCGCGTGACGGCGACGGCGGCGGCGAGCGTGTAGAGCGGCGCGTGCGCGGGGGGTATCTCGGGTCGGAGGACGAGACTCGCCCAGACGCCGCCCGCGGGCGCGGTCCACTCGCGTTTCAACCGGCCGCGACTCCCGGTCTGTTCGTCGGCGACGACGACGACGTCCGCCGCGCCCGCCGCCGCGAGTTCGCGCCCCCGGTCGTTCGTGCTCCCGACCGCATCGTGGAACTCCACCTCGTAGGGGGCGTCGAGGCCGAACTCGACGGCCGCCGCGCCGTACGCGGGTACGTCGGTGACGCGGTAGCCGTCGTCGCCGCTCTCGATACCGAACCCCGCCTCGCGGAGGGCCTCGACCTGTTTCCAGACGGCGGCGCGGGAGACGCCCAGTCGCTCCGCGAGTTCCGGGCCGGTCGTCGGGCCGTCGGCGAGGGCGGCGAGGAGGGCGCGTCGCGTCTCGTTCATACCGGGGGTGGGTCGCTGAGGAAGAAGAAATGCGGGGTCTTCGCGCAAGAACGAAGTCGACCGGCTGCGACGGTGAGACGATGCCTTCCGAGAAGGAGAAGATGCTCGCCGGCGAGATGTACGACCCCCACGACCCGACGCTGGTCGAGGAACGCCGGGACGCACGGCGACTGACAGCGGAGTTCAACGCGACGGCGGCCGACGAGGCGGACCGACGGGAGTCGCTCCTCCGGGACCTGTTCGGGTCGGTGGGGGAGAATCCGCACGTCGAACCGCCGTTCCGGTGCGACTACGGCTACAACGTCCACGTCGGCGACGACTTCGCCGCCAACTTCGACTGCGTGATACTCGACGTCTGCCGGGTGGAGTTCGGCGACGACTGCATGGTCGCTCCCGGCGTCCACGTCTACACCGCGACGCACCCGCTCGACGCCGAAGAGCGCGTCGCCGGCGAGGAGTACGGCAAACCCGTCACCGTCGGCGACCGGGTGTGGCTGGGCGGCGGCGCAATCGTCAACCCCGGCGTCACCATCGGCGACGACAGCGTCGTCGCCTCGGGCGCCGTCGTCACGCGGGACGTGCCGAGCGACGTCCTCGTGCAGGGCAACCCCGCCGAAGTCGTCAAAGAACTGTAGCCGGTCGCGCCGACCGGGACCGGCGGCCGGCTATCCGCGGACTGTTCGAGGACTACCCGGAGACTATTCGAGGACGACCAGCACGTCGCCCATGTCGACGCTCTCGCCCTCGCCGACGAGGACTTGCGCGACGGTGCCGCCGCGTTCGGCGACCACGTCGTTCTCCATCTTCATCGCCTCGAGGACGCAGACCACGTCGCCGGACGCCACCTCGTCGCCCTCCTCGACGTCAACCGAGAGGATGGTCCCCTGCATCTCCGCGGCTATCTGCTCGCCGTCGCCCTCGATGACGACCTCTTTTTCCTCGTCTGACTCGGCTTCCGCGGGGCGCGACCGGGTGTTGCCGCCAGCGCTCGCGCTTCCGCCGGACGGGTTCGGGATGGCGGGCGCGCCGCGCTCTTCGAGGCTGACCTCGAAGCGCTTGCCGTTCACCTCGACGGTGAAGTCGCGCTCGGTGACCTCCTCGTCCTCGTCGCCCTCGCTCTCGGCCTCCGCCGGCCCCCACTTCTCGACGGCCCGTTCGATGCGCGCGGTGTCGAGTTCCTCGTCGAGGTACTTCGTCGTGTGCTCGCCGGCGCGGAACGTCTCGTCGGTGAGCATCAGCCGGTGGAACGGGATGATGGTGTGGAACCCCTCGACGTCGAACTCCGCGAGGGCGCGTTCGGAACGGGCCAGACACTCCGTGCGGTCCGACGCGGTGACGATGAGCTTCGCTATCATCGAGTCGTAGTCCGTCACCAGGTCGTCGCCCTGTCGGAGGGCGTCGTCCATGCGGACGCCGATGCCGCCCGGCGGGTCGTACGTCTCCAGGTTTCCGCCCGGCGCGGGCGCGAAGCCGTTCGCGGCGTTCTCGGCGTTGATGCGGAACTCCATCGAGTGGCCCTCGATCTCCACGTCGTCCTGCTCGAAGTCGAGTTCCTCGCCGGCGGCGACGCGCAGTTGCCACTTCACCACGTCGATGCCCGTCACCTGCTCGGTGACGGTGTGTTCGACCTGAATCCGGGTGTTCACCTCCATGAAGTAGAACTCCCCGTCCTCGACGAGGAACTCCACCGTCCCGGCGTTGGTGTAGTTGGCCGCATCGACGCCGCGACGGGCCGCCTCGCCGATTCGCTCGCGGAGGTCGTCCGAGAGCGCCGGCGAGGGAGCCTCCTCGATGACCTTCTGGTGGCGGCGCTGGAGCGAACAGTCGCGTTCACCGAGGTGGCGCACGTTGCCGTGGTGGTCGGCGAGAATCTGCACCTCGATGTGGCGCGGCGCTTCGAGGTACTTCTCGACGTAGACGGAGGCGTTGTCGAAGTACGCCTCGCCCTCTCGCTGCGCCGTCTCCAACTGCTCTTCGACGTCCGCCTCGTCGTGGACGACCTTCAGTCCGCGGCCGCCGCCGCCGCCCTCGGCCTTGATGGCGACGGGGTAGCCGTACTCGTCGGCTATCTCCTTGACCTCCGCGGCGGACTCGACGGGTTCGGTCGTCCCGGGGACGACGGGCACGTCGGCGTCCTGCATCAGGGCGCGGGCCTTCGTCTTCTCGCCGAGACGCTCCATCGCGTCGGCGGAGGGACCGACCCACGTCATCTCCGACGCCTCGACCTTGGCGGCGAATTCGGCGTTCTCCGCGAGGAAGCCGTAGCCGGGGTGGACGGCGTCGGCACCGGCCTTCTCGCCGGCCTCGATGACCGCCTCGTGGTCCAGATAGGAGTCCGCCGCGCGCGCGGGTCCGACGTTGTACGCCTCGTCGGCGTAGCGAACGTGCCCGGCGTGCTTGTCGGCGTCGCTGTAGACGGCGACGGTCCGGACGCCTAGCTCTTTGCACGCCCGCATCACGCGGACGGCAATCTCTCCTCGGTTGGCGACGAGAACCTTACTGAACATTTACGGGAGTATTCCCGAACGCGCCACCTCATTCTATCGGTTCCGCACGACGCGGGTATCGACGGCCGTCGAACCCCGAACGCGACCGAGTGGACGAACGTCTCGTCGACGGGCGAATCGAGGGGTCGGAGGTGAACGTTCGTGAAATACGTCTCGAATCCAAACCGCCTTATGGGTGTGCCACAGACAACCACGGCAATGGCAGTACGAGTCGGTATCCTCGGCGCGACCGGTGCGGTCGGACAGCGATTCATCCAACTCCTCGACGGGCACCCCACCTTCGAACTCGCATCGTTGACCGCGAGCGAAGACAGCGCGGGCAAGACGTACGCCGACGCGGCGAAGTGGCGCGTCAACACGCCCATCCCCGAGGACGTGGCCGAGATGGAAGTCGACCCGACGGCGCCGGACGCCGTCCCCGACGACGTCGACCTCCTCTTCTCTTCGTTGCCCTCCGGCGTCGCCACGGAGGTCGAACCCGAGTTCCTCCAGGCGGGCTACGTCGTCTCCTCGAACTCCTCGAACGACCGGATGGCGCCCGACGTGCCGCTGACCATCCCCGAGGTGAACCCCGAGCATCTGGACCTCATCGAGGTCCAGCGAGACGAACGCGGGTGGGACGGCGCACTCGTGAAGAACCCGAACTGCTCGACCATCACGATGGTGCCGACGCTGGCCGCCCTCGACCAGTTCGGCCTCGAAGAGGTCCACGTCTCCACCCTGCAGGCCGTCTCCGGCGCTGGCTACTCCGGCGTCACGTCGATGGAGATAATCGACAACGCCATCCCGCACATCGGGGGGGAGGAGAACAAGATGGAGACCGAATCGAGGAAGCTCCTCGGCGAGTTCGACGGCGTGGACGTGAGCCTCCACGAGATGGACGTCGCCGCCTCCTGCAACCGCATCCCGACGCTCGACGGCCACCTGGAGAACGTGTTCGCCGAGACGACGGAGGAGGTGACGCCCGAGGAGGCCAAGGAGGCGATGCGCGAGTACCCCGGCGTGGACCTCCACAGCGCGCCGGAGCAACTCATCCACGTCTTCGACGACCCCTCGCGGCCGCAGCCCCGTCTGGACCGCGAACGCGGCGACGGCATGCAGGTGTCGGCGGGCGGGGTTCAGGAGACGGCCGCGGGTATCAAGTACAACTGCCTCGCGCACAACACCATCCGCGGCGCGGCCGGTGCCTCCCTCCTGAACGGCGAACTGCTGGTCGAGGAAGGCTGGGTCTGAGCGTCCCACGCCCTCCGGTCGGACCCCGCGGCGTCGCAGAGCGAACGCCGCGGTGAGACTCCCCCGCCGTCAGCCGCGTGGCGATGTCGGAGGCGTGGCGGAGACGCGAGTAATCATACCATTAGGGACAGGTAGTCGCGAATGTCGAATCGCTGACTGTTGGGAAGGCGGTTACCATACTCCGATCCAACTCCGAGACGTGATTATGATACCGCTCCGCAATATCGGCTGAGTGAGAATATCCGTAACCGCCGTCGTTCGTCGTCTCGGCACTCTCTCGCCCTCTTTCAGGTTAAAAATTTTTGTCGGAAGATAATACAGTTTCACATACACTATAACAATATATTGGTCAACCATCCGTCAGGAAGTGGGGGGGGACCCCGCAACAACCTATGACAGACGAAAATTCAGCGTCAGACAGGGGGACAGGCCGGCCGCGTATCGACCGTCGAACGGTCCTGAAGACGGGTGCAGCACTGGGTGCCGCAGCGATGCTCCCTCTCGCTGCGAGGCCGACGGCGGCCGTCGACCTGGAGTCGGACGGGTTCAAACTCAACGACCTCGGGTGGCAGGATATCGACATAGAGGACGCGATACCCGGCGTCATGGAGTCGTCCGGGAGGCGTCAGGGGGGACCGTACTACAGGATAGAGATGCGGCGGGGGACGCACCGGCACCACCCCGCCATGGACCCGACCCCCGTCTGGGGGTACAAAGGACCGAGCGACTCGGAGGGTCAGTTCCCGGGGAAGACCATCGAGGGCCGCGTGAACCAACCGATGAAGGTCGAGTTCGTCAACGAACTCCCCGAGAGTCACCTCTTCGACGTCGACACGGGAGTCCACGGGACGAAACTGTCGGACTACAGCGACCGATATCCGGAGTGGGCCGACCAGTTTGCAGGCCCAGACGAATTCCCGGAGGTCCGGGCGGTGACGCACGCCCACGGCCTCCACGTGGAGTCCGCGAGCGACGGCCTCCCAGAGCAGTGGACGTCGCCGGACGGCATCGAGGGACCGCAGTTCGTCAAGGACGTCTACGATTACACGAGCCGACAGGACCCGGCGACGCTGTGGTATCACGACCACGCCCTCGGCCTGACGCGTCTCAACGTCTACGCCGGACTCGCCGGCTTCTTCCTCCTCCGAGGTCCGCAGGAGGAGCGACTCGGCCTCCCCAGCGGTGACAAGGAGGTCCCGATTCTCTTCCAGGACCGGGCGTTCGAAGGAGAACCGGGCGACGGGACCCCCGACAGGTACCAGTACCCCTCAAACTTCCAAGCCGAAGTCTCCGGCGACGTCTCAGTGGTCAACGGGCAGGCGTGGCCCAGATTCGACGTCGACCCGGGTCAGTACCGGTTTAGGTTCCTCAACGGGTCGAACGGGCGGTTCTTCAACATCCGACTGGAGGCCGAGGACGGCGGAGACCCGCCGACGATGTACCAGATTGGGACCGACCTCGGGTTCCTCAGGGACGTGGTGCCCATCGGGCCGGCCGAAACCACGAAGTCGCTTCTCCTCGGACCGGCCGAACGCGCCGACGTCATCGTCGACTTCTCCGACTTCGCCGGCGAGACGCTGACGGTCACGAACGACGCCGACTTCCCGTTCCGGAGCCCCGGTGCGTCGACCGGCACCGGCGGCGCGGGTCTCCCCGAACTGGCGCAGTTCCACGTGCGCACCGGTGACCCACAGGACCCCGCGGTCGACCCGACGTCGCTCCGCCTCCCCGGTCCCGAGCGGTTCGAGGAGAACGCGACGGTGCAGACCCGGCAGATGGGGCTGGACACGGGGTCGCTGAACGGACTGGACACCCACTTCCTCGACGAGGAGGGCGGCCGACCCGCCCCGGGCGAACACTGGGGCGACCCCATCCTGACCAGGCCCCAACTCGGTACGACCGAGATCTGGGAACTGGAGAACCGGACCGGCGACGCCCACCCCATCCACCTGCACCTCGTCGACTTCCAAGTCGTCGGCAGGGGGCAAGACGGGACCGACGCGCCGGACCCGACCGAACAGGGGAACAAGGACACCGTCAAGGTGTACGCCGGCGAGACTGTCCGTATCATCACCCGGTTCGGGAACTTCACCGGCCGGTACGTCTGGCACTGCCACCTCCTCGAACACGAGGACCAGGAGATGATGCGTCCCTACGAAGTCGTCACGGGGGAACGCGAGTAAGTCCGACACCGGACGGAACGAGACGATGCGTGGCGAGAGACGCGGGCCGACGTGTAGGTCCCGTCCGGCCCGGCCGTCGAGTCGTCTCGCGGGCACAGACTGATACCCGCACGGCACCTTCGCTTCCCGGTATGAGTTCCGACGAGAGCGGGCGCGTCGTCGTCGTCACCGGAGCGAACGAGGGTATCGGGTACCACCTGCTGGCGTCGTTGCTCGACGACGGCTACCGGGTCGCCGGCCTCGACGTCGCCACCGACGAACTCGAATCGCTCCGGGAGGCCCGTCCCGACCGGGTGGACGTCCGCGACTGCGACGTGACCGCGGACGACGACGTCCGCGCGGCGATGGACGCGGTGGTCGACCGGTGGGGCCGCGTCGACGTCCTCGTCAACAACGCCGCGGTGTTCACGTTCGGGCCGTTCGAGGCGCAGACCCTCGACGACACGCGCCGCGAGTTCGAGGTGAACTACTTCGGCTACGTTCGGACGATACGAGCGGTCCTCCCCCATATGCGGGCCCAGGAGGAGGGGCGCATCCACAACGTGAGTTCCGGCGCGGGACTCGTCGGCCACCCGGGGCTCTCCGGATATGCGTCCACGAAGGGGGCGGTAGAGGCGCTCACGCGGTCGCTCAGGTTGGAACTGCGGAACGAGAACGTCTGGTGTACGGTGATGCACCCGCCGTTGACGAACACGCGGTCTGCGGCCACGCTGGGCTACCCCGACGCGTTCCTGAGCGACCCCGCCGAGGTCGGCCGCAAACTCGCCGAGAAGGTGGAGTCGACGGGTCCGGTCGTCGCGGCCGACTGGAAGACGAAGGCGGGGTTGTGGCTCTCGAAGCGGTTCCCCTCCCTCGTCGAACGCGGGACCGAGCGGTTCGTGGAGTAGGGACCGAGCGGGTGCGTCGGAGTCGACTCGCGAGGGCCCCGAGCGGTTCCGACGCGGGGGCGCGTCAGACCACCCGATTCGTGAAGTCGTCTTCGCCCGCGTCCAGTTTCTCGACGTTCTCGGCGACGATGTCGGCCATACGCTCCCAGTACTTCGGCGTGTGACCCGCGTTGTGGGGCGTGATGAGGACGTTGTCGAAGCCCCACAGTTCGTGGTCCTCCGGGAGCGGTTCGGGGTCGGTCACGTCGAGGGCGGCGCCGCGGATGGCGTTCCCGCGCAGGGCGTCGAGGAGTGCCTCGGTGTCGACGACGGGGCCGCGGCCGACGTTGACGAGGACGGTGTCGGGGTCCATCGTCTTGAACGCGTTCGCGTCGAGGAGGCCCCGCGTCGTCTCCGTCAGGGGGCAGGCGACGACGACGTACTCCGACCGCGCGAGGGCGTCGTGGAAGCCCTGTTCGTCGTCGAAGCCGACCACCTCGTCCGTCGGCCCGCCCTTCTCGGGCGTGTAGCGGACGCCGACGGTCTCCACCCCGAAGGCGTCGAGGCGGTCCACGATGGCCTCTCCGAGAGCGCCCAGTCCGACGACGGTCACCGTCGACCCCTGCAGTTCGGTCGTCTGATACGACCGCCACTCGTTGCGTTCCTTCTGGCGCCACGCGACGTGGAACCGGCGGGCGAACGCGATGAGACTCCCGACGACCTGTTCGGCGATGTTCGGTCCGTGGACGCCCGCGGCGTTCGTGACGGCGACGCCCTGCTCCTCGAACGCCTCCATCGAGAGGTGACCCGTGCCGGCGAACACGCAGGCGAACAGTTCGAGGTTCTCCGCGTCCGCGAGGACGTGTTCCGGGATGGAGAACCCGGTGGCGACGGGCGCCTCCCGCAGCAGTTCTCGTTCCTCCACGGGTGTGCGTGCGCGGACGACGTTCTTCCGGTCGGGAAGCCGTTCTCGGAGCGTCTCCGCGTACCCCTCGGACGGCAGTCCGTGTATCTTCTGTCGAAGCACCACGACGTCCGGCGACTCGTCTGCGCTCATCTGTGTCACCGTTTCGGAACCGCACACAAATGTCCTCCTGCTTCGGTGGCGAGTCACGTCGCCGGCCGAGAACGTGTCTTCGGGCCGAACAAATACGTTAAGCGGTGTCACGGTGAGATAGCCGTGACGCGCCGTGCCAACGCTCTCAGTACCGACGTCGTACGCGCTCGCACACGTACTCTCGGCGACCGTGGCCGCCGCTATCGGGCTGTGGGTCCTCCGGCGGGCCGACGTGACGGGGTCGAAGACGTTCGCCGCGCTGATGGGTGTGGACGTGGCGTGGGTCCTCGCTTCGGCCGTCGAGGTGGTCTCGGCCGATGCCGCCGTCGTCTCCGTCGCGGCCGTCGCCCGCACGGTCCTCTCTCTGACCGCCGTCGTCGTCTGGTTCCGGTTCGCCTCGGTCTACAGCGGTCGGCGCGACGTGCGCCGGGACCCGTGGTTCGTCGTCGCCGTCGTCGGCTACCTCGGTCTGGTCGGATTCGTCCTCACCACGGTGACGCCGTCGGTGACGACGGACGCGCCGTTCGCGCACGCCGTGAGCCGGGGCGGTCCGGTCACCGTCGCGGGGACGCTGTTCTCCGCGGCCTGCATCCTCGCCGGCATCGGCCGCGTCGGGTCGGTGTTCCTCCGGTCCCGACACCGCGCCGGGACGGCGGTCCTCCTCCTCGCCGCCACCGCCGCCGCCGCGACGCTCCCGCGGGCCGCGGCGGCGGTGGGCCAGGTGCCCGTCCCGACGTTCGACCACACCGCCCTCGGCGTGGGCATCTTCACGGCCGGCGCGGCCGCCGCCGTGTTCGGCGACGGCTTCCTCAGTATCGACCCGGTCGCCCGCGACGTCCTGTTCGAGCAGTTCACCGACCCGGTCGTCGTCGTGGACGAACGCGACCGAGTGCTCGACCACAACGCCGAGGCGGAGGCGCTCTGCGAGCGACTCGGGACCGCCGGCGCGGTGGGGGAACGCTACGAACGCGCCTGTCCGGTCCTCGCCGCGGTAGCCCCTCTCTCGGCGCTGGAAGACGGACGCCCCCGAGAGGTCACGGTTCGGGTCGCGGACGAACGCCGCCACTACTCCGTCCAGCGGACGCCGCTCCCGCCGCGGTCCGGCGTCGGGTCCACCGTCGTCTTCACCGACGTGACCGACCTCGTCACCTACCGGCGCGAACTGGAGCGCCAGAACGAGCAACTCGACCAGTTCGCACAGACGGTGACGCACGACCTGCGGAACCCCCTGAACGTCGCGCAGGGGTACCTCGAACTCCTCGCCGACGACGTCGCGCCCGCCGAGGCGCGCGGTGCGGCCGACGGCGAGACCGTCAGGGAGCGATTTCGGGCGGTCACGAACGCCCACGCTCGGATGCAGGAGATAGTCGAGGACCTCCAGATGCTCGCGCGGAAGGGCAAGTCGGTCGAGGAGACCGAGCGACTCCGGTTCGGCGAGGTGGCCGAGGCGGCGTGGGCCACCGTCCGGACCGACGACGCGACGCTCACGGTCGCTCGCGACGGGGACGTGGTCGCCGACCGGTCTCGCCTCCTCAGCATCTTCGAGAACCTGTTCGGCAACAGCGTCCTCCACGCCGGTCGGGGGGTGACCGTCGAGGTGGCGGTGGCCGACGGCGGGTTTCGCGTCGCCGACGACGGCCCCGGCATCCCGAGCAAGGAACGCGACGTGGTGTTCGAGTACGGCTACACGACCTCTCGCCGCGGGAACGGGCTGGGACTCTCCGTCGTCAGGACGATGGCCGAGTCGCACGGGTGGACGGTGTCCATCGCCGACGCCGACGCCGGCGCGCGGTTCGTCTTCGACGGCGCACTCACGGTACCCGACACGGTGGGCGACGGCGGACCCGGCGCGGCCGAGGGGGTCGGCAACGCCGAGTTCGTCGCGGGCGACGCGTCCGCGTCCGACGACGAATCCGACCCCGACGACGCCTCGGCCACGGGGCCGTGACAGTCCGGCCCCGATGCCAGTTCAGGGGGTTTAATAGCGAACCGGCGAACGAGTAGCGATATGGAGCGATTCGACGTTGCAGTCGTCGGCGGCGGCCCCGCCGGGTCGGCCGCCGCACACGCCGCCGCGGAGTCGGGCGCGTCGGCAGTGGTGTTGGAGAAGGGGGTTCCGCGGGCGGACCGCCCCGACCGCCTCGGTCCCGACTCGACGGACGCCGCGGGGATTCTCGACTACTGGGTGGACATCATGGGCATCCACCCCGACGAGATGCCGGACGACGTGGTCGTCTCGACGCTGGACCGCGCGGAGTTCATCGGCCCGAACGAGTCGCTGGTCCTCCACAAGACCGGGTTCGACACCTCCTACGACCACTTCGGGTTCTGCATGCACCGCGCGCGGTTCGACGACTTCCTCCGCGACCGCGCGGAGTCCGCTGGCGCGGAGTACCGCGTGAAGGCCTCCGTCCGCGACGTGGTGACGGACATCGAGGGGTCGCCGCGACACACCGTCCGCCTCGCGAACGGGGAGGACGTCGCCGCCGACTTCGTCGTCCTCGCCGACGGCCCCCAGCGACAGATTACGAACAAGGTGCTCGACCGGTTCCTCTCGTTCGACGTGACGGACCGACTGGCGACGACGAAGGTGAACCACATCGCCTACCAGGAACACCGTCGCCTCCCCGAGGACGTCGCCCGGGAGGTGGAGGGCGCCATCAAGTTCTGGTGGGGGTACATGCCCGGTCACACGGCCTACCCGTGGATATTCCCGAACGACGACAACGTGGCCCGCATCGGCCTGACGATGCCCATCGGGATGGACCTCTCCGCGGTGGAGGCCCGCGAGAAGTACAAACTCCTCCGCGACTCCGACGAGCGAATCCCGCAGGGCAGAGAGTACGTCCGGCGCTTGCTCGAACAGGAGTACGGCGACGAGTACGACGTCGAGACGGACTTCCCCGTCGTCGAGGACCGCGGGAAGTCGAAGGGGACGGAGACGTACGCCATCTCCTCGACCCGTCCCATCGACTCGCCGACTGCGGCGGGCATCGCCGTGGTCGGCGGCGCGATGGGCGCAACCTCGGCGTTCCACGAGGGCGGCGACCACACCGCCGTCCGCACGGGCGCCATCGCGGGCGAACTGGCGGGCGCGGGCGACCTCTCGGCGTACAACGACCGCTGGAAGGAGGCCATCGGCGACGAGGTGCGCCGCAACGTCGCGTTCGCGGACATCGTCTGCGACTACGGTCCCGACGACTGGGACCGGTCGTTCGCCGCCGCGCGGAAGATGATGGAGGCGAGTTCGTCGGACAAACTGTTCAATCTCGACGTCGGTACCGTCCGGGCGGGCCTGTCTGTGGGCCGACTGGCGACGCGGTTCAAGAAGGCGAAGTACAAGTTCCGCGGCGACCGGTACGTCCAGTTGTTCGCGGACGAGTACACGGTCTGACCGGCCGTCCGCCGCAGACGGTGCCGAGTCGGAACCCCCTTTATCGTCGGCCGTCTATCTTCGACCGCACACCACTAGTCCCCGCCCGAGTTGTCCCACTACGGGAGCGATGAACAGGCGGAGAACCCAGGTGTGCGACAGTACGGACGTCCGCGCCGAAAAGACGGACCGCCTGACACGAGGGTTTCCCGGCCGACGCGGCACGCCGCCTCGGGATGACGCCGGCCGTTAGTGTCTCGGGCGACACTTCCTTCCATCGCGGAGATGCGTCTGCGATCGTATCGATATCGCCAGCGATGCGTCCGAAGAAACGACGTTTCCGAACGGTGGTTCGGAACAGTTCCGAATACGGCGCACGCGGTCAGCATCCACCGACGCGCACACTCTCAACCAAGGAATCGTCGCGTACCGAACAGGGGTCTTTCGCCCTGTCTCTGTCAGAAAGTGCTCCGTTCTCTCTCGTGCGAACGGCGCTTCAGGCCGCCTTCGGCGCGACGCCGGTCTTCGGGGCGATCCCGTCGTGCGGGGGGCCGACCACGAAGATCTCGCTCACAGCAAGTCCAGCCCGCTCACTGTGCGTGCGAAGCGTCGCTTCGGAGTCTGCGTCGTACCGGCACATCGTTGCGCCGATCAATCCGTCCCCGTTGAGGAACGTCTGAGAGCCGAGATACGATATCGGGACGCCCTCGGTTCGCAGTTGCTCGATAGCGTCGCCCGAACTGTCAACCGCCTGCTCCAACTGCTCGCTCGTTATTCCCGCTTCGAACTCGCGCAACACGTCGTAGTTAGTCATAGTACGTTCTGAGAAGGTACGATCAGCGCTCGTGTTCTCGCATACTAATATGTCATCTAAGGTATTAAAGGTTGGTTATATTTATTCGGAGATTCATTATATTCATCCGAGTGTCGTACGGAGCACGACCGAGGAGATGCCGTTCGGAATCGCTCTGAGAGAGTGGTCCCTTGCGACGCGGAGCCCGTTCGTCACGACAGACCCGTTCGCTTCCACTGCTCGCCCGAGAGCGCACCATTCATCCTTTCGGCCCTCGTCTCGGCAGTGTGACCGAGACGATTCGAGGTGACGTGCTGCACGTCGTCCCCCCGGACGAACTGGACGACCAGGACTTGGAGCCGGGGCTCCGAGAGTTGGCCGAGTCCCGGTACGTGCTCGTGCTCCGGCGCGGCGGTCACCCCTCGATACTGGACCTCATCTGGGCGTTCCTCCGTCGCAACCCCATCGAGGCGGTGACCGTCGTGACCGACCAACGCGTCGAGGAGGGCGAGGAAGTCACGCTGGCCGTCGAGGAGACGGCGATGCCGGGCGTCTACGTCACCGCGGCCGCCGAGGGAGACGCGTAAGCGCGGCCGGCGTCGGCGCTTAGTCCCCGCGGGACCGCCGGGAGCGACGGGCGCGGACGGTCGCGGTTATCGCCCGCCGATACCGGGCGGCCAGCGTCCCCACCACGAGGCGGTCGCGGTCGTTGACGCCGAGCGACACGAGAGTACCGACGTACGTCGCGGCGCCCAGCAGGAGTCCGACGGCGACGCCGGCGTGTCCGGGCAGCGTCTCGCGGAGGAGGAGCATCACCGCTCCCGCCGCGACGCCGGCGCCGAGCGGTTTGAGGAACGTCGCGTCGAACGGCCACAGCCCCTCGAAGCGCCGCAGGAGGACGACCTGAACGCCGTTCTGGACGGCGATGGCGACGGCCGTGCCGAGCGCCGCCCCCGGCAGGCCGAACGCCTCGACGAACGCGAACGTGAGAAGCGTGTTCAGCACGGCCAACAGCCAGTCCAGCGCCATCCGGGCGTACTGGTGGTCGGTCATCATCAGCAGCCAGCCCGTCGCACCGACGGCGCTCCCGACCAGCACGCCGCCGAGGTAGACCACGAGCGGCACGTACCCGGCCGTGAAGTTCGGGCCGAACGCGGCCAGAACCGCCCGCCCGTAGACGACCAGCACGGCGAGAATCGGGACGACGCAGGTGACGATGAGGCGCGTCACCGCCGTGTACACCGCGTCGAGCGTGTCCATCTCGTCGTCGGCGTACAGCCTCGACGCGACCGGCGGCAGGAGCATGTTGAACGAGAGGAGCGGAATCCACGCCAGCGACACCAAGACGAGCACGACGTTGTAGACGCCCGCCGCGCTCGCGGTCAGCAGGAACCCCACCAGCATCACGTCCACGCGGTTCTGGAACACCTTGCCGAGGCTGCTCAGCGCGATGGGTCCCGAGTGGTTGTAGAACCGCCGCGCCTCCGCGCGCAGGCCGCCCAGCGCGGGTCGGATGCCGGTCGCCGAGACGACTATCGGGAACCCCGCGAGCGCGAGGGCGGCCATCCCGACGACGAACGCGCCGGCGACGCCGACGACCGAGTAGCCGACGACCACCGCGCCCGCGGCGCCCGCCAGTCTGACTGCCGGGCGGAGGACGCGGTTGAACAGCACCTCGCCGCGGGCCGACCGCACCGCCCTGAGGACGCCGGCGTGAACCCTGACCACCCCGACGAGGACCACCAGCACCGCGAACAGACCGACCGTCGGCGGGAAGTCCGGATGCGAGACCGTCGCGTCGTTGAGCCACCCGCTACCGAGAATCAACCCGCCGGCGAGTCCGACGCCGACGACGAGCGTCGTCAGATACGCCAGTCCGACCACCCGCCCTCGTCGGTCCGAATCCTCGCCGTCGGCCGAGAGGTACCGCTGGAGCGTCTGGACCGACCCGAAGTTCACGAGCCGAAACAGCAGTTGCGTGATTCGCCACGCGAACGCGTAGACGCCGTAGACGACCGGCCCGAACCCCTGCGCGAGCACGTACTCGGTCGCCGTCGTCACCGCTCGTTGGAGGGACTGGCCGCCGGAGGTGACGACCGCGCCGTGACCGATAGTCAGCAACGCCTCGCGTTCGTCGTCTGGGATTCCGTCCTCGGGTGTCTCGGTCGCCACTGTCGCGTCCGCGTGTGTTCGTGAGACCCCAGATAAGTCGTCTGATTCCGCTCGCCGGTCCCCTCGGCCGTCGCTCGACTCAGTCGCTCGCCGTCGCCGGTCGCCGACAGAACCGCGCGAAGTTCTCCAGCGTCCGCGTCGCCGTGGAGTCGTCGAACGAGTGCTCGGTCTCCGTCCAGTAGTCGCTGTACTCCGGGCGGATTTCGGGCGTGAACTCGGGGTGGTACTGGACGGTCCAGACGGGGCGCTCGCGGTGACGCGTCGCGAAGTACTCGTTGTAGTCGGCGGTCCCCACGACGTCCATCCCCTCGCCCGGTTCGGTCACGACGTCGGAGTGGAGGACCGGAACGACGGGCTCGACGCCCTCGAACAGGGGGACGTCCGCCAGCGACGCTTCGACGAGGCGGCCCCGGGACTCTCCGCTGTCGACGACGGTACCCCCGAGAACCTCGTTCACCAGTTGGTGGCCGAAGCAGATTCCGAGCAGGGGAATCCCCTCGTCGAGAGCGCGCTCGACGTACGCCTTCTGGCGCGTGATCCACGGCTGGTCGGGTTCGTCGTAGACGCCGGCCCCGCTTCCGCCGACGACCACGCCGTCGACGCCCTCGAACGACGGGTCGGCCTCGCCGTTCGGATAGTTGTACGTCTCCACGTCCTCTCCGGGCAACAGACGGGCGACTTCGCCGGCCATGTACCCGCCTTCGACCGCGTTGTCCAGTACCAGTATCACGTCGTCCCTCGTTCGAGGCCCGGCACCATCATTCGTCCGGTCCGGGCGAACGAGGGGACGCCGGCCGGTGGACGGCCGGCGGCGACCGACCCCCACGCGTCGGACTCAGACCATGTCGCTCCCGCCCGTGTACGAGAAGTGGGCGGTGAGGTCCATCGTCGACAGCATCCCGACGACGCCGTCGTCGTCGGTGACCGGGAGGTGGTGGATGCCGTTGCCGAGCATCCGGGCGGCGGCGTCCGACAGCGAGTCGCGAACGCTGATGGTGACGACCCGTTCGGTCATGTACTTCGAGACTGTCACGTCGTCGCCCGCCGCGGTGTCGGCCGCGAACTCGGCGAGGTCGGTGGTCGTGAACATCCCGACCGGTTGGTCGTCCCCGTCGACGACGACGAGCGAGCCGACGCCCTGCTCCAGCAGCCTCGTTGCGGCGTCCGCCACCGTCTCGTCGGCCGTGACGGTGTGGACGCCGGACGTCATCAGCCGCGCGACCGGAGTTCGTTTCTGTTCCATGTCAACACGGATGTCGGAGAGCCGCTAATAACTGTCGGGGGAGTGAGGGGACCTCCCGGCGTCGGTCGCCCGGCGACGCCGCGCGGGGGCGTCCGTATCCGGCCGACGCGACCGGAGGGCACCCGTCGCCGACGCCGACGGACTCAGTACCCCGCCGCGGTCGGGCTGAAGTCGAGGAGTTCGACCGCGCCCAGCGTCAGCGCGTCGGGGCGGTAGTCACCGCTCGGCGGGTGGTAGCCCGAGGCCTCCAGCACGGCGGCGACCACCGCCTGTCGCTCGGCGCGAACCGCCATCGCCGCCTCGACGGACTCGACGCCGTGGGCAGCGCAGTAGACGCCGGTTATCTCCCAGCTGTGGTCCTCGTAACACGACAGCCCCACGGTCACCCGGTCGCCCGACCGAAGCGTCGTCTCGGGACAGCGCCGGCAGTCGACGGTGGCGCTCGCGTAGTCCTGCTCGACGGCGAGGCTCTCGACGACGAGTCCGGTGAACCGCCGGCGGAGGTCCCCGCCCGCGTCGGCGTCCCCTGCCATGCGGGGTGGTAGGGGGGCCGGAGAGATATAGCGACGTGGTCGCGGGGCGGTGTTACAGTCCGGCGACGTCTTCGATGGCGTCGGTCAGCCGCCGTATCGACTCGACGTCGTGTTCGCCCATGTGACCGATGCGGAACGTCTTCTCGCCGAGCGTCGACCCGTAGCCGTTCGAGAACGCCATGTCGTACCGCTCGGAGACCTCTTCGATGGTCGCTGCGACGTCGATGCCCTGCGTATTCTCGATGCAGGCCACCGTCTGGGACTCGTACCCCTCCTCGGGGAACATGGCGAAGTGTTCGCGGGCCCACTCGCGGGTGTACTCGGCCATCTCGCGGTGCCGCCGGTCGCGCCCCTCGTGGCCCTCCTCCAGCATGTGCTTCATCTGCTTGCGGTAGGCGAGCATGATGGGGATGGCCGGCGTGGAGTGCGTCTGGCCCTTCCGGTCGTAGTAGTCGAGCGAGCGCTGGAAGCCGCCGTACCACGACGCGGACTCTTTCTCCAGTTCGCGGTCGTAGGCGTCGTCGCTGACGACGCAGACGGCGAGACCCGGCGGCATCGCGAACGCCTTCTGCGTCGACGCGAAGATGACGTCGATGCCGTGTTCGTCGATGTCGACGTAGTCGCCGCCGAGCGACGACACCGCGTCGACGACGAAGTAGGTGTCGGGGTACTCGGCGACGACGTCGCCGATCTCCTCTATGGGGTTCCGGACGCCGGTGGAACTCTCGTTCATCACGCAGGCGACGACGTCGTACTCCCCGTCGCTCCGTTCGAGGGCGTCGCGCACGTCCTCGGGCTTGACGGCCTGCCCCCAGTCGTACTCCAATCGGTCGACGTTTTTGCCCAACCGCTCGGCCACGTTGGCGTGTCGCTCGCTGAAGCTCCCGCAGGTCGCCACGAGGATGTTCTCGTCGACGAGGTTGAGCGTCGACGCCTCCCAGAACTCCGTTCCCGACGCCGTCAGGACGACGACGTCGTTGTCGGTGCCGAGGAACTCCTTGGTGTCCTCGACGATGGTCGTGTAGAGGTCCGTCATCCGGTCCATCCGGTGTCCGAACATCGGTTGGCACATCTCCTCGACGACGTCCTCGCGCACCTCAGTCGGACCCGGGATGTACAGCGTCTTGTCGGGGTAGTCGTCCGTGTATTCGCGTTTCTCGGTCACGTAGTCCACCTGATACGGGTCTCTGCGTCGCGTGGTTGCATGGTACTTTTGATTCGGGCCAGAACGGCGCTCTCGACGGGCGAACTCGCTGCGCGCTTTCGGGGGCGGCCGAACCTCACCGTGTCCCGGAGACGCCGGTGATCTCGAACCGCGCGCCCCCCTCGGCGCTCTCGGTCACGGCGATGCGCCACCCGTGCGCCTCGGCGACCTGTTGAACGATGCTCAGTCCGAAGCCCGTCCCCTCCCTGGAGGTGGAGAAGCCGGCGTCGAACACCGAGTCGCGGTCCTCGGGCGGGATGCCCGCCCCGTCGTCCTCGACGTAGAACCCGTCGTCGAGGTCGCCGACGGTGACGGTCACGTCGTCGCCGCCGTGTTCCACCGCGTTCCGGACGAGGTTCTCCACCAACTGCTGGAGGCGGCTCCGGTCGGCGCGAACCGTCCGCGCCGCTTCGACCGAGAGCGTCGCGCCTGCCGTGTCGACGTTCTGCCAGCAGCGGTCGGCGAGGTCCGCGAGGTCCACCGACGACAGGTCGCCGACGGCGTCGCCCTCGCGGGCGAGCGTCAGCAGGTCGTCGATGAGGGTGAGACTCCGGTCCAGCGCGTTCGCGGCCGGGTCGAGGTGCTCCGTGTCACACTCCTCGCGTGCCAGTTCGACGCGGCCCTGCACCACGTTGAGCGGATTCCGGAGGTCGTGTGAGACCACGCTCGCGAACTCGTTCAGCCGCTCGTTCTGTCGCTGTAGTTGTTCCTCCCGCTCCTTCTGCTCGGAGACGTCCCGGTACGTCCACAGGTGCCCCGTCCCGTCGGCGAGTTCGATGGGCTCGTAGCTCCGGGCGTACGTCCGCCCGTCCGCGAGCGTCAACTCCTCGTCGTGGACCGGTTCGCACGCCGCGATTATCTCGTCGATTCGCTCGGTGAACCGGGACGCGTCGGCGAACAGGTCGCTCACGTCTCCCGCGACCCGCGCGCAGTCTTCGCCGAGAACTTCGTCCGGCGAGCGGTCCATCTCGAACAACTCGAACAGGCGCTGGTTGGCCGCGAGGACGCGTCGGGAGGCGTCCTCCGCGATGACGCCGACGGGGAGGGTCTCGACGAGCGTCGACAGCAACGCGTTCGTCCGTTCGAGGTCCGACTCGCGCCGCTTCCGTTCGGAGATGTCTCGGCTGATGACCACGAACCGGACGGAACCGGACAGGTCGAGCCGTCTGACGTGTACCTCGACGGGGAACGTCGACCCGTCCTTCCGCCGGTAGACACCTTCCAACTTCCGGCGCTCGCCGCGTTCCATCTCCTCCCACAGCGAGTGCGCCTCCTCGGGGTCGATGGTCTGATCGAGGTCCCAGACTTTCATCCCGGAGAGTTCCGACTCGTCGTAGCCCGTCTCCGCGCACAGGTGGGGATTCGGGTCGGTGATGTTCCCCTCGGTGTCGTGGATGTTTATCATGTCGGGCGACTCCTCGAACAGGGCCTTGAGGCGGGCGGTGGTCTCTCGGAGCCGTTTCTCGCGCCGTTCGCGCTCGGTGATGTCCTGAAACAGCGAGAAGACGGCGACGACTGCGCCGTCCTCGTCGGTGACGACGCGGTTGTGGTACTCGCAGATTATCCGTTCGCCGTCCTTCCGGACGTTCTCGTCGACGCTGTGGTACCCGCCGCTGGCCGCCGCCAGTTCGTCGGTCACCGTGTCGACGTTCTCGTAGCTCTCTTCGGCCACTATCTCCTCCCAGGAGTGACCCCGCAACTCCTCCTCGGAGTAGCCCAGAATCTCCTCTGCCTTGGGATTCAGGCGGACGATTTCGAAGTGCTCGTCGTACTCGATGACGCCGAGCGGGGACTGTTCGATGAACAGCGAGAGACGGCGCTGGCTGGCTTCGAGCGCGGACCGGGAGCGGTACTGCTCGACGGCGTTCTCGATGCGGTTCGCGAGGACGGCGTACTGCCCGGTGCCGCCCTCCTTCTGCAGGTAGTCGGTGACGCCCGCGGAGATGGCCTCGCTGGCGACTTCCTCGCTTCCCTTCCCCGTGTAGAGGATGAAGGGGAGGTCGCTGTACTCCTCTCGGACCGCTTCGAGGAGTTCGATGCCGTTCTGACCCGGCATCTCGTAGTCGGAGACGACGCAGTCGAACGCCTCGGCCGCGAGTCGGTCCAACCCCTCGGTCGCGCTGGTCACCGCCTCGACGCTGAACCGGTCGTTCTCGCGTTCGAGGAAGGTCGCTGCCAGGTCCGCGAAGTTCGGTTCGTCGTCCACGTGGAGGACGCGGATCGTCTCGCCTGTCTCGTTCATCTTATCTGATATTGGTAGCGTCTCACGCGGCCCCGAGTTAAGCGTTGATGACGGCTCGCCGACGTTCGACGGCGTTCGACTACGGCTCGGGTCCACGCGTCTGTCAGCGTTTCGCCGCGAGGCGGCCGGCCGTCGCACGGGTCCCCGCGTCGCTCTCCTCGTCGAACAGCCGTTCGCCGAGTTTCCGCTCCGCGGCCCGGAGGTGCTGCAGGAACGTCGACTGGGAGATGTCCATCAGGGCCGCGGCGTCCTCGCCGCTGGTCTCGCGCGGCCAGTCGAAGTAGCCCGCGAAGTGGGCCGTCTGGAGCGCTTCCAGTTGCCGCTCCGTGAGTCGGTCCTCGAGGGCGGCGCGGAACTCGCCTCGGGTCTCGGTCGAGCGCTCGCGTTCGCGCTGTGCGATCAGGTCGGCGTCGGGGTGGCGGGCGCGCACCGCCTCGACGACGCTGCCGACGGACGCGCTCTGCGGCATCTCGGCGGTGACGCGGCCGCCGGCGGCGTCCGCCGAGAGCGAGTCGACCACGCAGTTGCGGTCGGCCAGCGTGGTCACGACCGACGCGTCGGAGACGGCGAATCGGACGACTGCGGCCTCGTCGCCGTCCGACAGGACCTGCGCGGACTCGAACCGCGGGTCCGCGGCGGCGGCGTCGCAGACGGCGTCTGCGTCCGCGCCCCGGACGGTGACGTACTCGACGGGAGCGCCGTCGGCGGCGACCGAGAGCCGGTCGAGTTCGAGTTCGCAGTCGAGGCCGGCCGCGAGTTCGAACAGCGGACCGGCGTCGGGCGGGAGTCTGAACGTGAGTTCGGTCACCCGGTCGGCGACCAGCGACTGCTTGCTCTCGGCCGCGTCGACGGCGTAGCCGATGGTCTCGCCGAGTTCGTCGAGGACGGACGGGTCGACGGCGTCGAGGGCGTCGGCGTCGGCCGCGTGGACGACGAGCGCGCCGTAGGAGACGTCCCGATAGGTGAGCGGGATGGCGAGCGTCGCCGCCGACCCCGCCGGGGCGAACCCGTCGTCGCCGTCGCCCGTTCGAGCGACGGCGGTCACGCCCTCGGTCAGCGCTCGGTCCACGGGCGTCTCCCCGTCGGCGTCGTTCAGGGCCGCGACGACGGCGTCGAGGCTCTCGGCGTCGATGCCGGCGTGCGTGCGCTCCCGGACGGCGTCGTTGACCATGTTCCGGGTCGCGACCCACGCGGCGTCGTAGGGGTCGGTCGCGGCGAACTGCTCGCAGGCCGCGCGCTCGACGTCGTCTCGGTCGTCCGCCTGAACGAGGCGGCGGTTGACCTCCCGGAGCACCTCGTTCGTGTCGTTGAGGTGTTCGAGTCGCTCTTTCTGCTCGCGGATGCGGAGTTCGCGCTCCTTGCGTTCGGTCACGTCGGTGTCGACGGCGACGAACCGGTCCACCTCGCCCGCGTCGTCGGTGATGGGGGCGACGGTCATGTCCACCCAGCAGAACTCCCCGTCGCGTCGCTCGTTGATTATCTCGCCGTCCCAGACCTCCCCGTCGGTTATCGTCGCCCAGAGGTCCTCGTAGAAGTCGTCGTCGTGTTCGCCCGACTTCCAGAGGCTGGGGTCCTCGCCGACGACGCCCTCGGGGGCGTAGCCGGTCACCGTCTCGACGGCGGGGTTGGCGTACTCGATGGTGCCGTCGGTGTCGGTGAGGAAGATGGCGTGGCCGGCGTGTTCGACCGCCTTCCGGAAGCTTCGAAGCTCCTCGTTGGTCTCTCGGAGTCGCGCCTTGATGCGGTCCTCCTCGGAGACGTACCGCGAGAGGTAGTGGACCGTCGCGACGGCGAGGACGCTGACCAGGAGTCCCGGCAGTTCCGCGAGTCCGGTGGCCGTCGTCGCCATCGCGGTCCAGACCTGCCGCGCCGCCATCAGCGCGAGCATGCACGTGAGGAACGCGAACCGGCGGTCACGGCTCCGAGAGAGGAGCGCGAGCGAGTAGCCGACGCCGCCGAGACGGAGTGCGATCGAGGCCGCCAGCAGCGGGTTCACGGCCATCGCGTCCACCTCCCCGTCGGCGTCGAGCGAGTGCGCTGCATACCGTAGCGTCGCGACGCCACCGGCTAAAACCCGATACGGGATTTTCACGCCGTTGGAATCGGGTTCCTGAACCCGTCTCGCCGCTCGCGACGCCCGATACGCTCTCTCGGGGAGGCCGTTCCCGCTGATTCGGGTCACCCCCGGCCCAAACAGTATGGGTACCCGAAGGTGGGGGGTCTCGCCCCGTCTCGACGCACCCAACAGTATCGGTAGTACGCTCAGCCCCCTGGGGCGTCTCCGTCTACACGTGATGAACTCGAACCAGACGCGGCGCGAACGCCCGCCGGGAGGTGGCGGCCGATGAGCGGAGTCGACGAGTCGGCCGAACCGACCCGCACGCCCTCGGTGCCGGACACGGCCACGCTCGACCGGATGGTCGACGCGGAGGCGGCCGACCCCGAGGCGGAACTCGCGAAGACCGAGTACAGCACCGACCTCGGCGTCGCGATGGCCGAGGACGCGAAACGCGTCGCCCGCGGGGAACTCTCGGGCGACGACTACTGGGAGAAGTACGACCGGGCCGCGGAAGCCGAATTCGGGGACGACTACCGCGAGACGCCGAACCCGGCCATCGACGGCGACGGCCAGACCGTCTCCCGGGAGACGGCCGAGGGACTGGGCTGTGCCGTCGGGTCGATGGACTCCGTCGCGGCGTCCGTCGAGAGCGAGGACGGCCCGGACGGCGACGAGAAGTGGGGCATGGTCATCGACCTGCAGAAGTGCGTCGGCTGCGACTCCTGTACGGTCGCGTGCAAGGCCGAGAACCGGACGCCGCCGGGCGTCTCCTACAACGTCGTGATGGAGGAGGAACACGGCGAGTTCCCGAACGTCACGCGGACGAACGTTCCGCGCCCGTGCATGCAGTGTGAGAACCCGCCGTGCGTGCAGGTTTGCCCGGTGTCGGCGACGTACAAGATGGACAACGGCGTCGTCAACGTGGACTACGACCGCTGTATCGGCTGTCGGTACTGCATGATCGCCTGCCCGTACGGCGCGCGCTACTTCGACTTCGGCGAGAACTACGACGACGAGGTGACGGGAAGCGGCGAGGTGACCAGTCCGGAGTACGGCGTGGACCGCGGCCCCCGCGAGGGCGGCGAGTCCCCGGTCGGCAACGTCCGGAAGTGCAGCATGTGCATGCACCGGTTGAACCGCGGCGAGGAACCAGCCTGCGTCGAGACGTGCGTGGGCGACGCCCGCAACGCGGGCGACCTGAACGACCCCGACAGCGACGTGTCGGAGATGGCCGACTCCACCCGGTCGTTCCAACTCAAGGAGTCCGAGGGGACCGACCCCAACGTCTACTACCTCAAATAGGACCATGGCGACGACCGAACTCGACTACGACTCCGGCTTCCGGAACGGACGGTTCCGCGTCGCGTGGTACGCCCTGCTGGCCGTCTTGCTGGCGGTGGGCGGGTGGGCCACGTGGCGTCGCATCAGCCTCGGGATGGCGAGTACCAACCTCACGAGCGTCGCGCCGTGGGGGGCGTGGGTCGCCTTCTACATCTACTTCGTCGGCCTCTCGGCGGGGGCGTTCCTCGTCAGCACGCTGGCGAACGTCTTCGAGGTGGAGGGCTTAGAGAAGATAGACCGCGACGCCCTGTTCGCGGCCATCGTCAGCATGGTCGTGGCGCTACTGTTCGTCTGGACCGACCTCGGCCGGATGGACCGGATGTACCACCCGTTCATCTGGCGACAGCTCACGTCGGCGCTGTCGTGGGAGGTCCACGCCTACGTCGCCTACATCGGCGTCCTCGTGACGGAGCTGTACTTCTCGATGCGCGTCGACCTCGCCCGCGTGGCCGCGCACGCCGAGGGCTGGCGGGCGAGGCTCTGCGGCCTGCTCACCCTCGGTCGGCGCGACACGTCCGCCGCCTCGGCGGAGACGGACGAGCGCTGGCTGAAGCGGGCCGGGCTGGTCGGCATCCCCCTTGCCATATTCATGGTCCACGGCGGTACCGGCGTACTGTTCGCCGTCGCGAAGGCCCGGCCGTACTGGAACAGCGGGCTGTTCCCGGTCATCTTCGTCGTCTCGGCGGTGGTGTCGGGGACGGCGCTCGTCGCCGCGCTGTACGTCCTGCGGTCGAAGCTCCTGACGGGCGAGACGCTGGACCGCGACCTGATGGACCGCCTCGGTCAGTTGCTCGCCGCGTTCGTCCTCGCGGACGCGGCGTTCACGACCATCGACGCGCTCATCGCGCTCAACAGCCTGCACCCCCACGAGGTGGAGACGTGGCTCGTCGTCCTGTTCGGCGAGATGTCGTGGTCGTTCTGGGTGTTCATGGTCGGCCTCGGCTGGGTCCTCCCGCTGGTCGTGCTGAGCAACCGCTCCTGGCGGCGCTCCGCGGTGCCGCTGACGCTGGCGGGCCTGAGCGTCGTCGTCGGCATCGTCGCGGTGCGGTTCAACATCGTCGTCCCGCCGCAGATACTGCCCGTGATGGAGGGCCTGCCGCACGGCGAGTACTTCCCGAGCGCGGTGGAGTGGCTGACCTCGGCGGGGATGATTGCCGTCGGACTGCTGCTCTACTCGCTCGGCGCCGAGGTGCTGCCGCTCCGACCGCTGGACGCGCGGGACGAATCGCACGCAGACCGACCGAGCGCCGCCACCGACGGCGGCGTCTCCGACCACGGAGGTGACGACCGATGAGTTCCACCGACGACCCGGACACAGACCCGAACAGCGACCCGGACGCATCGCTCTCGCGGCGCGACTTCGTGAAAGTCGCCGCCGGCATCGGCGCCGTCGCGGCCGGTTCGACGGCGTCGGTGAACCTCGACACGACCGACCTCTGGACCGACGACGAAGCGCACTACGTCGGCGACGACGACGGCGACTACGGCGCCGAGGACGTCCTCTACACGACCTGCGGGCAGTGCAACACGTTCTGCCCCATCAAGGTTCGGCTGGCCGACGGCAGCGACGCCGGCGAGTACAGTTCGCTCGTCCGCAAACTCGCGGGCAACCCGTACTCGTTCCTCAACACCCAGCCGTTCGCGCAGGTTCCCTACGACAGCGACCCCGAGTCGGTCGCCACCGGCGACCTGGCGGGCACCGGCGACGTGGACACCGACCGCTGGTCGGTGTCGGGCGGCCGGATGTGCCTGAAGGGGCAGGCGGGCATCCAGACGGCGTTCGACGCCTACCGCGTCCGCAAGCCGATGAAGCGCGTCGGCCCGCGAGGCTCCGGCGAGTGGAAGACCGTCTCGTGGGAGCAGGCCATCACGGAAATCGTCGAGGGCGACGACGAACTCGGCCACCCCGGCCTCCGGGAGATGTGGGCGCACGCGCCGAAAGACGAGGTGATGGCAGACTGGGAGGCCGTCCAGGACGGCGAGATGGCCAAGGCCGACTTCGACGAGAAGTGGGACGACGCGCTCATCGACACCGACCACCCGGACCTCGGCCCGAAGGCGAACCAGATAGTGGACGTCGGCGGCTTCAGGCGTAACTTCGTCCGCGCGCGCCTCTGGAAGCAGGGCCTCGGCTCGATAAACAGCGTCCACCACGCGGGGACCTGCGGGTTCTCCAGCGTGATGGGCAACGTCCGGTCGTTCGCGGGCAAGAAGAAGCGGCAGTACGCCGACGTGGAGAACTGCGAGTATCTGCTCGTCTGGGGCACCAACCCGATGGTGGCCAACAAGGGGCCGACGTGGCTGGCGCCGAAGCTGACGAACGCCATCCAGGACGGCATGCGGATGGACGTGGTTGACCCGCGCCTGTCGAAGACTGCCGAGAAGGCCGACACGTGGATTCCGGTCGAACCCGGTGCCGACGGCGCCCTCGCGATGGGCATGGCTCGGTGGATACTCGAACACGACCGGCACGACGTCGACTACCTCCGGAACCCGTCGAAGGCGGCGGCCGCCGGCGACGACGAACCGACGTGGAGCGACGCCACCCACCTCGTCCGCGTGGACGCCGACGCCGGGCCGAAGGCGCGCGCGGCCGACCTCGGACTGGTCGACGCCGACGCGGCCGACGAGTTCGTCGTCGTGGACGCGGAGACGGGCGAACCGGTCCCGGCGAGCGAGGCGGAGGCGGCCGTCCTCGACGTGGACCTCACCGTCGACGGCGAACGCGTCCGGAGCGCGTGGTCGCTGTACCGGGAGCGCGTGTTCGAGCACACCGTCGAGGAGTACGCCGAGATGGCGAGCGTCGACCCCGACACCGTCGCCGAGGTGGCCGACGAGTTCACCAGCCACGGCAAGCGGGCGGCCATCATGGCGTATCGCGGGCCCGCCAAGCACAGCAACGGCTTCCACAACCAGCGCGCCATCGCCACCCTCCAGCACCTCGTCGGCAACTACGACTGGAAGGGCGGCCAGATGACGCCGTACGCCGGCTACAGCACGATGAGCGGTCGTTACCAACTCGGGAACGTCCCCGACGGCCACAGCCCGTGGGGTATCCCGCTACTCCGCGGCGGCGTCAACTACGAGGACACGTCGCTGTTCGAACGCGACGACGGCTACCCGGCGAAGCGGCCGTGGTTCCCCGTCGCGCCGCCGTACGCCGCGCAGGAACTGTACGGCAGCGCGAAGGACGAGTACCCCTACGGCGTCGAGGCCCTGTTCATCCGGCCGTACTCGAACAACCACGTGATGTCCGTCGCCGGCGGCGACGAGATACCGCCGGTACTGAAGGACACCGACGCCATCCCGCTGGTGGTCGCGAGCGACACCGTCGTCGGCGAGACCAGCAAGTACGCCGACTACGTCCTGCCGGAGCCGACGTACCTCGAACGCTGGGAGAACTTCGGCACCTACCCGAACAAGCGCCTCGCCGACGAGAAGGTGAGCCAGCCGACGGTGAAGGTGGTGCCCGACGCCCGGCCGTTCGAGGACGTGCTCGTGGACCTCTGGAAGGAGATGGACCTGCCCGGCGTCGGCGAGGACGCCATCCCGGACGCCGACGGGAACCTGTGGCCCCTCCACCAGGCGGAGGACTTCTACCTCAAACTCGTCGCGAACATAGCCTACGACCGCGACCCGGTCGCCGACGCGACGGACGACGAACTGGAGACGTTCCGGCGGGCGCACGAGAAGGGACTCGGCGAACACTTCGACCTCGACCGCTGGAAGGCGGCCGTCGGGGACGAGGAGTGGCGCAAGGTCGTCACCGTCCTCAACCGCGGCGGTCGGTTCGAGGAACCCGTCGAGGACTACGCCGAGGCGTTCGCCGAACACGGCGTCGACTACGACTACGCCGGTCGCTACGGCGACCGCTCGAACGCCTACGACGGCGACCACATGCGGTACAAACTCGGCGCGCGGGCGAACTTCTACAGCGAAGTCGTCCCGAAGGGCAAGCACGCCTACACCGGCGAGCGGTTCGACCCCCTGCCCCGGGTCGAGGACGTGCGCCACTACGACGGCACCGTGCAGGCGGGCGTCGTCTCCGACGACGACCCCGAGCGACCGCTCCGACTCATCAACTGGAAGCCCCGGACGCAGGGGATGCACCGGACGCAGAACAGCCCGTGGCTCCGCGAGACCCGTCCGGAGAACCCGCTGTGGCTGAACCCCGCGGACGCCGAGGAGCGGGGCATCGAGAACGGCGACCGGGTCGAGATAGACGCCGGCCGCCGCACCGTCGAGGGCGTGGCGATGGTCACGGGCGGCATCCGCCCCGGCGTCGTCGGCGCGATGTGGGGCTGGGGCCGCGACGGCGACGGCGCGAGCGAGGAGACCGTCGACGGGGAGACGCGCACGCCGCCGGGACGGGACGGCACCACGCCGTACCGGTTCGACGAACCGATGCGCGAGGAGGCCGGCTACGCGAAGGGCCGCGACGCCGGGTTCGCCATCAACCACCTGCAACCGCTCGACGCGGAACTCGGCGACACGGGGCTGAGCGACCTCGTCGGGGGGAGCAACGCGCAGTACGACGCGTTCGTCGAGGTGACGAAGCGAGGTGGGGGCCGATGAGCGCCGCCGCCCCGAGCGACGACCTGCCGGCGACCGACCCGGCGGTGTGCCGGACGCGAGCGCGGGTCTACGACCTGCTCGCGGCCTGCCTCGACGGCGACGTCGACGCGTTCGTCGCGGCCGCGGAGCGCGGCGACTTCGCCCGCCTCTCGTCGTCGCTTCCGGTTGACCTCGACGCGGAGTTCGCCGACGACTACGACCGCGAGGCGCTCTCGGTCGGCTACGACAACCTGTTCGTCGTGCCCGGCGCGCACTATGTCCCGCCGTTCGCCTCCGCGCACGCGACGGAGCCGTCGACCGATTACGAGTCCGACTCGGCGTACCACGCGGCTGCGGCGGGCGGCGAGTTGCTCGGCGAACCCGCGGCGGCCGTCGCGCGGCTCTACGGCGTCGCCGGCTTCGAGCCGACCCGCGGCGACGGCATCCCCGACCACGTCGCGGCGACGTTCGAGTTCCTCGGTACACTCGCCGCCGCCGAGGCGGACCGCAGAGAGGCCGGCGCTCGCGAGGCGGCCGACGCCCTGCGCGAACTGCAGCGACGCGCGCTGGCGCGACTCGGGTGGCTCGACGCCTTCCACGAACGCGTCCGCGACGAGGACCGCGTCGAGGGGGCGTTCGCCGCACTCGTCGGCGTCGCGCGGACGTTCGCCGCGTGGGACGCCCGCGCGGGCGTCGGCCCGTCCGGGGCGGACGACGGCACGGCGGCGTCGAACGGTACCGAGGAGCCGCCGGAGACGGCGGACGGGCCGCCGGAGGTGACCGACGACGCGCCGTAGCGTCGCGACCCCGTCCTCGACCGACCAGCCGCCGCCCGCGACGGGCGCGAACTCACCGGAGACCGATTCACCACCATGACCCACTCCATCGACACCGCAGCCGACCTGCGCGACAGCCTCCGTCGCGTCGAGGACGCCGACCTCGGCGACGACGTCGTATCGACCGGCCTCGTCCGCGAGGTGACACTCGAGGGCGACACCGCCCGCGTGGACCTCGCGCTCGGGGCCGTCCACGCGCCGACCGACGAACGACTCGCGAGCGACGTCCGGGAGGTGGTTCGCGAGGCGGGCTTCGACCCCGAACTCACCGCGACGCCCGAGCGCACGCCCGGCGCGGAGTCGGTGCTACCGAACGTGGACGCCGTCGTCGCCGTCGCGTCCGGGAAGGGCGGCGTCGGGAAGTCGACCGTCGCCTCGAACGTCGCGGCCGGGCTGGCCGACCGCGGCGCGTCGGTCGGGCTGTTCGACGCCGACGTGTACGGGCCGAACGCGCCGCGGATGCTGGGGGCGAACGCGACCCCCGACGTCGAGACGGTCGACGGCGAGAAGCGGCTGGTCCCCCCGGAGAACCACGGCGTGACGGTGGCGAGCGTCGGGTCGCTCGTCGGCGACGACGACCCGGTCGTCTGGCGCGGCCCGATGGCCCACAGCGCCCTGACCGACCTGTTCGAGGACGTGGCGTGGGGGAGCCTCGACTACCTCGTCGTGGACCTCCCGCCGGGGACCGGCGACGCGCAACTGTCGGTCCTGCAGACCCTGCCGGTGACGGGCGCCGTCGTCGTGACGACGCCGCAGGCCGTCGCGACGGACGACACCCGCCGGAGCATGCGGGCGTTCGGCGAGTTCGACACGCCCGTCCTCGGCGTGGTCGAGAACATGCGCACGTTCGTCTGCCCGGACTGCGGGTCGGCCCACGACGTGTTCGGCGCGGGCGGCGGCGAGTCGCTGGCCGAGGAGACGGGCCTGCCGTACCTCGGGTCGCTCCCGCTGGACCCGCAGGTCCGCGCGGGCGGCGACGAGGGGCGGCCGGCCGTCCTCGGCGACGGGGAGACGGCCGAGACGCTCCGGACGCTGGCGGGCCGCGTCGCCGACCAGGTGGGCCTGCTCCGCCGCCACCGCCGCATGAAGAACGTCGCGCCGCCGACGGAGTCCGCGCCGTGACGCCGGTACGGCATCGTCCGTGACGGACGGCGGCAGGGACAGACTCGCTCCGAGATGCGCTACCGGGGGCGGTCCGAGGGGCGCGGACGAGAAGGTCAGTCGCGGGCCCGCCGCTTCACGAACGTCTCGAACAGCGGCGTGTGAGCGACCGCCCAGTCGCGCAGTCGCCGGAGGTGGGGGGACTCGACGAACGTCAGCGCCGCCTCGAAGCGCGCCTCGCGTCGCGCGCGGCGCGCGTCCTCGCGGCGACGGCGCTCGAACCGGGCCAGTGCGGACGACGGGTCGTCGGGGGGTGCGGTGGCGAGTTCCTGCGCGAGGACGCGCGCGTCCCGGAGGGCCAACGACGCCCCCATCCCGGAGATGGGGTGGACGGCGTGGGCGGCGTCGCCGACGAGGACGACGCGGTCGGTGTGCCACCGCGCGCAGGTGACCTCTCGGACGCGGTCGAAGAACGGGTCGTCGTCGGCCGCGTCGAGGAGGCCGGGCAGTCGCCAGCCGATTCGCTCCGCCTGCGTCCGCAGTCGCTCGCGCGCCGGCGGGTCCGGCGGCGCGTCCAGTCGGGCGGCGAGGTTGAACCCGACCCGGTCGCCGACGCGGGCGAGGAACCCCTCGCTTCCCGGACCCCAGAGGCTCACCATCTCGGCGTCGAGGCTCGGACGCCCGTCGGTCCACAGCGACCAGACGTAGGTGTCGAACGCCCGCTTCGTCCAGTCGTCGAAGCACTCGGCGCGAACGGTCGAGTGGACGCCGTCCGCGCCGACGACGAGGTCGAACGTCTCGGCGGTCCCGTCCTCGAAGGTGACGACCACGCCGTCGTCCCGTTCGTCGATGCGTTCGGGGGCGGTGCCCATCCGTATCCACTCGTCGGGGACCGTCTCGCGGAGGGCGGCGTGCAGGTCCGCCCGATGGACGACGAGCAAGAGCGTCTGCCCCGCGGGGAGGGACGCCCGGGAGAGGACCCGCCCTCCGGCGGCGCGAACCTCGAACGCGTCCGGGTCCGTCGCCGCGCGTCGCGTCGCCGCGAGGCGGTCGAGTTCGTCGAGGACCGAGATGCCGTCGTGCCAGAGACCGATGCCGTACCCCGTCTCGCGCCAGTCGGCGGCTCGTTCGACGACGGTCGGTTCGCGGCCCTGGCGTCGCAGGTAGTTCGCGACGGTTAGCCCGGCCAGTCCGCCGCCGACGACGAGGACGTCCGGCTGTCTGGACGTTCCCATGGTTCGGCTGACACGTTCGGCCGTGAAAACTGTCGGTGGACGGTCGGCGGGTCACCCGTCCGCGGCGGGCGACCCGTCCGCCACGAACGCGGAGACGACGGCGGACTCGGCTTTCCGCAGGAGTTCGCCCGCCGTGCTGGACGCGCAGTCGAGTTCGTCGGCCACGTCGGCAACCGTGCCGGTCCGCGGGACGTCGTAGTAGCCGACGCCCACCGCCGCCTCCAGCGCCGCCGCCTGCCTCGCCGTGAGGTTCCCCGCGGGCGGGCCGCGCCGGAAGTCGTGGACGCGCCGGATTCGCGTCTTCAGCAGGTCCCCCAGTCGGCGGTAGAACTCGCTCAGGGCCGCCGTCTCGCCGACGGCGTCGAACGTCGCGGTGCCGTCCGCGAAGAACGTCACCGGCGGGAGAAACACCACGCTCGCCGCCGCGAGGAGGTCGAGGAGGGCGTCGTCGAACTCGAACCCCGTCTGGTGGACGAAGGCGTACGTGCCCCCGTCGTCGGCGACCAGACTCGCCGACGACAGAGAGCCGACGGCGGTGAGCACCTTCCGTACGGTCGCCGGATCCGCGTCGAACCACGAGAGCGTCGTCACGTTCGTCGTCGGCCCCCACATCAGCAGTTCCATGCGCGAGACGCCCTCTTCCTCGGCGAGTCGCCGGTGAAGCGGGTGGACCAACGCCGCCGGGTAGGACACCTCGAACGTGACGCGTCGCATACCGGACGACTCTCGCGGGCATATAAAAAACCGCATCAGTCCGGCGATTTCCTCTCCCGCGGGGAGCGCCAACGACCGGTCGATGACAGCAGAACTCCGAGCGAGCGACGACGCCGACGCGCCCGAGGCCGGGGTCAGCACCGTCACCGTGGGCGACGGTCGGCACGTCGCGTACGCCGAGTACGGCGACCCCGAAGGCGTGCCGGTCGTGTTCCTCCACGGGACGCCGGGGTCGCGCCGCCTCGCGGCCCTGTTCGACGACGCGGCGCGGCGCGCGGGCGTCCGCGTTCTCGCCATCGACCGGCCGGGCTACGGGCGTTCGAGTCCGTGGCCGGGGCGGACGCTGCGGGACACCGGCGCGTTCGTCACGGCCGTGCTGGACGACGCGGGCGTCACGCGCGCCGGCGTCGTCGGCTTCTCCGGCGGCGGCCCGCACGCCCTCGCCGTCGCCGCCACGCACGGCGAACGCGTCCGGCGCGTGGACGTCGTCGCCGGCGCGGTACCCCCGTCGCTGGCGTCGTCGAAACCGGCCGCGCTCCGCGCCTTCGAGGTGCTGGCCGCGGCGACGCCGACGCTGGCGCGGGGACTGGCGCGCGTCCAGTCGTGGGTGGCCGCGCGGGCGTCGCCGTCGGCCGTCGTCTCGCAGTACACCGCGGACGGCGCGGACGTGCCCGACGACGTTGCCGAACTCGTCAGGCGCGACTTCGTAGAGGCGTTCGCGCGACACCGGAGCGGGTTCGTCGCCGAGACGCGACTGCTCTCGTCGGAGTGGGACGTCGCCGTCGAGTCGGTGACGGTGCCGGTCCGCTTCTGGCACGGCGACAGGGACACGAACGTGCCCGTCGCGGGCGCGCGGCGACTCGCGGACCGACTGCCGAACGCGACGCTGACTACGTTCGAAGACGCGGACCACCTGCGCACCCTGCTTCGCGCGCGAGAGGCGGTCTTCGACCGGGACGGCGCGACGGCCGACGAGTCGGCGGCCGACGCCGACGCCGTGGCGGCCGCCGATTCGTCGTCTCGGTCGTAACCGACGGCGCTCTCCGTCGGAATCGCGCGGGCTCTCCGGGCGTGGAAGTCGGTTCGCCACCGTTTGTCGGGCCGTACCGGTGCGGAGGGGGCCGTCACAGCGTCTCCGGCGGGTAGACGGCCACCTCCGAACCCTTCGCGAAGAGCGTGTGAACCGGCTCCGCGTCGTTCAGGAACGCCCACTCGTCGCCGTACAGGGCGGCGTAGTCCACGTCGATTCGAACCGAGTCGAGGTCGTACACGGCCCACGTCGGGTGTTCGACCCGGTAGCGAAGCGTCCGGCCGCGCCGGTTCGTACCGAAGCCCCACGTGTGCTCCTTGAAGAAGTGGGCGTCGGTGTCCTCGGCCGGGACGGACGGCGACCGGTTCGCCGTCGAGACGCGCACCGTGTGCCGACGCCCGCCGTAGGTGACCCCGAGCGAGTAGGTCAGACGGTCCGACTCGACCCGCCGGTCGCTGGCCATCGGCGCGCGTCGGTACGGTTCGTCGTACAGCGTCCGGGCCATCCACGCGACGAGTCGCTTCGGGACGAACTCCCGGACGAAGACGACGCCGCGTTCGCCCTCGTGCCGGACGTAAAACCGGAGGTTGAGTTCGGGGAACGCGCGATAGCCGGGCCACGGGACGCCCAGCACCCGGGTGTCGTCGAAGTCGAAGCCGACGAGGCTGACGTAGCTCTCGCCGTCGCGGACCTCCAAGTCGACGCCCGCCGGGCAGAGCGGTTCCAGTCGCTCCGGCGGGACGGCGTACGTGAGGTTGCAGAGGTTTCGCCAGTGAGCGGTGAGGAACGGACGTGACATGCGGACGTGGGACGTGCGCGGCGACGACGGATAACCGTTGTCGGGGCGAGCGACGGACGCCGACGGCGTTCTCGGTCGGCGGCCTGCTCAGGTCGGCGGCCTACTCAGACGACGATGTCCGGCAGGTCGGCGAGCGTGTCGACTTCGTACGTCGGCGTCACCGAGAGGGCCGCGTCGCGGGTGTGGTCGCGGCGGACGAACGCCGAGTCCGCGCCGGCGCGGTGGGCCGCCACCACGTCGCTCTCGCTGTCGCCGACGTACAGCGGGTTCTCGGCGTTCAGGTCGGCTATCGCCCGGTCGAGGTAGTGGGTGTTCGGCTTCTTCAGGGTGAGGCTCTCGACGGTCATCTCGCGGCCGTAGAACGTGTCGAACAGCGGTTCTAACTCGAAGAAGTCGAGTTTGAAGGCGACCGTCGAGTGGTGGTTGTTGCTCACGACGCCGCGGTTCGGCGGCAGGTCGGCGATGGCCGTCACGTCGTCGTAGCGCTGTCGGGACCCCGCTCTGAACGCCTCGAACTGCGACTGCTCGTCGCACCGTTCGCGCGCGGTCCAGAGCGTCGCGGCGTCGAGTCCGTGGTGGTCGGCTATCGCGTCGAGACGGTCGGGGCGCACGTCGTGCGAGAGGTCGCGGACGTGGTCCGCCGGCGGACTCTCGACGCCGAGTTCCCGAAACGCCGAGCGAATCGCTCCGAGTTGCGTCTCGCGGGCCGGCGGTTCGACGAGGACGCCGTCGCTGTCGAACACCACCGCGTCGTATCGTGTCACGGTTCCCGCAGTCTCCCGGCGGGACGGTAGCCCTTTCGGTCGTGTGCGACCGGGTGACGACCCCGGGACGGCAGACCGGAAACCACCCGCGCCGCCAGCACGCATTTCGGCGTCGCCTCCCAACGCCGGCACATGACGCTCAGCGTCACCGTCGCCGACGTGCATCGGATGACGCCGGACGTGAAGCAGTTCCGACTCGTCGCCGACGACCACACGTTCGAGTACGAACCGGGACAGCACACGATGGTCCACTTCGAGAGCGACGGCGAGGAGGAGGCCCGTCCGTACACGGCGGCGAACCTCCCCGGAACGGACCAACTCGTCCTCGCCATCAAGCGCTACGAGGACGGCAACGGTTCCGTGTTCATGCACGAACGGACGCCGGGCGACGAAATCGAGGTAGAGGAAGTCGACGGCAACCTCCGCGTCCGCGACTTCGACCGGGACGCCGTCTTCTGCGCCACCGGGACGGGTATCACACCCCTGTATCCGATGGTCAAGCAGTACGCCCGGGAGGGGTCGGGCGACGCTCACCTCCTGTTCGGCGAACGCGACCAGGAACACCTCATCTTCCGCGAGAGCCTCGACCAACTCCGCGCGGAGAACGAGAACCTCAGCGTCGACTACGTCCTCTCGGACGCCGAGGACGACGCGTGGAACGGGCGAACCGGCCACGTGCAGGACCACCTGCCCGACGCCGTCGGCGACGTGGAAGGGACGGACTGCTACGTCTGCGGCGTCCCGGAGATGGTCGTCGAGGCCCGCGACGTCCTCGAGTCCGCGGGCGTCGACGAGTCGAACGTCTACACCGAGGGCTGGGAGTCGGACGCGGCCGAGGAGTAGTCGACGACGCCGGCGCCGGGGACGCGACCCGACCGCGAACGAACGGCCGTTCGAACCGACGATTCCACAGAAGCAACGCCCAGAGAAGCGGACCCCGACGACGATACCGCGCCGAACCGACGAAGTAGCACAATTTCACCTATTGTCGGCGTTTTCAGAACAAATATCTAAAAATATCTCGGCTGCTAAGACGTATCTCGGAACTCTTATCCGTATGGTGGCATTGTGTTCAATCGCAATGGCGAAAGGAAACGTTGATTTCTTCAACGACACTGGCGGCTACGGTTTCATCTCGACGGACGACTCGGACGACGACGTGTTCTTCCACATGGAAGACATCGGCGGCGAGGACCTCGAAGAGGGTACGGACGTAGAGTTTAGCATCGAAGACGCCCCCAAGGGCCCGCGCGCGACCAACCTCACGCGCCTGTAATTCGGTTTCAGACGCCGCGTCACCGCGGCCGACGAAGCGAACCATTTTCTGAGAACTCACCCGCCGCGAGCTACTGGTTTATCCCCTCGGCGAGCGTACAGGAGGGATGCAATTCACGACCACTCGAACGGCGGCACCGACGACGGCGAGCGACCTCGCCCGACGGGCGACGTTCGGCGTCGTGACCGCTCTCGTCCTCGCGTTCGCGGTCCGACTCCTCGTCGGCGTCCTCGACGTGAACCTCGGCGTCGCGGGGCCGACCACGCCGTTCGCCGCGGCCCCGATACTGGGTAGCACCGTCGTCGCCGGCATCGGCGCGGCCGTGGTCTACGCGGCCCTCGCCCGGTTCACGGCGCGGCCGACCCGGAACTTCGTCGCCGCCGCCGCCGTCGTGTTCGCGGTCATGCTCGTCCCGGTGTTCGCGTTCACGCCGTCGCTGGGCGTCACCGCCGCGGGACAGGCCGTCCTCGTCGTCCTCCACGCCGTCGTCGCGGCCCCTCTGGTCGCGTTCGTCGTCGGCGCGGTGCGCGTCTGAGCGACTCGCCTCGCGCGATTCGTGTCGCTTCATTTTCGTCTCCTCCGCTTCGTCGCCGACCGACGGCGGGCGACTGCCGACGACCCGACATCCGAACCGACATTATCCCCGACGGGAACGTCTCCGCATGTACAACGCCGCTATCGTCGGCTGCGGAGTCGTCGGCGGGCGCCTCGCGGAGTCGTTCGACGAACACCCGGAGACGACCGTCTGGGGGGCCTGCGACCTCGTCGCCTCGAAGGCCGAGGCGTTCGCCGAGACGTACGACTGTGCCGCGTTCACCGACTACCGCGAGATGATACGTGACGACGCGGTGGACGTCGTCTACGTGGGCGTCCCGCCCGCGGTCCACCGGGACGTCGTCGCGTTCGCCCTCGACCACGACAGACACGTGGTCTGCGAGAAACCCCTCGCCGAGGACGCCGAGGAGGGAGAGCGGATGGTCGAACGCGAACGCGCGACCGACCGGCAGACGGCGGTCAACCTCCCGTTCCGCTACACGCCGGGGTTCGTGGAGATGCGCGAACGCGTCGCCGCGGGCGCGGTGGGGACGCCGAAGCGAGTCTCCCTCGACTTCCGATTCCCGCAGTGGCCGCGCGAGTGGCAGGACGTCGAGTGGCTCAGAAGCCGCGAACAGGGGGGTCCCCTCCGCGAGGTGGGGACGCACTTCCTGTTCGGCGTCCACGAACTGTTCGGACCGGTCGAACGGGTCAACGCCGCCGTCGCGTACGCCGGTCCCGACGCCTGCGAGGAGTCCGTCGTCGGCCACTTCGAGGTGGACGGCGTCCACGGCAGCATCGACCTGCTGTGCGACCACGACGGCGCGGAGGAGAACTCGATAACCGTCGTCGGGTCGGCGTCGTCGCTCACGCTGGTCGAGTGGTACCGACTGCTGGAGAACCGCGGACTGCCAGACGAGAGAGTCCTGAACGAGACGCGCGAACGGACGACGCTGACGCTCGTGGACGAGTTCGTGACCGCCGTCGAGGGCGGCGACGCCGACCTGGTGTCGTTCGCCGAGGCCAACCGGGTGCAACGCGTCGTCGACGCCGTCTTCGCCTCGGACTGGGAGACGGTCGAACCGTAGCGGCCTCGCACCGGCCGATTGGACCGGTCACCGCCGCGTTCGGAGGACGCGGACCAGACCGACGACGACGACGGCGACGCCGGCGGCCGACAGCGCCGTCTCCGAGAGGCCCGTCGCCGCCGTGAGCGGTTCGAACGTCGCCGCGGCGAACAGGACGACGCCGAACGCGACGAGGCCCCACGTCGTCAGCAGGCCCGCCTCGTCGGGGTTCCCCGCGGGTTCGAGCGAGGCGTACGCCGGCCGCGAGACGACGGCGAGTTCGCCGGCGTTGACGCGCCGGCCGGCCGGGTCTGCGACGCGGAGGAGCGTCACCGCCTCCGGGCCGACGCCGACGACGCGGTAGGTGCCCTCGGCGAGGGCGTCGCCGTCGCCGCGAACGTGGTCGTAGGGGGCGGGCGCGGGAGCATCGGCGCCACCGGCGTCGGTGCGGGCGTCGTCGGTCATCGCCGGTCGTACGGGGCGGAGGCGGGAGTCAGTTCCGCCCGTCGCCGCGCCGAGGTGCCGGAACCCCGCCACCGTCTCAGAGTCTTTTTGCCGCGCCGCGCCAACGAATACCCATGACACATTCCGACGAGTCGGACCCGTTCGCCGCCCGACTCGACCCTGCGACGCGCCGCGCGGCCCGGGACCGCGGCGGGTCCGCCGTCGTCGTCGGCGGAGCGATGGCGGGACTCGCCGCCGCGCACGCCCTGCAGAGCCTCGACTGGGACGTCGTGCTGTACGAACGCCAGCCGTACGCCGAGAAGCGCGTCAACTGCGGCGAGGCGATGACCGACGCCGAGTCAATCCCCCTGCCCAAGACGCCCGAGTACGGCTTCGCCCACAGTCCGCCCGCGTTCGAGGTGGACGTGTACACCGGCGACAGCGACTCGCGGACGCTCGCCGGGCGAGGGGTCTTCCCCTCCTCGAACGCCTACGTCACCGACCGGAACGTGGTCGAACAGCGGTGGGCCGAACTGCTGGGACAGAAGGGCGTCGACGTCCGCGAGTCCACCGGCGTCACGAAGGCGGAGTTCCGCGACTTCTCGGACCGGTTCGACCTCGTGGTGGACGCGACGGGTCAACCGTCGATGGCGAGCAAGGTGGACGGCACGACGGGCGAGTACGCCGGGCGGATGACCGCGCTGAACGCCGAGGTGGCGGGGGACTTCTCGGCGCTGTATCCGAACTCGCGCATCCTCTTCGAGAACTACCTCGGGTACGCGTGGGCGTTCCCCAAGTCGGAGTCGCGCGCGAACGTCGGCATCGGGTGGGCGCAGGACAACCTCCCCGACGACTACTACCAGTCGTTCGTCGCGGCGTGCGAGCGCAACGGCTGGCCGGTTCCGGACCGGTCGGCGACGAACGTCTACACCATCCCGCGCGGGCCGAGTCTCGACCCCGAGCGAACGTGGGACGCCGACCGACGCGTCGCCCGCGTCGGCGACGCCGCCGGCGTCGCCAACCGCTTCACGGGAAAGGGTATCTCGCAGGCCGTCGAGTCCTCGTACCTCCTCGCGGAACTCGCCGCGGCGGACCGCCTCGACGACTACCCCGACGAACTGTACGGCCGGATGAAGAACGAGTATCGCCTCGCGTACATCGTCCGCGGCGCGTTGGAGGACGGCCGCCCGGACATCCTCGGCGGCGTGATGGACGCCGTCTCCGGCATCGACGTGGAGGCGGTGGACCGAGAGCCGAAGCACGCGTTCTCCCGCCTCGTTCGCCACCCCATCCTTCTCGCCAAACTCGCCGCGAACCCGACGATGCTCTCGCGCCTCCTCGACGCCTACACCGACGACTGGGAGTTCAGAGCGGCCAGCGCCTGAGTCGAGCGGAGCGGTCGGCGGTGTCAGTATTCGGGTGAACGCCCCTCTCCCGAAACGTCCGTCTTTCGGAAAACACGGGTTGCCGGAGACAGAGAGCGCATTCGGCGAGCCACCCTCTCCGAACCGATTCCCCTCGGTTCCCTGTCGAACGGTCGCGAAGCGGTCGGGGTTCGGGTCGGTGTGCGCGAGGTCACTCGAAGACCGCCGTTCTCCGAAGGAACTCCGACCACTCCAGCCACAGAGTCCGTTTGAACGTCGCCGTCGTGTTCGCGTTTTCGACGTCCACGCGGTTCTGTCGGCGGTCGAAAGGTATCTTGACGGGGACGCCACCGATATCGTCGGCGGCGACCCCGTGACGTTCCAGCGTGTCCAGCGGATACGCCCGGTCCTACCGCGGCACCACGTCCGCCGCGACGGGGAAGTGGTCGGAGGGGTACGACCCCTCGTCGGTCCGGTCGGTCAGCGTCGCGGAGAGTCGCACGTCGCAGTCGCGGACGAACACGTAGTCGATGCGGTCAGTCGGGTCGCCGGTGAACCGGTGCATCGTCTTCGTCGGCCCGTGGTGGCCGTACTCGGCGACCGCCATCGCGTCGGCGAACGTCTCCGTCAGCGCCTCGTACGGGTCGGAATCGGGCGTCGCGTTGCAGTCGCCCGCGAGGACGACCGGGCCGTCGAGCGCGGCGAGTCGGTCCCGGGCGACTCTCGCGCCTTCGAGTCGCGCCCGCGGTCCCTTGTTGTCGAGGTGGACGCTGCCGACGTGGAGCGTCTCCCCGTCCCCGTCTTCGAGCGTCGCCCGCGTGAGGATGCGCGGCAGGTCGGCGTCCCAGCCGACGCTGCCGGGCGTCTCGGGCGTCTCCGAGAGCCAGAACGTCTCCGCGTCCGCCAAGGAGAAACGGTCGGCGTCGTAGCCGACGGGGACGTGTTCGTCCGTCACGCCGGGGTTGTCGTCACCGGTTCTCGTCTCGGCGACCCACTCGTAGCCGTCCAGTTCGTCGCGGAACGCGTCGAGTTGGTGTTCGAGGGGTTCCTGCAGGCAGACCACGTCCGGGCGGTGATAGCGGACGAGGCGGACGGCGTCGTCGCGGCGGTGCGGCCACGCGTCCGGGCCGTCGTCGTCGGTGTCGTAGCGGACGTTGAAGCTCAGCACGCGAACCGGTTCGGCGGTCATCGTCGGACGCATCGCGCGCCCGACACAAGAGGGCCACGGCGGACGGGCCGGCGGAGACGCCCCGACCCGGGACGCAGCGCTCTCCGACCGGGCGACCCGCACGCGCCGAATCGCGCCGTTCCGGAACGTCCTTACCCGCACGCGCCGAATCGCGCCGTTCCGGAACGTCCTTACCCGCACGCGCCGAATCGCGCGACATGCAACTCACCGTTCGGGAGGTGGCCGAACTCTCGCCGGACGAACGCGCGGCGTTCTTCGAACGGGACGCCGGCGTCGCGGAGGTACGGTCGGACGTGCGCGACATCGTCTCGCGCGTCCGCGAGGAGGGCGACGTGGCGGTCCGGAACTTCTGCCGCGAGTTCGACGGCGTCGAAGTCGGTAACCTCGACGTGACCGACGACGCCGAACGCGCCGCCGAGGAGATAGCCGACGACGTGCGCGAGGCCATCGAGACGGCCGCCGCGAACGTCCGCGAGTTCCACGAACGGCAGGTGCCCGACGACTGGCGCGATTCGTTCGACGCGGGGGAACTCGGGCGTCGCTTCCGACCGCTGGACCGCGTCGGCGTCTACGCCCCCGGCGGGACGGCGGCGTACCCCTCCAGCGTCCTCATGGGTGTCGTCCCCGCGAAGGTGGCCGGCGTCGAACACGTGGCCGTCGTCACGCCGCCCGGCGACCCCGTCAACCCAATCACGCTGGCCGCGGCGCACGTCGCCGGCGCGGACCGCATCTACAGCGTCGGGGGCGCGCAGGGCGTCGCCGCCCTCGCCTACGGGACGGAGACGGTGAAGGCGGTCCAGAAGGTGGTCGGCCCGGGCAACAAGTGGGTGACGGCGGCGAAGGCCGAGGTGCGCGGCGACGTGGACATCGACTTCCTCGCCGGCCCCTCCGAGGTGCTGGTCGTCGCCGACGAGACCTGCGACCCCGAGTTCGTCGCCGCCGACCTGGTGGCGCAGGCCGAACACGACCCGAACGCCTCCGTCGTCGCCGTGACGGACGACCGGGCGGTGGCCGACGCGGTTCGCGACGCCGTCGAACGGCAGACCGAGGGTCGCGCGCGCGAGGACACCATCCGCGCCGCGTTGGAGAACGACGCCTCCGGCGTCCTCGTCGCCCGGTCGATGTCCGAGGCCGTCCTGTTCGCCGAGGAGTACGCCGCCGAACACCTGTCGATTCAGGCCGACGACGACGAGGCGCTGCTGGACCGAATCTCGAACGCCGGGAGCGTCTTCCTCGGCCCGTACACGCCCGTCGCGGCCGGCGACTACGCCTCCGGGACGAACCACGTCCTGCCCACCTCCGGCGGCGCGAAGCGCTACGGTGGCCTCTCCGTCGAGACGTTCCTCCGGTCGACGACGGTCCAGCGTCTCGACGAGGGCGCGCTGTCGGGTCTCTCGGACACCATCACGACGCTGGCCGAGGCCGAAGGACTGGAGGCTCACGCCGAGAGCGTCCGGGCCCGCTTCGGCGACGAGACGCCGGACGGGAGCGACGACGCGGGCGACGCGGCGTAGATGTCCCCCCGACCCCGCCCCCCGTCGTTCGCCGACGCCTGCGCCCGGGTGGTGACCGACCCGGACGCCGAGCACTCGCTCTCGACGACGCTGGCACCCGTGCAGGCGCGCATCGCCGTCTCCGAGGACCGGGCGGCCCGCGGGGCGGCGCGGGCCGAACTGCTCCGGGCGCGCCTGCCGCCCGACGTCGACCGCGTCCTCGAACTCGGTTGCGGGACGGGGACGCTGCTTGAGCGACTCTCGACCACGTACGACGCCGTCGGCGTCGACAGCCACGCCGCCCTCCTGTCGTTCGCCGCCGCGCGGGGGGAGTCGGTGGTCCGCGGCGACCCGACGGACCCGCCGTTCAGGCCGGCGTTCGACGCGGTCTGCGCGTTCGACCACCTCACGGCGCGCCGGTCCCTCGCGGCGGTGTGCGCGGGCGCGTACGCGTCGCTCCGACCCGGCGGCATCGTCGCCTTCGACGCCCTCGCGGACGTTCGCGCGGCCGCCTCGTCCGGCGTCGAGACGTTCCGCGGCGCGCGGTACGTCCTCGAACGCTCCGTGGACGTGGCGCGCAGTCCGCCCGTGGTCAACGCCGACTACCGCGTGACCGACCTGCGGACCGGCGAGGTTGGCGTCACCTCCGAACGGACCGCGCTCCGCGTGACGGACGCGGCGGCGGTCCGGAGCGCACTCGAAGCGGCCGGATTCGACGACGTGGACGTTCTGGACGACGCGGGCGACGACGGCGAACTGCTCGTGACGGCGGTGCGACCGGTCGAGACGGCGGGGTGACCGGTCGAGACGGCGGGGTGACCCGGCGTCAAGGTTAACACGGTGTATCTGGTACGTTCTCCCATGAGTACCGAGACGGTCGATGGTGGAACCGAGACGACCGTGACCGTGACCGAGTCGGCGGCGTCAGAGGCCCTGCAGTTGATGGAGTCCGAAGGGATGGACACCGACATCGCCGGTTTGCGCCTGTTCGTCCAGCAGGGCGGCTGTGCGGGCCTGTCGTACGGGATGCGGTTCGACCACGAACCCGAGGACGACGACGCCATCGTCGAGCAAAAGGGGCTCCGCGTGTTCGTGGACCCGGCGAGCCAGAACTACATCGGCGGGTCGACCCTCCAGTTCGAGGGCGGCCTGCAGGGGGCGGGCTTCCACGTCGAGAACCCGAACGTCGTCTCCGAGTGCGGGTGCGGCGAGTCGTTCCGGACCTGAGTCCGGTCACGCCGAATCGGTTCTCGCGCGGTCACGTCGCGCCGTGACGGCAGTCACGCCGGGTCGTCGGCGCGCGGTCGACTGATTGTGACGCGGACGCTTCCTCCGAGGTCGAACGCGAAGCCGCCGCACTCGTAGAAACAGCGCCGCAGCGCCGCACCCCGTCGGGCGACAGCGAACGCGCCGACGACGGCGGCGACGGCCGTCACTCGCAGTAGCGGTCGGCCGGCGACCCACAGTAACAGTGGGACGGCGGCCATCATCGCGTAACTCACGAGGATACTCCGCCACGTCAGTCGTTCGTCGAGCGGTCGGGTCGGTGCTTCCGGTGGTAGTCTTCTCATGGGTGGGGTGTGGGGTTCGGTCGTCTCCGTCTCGCGACGCCAGTCTCGGTCGTTCGCACGATACTTTAGCAACTGTTCATATGAACAGTTAGTAAAATAAGTGTTCGGGTCGGTTCGCGGCGGCGGGGACGAGCGCACCCCGAGGCGACAGGGTAAACCGCCGGGGGGTCGAACGACGCCCATGGCCGCCGAACTCGAAGGAGTGCAGACCGACGACGGACGCACCGTGTACGTCGACCACGGACTGGTCGAACGCGGCGCACAGGGTCCGTTCTTCGTCGTCTTCGTCACGGAGGACCGCGACACGCGCTGGGGTTACTTCTGCGGGAACTGCGACTCGCTCGACACCGCGATGGACACGATGGGGCGCGTCGAGTGCAACGTCTGCGGGAACATCCGCAAACCCGACGAGTGGGACGCCGCCCACGAGTGAGTCGGGGCGGCACGGTGATTCGGGCCGCACGATTCGACCGGAGACGCCGGAGATACGTCGTTCGGCAGACATTCTCGGCGTGTGGTAAGGTGTGACAATCTTTATGCCACGAGGCGTGGTATCGTCCCCTACATGCCCCCTGTCAGCATGCCACCGGCGGAGGAGGCCCGGTCGATATTCAGTCGACTCGGGTACGACGTCTCGGGCGACGGACAGGAGTTCGTCGCAGAGCGCAAGTGGCGGACCGTTCAGGTGACCGTACTCGACGCCGACTCGAACTTGCGTGGCCGACGCGCGGTCACAGACGGCGGCGAGGCGCGCGAGTATCCGCTTCGATGCTTCGTCACCTGGAAGGAGGCAGCAGGGGACCTTCGCGGACAACTCACCGCCGCCGACCCGTCCTACGAGTGGGCGGTCATCGGCGTCGACGGTGACGACAGAGACGACTACGACGTGGTGCTCCCCGAAGCACGCTGAGAACCGACCGCGCGGGTTCTCGCCCGCGGGAACTCGATTTCGCGAACCGTTTTTATTCCGCCAGTCGTACGGGTCCGTATGTCACAGACAGGGCTCCGTGGGGTCGTCGAGAGCAGACGCATCAACACCGCGCTCGCGTGGCTTCTCGTCTGCTTTCTCGTCGTCACCGCCGTCGGGCAGTTCGTCGAGGGCGAACTGCAGTGGGCGGGCTTCACCGCCGCCGTCGCCGTCTTCGCGGTCATCCCGGCGGTGGCCCTCCGTGACCCCACGTCGATGCTCCCGTGGGAGGTGCTGTTCGTCGCCGCCCTCCCCATCATCGGCCGCGCCCTCGTCGCCGGGGAGACGGTGGGCGGGATGACGTTCACCGGTCGCGTCACCACCTACCTCGCCGTCGCCGCCGTCGCCCTCATCGTCGCCGTCGAACTCGACGTGTTCACCACGGTCCGGATGAACCACTCGTTCGCCATCGCGTTCGTCGTCGTCACCACGATGGCCGCCGCGGGCGTGTGGGCCGTCGTCCGGTGGGCGTCCGACGTCCTCGTCGGAACGTCGTTCCTGTTCGACGGACGGCCGGAGGCCGTCATCGAGGAGGCGTTGATGTGGGACTTCGTCGCCGCCACCGTCGCGGGCGTGTTCGCGGGCGTCCTGTTCGAGTACTACTTCCGCCGCCGCGCCCGCCTCCGTCGCCGCATCCCGGAGGGCGACGCCGGGTCGCGGCCCGTCGTGGCGAGCGACGACGAGGAGGTGTCCTCGCGGTGAAGGTCCGGGACGCCCTCCGCATCTCGGTCCGACGCCAGCGACAGGCGACGCGACTGATGCAGATTCTGCTCGGGGTGATGGTCGTCGTCGGCCTCCTGAGCCGAAACAGCGGCGTGTTCGTCAACGCACTCGTCGGGTTCGGCGTCACCTTCCTGCCGGAGACGCTCGAACGCGACCACGGCATCCCGATGGACGCCGGGTTGACGCTGTGGATCACGTCGGCCGTCTTCCTGCACGGTCTCGGCACCGTCGCGCTTCCCGTCGTCGGTACGCCGTACGCCGACGTCTGGTGGTGGGACCACCTCACGCACGCCCTCTCGGCCAGCATCGTCGCCGCCGTCGGCTACTCCACGGCCCGGGCGTTCGACCTGCACAGCGAAGCCGTCTCCCTCCCCCCGCGGTTCATGTTCGTCTTCATCCTCACGTTCACCCTCGCCTTCGGCGTCTTCTGGGAAGTCCTCGAGTTCGCGATATCGCTCGTCGCCGCGTCGTTCGGGTTCGGGAGCGTCCTCACGCAGTACGGACTGGAGGACACCATGATGGACCTCCTGTTCGACACCGCGGGCGCGATAGTCGTCGCCACGTGGGGGAGCGGACAACTCAGCGAGGTGGTGACGGCGTTGACGGCTCGGTTCGACGGGTCGCGAGCGTGAGCGCCCGACGGCGGCCGTCCGGCCCCGCTCTTTATCATGTCAGCGGGTGTAGCTATGCCCTGCGATGGTCTACAAGAAGATAACTCTGATCGGACGGAGCGACGAGAGTTTCGACGCGGCGGTAGACGACGCCGTCGACAGAGCGAACGAGACGCTCGACAACGTTCACTGGGTCGAAGTGAAGGAGATGGGCGTCGAGATAGCGAGCGTCGAGGACCGAGAGTACCAGGCCGAAGTGGAAGTGGCGTTCCAGTTGGAGTCCGGCCAGCAGGCGTGACCTGACGCCGGCCCCGAGCAGCGACCGACGACTTCAACTTCTTCGCGGCGTCACCGCAGGTGAATGCCGCGTCTCCTCCACTATTCGGACATCGAGAACGTCTACGACGACCCCGTCCGCGCCGGGCGCTTCGCGGGGTGCGTGCGCGCGCTGGACGGCCCGGACGCCCTCGTCTGCGGGACGGGCGACACCACCTCGCCGGGCGTCCTCGCCCTCGTCGAACGCGGGCGGCAGTCGCTGGACCTGTTCGACGCCGTCGACGCCGACTTCGACACGTTCGGCAACCACGACTTCGACTACGGGCCGGACGCGACGCGCGGCGTCGTCGCCGACTCGCCGCAGACGTGGGTGTCGGCGAACGTCCGCGACGAGGACGGCGGCCCGTTCGCCCCCGACCACGTGGTCCCCCACGCGGTCCGCGAGGTGGACGGCGCGCGAGTCGGCCTCGTCGGCGTGACCGACCCCGCGACGCCCTCGCTGAACCCGATGGCCGCGACGCTGACGTTCGCCGACCCGTACGAGGCCGCCGCCGACGCCGTCGACCGTCTCCGCGCGGCGGGCGTCGACCACGTCGTCGTCCTCTCGCACCTCGGCGGCGGCGACGACGAACTCGCGAGACGCGTCGAGGCCGACGTGATTCTCGGCGGCCACGTCCACTCGGAGCGTCACGAGTACGTCCACGACACGCTGGTCCTCCGCCCCGGCGCGAACGGCCACGTCGTCTTCGAGGTGGCACTGGGCGACCCGCAGTCGGGCGACGGACCGACGGCGACGCGCCACGAGACGGCCGACGCGCCCGTCCACGAGGACCTGACCGAAGCGCTTCGCGGCCGCGTCGAGGCGGCCGAGTTGGACGAGGTGGTCGCCGTCGCCGACGCTCCCCTCGACCGGTCCGAGGAGACGGTGTTCGGCGGGGAGTGCGCCGTCGGGAACTTCGTCGCCGACGCCTACCGCTGGTCGATGGACGCCGACGTGGGCCTGCAGAACAGCGGGGGCATTCGGAACGGACCGCCGCTTCACGGCGAGGTGACCGTCGCGGACCTCGTGAGCGTCATCCCCTTCGAGGAGCACGTCGTCGTCGCCGAACTCACCGGCGCGGAACTGCTGGCCGTCCTCGGCGAGTGCGCCGCGGCGACGGTGGACTTCGGAGAGTCCCACTGGTGGCAGGGCCACCTCAGCGGCGTCGAACTCGTCTGGGACGACGACGCCCGCGAGGTGGTGTCCGCGCGCGTCGGCGGCGACTCGGTGGACCCCGACGCGACGTACACCGTCGCCACCTCCGACTACGTCCTGCACACCGACCACGAGTTCCCGACCATCGAGGCGCGACACCGGGCGGCCGAGGGCGACATCCAGTACGAAGTGCTCGCCGCCTACGCCCGCGATTTCGGCGTCGAGAGCGGGACCGACGGCCGAATCGAACGGCGGCCGGGCGCCGCGGCGGACGACTGACGCGGCCGGACCGGGGGCACGACGGACGGACCGCCGACGCCCGTCAGACGACCGGCCGTGCCGAAGGGGAAACGTTCAGGGACGCGGGAACCGTCTGCCCCGACGATGACGCGAGTGGTGGTCCCCGTCAGGTATCCGCTGACGAAGCACTCCAAAGCGACGCTCTCGGAAGCAATCCGCATCGCCGAGGAGCGCGAAGCGGAACTCACCGTCCTGCACGTGGACCTCTATCAAGAGAACCGCGGCGTGACGCGAGCGGAGTTGAAACGCGCGATAGAGCGCGAGTTCGGTGCCCTCGAACGGACGCGGTACGTCATCCGTCGCGGGTTCCTCGTCGAGGAGACGATTCTGGAGGAGGTGGCGGCCGAGGGCGCCGACATCGTCGTCATCGGCTCGAAACAGGCCAGCCGCTGGCGGCGGATGCTCCGGCGGTTCCTCGACGACCCGGACATCGAGACGTACCTGCGACAGAAGCTCGACTGTACGGTCATCACCGTCCGCGCCGACGGGACGAACGACGGCTGACGGACCGCGCCGACGGTCGGAGCGGCAGTCGACGGACCGCGCCGGCCGTCGGAGGCGAGGGCCGACGCCGGACTCAGTTCTCGTCGCCGTCGCGGGGCGGCCGGTCCATCTCCACCCGCGACCCCGCATCCGTCCACGCCGCGTCGCCGCCCTCGGCCACCTCCGCGCGGAGCGACCCGCTGGTGTCGTCGAACACGTGGTGGGTGTGCGGGTACGCCGCCTCCACGTCCGGTTCGTCGTCGAGGAGTTCGTACAGGTTCGTCTGGACGCGCGAGCGAACGGCGAGCAGTTTGTACGGCTTCTTCGCCCAGAAGCGGAGGGTGACGAGGATGCCGCTGTCGGCGTACTCCTCGAGGTAGGCGGTGGGCTTCGCCGGGTAACGTGCGCTCCCGATGCGGATGTCCGGGCCGCCCTCGATGACCATCTCGGTGTCGCTGGCGGCGCGTTCGAGCAGTTCCCGCGTCTTCGGGATGTCGGACTCGTACGTGGCGAGGAAGCCGATTCGGAGGCGGATGCGCTCGTCCTCGGCGGAGTAGTTCGTCACCAGTCGGTCGCGGATAGTGTCGTTGGGGATGACGAGGAAGGTGTTGTCGAGCGTGAACATCTTCGTGTAGCGGATGGTTATCTCGTCGACGAACCCCTTCCGTCCGTTGTCGAGTTCGATCATGTCGCCGACTTCGTACGGCTGGTCGGCGAGGATGAACAGGCCGTTGATGGTGCTCCCGACGAGGGGCGCGAGGACGATACCGACCACGGCGGAGAACACCCCGACGGAGATGGCGACGTCGCCGAATCGGAGGCCGGCGACGGCGGCGGCGACGCCCAGCGAGAGGATGAAGATGCTGAGGCGCACGAGTCGGAGCATCACCTGCGCGACGCTCTGTCGGCGGAAGCGACGGGCGATGGGTCGCCCGACGACGCGGACGACGTACCCCGAGAGGACGTAGCCGAGGGCGACGACGAGGGCGGCCGCGACGTAGTTCGCGCCCGGGAAGAACAGGAAGTCCGGGAGGAGTTCGCGGACGGCCTGTTCTCCCTCGGTGGGCGTCGGCACCGGGGTCGGCGGACCGGCACCGCTCCCGCCCGCGCCCGCAGTCGCCGTCCCGCCGGCGTCGCCCACCGTCGTCCCCGTTTCGGACGCCGGTGTCGCCCCCGGTTCGGACGCCGACGCCGTTTGTGGGCCGGACGCCGGTTCCGTCCCTGTCCCCGTCTGCATACGCCCGACCACGGCGGGGCCGTTGAAAAAGGGTCGCAACTCTCCCCACTCGCGTCGGACGAGGGCGGGGTGAACGGATAAGTCGCCGCCGAACGTTGCTCTCCACATGTTCGATAACCTCACGCAGACGCCGGACTTCACCATCACCACCGACGGCACGCCCGGAAAGACGCTCCTCGCGGGGTTCTCGTCGTTCGGCCTCGCCGGCCTCACCGCCGTCGACTTCGTCGTGGACCAACTCGAACTCGAGCAGACGGGCCACCTCTCCGTCGAGGGACTGCCGGCCATCACGCCGTTTCAGGACGGCCGGCCGCGACACCACACGCGCCTGTTCTCGCGCGACGACCTCGACGTGACTGTTCTCGTCGGGGAACTGTTCGTCCCGGCGGTGGCGGGCGGCGCGTTCGCCGACGCCGTCCTGGAGTGGACCGCGCGCAACGACGTCGGCGAGATAGCCGTCCTCTCGGGCGTCCCGATTCCGCACGCCCCGGACGAACACCTGACGTACTACGTCGCCACCGACGACTACCGGGAGCGCAGACTGACCGACGCGGAGATTCTGCCGATGGGCCGGGGCTTCTTCGACGGGACCAACGGCGCCCTCGTCGAACGCGGCATCGACTCCTCGCTCGGCGTCTGCGTCTACGTCACGCCGGTCCACGCGCAGGTGCCCGACGTGGACGCGGCCGTCCGTCTGGTCGAGACGGCCGAACGCGTCTACGGACTGGGCGTCGACGCCGACCCGTTGGAGGCGTTCGCCGCCGAGGTGCGCCAACACTACGCGGAACTCGCCCAACGACTGCAGGAACGCGAGGCCGAGATGCCCGAAGACCGGATGTACATGTGAGCGCCGGGCGGCCCGTGAGGGTCGGTCGACTCGTCGGGACGTTCCGCCGTCAGCCACGTTCGTCCGTGATATACCATCGCTTTCTGAAAACCGGTGCTACTCGGAGTATAGTAAACACCAAGGGGTTCGGGTTCGACCGGGGAGATATGGCAGACGAACTCCGGACGACGATGGAGACTGTCGGGGACCGGTTCAACCTCGGCGAGTACGAGATAGACGCGTACCTCGCGGTCCTCGAACACGGCGAACTCACCGCCTCGGAGATAGCCGACCGGACGGACATCCCGCAACCGCGGGTGTACGACACCGTCCGGAGTCTCTCGGACCGTGGCCTCGTCGAACTCCGGGAGTCGCGACCGATGAAGATCGTCGCCGTGGACCCCGACGACGCGTTCGCGAACGTGCAGACGTCGCTGGAGGAACTCATCTCCGAGTTGGAGGCGCGCTACACGGCCCCCGCCCGCGACACCGAGGCCGTCTCCCTCGTCAAGTCACGGTCGACCATCCTGCGCTACATCGAGGAGATAATCGCGGACGCCGAGTACGAACTCGTCCTCTCGGTGGCGGCGGACCTCCTCCGTCGCTTCCGCGACGACCTGGCGGCGGCCATCGACGACGGGGTGAGCGTCGACCTCCTCGTGACGCCGGCCTCGCGCGCCCCGGACCCGGTGGAGTTCGACTACCTCGAAGTCGCCACGCGGGCGCGCGGTCGCCGCGGCATCACGACCCCCGTCCTCGCCGTCGCCGACGGCGAGTACTCCGTCTACGCCACGCAGGACGCCCTCCGAGACGACAGAGACCGCTACGGCGTCATCTTCAACCGCTCGGCGCTCGGGTTCCTCGTCAGCGGTTTCTTCGGGACCGTCCTCTGGACGACGGCCGAGACGCTGGCGGCCAACGGGAAGCGCCGGCCGTTCCCCCGCCGCTACGCCTCCATCCGCCGCGCCGTGAAGGACATGCGCGAACTCGACGGCGAGTTCTACGCCTCCGTCTCCGGTCGGCACGTCGAGTCCGGCGACCCCATCGTCGTCGAGGGGCGCGTCGTCACGACGACGTTCGAGGAGTCCGAAGAGGTCGCCTCCTTCGAGATGGAGACCGAAGAGAGCGTCCTCGAAGTCGGGGGTCTCGTCTCGGCCCTCGAAGACGTGGAGGCACAGGAGATAATCCTCGGTCGCGACGAAGTGCCGGACCGAACGCGGTTCGTCTGAGTTCGTCCGCTACCCGACCGTCGGTTCTCGCGACCGGCGTTATTTCTCGCGACCGGCGTTGTTTCTCGCGACCGGCGTTGTTTCTCACGGGCCGCCGCCGGTTCCCGTGACCGGCAGCCACCACCGCCCGCGACGGACCGCCTACGCCGTTCCGTCCTCGGCCTCGTCCTCGAAGACGTACAGCACCTCGCCGCAGTCCGCGCAGGCCAGCACTTCGCTCTCGGGCGTGTCGAACGCGCCCACCGTGCCGGAGCCACAGCAGCCGAGTTTCCGTTCGGTCTCTTCGGTGTCGCCGCCGCAGAGCGGACAGCGTTCGAGGAACATCCGAAGCGGCGTCGTCGCGGGCGCGCGGACCGGTTCGGGCACGTCGAACTCCGCCATCGCCCGCACGGCGGCGGCGTCGGCGACGGCGTGCGCCCGCGAGAGCCAGATGGACTGGGTCTCGCCGGTGACGGCGATGCCGTCGTACTCGGCGGCGGCCGCCGCCTCGAACGGGGCCGCCTCCGCGACGGCCGCCGCGAGTTCGTCGTCGTCACCCTCGCGGAGCGACGCCATCTCCGCGGCCCACGCCGACCAGAACGCGTCCGAGAGGAACAGCGCGCCCTCGGCGTCCTCTTCCAGAACGCCCGTCTCGAACAGGGCGAACAGCACGTCCTCACCGCTCGTCTCCTCGCTCAACTCGTCGGACTGCCGAACCTCACCGCCGTCCGGCACGTGTTCGAAGAGCGGCGACAGGCCGAGTCGGGAGACGAGTCTCGGCGCGAACTCGGGCGTGCCGGGGACGACGTACCCGCGGAGATAGACGAGTGCGACGCCGACGGCGGCGACGCCGACGGCCAACGGGAACGAGACGACGGTGACGGCGGCGGCGACGACGACGAGGAGTGCGACGTTGACGACGGTACACGGCCAACAGCGCCGGTCGCCGGTGTAGGACGGCCGCCGAATCGAGTCGAGGAGTGACATACCGTACCGAGTGCCGAGCGGGACTTATGGCTTTCTCGACGCGGGCGAGAGAGAGAGAGAACGAGTCAGTCGTCCGAGGAGGCGCCGGCGGCCTCCACGGAGACGTTCGCCAGCGAGACGGCGTTGCCCTCCTCGGAGGACCGGTAGATGGCGTCGATGACGCGTTGGACCTGCAGGCCCTCCTCGACGGTGTTCAGCCCCGGATGTTCGCCGGTGCGGACGGCATCGAGGAACAGTTTCTGTTCGGACTTGTGCGTGTCGTTGGCCTGCGTCTCCACGTCCGTGTCGGTGAGGTGGTTGCCGCCGCCGACGCCGGATTCGAAGAACGTCAAGTCGTGGCTCGCTCGGTCGAACAGCGCGCCGGCGTCGGTTCCGAGCACGTAGAACTCGTCGTTCGTCGGTCGGTTGGCCGCCCACGCGACTTCCAGCGAGATGGTCCGCCCGTCGGCACACCGGATGAACGCGGAGGCGGAGTCGTCCACGTCGAACCCCTCGGGGCCGACGTCGTCGCCCCACATCTCGACGTAGGCGTAGTCGTCGCGGTTGCCGAAGTCCGAGCGCGTGATGGCCGACACCTCTTCGACTTCGGGGTAGTCGAGGAAGTAGAGCGAGAGGTCGATGGCGTGGACGCCGATGTCGATGACCGACCCGCCGCCCGCGACGTCCTCCGAGGTGAACCACGACCCGCGGCCGGGGATGCCGCGGCGCCGGACGTAGTTCGCCTCGACGTGGTGGACGTCGCCGAAGCGCCCCTCGGCCTGGTAGTTCTTCAGGACGCGGACCGGGTTGCCGAAGCGGTTGTTGAAGCCGACCATGCAGACGCCGTCGGCGTCCTTCGCCGCCGCGGCGATTCGCTCCGCCGACTCCAGCGAGTGCGCGAGGGGCTTCTCGAGGAGGACGTGCAGGCCGGCGTCGAGTGCGGCGACGGCGTACTCCTCGTGGAACCGGTTCGGCGTCGTGATGATGACGGCGTCCACCGCCTCGAACATCGCCTCCTTCTCCTCGTACGTGTCGACGCCGTACTTGTCGCCGAACCGACTTCGCGCATCGGGCTGAATGTCCAGACCGCCCCCCAGCGTCGCACCGAGTTCGACGAGTCTGTCCGCGTGGTAGTGGCCGATGTTGCCGAGGCCGACGATTCCGACGCTTGGTGGCGTGTCTGCGTTCATACTTCTGTGATTTACTATCGCGGTTGTTAAGTTTCTCGTTGCATCCTCGAACTGCGCCGTCGAACTGTCACTCTCAGTACAGTTGGCGTTCGCGTTCTTCGCGTTCTTCCTCCTCCTTCTTCTCCTCTTTCAACCGGCGTCGACCCCGAATGTACTGCCGCGTCTTCGGGATGATGACGTTCTTCAGGTCGAGGACGAACGAGACGATACCGTACGCCCAGAAGAGGAACAGGACCGTCATCCCGCCGATGTAGAACCAGCCGAATTCGGTGACCATGACGTTGGGTGGAGCGGACGACACTTAGGTCCGGTGCAAGAGCGACGGTCGCGCGGCTAGTCGTCGCTCTCTGCGGGCGTGCTGCTGTCGGTGCTGGCCGTCGTCGTCGGTGCGAGTCCGTGCATGAGCGCTTGCCCCGTCTCGGTGTCGAACAGGTGGACCTTCGTTCGGTCCAGCACCACCGTCACGTCCTCGTCCTCCGTGATGTCGGAGTCGGGGTCGACGCTCATCAGCAGTTGGTCGGACATCGCGCCGCGCGCCTCCTCGTCGAGGCTCACCTCGGCGTCCTCGCTGAGCAGCAGGTAGACGAATATCTCGTCGCCCATCGGCTCCAGCACGTCCGTGACCGCGTCAATCTGCTTCGTCGGGTTGGCGAGCGACGTGGCGTCGTTCAGCGTGTACACGTCCTCCGGGCGGATGCCGAGCGTCACGTCGTCTCCGACGCTCGCGTCGACCACGTCGGGGTCGAAGTCGACTTCGACCTTATCGCCCGTAAAGCCCGTCTCCGTCAGTCGCCCGTCCACGAAGTTCATCGCCGGACTGCCGATGAAGCCGGCGACGAACAGGTTCTCGGGCTCGTTGTAGCAGGTCAGCGGCGGGTCTATCTGCTGGAGTTGCCCCGAGTCGATGACCGCGATGCGGTCGGACATCGTCATCGCCTCCGCCTGGTCGTGCGTGACGTAGACGATGGTGGTGTCCAGTTCCTTGTGCAGGCGCTGGAGTTCGGTCCGCATGTGGACGCGGAGTTTGGCGTCGAGGTTCGCCAGCGGTTCGTCCATCAGGAACACCTCCGGGTTCCGGACGATGGCGCGGGCGATGGCGACGCGCTGACGCTGTCCGCCGGACATCTCGTCGGGCATCCGGTCGAGCATGCCCTCCAGTTGGACGATGTCGGAGGCGCGCTCGACGCGTCGGTCTATCTCCTCCTTGTCGTACTTCCGGAGGCGGAGTCCGAACGAGATGTTGTCGTACACGTCCATGTGCGGGAACAGCGCGATGTTCTGGAACACCATCGCCACCCCGCGGTCCTTCGGCGGGAGGTTCGTCACCTCGCGCCCGCCGATGAACACCTGCCCCTCCGTGGGCATCGTCAGGCCGGCAATCATCTCCATCGTCGTCGACTTGCCGCACCCCGAGGGGCCGACGAGACAGACGAACTCGCCGTCCCGAATCTCGAGGTCCATGTCTTCGACGGCCGTTACGTCGTCGTAGCGCTTCGTCACGTCTTCCAGTGTAACTTCTCCCATTGTCTTACTCCTTGAGTGCGCCCGCAGTCAGTCCGCTCACGATACGCTCCTGTGCGATGATGACGAGAATCGCCACGGGGAGCACCCCGACGATGCTCGCCGCCGCCATCAGATTGTACGGGGTGTCGAATTGCCCCTGATACTTGAGGATGCCCGCGACGATGGGCGCCCACGAGGACGCCTCGCCGTTGTTCATCAGGAACGAGAAGAAGAACTCGTTGTAGACGCTGATGAACGTCAGGACGCCCGCCGTCGCCACGCCGGGCGCCGACAGTGGGATGATGACGCGGAACAACGCGCCGAGACGCGTCGTCCCCTCGACGCGCGCCGCGTCCTCCAACCCGTCCGGAATCTGTCCGTAGAAGGTCGTGAGGATGAAGATGGACAGCGGCATGAACAGCGCGCTGAACGGTAGCACCATGGGTGCCGGCGTGTTGAACAGGTCCGGCGACGAGACGGTTATCGGTCCGAGGACGATGCTCGTCCCGCCCGTGAACAGTTGGAACAGCGGCAGGAAGAACGCCGCCGGCGGGAAGTACGAGATGGCCAGGATGGCGAGCATCAGTAGGCTCCGGCCCGGGAACCGAAGGCGGCCGAACACGTAGCCCGCCAGGCTCGCCAGCAGCAGCACGATGATGGTCGTCGACAGTCCCAGCACGAAGCTGTTGAACATGTAGAGGTGGAACGGCACCCGCTCGAACATGGTGACGAACACGCCGGGGTTGAACCCCTTCGGCAGCAGCCCCATGTTCGAGATAAGCTCGTTCGGCGTCAGCGAGAGCACCAGCAGCCAGTAGAACGGGAACAGCGTGGTGATGAGGAAGAACACCGTCGCCACGTAGAACATCGCTCTGTACGCGCGCTTCGGGTTCTTGATGACCGTACTCACCCACCGCTCGAGTGGGCCGCGCTTGATCTCTGCGTCACCGTCTTTCTCGAACGTACCCTGTTCTGTCGCCATCTCAGAATCCTCCCTCCGCGTCAGCGAACTTGGAGATGTACACGGAGACGACGATGCCGATGAGGCCCGCCGTCACGAACGCCACCGTGGCGGACGTGGCGTACATCGAGTTGTTGAACGTCGTCACGACGAGACACGACAGCGACGGCACCGTCGTGCACCCGGCCATCGTCTCGATGATACCGTACACGCGCATCGCGCCGATGGTGCGGAACAGCATCGCCACCAGCACCGTGGGGAGGATGAGCGGGAACGTTATCATCTTGAACTGCTGCCACTTGGTCGCGCCGGACACCTTCGCCACGTCGTACAGCGAGCGGTCGATGCTCTGGAGTCCCGCGAGGATGAGCAGGGCCATGAACGCCGTCGTCTTCCACACGTCGCCGACGATGATGAGGAACAGCGAGTCCGCCGTGTTACGGAGCGGCGTGTAACTGAGCCCCAGCAAGTTGAGGAACGCCGGGTCGTCCGCGGAACCGACGAGGAAGCCGATGTTCGGCTGGAACATCAGGTACCAGATCATCCCCTGGATGACGATGGGCACCGCCCACGGGATGATGATGGCGACCCGGACCCAGCGCCGGCCGCGGAAGTCCTGGTCGAGGACGAGCGCCTGCACGAAGCCCAAAAGCGTCTCGAACAGCACGCTCACGAAGGTGAAGATGAGCGTCACCATCAGCGCGCTGGAGTAGATACCCGTCACGAACGGGAACGACGTCGTGAACGTCGGCAGGAACGCCGACGGCAGCGCGAAGTCCCTCGCCCCCGTGAACAGGTCGATGTAGTTCTGCAGGCCGACGAACTGACCCAACCGCGCCGAACCCGTCAGCTGGTCGGCGTACAGCGAGTAGCCGAACGTCTGAATGAGCGGGTACAGTGCGATCACCAGCAGAATCAGCAGCGCTGGTGCGAGCAAAAAGTACGCGAACTGAGTCTCCGTCAGCGACTCCATCCACCGGACCGCGGAGACGTACGGCCCACTCCTGGAGCTATCCCGAATTGTGTCTCCCGAGTCTTGTTCTGTTGCCATGATAAATGATAACGTTTCGCGGTTGCCTTATGTCTATCCGATAGCCTTATTGGCTCTGCTCGATCTGCTCGAGCGTCGATTTCAGATCAGACATCGCCTGTTGGGGGGCTTTCTCGCCCGCGTAGGCCGCGTTGACCGCCGACGCTATCTGGCTGGACTGCTGCGGCCAGACGACCGTCACGGGGCGCGGGATAGCGTTCTCGCCGGCCACCTTCAGCTGCGGCAGGTAGCGGCCGATGACGTCGACTTCGGCCGCGCGGTCGGAGTCGAGCAGTTCCGGACGCGGCGGAATCCAGCCCTGGAGGCCGAAGTTCGCGAGGGCCGCTTCCGGCTGCATGAAGGCGCGGAGCACCTGCACCGCGGCCTGCTTCTTCCGGTCCGGCGCGCTCGGGTTCATCGCCATGTGCCAGCCGCCGAGTGCGGCGACGGGGCCGCCAGTCATCGGGTACTCGGCTTCCTCGGCCGGGATGCCGTACGGAATCGGCATGACGCCGAGGTCCTCGCCGAAGGCGTCTTCGGCGCCGTTGATGTTGATGGAGTACGGCCAGTTGCGGTGCATGATGGCGTCGCCGCCCGTGAACGGCTTGCGCGAGGGCTCCTCGGTCCACTGGAGCACCGCCTCGGGGGCGATGTTGCCGGTGATGCCGTCGAGAGCGTGTTCGTCGTCCTCGCCGTTGAGGAGCGTCCGGACCATCTTGATGGAGTCGATGACCTGCTGTTCGTCCACCGTGATGGGTCGGTCGCCGATGGGCCCGAACAGGTTCTCCTCGGGGTTGCCGAAGTAGGCGCCGCCGTAGGAGGTCATGAACTCGTTGAAGTCACAGCACGACAGGCCCTCGTAGGCCGACGCCTGGAACGTGAACCCGTACTGGATGTCGGAGTTGGCCTCCATCGCCTCCTTCGTTATCTTGGAGAACTGCTCCCACGACATGGACTCGGTCGCCCACTTCTCGAAGTCCGAGTCGCCGTAGCCCGCGTTCCGGAGAAGGTCCTTGCGGTACTGCATCGTCGGGAAGTCCGGGAACATCGGAATCGCGTACAGGTCCCCGTTCTCGCCCTGCGCCGTGCCGACGCTGGCCTGGAAGTACTCCTCCTCGACGGTCGAGACCATGTCGCTCGGCAGCGTCTGCGAGAGGTTCTGAATCTGGTTCCGCGCGATGAACGGAATCGTCCACCCGCTGTCCATGAGGAGGAGCGTCGGCTCCTCGCGACCCGAGCCCAGCCACTGCTGGTACTGGTTCTGCCGGTTGTTCGTCACCTGCGACCCGGCGATGATGTCGATCGAGATGTTGTCCGCGAGGCCGCCCTCGTTGTGGAGAATATCGCGAATGCCGTCGATGTTGTCCGACATGCGCGAGTCGCCGGCGATCTGAATCGTGATGTCCTCGGTCACTTCCTCGGTGTCGATCGCCGTCCCGGTCTCCGTGTCGTCGGAGCCGCCGCCACCGCCGTCGCCGTTTCCGTTGCCACCGCTGCTGCTGATACAGCCCGCCAGACCGACAGCAACACCGGACGCACCCGCCGCTTTCACGAAGCGACGCCGCGAGACGCCGCTGAGTTTGCGTTTACCGTCACGTGAGTCAGTATCAACCATTACAGTCCGTATTGTTTGAATCAGGATTATTTATAGTTTTGGTAGTAGTAACTACAGCAGTTGTAGTAATCTTTGTGTCACTAACTACTCGCAAGAACAGGCGCTACAGACGCTGGTTCCTCGACTCTCGGTCCCCGACGATACTGTGTCACACAGTACGGGGGCGGCGAGTATAACGCTTGTCCGCCGAGTTCTCGCATCGGCGGGAGACGGTTCGGCGGAGACAAAACGGCTTTACCCCCGCCTTCGTTATCACCGCAGAGATATGGAGGCGCGAACACGGGACTATCTGGAGGGGCGGTTCGGCGACTACTACCGGAGCGCCGACGTCGCCCTGCCGCCCGCCCCGGAGCGACGCGAGTGGGGGTACATCCCGTGGAGTGCCGGCGGAACGACGATGGTGCGACACCAGTCGCTCCTCGACGTCGGCGACCTCGGGGACTTCCTGTCGCGGACGGCACCGCGGCACGTCTACTTCTCCTCCGCGCGGTTCGACGACCCCGGGGCGGGGACGATGGACGAGAAGGGCTGGCAGTCCGCGGACCTCGTGTTCGACCTGGACGCCGACCACCTGCCGGGCGTGGACCCCGAGACGACGTCCTACGCCGACATGCTCGCGGCGTGCAAGGACGACCTGTTGAACCTCCTCGACATCCTCGAAGACGACTTCGCGTTCGCCGACACGCAGGTGGTCTTCTCCGGCGGCCGGGGCTACCACGTCCACGTCCGCGACGAGGGCGTCCGCGAACTGGACAGCGAGGCCCGACGCGAGATAGTCGACTACGTCCGCGCCATCGACCTGGACGTCGAGGGCCTCGTCGGCACGGAGTCGAACCGCGGGACGACCCGCCGCGTCCTCCGGCGGCGGGGCGGGTGGGGCGCGCGCGTCCACGACCGACTCATCGAACTCGCGGAGAACCTGCGCGAGATGGACGAGGCGTCGGCGCTGGAACGACTGCAGGAACTTCAGGGCATCGGCGAGGGGCGCGCGAAGACCATCCTCGGACAGGTGCACAACAACTTCGACGCCCTCCGCGAGGGGAACGTCGAGGCGGGCGGCCCCGGCACGCGCATCCTCGTGGACGCCCTCGCACGGGAGGCGACGGCGGCGGAGACGGCCCCCATCGACGAACCGGTGACGACCGACACGAAGCGTCTCATCCGCCTGCCCGGCAGTCTCCACGGCGGGTCGTCGCTCCGCGTGAAGTCCCTCGAACGCGACGAGGTGGCGGACTTCGAACCGCTCGAAGACGCCATCCCCGACCGCTTCCGCGGCCGGGACATCGAGGTGCGCGTGACCGACCCCGGGCCGGTCGAGTTCGACGGCGATAGTTTTACACTCAGCCACGGTGACCAGTCTCTGGAAGAGTGCCTCGGCGTCTTTCTGATGGCCCGCGGGCGTGCTGAGAAGGTGACAGAATGAACTTAGACGAGTTACGGAGTGTCCGGCGGACAGAGCGACAGAAGGACAGCCTCCAGCATCTCCGCGACTCGTTCTACGAGGACGTCGCGGACTACATCGCGGCGCAGAAGGCCGAACGGCAACGCGCCGCCGACGCCGCGGACGACCCGTTCTCGGACCCCGAGGTGGGTCGTCTCACCGACGAGATAGAGACGGCCGAAGACGTGGTCGAGGCCATCTACGAACGCCGCGTCGGCAAAGTCGTCAAACTCGCCTCCTTCGCCGCCGCGGACATGAGTGCGGACACGAACGGACTCACCGCCGAGGAACGCGACCTGTTCGACGACCTGGTGAGTCGCATCAAGCAGAACCGCGACACCGTCCTCGATGTCCTCGCGGGCAAGCGGGCCGGGTCCGAGACGACGACGAACGTCGGCGGGGCGTCGGACGCGGACCCCGACGTCCCCGACTCGGGGTCCACGGCGGCGACACCGCGCGAGGATTCGGCCGCGGACGCGCCGCCGTCGACTGCGGGCGACGACACGCCACCGCCGCCGCCGGACGTGGACCCCGACGCTCCGGCGGACGACCCCGGTGACGTCCTCGCCGACGCGATGGGCGGCGACGGCGCGACGGGTTCGACGGACGACCGCGCGGGCGAGCAGTCGTCGGCGTCGGACGCGGCCGCGTCGACGGCCGACCAGTCGGACGCCGACCGCCCGACCACGGAGGCGACTGCCGTCGCCGGCGGCGAGTCGCCCGTCGACGGCGGGTCCGACGGCGAGAGCCCCGACGACGGGACGACCGGCACGGCGGACGACACAGAGCGCGTCACGCTCCGAATCACGCAGGACGTCGGGCAGATTCTCGGCGTGGACGAACGCGAGTACGACCTCGAGACGGAGGACGTGGTGACGCTCCCGACGACGAACGCGGACCCACTCGTCGAACGCGGCGCCGCCGAACGCCTCGACTGAGCGCTCCCGTCCCCGGCGGCCCGCGACCGGCGACGTTTTCATGCGCCCGTGCGACGCACGAGCCATGCTCAGCGTCGGCGACGAAGCCCCGGATTTCGAGTTACCGGACCAGAACGGACGGACGGTGTCGCTCTCGGACTTCGAGGGCGAGTACGTAGTCGTCTACTTCTACCCCCGCGCGAACACGCCCGGGTGTACGACCGAGGCCTGCGAGTTCCGCGACGACTACGACGAGTTCGAGGCGCGCGGCGTGACGGTCCTCGGCGTCAGCGACGACCCAATCTCCGACCTCGAGGCGTTCGAGGACGAACACGACCTGCCGTTCCCCCTCCTCTCGGACGAGGACGGGGCCGTGGCGTCGGCGTACGACTCCTACGGCGAGAAGAACATGTTCGGAAACACCTTCGACGGCGTGTTCAGAAACACGTACGTCGTCGCCCCCGACGGGACCGTCGCGTTCGCGTACGAGAACGTCTCGCCCGAGGGCCACGCCGAGCAGATTCTCACCGACCTCGACGACCACGGCGCCTGAGGCGGCGTCGGGTCTCGCCGCACCCCGACGGCCAGCGTCGCCACTCCGCGGTGCACACCGGGTTTCCGATGAAAGAAACTCTCAACTGGTGGATTGCGGCGTCGTCGGAAGGAACGTACCTCTACATAGCCGAACAGAGTGATATAACTCCGTCGGTCGGCGGCGTTCCGCGCCGCGATTCCGACGCTCGGCTCGTCGTCGCGAAGTCGCCGGGAAAAAGGCCGCAAACCGCGTCACACGTCGGCGCTGTGCGTCGTGCGCCGGTGTGCGCTCACTGGAACGTGCGCCCGACTTCGGCTTCGGGTTCGCGTTCCACGTCGCTCTTCTGGAACCGCTCTTCGATCTCCTCGTAGCGGCGGCGCGTCTCCTGCGTGACGCTGGGGTTGACCTCTTCGAGGGCCGCCTCGAAGTGGTCCATCGTGACGCGAACGTTGCCGATGGACTCGTCGACTTCCTCGGGACTCACGCTGCGGATGAACTCCCGACTGGCGGCCATCGACGCCTCGCGGCAGACCGCCTCGATGTCGGCGCCGACGTATCCCTCGGTCTTGCGCGCGAGTTGGTCGAGGTCGACGTCGTCGGCCAGCGGTTTGTGCTCGGTGTGGACCGCGAAGATGGCGCGGCGAGCGTCCTCGTCGGGCACCGGCACGTGGACGTGCCTGTCCAGACGGCCCGGGCGGAGCAGCGCCGAGTCGATGAGGTCCGGCCGGTTCGTCGTGGCGACGACGACGACGTCCTCGAGCGATTCGAGGCCGTCGAGTTCCGTCAGCAGTTGCGAGACGACGCGTTCGGAGACGCCCGAGTCGCCGGTGTTGCGCCCGCGTTCGGTCGCGATGGAGTCTATCTCGTCGAAGAACACCACCGTCGGCGCGTTCTCGCGAGCCTTCTTGAATATCTCGCGGACGCCCTTCTCGGACTCGCCGACGAACTTGTTGAGCAGTTCCGGCCCCTTCACCGAGATGAAGTTGGACTCGGACTCGTTGGCGACGGCCTTCGCCAGCAGGGTCTTCCCCGTGCCCGGCGGGCCGTAGAGCATGACGCCCTTGGCGGACTGCATGTCCATCTGCTCGAACACCTCGGGATACTCCAGCGGCCACTGGATGGTCTCGCGGAGTCGCTCCTTGGTGTCTTCGAGTCCGCCCACGTCTTCCCACGTCACGTCGGGGACTTCGACGAACACCTCGCGGAGCGCGGAGGGTTCGATGCCCTTCAGCGCGTCCTTGAAGTCGTCCTCGGTGACCTCCAGCGACTCGAGGAGGTCGGTGTCGATCTCCTCCTCTTCGAGGTCCAACTGCGGGCGGATGCGCCGGAGCGCGTTCATCGCGGCCTCTTTGGCGAGGTTCTCGATGTCCGCGCCGACGAAGCCGTGGGTGATGTCCGCGTACTCGTCGAGGTCGACGCCCTCGGCGGTCGGCATGCTGCGCGTGTGGACCTGGAGGATCTCTTTGCGGCCCTCGCGGTCCGGGACGCCGATTTCGATCTCGCGGTCGAACCGACCGCCGCGGCGGAGCGCGGGGTCGATGGCGTCCACGCGGTTGGTCGCGCCGATGACGACGACTTCGCCGCGTTCGTCCAGCCCGTCCATCAGGCTGAGCAGTTGGGCGACGACGCGGCGTTCCACGTCACCGCCGGCCTCGCCGCGCTTGGGCGCGATGGAGTCTATCTCGTCGATGAAGACGATGGCGGGGGCGTCCTCCTCGGCTTCCTCGAATATCTCGCGGAGTTGCTCTTCGGACTCCCCGTAGTACTTCGACATGATCTCCGGGCCGGAGATGGTGTGGAAGCCGGCGTCTATCTCGTTGGCGACGGCCTTCGCGATGAGCGTCTTCCCGGTGCCCGGCGGGCCGTGCAGGAGCACGCCCTTCGGCGGTTCGATGCCGAGGCGCTTGAACAGTTCCGGGTGCCGCATCGGGAGTTCGATCATCTCCCGGACCTGCTCTAGCTCGCGGTCGAGGCCGCCGATGTCCTCGTACGTCACGGAGGGGCCTTCGCCGGTGTCGCCCTCGGCCCCGCCCTGAATCTCCTCGGCGGGCTTCTGGCTGATCTGGACGTCCGTCGAGTCGGTGATGACGACGGTTCCGCTCGGCTGCGTGGAGGCTATCTTGACGGGGACCGACTGGTTCGAGGAGGTCATGAAGCCGAACCCGAGGGGGAGCTGGATGCTCTGCCCTTTGGTGACGGGCTGGCCGGAGAGCTTGTCCCGGATGTAGGTGCCCACGTTGCCGCCGATGCGGAGGTTCTGCGGCAGGGCGATGGAGACGGTCTTGGCCGGCTTCACGTCCGCGCGCTCGACCTGCACGCGGTCGTCGATGCCGACGTTCGCCTGCTGGCGGAGTCGGCCGTCGATACGGATGACGCCGGTGCCGCGGTCTTCGGGGTAACCGGGCCACACGCGGGCGATGGCGGTGCCGCCGTCGCCTTCGATGCGGATGTAGTCGCCGCCTTCGAGACCGAGTTCTTCGGCGGCGTCGCGGTCGATAGCTGCGAGTCCTCGACCGGCGTCTTTCTGCTTCAGGGGTTTGACGATGAGCTTCATTTCTGGACGGTGATGGTGAGTACGCCGTTGTTCGTCGTGACCGATGCGTCCTCACCCGGAAGTTCGAATTCCGTTTCGGTAACTCTGTCGCCCGTCTCGGTGACGACGATGGCGGTCGTGCCCACGATGTCCACGTCCACCTCGTCGCCGAACGAATCGAGGTCGGCGGCGACGACCCAGCTGTCTTCGTACTCGTAGCGGCGGAGGAATCGCTCGTTACCGCCGACGAACTGTTGGGTACTCATGATGCTTCCTAACCACAGGTAATTCACTTAAGTATTTAAATCTATCGCTGGTTGACCGCTGTACGGGGGAGCGTCTAGACTGCAACGGTTGAATTGCGGTTCACACCGAACGGCGGCGACCGACGCATCCCCGCCACCGTCCGCACCGCCGTGTGAGATTTATCACCGAACGACGTGAACGTGAGCTATGGACACCGTCACACACCACGGCCGCGAGACGGCGTATCGTTTCTCCGACCGCGGCGCGGCGGGACCGACGCTCCTGTTCGTCCACGGGAGCGGTGGGTCCCACACAGTCTGGAAGTCGCAGTTCCGCCTCGCCGACGAGTTTCCCGTCGCCACGCTCGACTTGAGCGGGCACGGCGAGAGCGACGACGTCGACGCCGAACCGGGGTACGAGGCGCGTTCGGCCTACGTGGACGACGTCGTCGCCGTCGCCGAGGCGGTGGACGCGTCCGTGTTGGTCGGAAATTCGCTCGGCGGTGCCGTAACGCTCACGGCCGTCCTCGAACGCGAACTCGACGTGTCGGGACTCGTCCTCGCGGGCACGGGCGCGAAACTGGCCGTCCTCGACGACCTCTTGGCGTGGCTGGCCGACGACTTCCCGCGCGCCGTGGAGTTTCTCCACCAGCCGGACCGCCTGTTTCACGACCCCGAGGGCGACTTCGCGACGTTCTCCGCGGAGGCGATGTACGACGTGGGACGCGCGGTGACCGAACGCGACTTCCGCACCTGCCACGCGTTCGACGTTCGCGGCGAACTCGACGAGATAGCCGTCCCGACGCTCGCCCTCGTCGGCGAACACGACCGACTCACGCCCCGGTCGTACCACGAGTACCTCTGCGAGGAGATACCCGACTGCGAACTCGGAGAGGTGGAGGGCGCCGCCCACCTCGCGATGCTGGAGCGACCCGAGGCGTTCAACGGCGCGATTCGGGACTTCGTGGACCGGCGGGTCGCCGAGTAGCCGGGGGGCCGCGTCGAGAACAGTCGGTCGGACTCAGTACAGGTCGTCCAGTTCGTCGGCGACGTGGCTGTGTTCCTCGGCGGGGAACGCGCCGGACTCGACCTCCTCGCGGTAGGCCGCCATCGCGCCCCGCATCTGTTCGCGGAGGTCGCCGTACTGCTTGGCGAACGGCGGCGCGGACGGGGAGAGACCGAGCACGTCGTCCACCACCAGCACCTGCCCGTCGCAGTCCGGCCCCGCCCCGATGCCGATGGTCGGGACGGAGACGGCGTCCGTGACCTGCGCCGCGAGGTTCGCGGGGACGTGTTCGAGGACGAGACAGAACGCGCCGGCGTCCTCGTGCTTTCTCGCCAGGTCGAGGATGCGGTGGCCCTCGTCGCGCGTCGTCCCCTGCCGGGCGTAGCCCGTCTCCTTCATCCGCTGGGGGGTGAGGCCGAGGTGAGCCATGACGGGAATCCCGAGTTGGACGAGGCGTTCGGTGAGTTCGACCGTGTGGTCGCCCGACTCCAACTTGACGGCGTCCGCGTCCGCCTCCTTCAGCATGCGGCCGCAGTTCTCGATGCTCTCGGCCTCTTCCACGCCGACGGAGAGGAACGGCATGTCGGCGACGACGAGGGCCTCGTCTGCGCCGCGCGCGACGGCGGCCGTGCGCGACGCCACGTCGTCCACCGTGACCGGGAGCGTCGTGTCGTATCCGAGGTCGGTGTTACCCATGCTGTCGCCGACGAGGAGCACGTCGATGCCCGCCTCGTCGGCCACCGCCGCGGTCGTGGCGTCGTAAGCGGTCAGCATCGTAATCGGCGTCGTCCCCGCCTTCTCGCGCACGTCGCGTACCGTGGTCATACCAATCGCTGCCCTCCCCACCGCGTTAAATCGCTCGTTGTCGGCCGTCCACGCGGCGCAGTCGTTCTCCCGTCGTGCCGGTCCTCGGTCGCCCGTCCGCACGTCGAACCCCCGCGCGCCGAACTCCCGCACGTCGAACTCCCGCACGGCGACCGCCCGGACGCCGGCGCGCGCCGGAAAACCGGCACGCATTAGCCCCTACCGACCAACGTTCGGGCGTGTCACGCGTGGAACGAACGAATCCCGAGGGCGTCGACTACGGCTGGGTGATGCAGACGACGTTCGTCGTCACCATCCTCGTCGGGTCGCCCACCGTCGCCGCGCTCTCGCTCGTCTACACCCTCCCGACGTGGGCGGCGCGCGCCTCCTTCGCCATCCGCGTCGGCGCCGTGGTCTGGATACTCACCGCCGTCGCCGTCTTCGTCTACGCCAAGCGGACGGACGCGGGGGACGGCGGCACTTCGTCCGAGGCGGGCGTCGAGACGGACGACTGAGCGCGCGGCGGTCCGGCCGGACCCGGTGCGGAACCGGCGCGAGACGCTTCCCGGAAGCTCTTTGTCCCGACTCCGTGACCTGCGGGTATGATAGACGACACGATAGAGGAGATACGGGAGATGCAGACACACAGTTCCTCCGTCGTCGCCGTCAAGGCCACCCGGGCGCTGACGGAACTGCTCGACCGCGACCACGCGACGGTCGAGGAGTACGAGCGTGACCTGGAGCGGAACGTCGGCGCGCTGAAGCGTGCGAACCCATCGCACGCGTCGCTCCACAACGCGATGGAGGCGGTCGTGGAGGGCGTCGTGGGGGAGGCGTCCACGGTGGACGAGGCGAAGGCACTCACCGAGGAGACCATCGAACGCGTCGTCGCGGACGTGGAGAACGGGAAGTCGCAGGCGGCCGCCCACGCCGCGGAGACGTTCGAGGACGGCGAGACGTTCCTCACTCACGACTACTCCTCGACGGTGCTGGAGGCCGTCGAAGCCGCCGCCGCCGCCGGCACGCACCTGACCGCCTACGTGACCGAGGCGCGCCCGCGCTACCTCGGTCGGAAGACGGCGCGGACGCTCTCGGGCGTGGACCGCGTCGAACCCCACCTGATGGTCGACGGCGCGGCCGGCATCTTCCTCGAGGACTGCGACCGGGTGGTCGTCGGCATGGACTGCATCGTCGGCGACACCCTCTACAACCGCGTCGGCACGTTCCCCATCGCCGCCACCGCCGCGCAATTGGACGTGCCCGTCACCGTCGTCGGGTCGGGCGCGAAGGTGGTCGAGGGCGGGTTCGTCTTCGAGAACGAGATTCGCTCCTCGGCGGAGGTGTCGCTCGAACCCGTCGAGGACGTGTTCATCGAGAACCCCGCCTACGACGCCACCCCGATGACCCTCGTCGACCAGGTCATCACCGACGACGGCATCCTCCACTTCGACGTGTAGTTCGGCCGCGGGTGCGACGACGCCGGACGCGGCGGGTGCGGCGACGTGTTCTCCCGGTGTTGCCGCCGCCCGCGTCGTCGCTGCCCGCGCCATCGTCTCTCTCTCGTCCGACGGTCCTCGCGCGAACCCGGTTTTGTCTCGGCGGATAGCGAACGTGACCGTGCTCGAATCACGCGCCTCGCCGGCGGACCGTTCGGCGTCCGTCGCGTCCTCGAGGCCGTCGTCGCCGCCGGTCCGCCGTTACCGGCAGCGATAGCCACATTCTCGGCACCGTCGTCGCCGGTCACGTCGCCGCCCCGTCGGTTCGGGCAGACGGTTCCGGTTCTCGGGACTGATACTCGGGACCGAGGGTTATTTTGGCATGGTACCGTCGGGGGCGCTATGGGAATCGCACATCTGGTCGAGCACCTCCGGTCAGAACTCCACGAGGACCTGCGTCTGTGCGTGGAGTACGCGGACGAGGAGGTCCAACCGCACTATCTCCGGTCCGACGTGGACCCCGCCGCGGCGCGCGAACACGCGCATCTCATTCGACGGTTCTACATCGGTCAGGAGTCGGTCCGGCGTCACGAGAAACAGCCGTCGGGCCCGGGCAGTCTCCGCGGGTCGGTCCACTACTTCGAGGAACTGGTCGCCGTCGTCGTCCCGTTGCCCACCGACGCCACCATCGGCGTGTTCCTCGACGGCGACTCGGCGGCGATTCCCGAACCGCGCCTCTCGCGGTGGTCGAACGAGTGGGCGCAGAAGGCGACGGACTGCGTTCGCTGACCGCCCGCGGGAGCGAAGTCGCTTCGGCCGTTCCGGCCGCCTACAGCGACACCCACTCGCCGCCGTCGTCGGAGCGTTCGACGGCGTCCAGAATCCGCTGGACCGCGTAGCCGTCCTCGAACGACGGGGCGAACGACTCGCCGTCGCGGACGGCCGAGAGGAACTCGTAGTTCTCGTGGACGAACGTGTGCTCCCAGCCGAGGACGTGCCCCGGCGGCCACCAGTGGTCGAGGTACGGGTCGTCGCCGTCGGTGACGAGAATCGTCTCGTACCCCCGGTGGTCGGCCGCCTTGTACTCCAGTTCGTTCAGCCGTTCCAGCGAGAACTTCAGGCTGCCCTCGGTGCCGTGGATGCGGATGGTGTGGTCGTTCTTGTGCCCGTCGGCGACGCGCGACGCCTCGAACGTCCCCATCGCGCCGTTCTCGAACGTCGCCTGCGCGGAGTAGGCGTCGTCCACCGTCACCGGGCGCGTCCCCTCGCCGCCCTCGACCGGTCGCTCGTCGACGAACGTCTGGAGGTTGCCGGAGACGCGTTCGAAGTCGCCGGCGGCGTCGCCGACGAGGAAGCGCGCCAGGTCGATGGTGTGCGCGCCGAGGTCACCCAGCGCGCCGCTTCCGGCCATCTCCTCGTCGTTGCGCCACGACCACGGCGCGTCGGCGTCGGTCAGCCAGTCCTGCATGTAACTCCCGCGGACGTGCCGAATCTCGCCGAGTTCGCCGTCGTCGATGAGCCCCTTCGCGTAGCGAATCGCCGGCACGAAGCGGTAGTTGAACGCGCACCCCGCTATCGCCTCGGAGTCGGCGGCGGCGGCGCGCATCTCCTCGGCTTCGTCCAGCGTCGGCGCGAGCGGTTTCTCGCAGAAGACGGGCGTGTCGGCTTCCAGCGCGGCTATCGACGGTTCCGAGTGGACGTGGTTCGGCCCGAGGTTGTAGAAGGCGTCCACCTCGTCGACGACGGACTCCCAGTCGGTCGCGGTGTGTTCGAACCCCAACTCGTCGGCGGCGTCGGCGAGGGCTTCCTCGTCGCGCCCGATGAGCGTGTGGCGGTGCACGTCGGGGGCGTCCGGGAAGAACATCGGGAGACGCGCCAGCGCGTTCGAGTGGGCTTTGCCCATGAACCGGTAGCCGAGTACGGCGACGTCGAGCGTCATGGGCGGCGGTTCTCCGCCGACCGACTTAGGGGTTCGTGGTCCGCCTCGACGGCCGCGTTACTCCGCCCAGTAGGCGTCGCCGGGCGTCGTGTCGAAGACGGCGCGTCCGAGGACGTCCACGGCCTTCTCCAGTCCCTCGCGCGAGGAGGTGAGCGAGTCCTCGTGTTCGATGGAGAGGGCGCCCTCGTAGCCGACCATCCGGAGCGTCGAGACGACGTCCTTCCAGTGGCTCTCGCCGTGGCCGTAGCCGATGGAGCGGAACAGCCACGAGCGGTTCGCCTCGTCGGTGTAGTCCGTGGTGTCGAGGACGCCCTTGACGCGTGACTCGGGTTCGTACACCTTCGTGTCCTTCGCGTGGAAGTGGTGGATGGCGTCCTCCTCGCCGAGGAAGCGGATGGCGTCCGTGACTTCGATGCCCTGCCAGTAGAGGTGCGAGGGGTCGAAGTTCGCGCCGACCCGTTCGTTCGTCGCCTCGCGCAGTTTCAGCATCCCCGTCGGCTCGTAGACGAGCATGTTCGGGTGCATCTCGATGGCGATGTCGACGCCGTGCTCGTCGGCGAACTCGGCCACGTCGGACCAGTACTCCGTCGCCACCTCCCACTGGTACTCGTGGGCGTCGGCGTGTTCGGACGGCCACGGCGCGGTGATCCAGTTCGGCACCTCGTCGTCGGGGCCGCCCGCCGGGAGCCCCGAGAAGCAGGTGACCGTGTTCACGTCCAACTGCGCGGCGAGTTCGATGGCCTCGCGGAGTTCGGTGTCGGCCGTCTCGGCCTCCTCGTCGTCCGGGTGCAGCGGGTTGTTGTGCGTCGCCAGCGCGCTCACCTGCATGTCGTGTTCGGCCAACAGGTCGTGCAACTCCTCCTGCTTCGACTCGTCGTCGAGGTAGGCGGTCCGGTCGAGGTGGTCGTCGCCGGGGAAGCCGCCGACGCCGAGTTCGACGCCCTGCACGCCGATGTCGTCCAGATACGAGAGCGCGTCGGCGAGCGATTCGCCTCCGAGCGGAACGGTAAGTACGCCGATGTACATAGTGGGAGCCACAGGCGGCGTTCGATTAAATCTTGAGGATGCGTCTCCGCCCGCCCCCGAGGAGCGTTCCCGACGACGGAACGGTATACAGCCTTTTATCCTTCAGGAACAGAGTTGGAAATATGCCGACGTACATCGCGCACGTCGACGTCGACGAGGCCGAGTACCAGAACCCGCAGGAACTCGTCTCCATCTGGGGGACCGTCCGCGAGGACGTCCAGCAACTCGGCGGCGAGATGCTCGACACCCACGCGGTCCTCGGTCCCTACGACTTCGACGTCCGCTTCCGAGTCGAGGACGACGACGCCGCGTTCCGCGTGACGCAGACCATCGAGCGTCACGGACTCGACACGGAGACGCTCCAGGCGCTTCCGGTGGAACGACTGGGAGAGTTGGTCGACGACGTCTGAGGCGCGTTCGCGTTCGCTACCGTCGGAACAGGTCGGAGAACTTCTCGCGGATGCTCGCTTTCTCGCCGAGGCGGAGGTAGTAGGCGTCGCCGCCGTCCTCGTAGTAGTTGCCTATCTTGCGCTGTATCTCGAAGCCGATGTGCTCGTAGAACGAGAGGGCGTCCTCGTTCGTCGTCCGGGCGTGACAGGAGACCGAGCGGTGGTCGCGGGCGACTTCGGCGACGAGTCGCTTGCCGTAGCCCTTCCCGCGGGCCTCGGGGGCGACGGCGAGAAACAGGATGTAGCCGTCGCGTCGCGTGGAGGCGAACCCCATGAGCGTGTCGTCCTCGAAGAACAGGTGCGTCGTCGCGCGGCGGTAGGCGTCCATGAAGAAGCCGCGTCGCTGCTTCAGCACGCCCTCGGACGTCCGGATGCGCTCTTTGAGTTCCCACGCCTCCTCGGCGTGTTCGGCGGACCCGGGTTCGTCCACTCGCTTCTCCACGTTGACGCTCACACCGACCGGTAGAGTGGTCACAAATATAACTCCACCGTCGTCGTCAGCGAGTCACGAAGGTTCGTCGGGGCGGGAAGTCGGGCCGTCGTGGCCGGCGGCGGCGCCGTCTCTTTCCGTCTCCATTCCCGCCGTCGTCCCCTTCTGTCGCCGGCCCCATCGCCCTCACCGAGGGCGGCGAACCGGCGCGCCGACCGGAAGAGAGAGGGCGGCGGCGACAAAGACCACACGGCATGAGCTTCGAACTCCGCGACCACACCGCCGACGTGGCCGTCGCCGCGTCCGCGCCGACGCTCGATGCGCTGTTCGCCGCCGTCGCCGACGGACTCGCGGCGGCCGGGTGCGACGCGATTCCCGAGGCGGGTGGGGACCGCTTCGCGGTCGACGTCGACGCCGAGAGCGTCGAGGCCCTCCTGTTCGACTACCTCGACGAACTCATCTTCGAACGCGACGTTCGCGCCGTACTCCCGGTGGACAACGAGGCGTCTGTACGCCGAAGCGACGGCGCGTGGACGCTCTCGGGGTCCGCCCGCGGCGTCCCCCTCGACGCCGTGGACGCCCGGGAGGTGAAGGCCGTCACGTACTCCGAGATGCGCGTCGAGGAGACCGACGACGGCTGGGAGGCGTACGTCGTCTTCGACGTCTGAACCGGCGGCCGGATTCGTCTGTATCGTCCGTTATCTACATTTTTACGGCCGCTGCGTCCGGAATTCCTCCGACGAGCTTACCCGTCGTCGGTCGAAGCTCCGAACATGGAGCAACGCCAGTTCGCGGCCCGAGTCGGGTCGCTCGCAGCGGTGCTGACGCTCGCCATCGTCCTCACGACGGGACGGGTGAGCGCGCACGTGAAGTACGTGACGCCGGGGAGCGACCCCGTCGAAGTCGTGGCGTTCCTGGTGACGGCGCTGTCGGACCCGTTCACGCTCGCCGTCCTCGCGGCCGGCGGCGTCGCCGTCGCCGCCGGCGCGACGCTCTACCTCCGCCTCCGACCCGCCCGCCGCGACGTGGCCGTGTTCCGCGAGACGATGACCAGCTATCGCGACCTCCTGCCGTGGCTGCTGCGTCTGAGCATCGGGCTTCCGCTGGTCGGGGCTGGCTTCTCCGGCTACTTCTTCAGCCCCGTCGTCCAGACGACGGTTCCGACGTTCACCCGCCTGTTCGGCATCGGCGTCGGCTTCCTCCTCCTGTTCGGCTTCGGCACGCGCCTCGTCGCGGCCGCCGGACTCCTCGCGTACCTCGTCGGCCTCGCCTTCGAACCGGCGCTGTTCCTCGCGTTCGAGTACGTCCCCGGCCTCCTCGCCATCGCCCTCCTCGGCGGCGGGCGGCCGAGCGCCGACCACCTCGTGTCCCGTCTCGCCGCCGCCGACACCGTCTACTCGCGCATCGACCCCTTCTATCGCGTCGTCGCCGTCCCGTTCGTCCGCCGGGTCCAGCCGTACACCTCGCTCGTCCCCGTCGTCCTGCGCGTCGGTCTCGGCGTCTCGTTCGTCTACCTCGGCGTCGGACAGAAACTGATGAACCCTGGGGAAGCGCTCGCCGTCGTCGCGAAGTACGACCTCACCGGCGTCGTCCCCGTCGCGCCCGAACTGTGGGTCGTCGGCGCCGGACTCACGGAGGTTCTCGTCGGCGTCGCCCTCCTGTTCGGCGCGTTCACGCGCGGGGCCGCCGCCGTCTCCTTCCTCCTGTTCACGACCACCCTCTTCGGCCTCCCGGACGACCCGGTACTCGCGCACGTCTCGCTGTTCGGTCTGGTCTCGGCGCTCCTGATTACGGGCGCCGGCAGGTTCTCCGTCGACGCGCGACTCCGCGACGCCGCGGCGGAGTCGGGCCGCGAAGACCCGCCCGTGTCTGCCGACTGAGAAGTGAAGAGAGCGCCTTCGGCCCGGAAGGGAGCGACCGAGAACGTCTCCGACGGAATATATTGTCGAAATGCTGAGAAGAGTATATGAGGGCCGACGGTGACCCCCCGACTGGCGGGGACGGAGCAACCCAATGAGAGACCGACAGGGCGAGACTACCCACAGGACCGCCGAGGTCAGACGATGTGCACGGTGTGGCGAGACGACGGCACACCGAACGTCGATTCGCATCGAAGAGAACGCGAGCCGAGAGGACGTTCAGGCAGAGAACGAGAAGTTCTCCCGACAGCCGTACGTCGTGTACTGCTGTTCGGACTGCGGTCGTTCGGTCACGGAACAGGTGTCGTAGCGGTCCCCGTCCGAGCCGACGGGAGCGTCTGCCCCGCGCAGACGTCGGCCTTTTTTCGCCGTTCCCCGTCGTGCCGACACCCACCCCGGAGACGAGCGTGCAGGGACGGAATCCTATTGAGTCAGCCCGCCGAACCGTCTCACATGAGCGACGACGACGTGAAAGAGTTCGGAGACGTTCGCCTCGAACGCGTCCGCGAGTACGTCTGGGAGATGCCGCGCGAGGGGGAGATGCGCGTGCCCGCCCGCGTCCTCGCCAGCGAGGAACTCCTCGAACAGATTCGACAGGACAAGACGCTCGAACAGTTGCGGAACGCCACCCACCTGCCGGGGATGACCAAGCACGCCATCTGCATGCCCGACGGCCACCAGGGGTACGGCTTCCCCGTCGGCGGGGTGGGGGCGACGGACACCGAAGACGGCTGTATCTCCCCCGGGAGCGTGGGATACGACATCAATTGCGGCGTCAGGATGATGCGAACGAACCTGACGTACGACGAACTGCAGGGCAACGAGGAGGAGTTGGTCGAAGCGCTGTTCGCCAACGTCCCCTCCGGACTGGGCGGCGGCGGCATCGTCGAGAGCGACGTGGACACCGTCGAGTCGGTTCTCTCGCGCGGCATGGACTGGGCGCTCGAACACGGCCACGCCGTCGAGGCGGACCTGGCCCACTGCGAGGACGAGGGCTACCGCCCGGACGCCGACCCGAGCGCCGTCTCGCAGAAGGCAAAGGACAGGGGGAAGAACCAACTCGGGAGCCTCGGGTCCGGCAACCACTTCCTCGAAGTTCAGCGCGTGACCGACGTGTTCCGCGAGGGCGTGGCCGGCGAGTTCGGCCTCGAAGAGGACCAGGTGGTCGTCCTCATCCACTGCGGGTCGCGCGGACTGGGCCACCAGGTGTGTTCGGACTACCTCCGGGAGATAGAGAAACGGCACGGTGACCTGCTGGCGTCGCTGCCCGACAAGGAACTGGCCGCCGCGCCCGCGGGGTCGGACCTCGCCGAGGAGTACTACGGCGCGATGTGCGCCGCCATCAACTTCGCGTGGGTGAACCGCCAACTCATCATGCACCGGACGCGCCGCGTGTTCGAACGGGTGTTCGGCCGCGACTGGGAGGCGATGGAGATGGACCTGCTGTACGACGTGGCGCACAACATCGCGAAGAAAGAGGTCCACGAAGTAGAGGGCGAAGAGCGCGAACTGTACGTCCACCGGAAGGGTGCGACGCGCGCGTTCCCCGCCGGGCGCCCCGAACTGCCGGACGCCTACCGCGACGTGGGACAGCCCATCATCATCCCCGGTAGCATGGGCGCAGGCAGTTACGTCCTCCGCGGCGGGGAGAACTCGCTGGACCTCACGTTCGGGTCCACCGCCCACGGCGCGGGGCGGACGATGAGTCGGACGCAGGCCAAGAAGGATTACTGGGGCGAGACGGTCCAGGAGGAACTGCGCGACCAAGAGAAGATATACGTCAAGGCGCAGTCCGGCGCGACGATAGCCGAGGAGGCACCGGGCGTCTACAAGGACGTCGACGAAGTCGTCCGCGTCTCCGACGCCCTCGGCATCGGCGACAAGGTGGCGCGGACGTTCCCCGTCTGCAACATCAAGGGCTGAGCGGTCGCCCCCGCGAACCCGTCCATCTCAGGTCAGCGTCGCCCTCGCCGCGTCGACGCGGTCCTCGCGGCGCTTGTAGAAGTAGTACCCGAGGGCCGCGAGGCCGACGAACGAGGCGGCGACGCCCTCCTGCGGGACGCCGCCCGCGAGGAGCGTCGTCGTCACGTCGGCGAGGCCGAGAGCGACGACGAGCAGACCGCCGCCGAGTATCCACGCGCGGCTATCGGTTCGGAGTCGGTCGTAGTGGCCCGCCTCGATGAGGGCCATCTCCTTCTCGTGTTCGAGTCGGGCGAGGTACACCACGAGGGCGAACGCTCCGAGGAGGAACAGGGCGAACGGAACGAAGAACAACGCGTCTCCGAGTAGCGACTGGATGGGGATTATCATCGTACCTCCCTTTTCGCGCGCCGAGGAGATATAGGCCGCCGTGAGGGGTGTTCGTCCCCGGCGTGGGCGACGCCGTCACGCCGCTACAGGCCGATGTCCACGTACTCCGTCTCGGGGACGGGTTCGACTTCCTCGCCCGCTTCGAACCGAACGAACGAGAGGTAGAAGTCGCCCCCGCACGGCGACTCACGCGTCGGGTGTTCCACGTCGTCGGCGTCGCTTCGGTCGCCCGTCCAGCGCAGGCCCGCCGCGTCGCTCTCGCCGCAGACGAGGTGGACGCCGTCGGCGTCCTCGAACGCCCCCGTCGGGTCGGCGTACTCCCACCCGACCAGCGGGTAGGGGGTGACGGACTTGTCGGCGAGGTAGCCCTCTCGCTGGAGTTCGACGACGGCGCCGCAGTGCGGGCAGTAGTAACTGACCGGATAGCTCATCGAACGGAGGTTAGGGCGTGGCGGACTTAACGCTCGCGTCGTCCGGCGTTCCGAACCGCCGTTCGAGCGCGTGGATACGGGCGGCCGTCGGCGGGTGACTCGCGAACAGGCCGGCGAGTCGACTCCGGACGGACCCGCGGATGCAGAGTGCGGCGGTGGCCGAGTCGGTCGCGGGTTCCCCGCGTCGCCGGGCCGCCGTCTCGATGGTTTTCAGCGCGCTGACGAGGCCGCGATGGTCGCCGACGGCGCGGGCCGCCGCCGCGTCGGCCGCGAACTCGCGGTGCCGCGACAGCGCCATCGTCAACAGGAGGTAGACGTTCGTCGTCGCCACCAGGGCGCCCCCGACGAGGAGCGCCGACGTTCGCTCCCAGTCGACGCCGGAGCGCCCTCGGTCGTTCGACCCCTCGACGAGGACGGCCGCGAGGAGGACGGCGAACGCGGCGGCCGCTGTCACCAGCGTGACGACGACCCGTCGGATGGTCGTCGCGGCCGTCATCAGCACACTGTCGCGGTGTCGCAGGTGCGCGAGTTCGTGCGCGGCGACGCCGACCACCTCGTCGGCGTCGAGTTCGCGGAGCAGTTCCGACGAGAGGACGACGGCGCCCGACCCTCGTCGGCCGACGGCGAAGGCGTTCGGGCCGCCCAGAGAGGCGACATACAGCGTCGGCGTCGCGATGTCCATCTCGTCGGCCAACCGTTCGACGCGCGCGACGAGGCCCGGCGCGTCCGCCGCGTCTATCGCCGCGGCGTCCACGCCGTCGAGCGTCGAGCGGACTCCGAACGCGTACTGGACGCCGCCGAGGGCGACGGTGCCGACCACGACGGCACCCGCGACGCCGACCGGGTTAGTCACGTCGTGGGTGCCGAACAGGAGGTACAGTATCGCGCCGACGGGAGCGCCGAGAAGCAGTGCGACGACCGCGCCCATCCGCAGGTAGAGACCGACGGAGACGGCGCGATCGCGACCGACGTGCCGAGCCGACTGTGACATCGGTCGGAGGTACAGACAGTATGGATATCAAACTGTTCGTCGCTCACACGCCGGACGGCCCGTCGCCGACGTAGCGGAAGGCGACGCCCGCGCGTTCGGCCGTCAGTTCGTCGCGCCGCGAGTCGCCGACGAATACGGCCTCCTCGGGCGCGGCGTCCATGCGGCGGAGCGTCTCCAGCAGGGGTTCGGGGTCGGGCTTCCGCGTCGCCACGGAGTCGCGGCCGACGACGGCGTCCGCGTGCGAGGTCAGGTCGTGCGCGTCGAGGGCGACGCGACAGGCCGCCTCGCAGTTGAGCGAGCAGACCCCCTCGGCGTCGAACGCCCCCATCCGGTCGGCGCAGGCGAGTCGCGTCGAGCGTCGGGCCCCCTCTCGTTCGTGGTCGGCGATGACGGCTTCGACGTCGTCGCGCATCCCCTCGGCATCCGCGAGGTCCAGCATCGCCCACAGGTCCATGCCGTCGGCGTCGACGCCGGCCGACCGGAACGTCGCTTCGGCGTCTGTGGCGACGGCCTCCCAGTCCACCGCCAGGTGGACGAGCGTTCCGTCGAGGTCCCACACCACCGCGTCGAACGCCGCGGCGTCGAGTCCGTCTGGTCGGTCTGCGTTCGGCATCACCGGGCGCTTCGGTCCCTGCGCGAAAGACCGCTTCGGTCGAACTTTTCAGTCTGGACGCCCGAGTGGAGCTATGACCGAACTCGCCGGTCACCACCGACGGACCGCGTTCGACCGCCTCGGCCGCCAGCGACGGCGTCGGTGCCGGGGAGACGAGGGCGCGACGAGTTCGGGTAGCCGACGCGCGTTCCGGCGCGGCGCACGAACCGGCGAGACGCGAACCGACGCGGTTGTCCGACGGGTGAACGACCGTGTCCGAGCGTAGTGGCTCTCGGGGCGTCCTCGGCCGCCTGCGCGACGCGGTGTGCCGCGTCCGCGAGGACGTGGCCGCGATACGGGACCGCGACCCGGCGGCGGGCGGGACGCTCGACGTCCTCCTGTTCTACCCGGGGATGACCGCGGTGTGGGCCCACCGGGTCGCACACGCGCTCTGGCGGCGGAACCACCGCTTCGGCGCGCGCGCCCTCTCGCACCTCGTCCGACTGCTCACCGCCGTCGAGATTCACCCCGGCGCGGAACTGGGCCGCCGCGTCACCATCGACCACGGCGCGGGCGTCGTCGTCGGCGAGACGGCCGAACTCGGCGACGACGTGCACCTGTACCACGGCGTGACCCTCGGCGCGAACCGGCCGCAACCGGGGAAGCGACACCCGACGGTCGAGGCGAACGTCGTCCTCGGGGCGAATTCGACCGTCGTCGGGCCCGTCACCGTCGGCGAACGAGCGGTCGTCGGTGCGGGCGCCGTCGTCACCGACGACGTCCCCGCGAGCGCGACGATGGTCGGCAACCCGGCGGAACGCGTCGACGGCGTGCGAGCGGTGGCCGACGACGACGAGGGCGGTGCCGTCGGAGGGGCCGCCACCGCGGACGCGGACGGTACGGATGTGGGCGGCGCGGACGCTGACGGCGCGGGCGTCGACGACGACGCGGATAGCGCGTCCCGCGCGCCGTTCCGATGCTCCTGAGCGGGTCTCGACCGCGCGTTCGCCCGCGACCCGCCGGACGAACGGTATCGGACCGGGCCGACCGGGTCGGTCCGAACCTGACACTCAGTCGAGGACGCCGCGTGCGATGACCTCCTTCTGTATCTCGCTCGTTCCCTCGTAGATGGTCGTTATCTTCGAGTCGCGGTACATCCGCTCGACTTCGAAGTCCGTAGTGTAGCCGTACCCGCCGTGAATCTGGACCGCCTCGTTCGTCACGTCCACGGCCGCCTCGCTGGCGAAGTACTTCGCCATCGCCGCCGCGGTGCGGGGGTCCTCGCCCGCGTCCTCCTGTCTGGCCGCCTCGCGGACCAGCAGGCGCGCGGCGTGAATCTGCGTCGCCATCTCGGAGAACTTGTGGCGGACCGACTGGATGTCCGAGATGGGGCCGCCGAACTGCTCCCTGTCGTGGGCGTAGTCGCGCGCCTCGTCGAACGCCGACTGCGCGAGTCCGACCGCCTGCGCGGCGATGCCGATGCGGCCGCCGGTGAGGATGCGGAACGCCGCGGAGAGGCCTTTCCCTTCCTCCGTGAGTCGGTTCTCGGCCGGGACGCGAACGCCGTCGAAGCGGAGGGCCGTCGTGTCCGAGGCGCGCAGGCCGAGTTTGTGCTCCTTCTTGCCGACTTCGACGCCCGCGTCTTTCGGGACGAGAAACTGCGTGACAGACCCCGGGTCGTCGGGGTCGGTCTTCGCGAACAGGATGCAGACGTCGCCGCGTTGGCCGTTCGTTATCCACTGCTTCTTGCCGTCTATCACGTACTCGTCGCCCTCCCGCCGGGCGACGGTCGACATCTCCGCCGGGTTCGACCCGGCGTCGGGTTCCGACAGCGCGAACATCCCGACGGGGCGCCCGCGGGCCATCTCGGGTAACCACCGTTCCCGCTGGTCGTCGGTGCCGAACTCGGCGATGCAGGAGGTGGCCAGACTGTGGACCGACAGCGCCGTCGCCACGGCGAGTTGGCCGTAGGCCACCTGTTCGTTGACGAGGGCGTACGTCGTCCGGTCGGCGTCGAACCCGCCGTACTCCTCGGGGACCGTCAGCCCGGTCAGGTCGAGTTCGGCGAGTCCGTCCCAGACGTCCTCGGGGAACGTCTCCGTCTCGTCGGCCTCCCGCGCCGTCGGGCGAACCTCCTCGACGGCGAACTCCCGAACCACGTCGCGGATGGCCCGTTGCTCGTCGGTGAGCGCCGACCCGGCGTCTGCGATTTCCATACTCCACGGTCGCATCTGTGATGGAAAAAGGTGATCGAATCGCGGCGGGGCGAAGTCGAGACGGCGCCCGAGCGACGACTGCGCTCCGGTCGATTCTCAGGAACTGCGATACACGAATCCTTGATGGTTTGTCAAACCGTAACGTGAGAGTATGTCGCACACTGGCGGAGTGGGTCGCCTCGTCGTCGTCGCGTTTCTCGTCGTCGCCGCCGTCACGGGGACGGTTTCGGCGACGAACCAAGCGGAGACAGTCACGCTGACCGTCTCGGTGGTGACCGCGGACGGGAACCCGGTCGGGTCGGCGGACGTCGCGGCCACGTGGGACGACGGGACGAGGAACGTGACGACGGCGTCGAACGGGAAGGCGTTCGTCGACGTGCCCGCCAACGCGACGGTCAGACTCGACGTTTCGCACCCCCAGTACGTCCGCAACGAACCGTACGTCGTGTCGAACGCGAGCGAACGGTCCGTCGAGGTGCCGATGTTCCCGCGCGGGCGAATCGTCGCCACCGTCCGCGACTCGAACGGCCCGGTCGCCGGCGCGAGCGTCGTCGTCCGCCAGTCGGGCGCTATCGTCGCGTCCGGGCAGACCGACGCCGACGGGCAGTTCGACACCGGTGCCGTCGAGCAGGACGAGTACGGCGTCGCCGTGGGCGAACGGGGATACTACCGGAACGTGACCGCGGTGACCGTCGACGGCACCGAGCGGGTCGACATCGCGCTTCAGAGCGGGTCGGTGACGCTCGAAATCCGCGTGGTCGACCCGCACTTCTCGCCGCCCGAACCCGTCGGTAACGCGACGATACAGATCGATTCGGTCGGCGAGGTGCGAAGCCTCGCGAGCGGCGAGACCACGGTTCGCGTGCCGGTCAACGCCGACCTCGCGCTGACCGTCACCAAACCGGCGTACGAGACGAACGAGACGACGGTCCGGATTCGGGAGTCGGACGCCGACGTGAACCTCACTCTCAGTCGGACGCCCGCGCTGAACCTCACGTCCGTTTCCAACCGCGTCGTCGCCGGCGAACGGGTCGCCGTCGAAGTGGTCGACGAGTACGGCGACCCGGCGGCGGACGCGACGGTCCTCCGCAACGGGTCGGAGGCGGCGACGACGAACGCCGAGGGGCGCGCGACGTTCCGCATCGAGAACCCGGGGCAGCACGAACTGCGCGCCCGTCGGGACGGCGTCGAGTCGGACCCGGTGACGATAGACGCCCTGGCGGGCGAACAGACGGCGCCGCCCGAGACGACGACTGCCGCGCCGACGACGACGACGGACACGGCGGCGGCCACCGAAACGGGCTCCCCCGGGTTCGGACCGCTCGCCGCGCTGGCGGCGGTGTTCGCGGCCGCCGCGTTGCTCGCTCGGCGGCGGCGACGGAACGAGTGAATCCCCCGCGTCGCGAACGCCCGGTCAGGCGTCTCTGACGAACGCCGTCACGTCCGCGGGGTCGGCGTCGAGGCCGCCGCCCTGCGCGAACGACCCGCCGCCGCCGCCGCCGCCGCCGAACTCGTCCGTCGCGCGGGCCACCACGTCGCCGGCGTCCACGTCGCTCTCGTCGCCGGCGGCGACGACGAGGTACGGCCGACTGTCCGCGCCGACGACGGCCACCACGTCCGTCCCGTCGCCGTCGCCGACGGCCGCCTTCGCCGCCTCGCCGGCGTCGTTGCTGTCGAAGCCGTCGAGGACGCCCACGTGCCACCGCGCGCCGTCCTTCCCGACGGTGTCGAACTCGGCGATGCGGCCGGCGAGCAGTTCGGACTCCAGTTCCCTGACCTCGTCTTCGAGCGATTCCTTCTCCGCGCGGAGCGACGCCGCCGACTCACCGACGTCCGCCGCGCCCGTCTCCAGTTCGCGGGCGGCGTCGAGGGCGGCGCGGTGGACCGTCGCGCGGCGGTCGACGCCCGTCGGGCCGACGGCGAACTCGACGCGGGTGAGTCCCTCGCCGGGGTTCGAGCGGCCGAGGACGGTCACGGGGCCGATTTCGAGCGTGTTGGAGACGTGCGTCCCGCCGCAGGCGGCCACGTCCCAGTCCTCGACGGTCACGAGGCGGACGGTGTCGGCGTCGCCCATCACGCCCTCCTCGGTCTTCGTGTTGAACGCCACCTCGTCCCTGTTTCGGGCCTCCTCGGTCGGCACCTCCTCCCACGAGACGGGGCGAGCGTCCCACACCGCGCGGTTGACCAGCCGTTCGAGTTCGACCAGCACCTCGTCGTCGATGTCCGTCGAGGTGGCGAAGTCCACCCGGACCTTCTCCGGCGAGATGTCGAAGCCGCCGTAGCCGAGGTCAGAGAGCAGGTGCCGCCCCGCGCCGTACAGGACGTGGCTGGCGGTGTGCGCCCGCATGCAGTAGGTTCGGAAGTCGTCGTCCACGACGCCCGTCACCGTCTCGTCGGCGGCGAAGTCGGGGTCGGAGTCGAGCGTGTGGACCACGTCGTCGCCGACCGTCTGCACGTCGGCGACGGGTATCCCGCCGAGCGTCCCCCTGTCTGCGGGTTGGCCGCCGCTCTCGGCGTAGAAGTAGGTGCGGTCGAGGCGCACGTCGCGGCCGTCGACGGCCGTCACCCTGGCTTCGAACTCGCGGACTGTCGGCTCCTCCGGGGCGCGTGTCAACATGCACGGTGGTGCGCCGCCGTCGGACAAAAAGGGTGTCGTCGCGGCCAGCCGTTCGGCTACCGTCCGCCCGCCGCTACTCGTCGACGAGCGTCACGCCGAGTCGCTCCTCGATGGCGCGAACGAGCGAGCCCCCGACACCCGCCCGCGTGGCGCGGCCCTGTTCGACCGCCTCGACGTCGGACTCGTCGGCGTCGAGTTCGGCCGCGAGTTCCTCGACGGTGAGGCCCGCGTCCTGCCGCGCCGCCGCGACCACGTCGCCGTAGTCGGAGACGAGGTAGGGGAGGCGGTCCTTCTCGTAGTTCGTCCCCTTCCGCTCCCAGTGCTTGGAGTCGCCCTTCGCCTGGTCGTACATCTTCGCCTGACGCTGGGCGGCCCGCTTCTTCCGGTTGGGTTCGCCGTCGGAGCCCCCGCCGCCGGACGAGTCACCGGTCCCCTCGTGCTTTGAGTCGTCGTGCGGTGCGCAGTCGGGACAGACGAGCAAGTCCGCGCCGGAGACGTTGGCTCGACGGAGCTTCGTCGACGAACGACCGCAGAGTTCGCAGCTATCGCCGTCTCCCCCACCGCCCCCGCGTCCGGTCGAGTATTTGGCCATACCCCATGGTACCGGTTCTACCCTTTTAAAATCGCGGCACAGACCGCCGACGCGGCGGGAACGCGGCCACTCGCGGCGTCCCGGCCGGACGGTCCGCCCGCACCCGAACCCCACAAGCGCGGCCGCCAGCCGAACGGTTATTCCTCGCAGTCTCCGACGGTCGCACGTGAACCTCTCCGTCGTAGACCTCTCTCCCGTTCCGGACGGCGGCACCGCGGCCGACGCCTACGCGAACACCGTCGAGGCCGCTCGACAGGCCGAGCGACTCGGGTACGAGCGATTCTGGGTCGCCGAACACCACGGCATCCCCGACTCGCTGGCCGGCACGACGCCCGAGGTGTTGCTCGGCCACCTCGCGGCCGAGACGGAGTCGATTCGGCTCGGCTCCGGCGCGGTGCTTCTCAACCACTACAGCCCGTTCAAGGTCGCCGAGGTGTTCGGCGCGCTGGACGGACTGGCCCCGGGGCGCATCGACGCCGGACTCGGGCGGGCGAACGGGTCGCCCGCCGTGGACCGAGCGCTGGGCACCGAGCGACACGTGGAGAACCCGGACGAAGACCACGCCGAACGGGTCGAGGCCGTCGTCAACCACCTGTACGACGACTACCCCGAGGACCACGACTACGGCGACATCGACGTGCCGCGCTCCGGCGCGGAGACGCCCGTGCCGTGGGTGCTCGGGTCGAGTCCGTCGAGCGCGGCCATCGCGGGCGAACTCGGCCTCCCCTACTGCTTCGCGGCGTTCATCCGACCGCAGTTCGCCGCGCACTCCTTCGAGGAGTACCGCGAGCGATTCCGCCCCTCCCGGTTGGCCGGCGGCGTCGACGAACCGCGCGGGATGGTGGCGGTGAACGCCATCTGCGCCGAGACGGACCGCGAGGCGGCGCGACGCCGGGCGGTGGCAGAGGCGTCGTACCGGCGGATGCGGCGGGGAGAAGTCGGCTCCGCTCCGTCGGTCGAGGAGGCCGTCGACGAACTCGGCGGCGTCCCGGACCCGACGCCCGCGACGTTGGACGACGACGAGTGGCCGCGGGCCGTCTCGGGGAGTCCCGAGACGCTCGCGGACCTGCTGGCGCAACTCGCCGACCGCGTCGGCGTCGACGAGGTGATGATTCAGCACGTCGTCGCCGACCACGACCACGGGCTTCGCTCCCACGAGTTGCTGGCCGACGCCGTCGGCCTCGCGCCGCGGTGAGTCACGCCTCGGGCACTCACCCGTCGGGAGGTCACGCCTCAGAGACTCACCCGTCGGTCGGTCGTCGCAGACGCGACGCTCGCGGTTCGAGACCGTTCGAAAGCGACGACCCCACGGAGCGGTCGCTCAGTGGGTAGCGTCTGAAGGATTGTGCGTGGGTGATGTCCCGAACGGGAGATCACCTGCATCGTGTTGCCGCGGCGGTGTGGCCGCCCCGGTACGGTGGTCCGTCGGACCACCCTTGCGATGCGTGGGACCGGATTTGAACCGGCGGACTCCTACGAGACAGCGCCCTCAACGCTGCGCCGTTGGCCTGGCTTGGCTACCCACGCTCGCTGTGTCTTGTTGCACTCCATCGTTATCCGGGGTAATTTAAATGAGTTTCCTTTCGCGGGTGTCGTGTCGGCCGTTCGCAGACGGCACCGTTTTGCTCGTTCGGCCGTCCTCTTTCGATATGGAACTTCGCGTACGAGACCACGTCCCGGGTGCGACGGCCGCACTCAGCGTCGTCTCCCTCGCACTCGTGTTCGGTGCCGTCCTCGGCTACATCCCGCAGTCGCTCCTGCCGCGCGCCTCCGACGGCTTCGTCGCCGCCATCCCGCACGTCAACGCCGTCCTCAGCACGACGGCCATCGTCACCATCGTCCTCGGCGTGCGCGCCATCCGGCGCGGCGACGTGACGCGACACCGCGCGTTCATGCTCGCGACGCTCGGCCTGTTCGTCGCGTTCCTCGTCCTCTACCTGTATCGGGTCGTCCTCGAGGGGCCGTCCGACTTCCCGGGTCCGGCGACGGTGTACCAGTTCGTCTACCTGCCGACGCTGGCCGTCCACATCCTGCTGGCCATCGTCTGCATCCCGCTGCTGTACTACGTCCTGCTGCTGGCCGTCTCGCGGCCCGTCGAGGACATCTACGGGACGCGACACCGGACGGTCGGCCGGGTGGCGGCGTCGCTGTGGCTGATATCGTTCTTCCTCGGCGACGTGGTGTACGCCCTGCTGTACGTCGTCTACTGACGGCGGGACGGGAAACGCGGCTTCTGGGTCGGTCGGTCTCGGGTCGCCCCGGACCGTCGCTCAGTCGTCGGCCGGCAGCGTGTCGCCGGCGATGGTCGGTCGTTCGACCGTCCGGTCGGTCGGTTCGCCCTCGATGTCGTACGGATACTCGCCGGTGACGCAACCGAGACAGAGGTCCGCGCGGGACTCGCCGAGTACCTCGCCGATGGCGTCGATGGAGAGGTACGAGAGGCTGTCCGCGCCGATGTCGTCGCGTATCTCCTCCGTGGTCTTGTCGGAGGCGATGAGTTCCTCCCGCGTCGCCATGTCGATGCCCATGTAGCAGGGGGCGACGATGGGCGGCGCGCCGATGCGGACGTGGACCTCTTCGGCCCCGGCGTCGCGGACGAGTTGGACGAGTTGGCGCGAGGTGGTGCCGCGGACGATGCTGTCGTCGATGATGGTGACCGACCGCCCCTCGATGGTGCTCTTTATCGGGTTGAGTTTCAGGCGAACGGCGCGTTCGCGTTCGTCCTGCGTCGGCATGATGAACGTCCGACCGACGTAGCGGTTCTTCATCAGACCCTCGGCGAACTCGACGCTCTCCTCGCTCTCGCGGGGGTCGCCGTCGGGCGTCGTCTCGTTGGCCGCCTCGGCGTATCCGGAGGCGAACGCGCGGCCGGAGTCGGGGACGGGCATCACCACGTCGGACTCGACGCCGGACTCCGCCCACAGTTTCCGGCCGAGGTTCCGCCGCACCTCGTAGACGAGGTTGTCGTCGATGACGGAGTCCGGGCGGGCGAAGTAGACGTGTTCGAAGAAGCAGTGGGCGGTGTTCTCCCGTTCGACCAGTTGGTAGGAGTCGAAACCGGAGCCGTCGGCTTCGAGGACGACGAGTTCGCCCGGCCGCACGTCGCGGACGAGTTCGCCGTCGAGGGTGTCGATGGCGGCCGACTCCGAGGCGACGACGTAGCCGTCCTCGAGTTCGCCGATGCAGAGCGGTCGGTTCCCCTGGGGGTCGCGGACCGCCAGCACCGTCTCGTCGTGCATGATGGTGAGCGAGTACGACCCGTGGATGCGCTGCATCGTGTGCTTGACCGCGCGGACGAGGTCCTCCTCGAGGAGGTTTCGGGCGAGGTCGTGGGCGATGACCTCCGTGTCGCCGGTGGAGGTGAAGGCGTGACCCAACCCTTCGAGTTCGTCGCGTATCTCGTCGGCGTTCACGAGGTTGCCGTTGTGCGCGAGACCGAGCGACCCCGACTTGAACGACACCGAGAACGGCTGGGCGCAGCAGGAACCGAGGCCCCCGGAGGTGGGGTAGCGGACGTGGCCGATGCCCGTCGTCCCGGCCAGCGAATCGAGGTCGCCCTCGTCGAACACGTCGCCGACGAGGCCCGTCTCGACGTGACTGTGCTGTTGGAAGCCGTCGTGCGTGACGATGCCCGCCGACTCCTGCCCCCGGTGCTGGAGGGCGTACAGAGAGTAGTACAGGGGCCGCGCCGCCGCGCGGTCCGCGAGGGCGACGCCGACGACGCCGCACTTCTCGGTCGGGCCCGAGAGGTCCGCGGCGGTCGGTTGCTGTCGGCCCGCGTCTCGTCCGGGTGTGGGGGTCTGAGCGTCCCGCCCGTCTGACATACTCGTTGCTACGGATTCCGAGGGCTAAAAAACCCGTCCTTGTGTGTTCTTTGCCGCTCCTCGGACCCAATTATATACACAGGCGTGCATATGTCGTCGCGGTCGTGCGAGTCAGTCGCCTGCGCCGGTGTCGTGGGAGTCTCGCGAGTGGAACGGAGAGACGAGCGTGGGGCGGACTGCCGGAGCGTGAACGCAGACGGTTGGTGTCGTCGCTGGGAGACGGTGAACGTCGTCGCTGGAGAACGAGAGAGTGAGAGGAGAGTCGGCCGCGGTGCGCCTCAGTTGTCGCCCGACTTCGACTGCCACTCGTAGCCGCGGCGCTTGGCGGACTTGCCGAACCCGCACGACGAGCACTGCTTCTTCTTCACGTGGTAGGACTTCTCTCCGCAGCGACGGCACTTCACGTGCGTCGTCTTGTTCTTCTTTCCTTGGCTCGGGGTTCCTGCTCCCGTCATGCTTTGATTGTGACGACGTTATCGCCGCGTATAATCGTTGTGTCTTCAACCGGCGTGACCTCGATTTCGCCGAGGATCTGCTCGTCCTCCTCCGGCGGCGCTTCGAGAACCACGTTCATGTGCTGGTCGTAGCCCGCCAGAGTGCCGTGGTACGAACTCCCGTCTTTCAGGTTGACGGTCACGGTTTCTTCCAGCGAAGCCTCGAGTACGTCGAGGGGTCGTCCGCTCATGGCAAAGACGCATCGGGTTTCGGTATTAAATGTGCCGAACAGCGGGTCGTTCGCGTGTCAACCGTCCGCACCGTCGGGGTCGACGACGGGCACGGAGACGACGACGGTGCTCCCGGACCCGTCCGGTGCGTCTCGCACCCGGAGGCGGCCACCGATTCGTCGGACGACGGTTCGCACCAGCCACAGGCCCATCCCGCTCCCGTGGACCAGCGCCGTCTCCTCGCCGTTGCGCAGGACGGTCCGCTCGTGGTCGGGGATGCCCGGCCCCTCGTCGGTGACCCGCAGTTCGACCCACTCCTCCTCGACGCGCGCGGCGTCCACCCGGACGGCCGGTCTCTCGACGTCGGCGTGCTTGACGCCGTTCTCGCAGAGTTCTTCGAGGACGACGGCCAGTCGCTCGGAGACGTGGACGTCCTCGCTCGGCGGTTCGACGCCGACCGTCGCGGCGGGCCACCCGAGTTCGACCGCCGTCTGCGTCTCGCGGAGGAGGTCACGGAGCGACGCCGACCGGTCGGGCGTCTCCTCGAACAGTCGCTCTATCTCCGTCGCCTTCTCCGTCAGCGAAAGCCACCGCTCGACGGTTCGACCGACCACTCGCGCGGATTCGACGACGTCGTCGTCGTCGTGTTCCGCGAGCATCTCCGCGTGTCCGTGGAGGACGTTCAGGTCGTTGCGGATGTTGTGGCGCATCACGCGGTTGAGGACGTTCACGTGCTGTTCGCGGAGTTTCTGTCTGGTCACGTCGACGAACACGCCGACGGTGCCGACGGCCTCGCCGTCCACGCGCCGCGGCGTCGCGCGGACGACGGTGGAGACGACGCTGCCGTCGTCGGTGACGAGGTCCCGTTCCTCCCTGTCGTAGTCGCCGTCTCGCGCGCGTTCGTACGCGCCGTCCAGATGCTCGGCCGCGGACTCAGCGGTGTAGAACTCGGCAACGCGCGTTCCGACGACGGCCTCGCGGTCGTAGCCGAGTCGCTCGACGAACCGGTCGTTGCAGTCCTCTATCACCGGGACGCCGTCCTCGTCGGGGCGGCTCACGACCACCATCACCGGGAGGTACGCGAACGGGTCGTCTTCCACCTCCTGTATCAACCGTCCCGTGTCCATCCGTGTCACTCACAAGATACGTCCGGTAATCAATCTTTTCGATATTCCGACGGGTCACCGAGCGCGCGTGACGGTGACACGTCGCGCGCCGTCCGGAGCCGGCGTGAGCAACCCACGTAGTTTTTAATACCCCGGTGTGTAGCTCCAGTTACCGATACACCCGCGGGTAAGTGCGGGGGCCACCGGGGCCGCCGCACGCGGGGCCGACGACCGACGCGCTGTAAGATGCCGGGGCCGTTCAGTCCCGTGACGAAACCCGTCGATTGGAGGCGGGTTCGACACCGGCGGGGCGTTTCAGTGAGCACCTTCGCCACGATTGTGGCTTTCAATGCTCGGAAAACCATGGAAATCGAAATTGCAACCATCGGCGGTTACGAAGAAGTCGGTCGACAGATGACGGCGGTCCGCGCAGGAAACGACGTCGTCGTCTTCGACATGGGCCTGAACCTGAGTCAGGTCCTCATCCACGACAACGTGGAGACCGAGAAGATGCACAGCCTCGACCTCATCGACATGGGCGCCATCCCGGACGACCGGGTGATGTCCGACCTCGAGGGCGACGTGCAGGCCATCGTGCCGACGCACGGCCACCTCGACCACATCGGCGCCATCTCGAAACTGGCCCACCGCTACGACGCTCCCGTCGTCGCGTCGCCGTTCACCATCGAACTGGTGAAACAGCAGGTCGAAGGGGAGAACAAGTTCAACGTCGGCAACGACCTCGTGAAGATGGAGGCCGGCGAGACGATGTCCATCGGGGACTCCGGCAACGTCGAACTCGAGTTCGTCCACGTCACCCACTCCATCATCGACGCCATCAACCCCGTCCTCCACACGCCCGAGGGGGCCGTCGTCTACGGCCTCGACAAGCGCATGGACCACTCGCCGGTCATCCAGGACCCCATCGACATGGAGCGGTTCCGCGAGATCGGTCGCGAGGGCAACGGCGTCCTCTGTTACATCGAGGACTGCACGAACGCGGGTCGGAAGGGCCGAACGCCCTCCGAGTCCGTCGCGCGCAAGCACCTCGAAGACACCATCCGCTCCATCGAGGACTACGACGGCGGCATCGTCGCCACGACGTTCTCCTCGCACGTCTCCCGGGTCTCCTCCATCGTCGAGTTCGCCAAGGACATCGGCCGTCAGCCCGTCCTGCTCGGCCGGTCGATGGAGAAGTACTCCGGCACCGCCGAGCGCCTCGGCTTCGTCGACTTCCCCGACGACGTGGGGATGTACGGACACCGCAAGTCCGTCGACCGGACGTTCAAGCGCATCATGAAGGAGGGCAAGGAGAAGTACCTCCCCATCGTCACCGGTCACCAGGGCGAACCGCGCGCGATGCTCACGCGGATGGGCCGCGGCGAGACGCCGTACGAACTGGAGGACGGCGACAAGGTGCTGTTCTCGGCGCGGGTCATCCCCGAACCGACGAACGAGGGCCAGCGCTACCAGTCCGAGCGACTCCTGAAGATGCAGGGAGCGCGCATCTACGACGAGATTCACGTCTCGGGGCACCTCCGCGAGGAGGGCCACTACCAGATGCTCGACGCCCTGCAGCCCCAGCACGTCATCCCCGCCCACCAGAACCTCAAGGGCTTCTCGCCGTACGTGGACCTGTGTGAGTCGCAGGGGTACGCGCTGGGACGCGACCTCCACGTCACCCGTAACGGCAACATGATCCAACTGGTGGAGTGAGATGAGTTCGGAAGCGACGGAGGAGCGAGTGCTCGACGCGGTACGGGCACGGCGGGAACTCGTCAACGAGGCTCTCGACGAGGACGTCCCGATGTCGGAACCGGAGCGCCTCTACGAGGCGACGCGCTACCTGCTCCAGGCGGGCGGGAAGCGCCTCCGGCCGACGGTCACGCTCCTCACCGCCGAGGCGCTCGCGGACGTCGAACCGCTCTCGGAGGAGTACCGGTCGTTCCCCGCGCTCGACGGTTCGGACCTCGACGTGATGGCCGCCGCCGCGAGCATCGAGGTCATCCAGTCGTTCACACTCATCCACGACGACATCATGGACGACGACGACCTCCGTCGCGGCGTCCCCGCGGTCCACAAGGAGTACGACACCGAGACGGCCATCCTCGCGGGCGACACGCTCTACGCGAAGGCGTTCGAGCTGATGACGCAGACGGGCGCGGACCCGCAGGACGGCCTCGAGGCCGTCCGCCTCCTCGCGACGACCTGTACGAAGATATGCGAGGGGCAGGCGTTCGACATCGAGTTCGAGAACCGGACCGAGGTGCTGCCCGACGAGTACCTCGACATGATCGAACTGAAGACGGCCGTCCTCTACGGCGCGGCGGCGTCGACGGCCGCGGTGCTGATGGGCGCCGACGACGAGACGGTGGAGGCGCTCTACCGCTACGGCATCGACTCCGGCTGCGCGTTCCAGATTCAGGACGACGTGCTCGACCTGACCGTCCCCTCCGAGAAACTCGGCAAGCAGCGCGGGTCCGACCTCGTCGAGAACAAGGAGACGCTCATCACCCTGCACGCGAGACAGCAGGGCGTCGACGTGGACGGCCTCGTCACCGCCGACACCGTCGACGGGGTCACCGAAGACGCCGTCGACGCCGCCGTCGGCGAACTGAACGACGCCGGCTCCATCGACTACGCCCGCGACAAGGCGCAGGAACTCACCGACCGGGCCAAGAGCCACCTCGAGGTCCTCCCGGACAACGAGGCGCGGTCGCTGCTGGAAGACATCGCGGACTACCTCATCACCCGCGGCTACTGAGCGCCAGTCGCACCCGGCGGGGTTCCTTCGACGCCGCGGACCGCGCTCTCCTCGCTGCGACGACTCCTCGCCACAGACGCGTCGCCGCGAAAGGGCTATACGTCTGACGTGGTAAGTGTTGTCGCACCCCTACCCGCGCGCCCGTGCGGCGGGCAGACGTCGGTGTGCCCCCAATCCGGGCCTGTTTTTAGGCGGGACGAGGAAGCAGACGGTAATGGACGACGAGTTACGAGAGCGCGTCGAGCGAGCGGCGGAGAAGCACGCCCTCCTCAACGCGGTCAAGTACGACAGCGACGCCGACGTGGGGGCGGTCATGGGACCGCTGATGGGCGAGAACCCCGACTTCAGGCCGCACGGCGACGAGATTCCGGGCGTCGTGGGCGGCGTCGTCGCCCGCGTGAACGACCTCCCGCCCGCGGAGAAGCGCGAGCGACTGGAGGAGTTGGCCCCCGAGGAACTGGCGGAGATGGAGGCCGAAGACGAGGGGGACGACCGGGTGCTCCCCGACCTGCCGAACGTCGATGCGTACGACGAGGTGCGGATGCGCGCCGCGCCGAACCCGAACGGGCCGTGGCACATCGGCCACGCCCGGATGCCCGCCGTCATCGGGACGTACAAGGAGATATACGACGGGTCGTTCGTCGTCCGCTTCGACGACACCGACCCCGAGACGAAGCGCCCCGACCTGGACGCCTACGACGCCATCTTGGAGGACGTCGACTACCTCGGCTTCGAACCGGACGAGGTCATCACGGCGTCCGACCGCATGGAGACGTACTACGACCACGCCCGCGAGGTCATCGAGATGGGCGGGGCGTACACCTGTTCGTGTTCGGGCGAGGCGTTCTCGGAACTGAAGAACGCGGCCGAACCCTGTCCCCACCGCAACAAGGACGTGGAGACGACCCGCGAGGAGTTCGAGGCGATGGTCGCCGGCGAGTACTCCTCCGGCGAGATGGTCCTCCGCGTCAAGACCGACATCGAGCACAAGAACCCCGCCCTGCGCGACTGGGTGGCGTTCCGGATGGTGGACACGCCGCACCCGCGCCCGGAGGCCGAAGACTACCGCTGCTGGCCGATGCTCGACTTCCAGTCGGCCGTCGACGACCACCTCACCGGCGTCACGCACATCATCCGCGGCATCGACCTGCAGGACTCCGCGAAGCGACAGGGGTTCCTCTACGACTACTTCGGCTGGGAGTACCCCGAAGTCGTCCACTGGGGGCACGTGCAGGTGGACGCCTACGACGTGAAGATGTCCACCTCGACCATCAAACGGAAGATAGAGGCGGGCGAACTCGACGGCTGGGACGACCCGCGCGCGCCGACCATCAAGAGCCTCCGCCGCCGCGGCATCCGCGGGTCGGCCATCGTGGACGCGATGCTCGAACTCGGCACGTCCACCTCCGACGTCGACCTGTCGATGACGGCCATCTACGCGAACAACCGCGACGTGGTGGACGACGAGGCGAACCGCTACTTCCTCGTCCGCGAGGGCGAGGAGTTCGCCGTCGAGGGCGGCCCGGACGCGGGCCACCCCGCGCTCCACCCGGACCACGAGGACCGCGGCGACCGGACCGTCCCCGCCGCGGGCGGCGTCGTCGTCGAACCGGCTGACGTGCCCGCGGACGGCGAACGCGTCTGGCTGAAGGGCTACGGGTGCGTCCGCCGCGAGGACGACGCCCTCGTCCACACCGACGACGGCATCGACGTGGTCCGTTCGGGCGACGTGGACGTGGTTCACTGGGCGCCCGCCGCGGACAACGTCCCCGTCCGGATGCGGACGATGGAGGGCGACGTGACGGGCGTCGCCGAACCGGACTTCGCGGAGACCGAGGTGGACGACGTGGTGCAGTTCGAGCGAATCGGGTTCGTTCGGGTAGACAGCGTGGCGCGGGCCACGGAACAGTCGAGCGACGGGCAGTCGCGAGACGGCCACGGTGACAACTCGCCCGACGCGGCGGACGAGGAGTCCGTCGTCTACTGGGCGCACGAGTAACGACCCGCTGTCGGACCCTCTCTGTCGGTCGCTCCCTGCGGTACCTCTTTTACGCGGCACTCGCCACCACACGGCATGGAACGAGAGTTGCAGGCGGCGCGGAACCGCGTCGGCGGCGAATGGGTCGACCCCTCGCGCGACGGACAGTCCGTCGAGAACCCGGCGACGGCGGAGGCCATCGGTCGCGTCGGCTTCAGCGACGAGGCGGACGTGGACGACGCGGTGACGGCCGCCGTCGAGGCGTTCGAGTCGTGGCGCGAGACGCCCGTCGAGGACCGAGTCCAGCCGCTGTTTCGCCTGAAGTCGCTGCTGGAGGACGAACAGGACGAACTCGCGGAACTGCTGGTGCGCGAACACGGCAAGACGCTGGCGGAGGCGCGCGGCGAGATACGGCGCGGCATCGAGAACGTCGAAGTCGCCTGCGGCGTGCCGACGACGATGCAGGCGGGCCACCTCGCGAACGCCGCGCCGGGCATCGACGAGACGGCGGTGCGGGAACCGCTGGGCGTGTTCGCCGCCGTCACACCGTTCAACTTCCCGGCGATGATTCCGCTGTGGTTCCTCCCGTACGCCGTCGCCACCGGCAACGCGTTCGTCCTGAAGCCGAGCGAACGCGACCCGTACACCCCCACGCGAATCGTCGAACTGGCCGCGGAGGCGGGCTTCCCCGACGGCGTCGTCAACCTCGTCCACGGCGACGCGACGGCGGTGGACGCGCTCTGCGAACACCCCGACGTCGAGGGCGTCTCGTTCGTCGGCAGTACGCCCGTGGCGAAGCACGTCTACGAGACGGCCGCCGCGAACGGCAAGCGCGTGCAGGCGCAGGGCGGCGCGAAGAACCACGTCGTCGTCTCCGCGACGGCGGACCTCGAAACCGCCGTCGAGGGGACGCTCGGGTCGGCGTTCGCCAACTCCGGGCAGCGCTGTCTGGCGAACCCCGTCGCCGTCGTCGTCGACTCGGTGTACGACGAGTTCGCCGCGCGCCTCGCCGACCGCGCCCGGTCGATGGTCGTCGGCGACGGACTGGACGAGGCGACGGAGATGGGACCGCTGACCACCGCCGCCCACCGCGACAGGGTCGCGGACTACGTCGAGACGGGCGTCGAAGACGGGGCAGAACTCCTCGTGGACGGCCGCGAGGCCGAGACGCCCGCGACGGGTCACTACCTCGGACCCACCGTGTTCGGCGACGTGCCGACGGACTCCGCGCTGGTCGGCGAGGAGATATTCGGGCCGATACTGGCGCTGGTCCGCGTGCCGGACTTCGAGACGGCGATAGCGACGGTGAACGAGTCGCGGTACGGCAACGCGGCGAGTCTGTTCACCACGTCGGGCGCGGAGGCCAAGCGCTTCCGGCACGAGGCCGACCCCGGCAACCTCGGCGTCAACGTCGGCACCGCCGCGCCGATGGCGTTCTTCCACTTCGGGGGCGCCAAGGAGTCGTTCTTCGGCGACTTGCACGCGCAGGGCGACGACGCGATTCGCTTCTACACGGACGAGACGGTGTACATCGAACGGTGGCCGGACCGGTGAGCCGACTCGTCGACCTGACGATGCCGGTGGAGGCGTCGATGCCGACGTACCCCGGCGACCCCCCGGTGTCGGTGACGCCGCACGCGACGCACGAGTCGGACGGCTACCGCGTCTCGCGACTCGAACTCGGCACGCACGCGGGGACGCACGTCGACGCTCCGGCCCACACCGAACGCGACGGGGCGACGCTCGGGTCGGTCCCGGTCGACCGGTTCCGCTTCGACGCCCGCCTCGTGGACTGCCGCGACGTGGGCGCGAACGGGACTATCGGCCCCGACAGACTGCCCGAGACGGACGCGGAGATGCTCGTCTTCCGGACGGGGTGGGACGCCGAGTGGGGGACCGACCGGATGGTCGACCACCCCGCCCTCGCGCCCGAGACGGCTGACCGGTGCGCCGAACGCGGCCACCACGTCGGCATCGACGCGCTCAGTCCCGACCCGACGGGCGGCGAGGGCGTCCCCGCCCACCGCGCGCTCCTCGGCGCGGGACTGCTGATAGTCGAGAACCTCACCGAACTCGGCGACGTGCCCGACCGGTTCGAGTTGCTGGCGTTCCCGCTGAAGGTGGACGCCGACGGCGCGCCGGTCCGGGCCGTCGCGCGGGTGTGAGTCGTCGGTCGGTGAGCGTCGTCGTACTATCGCGGTCGGTGAGCGTCGTCGCCGCGTCCACCGCTCACCGGTCCGGCGTGTACGTCGGCGCGCGCAGGTCGAACGCCACGGCGTCCGGTTTCACCGTGACCACGAGCGTCTCGCGCCCGACGTTCCACTCGTACGTGTCGGCGGGGCCGTCGCCCGTCGTCACTTCCAGCGCGCACGCCCCGGAGTTCGCGACGACTTCGTTCGCGGAGTACGCGTGGGTGCCCGCTTCGACGCCGATGGAGTGCTGTTCGCGGCCCACCTGTTCGCAGTCGAGGTAGTGAAGGGTCACCCGGAGTTCGGCGCCCGTCTCGTTGAAGAGGTAGAGGTCGACGGCGTCCGCGCCGCCGCCACCGAGCGCGGAGCACCCGGACAGTCCGGCGACGGTGGCCGCAGTCGCGGTTCGGAGGAGGGAGCGACGGGTCGAGGGCGCGTCTCGCACGGCGGGACGGTCACGGTCCGCGACCGAAAAGTTGGCCATCGGACCCCGAGCGGCGACGATGGCCGCTCAGAACAGGACGGCGAGGACGAGGACGACGAGCATCGCGGAGGTGAGTAGCACCTGCACCACCGTCGAGGCGAGAACGCCCACCGTGGCGTAGAGGGCGACGCGGACGCTCGCTTCGGCGTCCTCGTTGCGGTAGAACTCGACGGCGAACACCGTCGCGGCGATGCCGAGGAGGAAGCCGACGGGTCCCGTCACGACGAGGAGGACGAGGCCGACGACGACGGCGGCGCCCGTCGTGAGCGACGACGCGCCGCCCGCCCGCGCCGCGATGGCCCCGCCGAAGTAGTCGAGCACCACGGTCAGGACCCCGACGAACACGAGGGCGGCGAGCACCGGGAGCGAGGGGTCGGTGTAGCCCGTCGACCACCAGTAGAGGAGGGCGCCCGCGACGGAGAGGAGGGCGCCCGGGAGGAGGGGGACGACGACGCCGACGACGCCGACGACGGCGAGTGCGATGGCGACGAGTGCGTAGATGTCCACGGGTCGCGTTCGTCGCGGAGAGGCAAATACCGTCGGGCCGTCGGTCCGGAGCGAACCGCGTTCGCCGGGGAACAGGTCGCTCGGAGAACAAGTCAGATTTAACCAACGGTGGTTCGTAGTTCGGTCAATGAGCGACCGCGGGATGGGGGACGGTGGAGCCGACCCTCACCCTCCCGAACTGTACCGGACACTCGTCGAAGACTCGAACGACGTCGCCACGATAATCGACTCGGACGGCAGGATGACGTACGTGAGTCCCGCCGTGCGGCGGGTCCTCGGCTTCGACCCCGAGGAACTGATCGGCGAAGTCGGCTTCGAGTACCAGCATCCGGACGACAGAGAAGCCGTCGCGGAGAAGATGGCAGCGCTTCGTGCCGACCCCGACGAACCGCAGACCGTCGAGGTTCGCTTCGAGCGAGCCGACGGCTCGTGGTGCTGGATCGAGTCGACGATGCGGAATCGACTCGACGACGACGCCGTCGGCGGCTTCCTCGTGAACAGTCGAGACATCACCGCGCGCAAAGAACGCGAGAGGCGGCGGAAGAAGCTCGCCGAGGAGTACAACGCCCTGCTGGAGAACTCCGACGACGCGATTTTCCTCCTCGACGCGGACTCGTCGGGAGACGACGTCGAGTTTCGCTTCAGCCGTCTCAGCCCCGGGTACGTGGCGCAGACGGGGCTGACGACGGACGAGGTCCGGGACAAGACGCCGCGGGAGGTGTTCGGCGACGAACGCGGCGCCGAACTCGAAACGAACTACCGCCGGTGCGTGGAGGCCGGCGGACCCATCTCTTATCAGGAGGAACTCTCGCTGGCCGAGGGTGCGCGGTTCTGGCAGACGAGCATCGCTCCCGTCGTCGTCGAGGGAACAGTCGTCCGCGTCGTCGGTATCGCTCGAAACATCACCGAACGGGTCGAGCGAGAGCAGGAGATCAGACGGAAGAACGACCGTCTCGACGAGTTCGCCAGCGTCATCTCCCACGACGTCCGGAACCCGTTGAACGTCGCGCAAGGACGGACCGCGTTGCTACGGGAGGAGTCGGAGAGCGAGCACCTCGAACCGCTCGCGAACTCACTGGACCGCATCGAGTCGATAATCGGAGACACGCTGATCCTCGCCAGAGAGGGGAACACGGTCGGCGAACAGTCGGCGTTCGGGCTGACGGACCTGGTCACTCACTGCTGGGAGATGGTGGACGCCGGCGACGCGACGCTCGAAATCGAAGACGAACTCTCGATTCGAGGCGACCGGAACCGCCTGCAACACGTCTTCGAGAACCTGTTTCGGAACGCCGTCGAGCACGGCGGTGCCGGTGTGACGGTCACGGTCGGACGGGCCGGGACGGACGGCTTCTCCGTCGCGGACGACGGGCCGGGCATCCCCGCCGAGGAACGCGACACAATCTTCGGCCCCGGACAGAAGCTGTCGTCCGGCGGAACCGGGTTCGGCCTGACCATCGTGAAGCGCATCGCCGAGGCACACGGGTGGCAGGTCGCCGTGACAGAGGGGCGACAGGGCGGCGCCAGATTCGAATTCAGCGGCGTGGAGTTAGTCTGAGACCGTCACGACGGTTCCGGCGGACTGCCGACGGAAGCCGAGTGCCGTAGGTTTAAGCGCGCAGAAAATGTTATCACACATCATGCCGATTGACCCGAACTTCGAGACGAACCGCGAGAAGGTGGACGAAGAGGACGGCGTGGCGGTGTGGGGACCGGTGGACCCGCCGGAGAAACTGGGTATTCACGGCACACACGTCGCCGTGGACTTCGACATCTGCATCGGCGACGGCGCCTGTCTCGAAGACTGCCCGGTGGACGTGTTCTCGTGGGTCGATACGCCCGACCACCCCGAGTCCGACGTGAAGGTCCAACCCGCCCGCGAGGACCAGTGTATCGACTGCATGCTCTGCGTCGACGTCTGTCCGGTCGACGCGATAGACGTGGACCCCGGCCGCGCGGGCCGCGTCTGACCCCGACGCGCCCTCACCGGCGCACCGTCGCAGGCGGGCCGTACCGCGGGTGAACGCCGCACGCTCATTTTATCGAGAATAATTGTTAAGGAATGGGAAACTCATCCTCGGGTAGTGGTGAGTCAACAATGGACACACTCGTGTTGACGAAAGGCGTCCCCGACTTCCGAGAGGGGAAAGTCTCGTTCGACGAGGACGGACACCTCGAACGCGGGAAGACGCCGACGGTGATGAATCCGAACGACGAACACGCGCTTCGGGCGGCGTTGCAGACGCGCGTCCGCCACGGCGGCACCGTCTCGGTGATGAGCATGGGGCCGCCGGGGTACAAGGAGGTGCTGCAGGAGGCGATGGAGTCGGCGTACGCGGACGACCTCTACCTCGTCTCCGACCGCGAGATGGCCGCCGCCGACACGTGGGCGACGGCGATTACGCTCAGCGCCGCCATCGAGAAGATGGGCGTCCCGGACCTCGTCTTCGCGGGGTTCAAGACGGCCGACGGGGAGACAGGCCACACCGGCCCGCAGACGTGCTGGTGCCTCGACATGCCCCTCGTCACCCACGTCGTCGCCCTCGACGTGGACGAGGAGGCGGGGCGACTCCGCGCGAAACGACTCGTGGAGGGCGACATCGCGGAGATGGAAACGGTGGAGACGGACCTGCCGGCGTTCGTCGTCGCCGACCCGGAGTTCGAACCCTCCTACCGGACCGCCGGCGACCGACTCACGCTGAAGGACCTGCGAGAGACGGCGCGCGAACGCGCCGCCGACTACGAGGACGCACTGACCGTCTGGGACCACGCCGACATCAACGTGGACCCCGACTACATCGGCCTCGACGGGTCGCCGACCATCGTCTCCTCGGTGGACCCCATCCCGAAACCGCCCGCCGAACGCGAGGCGACGATGGTAGCGCCCGACGACGCCGAGGGGATGGAGTCCGTTCTGGACGAGATGCGACCGTTCGCGGGCGACGCCGCGGCCGCGGGGGGTGACTGACCGTGGCCGAACTCGACCCGACCGAGTACGACATCTCCGAACTCGGCCCGGCGATAAAGGACGTCGAGGACCCCGACGAACTCCGCGAGATTCTGCAGGCCGAGCGAGACGGCGAGGACCGCCCCGGTGCGGTCGCTCTCATCGAGAGTCGCATCGAGAAGTTCGAGGGGGACGGCGACGAGGACGTCGGCGAGATAGACCTCTCGTCGATGTCGGCCGCCGAGGTGGGCAACGCTCTCCAGAGCATAGAGGAGGTGGACGAACTGGAGCGACTCCTGCAGGAGGAGACGGAGGGAGAGGACCGCGACGCGGTGACGCGACTGATACAGCGCCGACTCGACGCCGTACAGGGGTCCGAGGAGGGCGAGGAGTCGGAAGTGGACGACCGACCGCCGGAGGAACGGCACCCGGACCTCTCGCACCCGACGCGGGACAAGCGACACGTCCGCGCCCTCCGCGGCGGGACGTACCGCGACACGTGGGTCTACTGCGAGACGCAGGCGGGCGAACTCGTCTCCGTGTCGAAGGAGATGCTCGGCAAGGCCCGCCAACTGATGGACGACTACAACGCCGAGTACCCCGACGAGGACGACGAACGCGTCGTCGCGGTCCTCGTCGGCGACGACGTGGAGACGCACGCCGAGGACGTGATAGCGCACGGCGCGGACGTCGTCGTCGTCCACGAGGACGAACGCCTCGCGCGCTTCCAGCACAAGCCGTACACCGAAATCGTCTGCGACATGGCCCGCGCGGGGGCGACCCACGAGGGCGGCGAGGTGAAGGACGGCCGCGACGAGGCGTGGCGCGACTACGACAAGCCGCGGTACGTCCTCTTCCCGGCGACGAACAACGGCCGCGACCTCTCGGCCCTCGTGCAGGCGGAGTTGGACTCCGGCCTCGCCAGCGACTGCTCGGGGCTCTACATCGACGAGGAGGTCATCTCGAACCCGGTGAAGACCGGTGCGGCCGGCGAGAAGCGGACGTTCGAACGCGTCCTGCACATGAAGCGGCCGGACTTCTCGGGGTTCGAGTACTCGACCATCCTCTGTCTGGACAACCCGCGCCGGGAGTTCCACCCGCAGGGCGCGTCGGTCATCCCCGGCAGTTTCGAGGTGCCCGACCCGGACCCCGAACGCGAGGGCATCGTCGTCGACCACGAACTCGAACTCGACGACGACTGGTTCCGTGTCACGGTCAGCGACTTCGACCGACTGGACGAGGGCGTCGACCTGACGGGCCACGACGTGGTGATCGCCGTCGGACGCGGCATCGGCGACGACCCGACGCGGGGGATGGAGTTGGGCCTCGAACTGGCCGACGCGTTCGAGGACGCCGCCCTCGGCGTCTCCCGCGGCATCGTCACCGGGTCGTACTCGTTCGACGCCCACGTCGAGCAGTACACCCACGAGGAAAGACAGATCGGCGAGACCGGACAGGTCGTCGCGCCGAAACTCTACGTCGCGGCGGGCATCTCCGGCGCGGTGCAGCACAAGGTCGGCATGGACGAGTCCGAGACCATCGTGGCGGTCAACACCGACCCCGACGCGCGCATCCGCGACTTCTCGGACTACTTCATCGAGGGCGACCTGTTCGAGGTGCTGCCGCGACTGACCGAGGCCGTCGAGCGGGGGTCCTTCGACTTCGGCGCGGCCGCCGAGGACGCGGCGGCGACCGACGGAGGTGAGCCGCGATGACGGAACACGAACACTACGAGGCGGTGGTCGTCGGCGCGGGTCCCGGCGGGGCCGCGGCGGCGGCGACGCTCGCCCGGTACGGCGTCGAGACGCTGGTGCTGGAACGCGGCGTCGAGGCCGGGTCGAAGAACGTCTCCGGCGGCATCATCTACGGCGAGGAGTCCGCGCCGGTGACCATCGACGACCTGTTCCCCGACTTCCGCGAGGCGGCCGCGGAGCGCCCGGTGACCCGCTACTACATCCACAACGTCGCGGGCGACCGGGTGGAGACGATGGACCTGACGAGCCTGCACGACCACGACACCGAGTGGGCCGACGCCGTCCTCCGACGGAAGATGGACTCGTGGCTCGAGGACCGCGTCCACGAGGTGACGCGCGAGACGGGCGGCGGCCTGCTGACCGAGGTGCGCGCGAACGGGTTGCTGCGCGACGACGACGGCGAGATAATCGGCGTCACGATGGACGAACTCGACCCCATCGAGGCGGACGTGATAATCGCCGCCGACGGCGTCAACTCCGAGTTGGCCCGCGACGCCGGCCTGATGGACTGGGAGGAGCCCGACGAGTGGTTCCAGGGCGTCAAAGCGGTGGTGGACCTGCCGCCGGAGGAGGTGAACGACCGGTTCGCCCTCGCCGACGACGAGGGGGTCGCGCACCTGTTCTCCGGCGACCTGTTCAGCGACGTCCGCGGCGGCGGCTTCCTCTACACGAACCGCGACTCGCTGTCCATCGGGACGGTGTTCCACCTCGACAGCCTCGTCGCCGAACGCGCGGAACCGCACGAACTGCTCGACGCCCTGCTGACCCACCCGCTCCTCGCGCAGTGGTTGGGCGACGACTACCACGAACGCGAGTACGCGGCGAAACTCGTCCCCGACTCGAAGAAGGTGGCCCTGCGGGACCCACACGAGGGGCGACTGCTCCTCGTCGGCGACGCCGCCGGGCAGATGCAGGCGCAGGGGCCCATCATCAAGGGGATGAACCACGCCGTCACCGCCGGCGCACTCGCCGCCGAGGCGTTCGCGCAGTCGACGGCGCGCGGCAAGCCAGAGCAGGTGGGCGAGCGGTACGCGGAGAAACTCCGCGAGGAGGGCGTCATGGAGAAACTCCGGCCGCGAGGCTACGACCTCACTCGGACCGTCGCCGAACGCGACGACGTGACCGACGCCCTCGACTCGCTTCTGACCTCGCGGCTCGGCCGCCTCGGCGTCCGCGCTCTCGGGAGCGGGACGCTCGAACGTCTCTACGGGTCGCCGCTGCTCCTGTCCATCGCGCCGGACACGCGGACGCCGTACGTGACGCTCCCGACGGTCGTCGCCGAGGAACTCGGGACGCGCGTCACGGACACGAACCGCGTCGAACCGCCGAGTCTGGAGGAGCGCATCGGCGAGTTGACGTACGACACCGACGTGGGCAACCCGCACATCGTCCTGCAGGACGACTCCTACGAGGCCAGCGGAGCGGCCGTCGCCGCCTGTCCGGTCAGCGCCGAGGGCTTCGGCGGCGGCTGTTACCGCGACGAGTTCGTGCGGACGAACGGCGACGAGCGACACGTCGTGAGCCTCGACACTCAGCCCTGCGTCGAGTGCGGGACGTGCGCCGTCGTCGCCGACACCGAGTGGACCCACCCGCGCGGCGGCAAGGGCGTCTCCTACGACGACGGATGACCGAGGAGGCGTCGGCCCGGTCCGCGCGTGCGGACGGGGGCTACACCGATGACGGTCGCGCGGCCGGGGGCGAACGGACGGCCGAGGACGGCCGCCACTCGGGACACGTCGAGGAGATTCGGTCGCTCGCGGCGTCGGCGCGGGCGGAGCGACGGCGGTTCGAGGCGCCGCCGGACGGCGGGGCCGACGAGCGAGCCCTGTCGTACGTCCGCGAGGGCGTCGCGCCGGTGACGGGCGTCTACGTGGAGGCGCACACCGGCGGGGACCACGCCCGGTTCTCCCAGACGGAACTGGACCTGCTCCACCGGGCCCTGAACGACTGGCTATCGCTGTACGCCCGGTGTTACGGCGTCGACGTGGACCCGGACGCCACGGTGCGAACGGCGGCGGAGATACTGCTCCAGACGCACGACGCCCGCGAGGTGGCGCGACTGCTCACCGACGTGCCGCCGCGCCGGTGAGTCCTCTCTCGCGGGCGCGCCGGCGGCCGAACGTGTCGGAGTTCACGAAAAAACGTTAACTTTTGGTGGGTGGTAGCACGGGTCATGGACGTAACGGAGACGCTGGCGTTCGACAACGCGGACCGCAAAGACATCTACGACTACGTCGAGAGCCACGGCATCGTCCGCGAGGACGAGGTCCGGCGAGCGCTCAACTTCGAACCGGCCGCGCTGGGGGCGCACCTGACCGTTCTCCGTCGGGAGGGCTACATCCGGAAGGTGGGCGACAAGGTGCAGGTCGCCTACGACGAGGACGACGCGCAGGTGTTCGAGGCGGACGACGGCGAGGGGTTCACCATCCGGACCGCCCAGCAGGTGGACCTGGACGCCCTCGTGGACGCGATTCAGGAGGTCGCCGAGGAGGGGACGTACATCGAGGCCGAGACGGTCGGCGAGATGATAGACCACGAGGAGGTCGTCCTCCGGCACAACGAGGTGCAGTCGCGGATGGTGTTCGTCGCCACCGTCGACGACGAACTCGCCGGGTGGTGTCACCTCGACCTCCCCGAGACGGGGAAACTCCGCCACACCGCCGTCCTCACCGTCGGGACGCGCTCGGAGTTCCGCGGGAAGGGCATCGGCAGTCGCCTCCTCGAACGGGGCGTCGACTGGGCCGACGACCACGGCTTCGAGAAACTGTACAACTCCGTCCCCGCGACGAACGAGGCGGCCATCGCGTTCCTCGAAGACCACGGCTGGGAGACGGAGGCGGTCCGCGAGGACCACTACAAGATCGGCGACGACTACGTCGACGAGGTGATGATGGCCGTCGGCATCCGCTGACCGCGACGCCCGAACGTCCGAGCGTCGTCACCGCCAGTCGTCGCCGGTCCCTTCGAGCGGTTCGGCGACGACGCCGTCCTTCTGGGCCAGCACCCGCGCGTGACCCGTGCAGACGTCTCTGTCCTCGTCCCACGGCACGTAGACGCGGACGGCCGCCGGGTCCTCGCAACCGTCCTCCGCGCACGTCTCCATACGTCGAGCGAGGGCGCCGAGCGACTTCGGCGTGTCGCCCGTCTCCGCGGCCCGCCCCGTCGCGTCACTCCTCGAACCGCGCGCGTTCCGTCGCCACGGCGTCCACGTCCGCGCCGTATCGCTTCACGACGTCGGCGTAGGCGTCACCGAGCGCCTTCATCGCGTTGCGCGGCGAGTGGTAGCCGAGTTCGTCGGCGACGGCGGGCCACGGCCGACCCTGCAACACTTTCCCGACGAGCAGTCGCTCCGCCCGCGGCGAGCAGGGCGGGTCGTCGTCGTTCAGCGCGCGGCGCGCCAGCGTCCGGAAGGCGTCCGGAGCGGTGGTGTACATCCCCGGACCGAACGACGCGCCGACGACGACGCGCCACTCGCGGTCCGCGAGTTCGAGGGGCGGCGCGGCGTCGCAGGCGCGGACCGCCGCCCGCACCACGTCGGGGTCGGCGTCGCGCAGGGGGTCCGACAGCACGCCGGGCAGTCTGTCGAGGAACCAGTCGGCGTGCCTGTCGTGGAGGCGGCGGCCCGCCGGCGTGAGGGGGTCGAGCATCAGCGCGGAGTACTCGCCGCTGGTGTCGTTGCGCGTCGTCGAGAGGTGGACGGTGGAGTAGCCGTTGTCGTCCCAGAAGGAGAGCAACTCCGGCGTCGCGCCGTAGCCGACGCCGAGGTAGTCCACCGCCTCCGCGCCGTCGGCCTTCTCCGCACGAATCTCCGACAGCAGGCGAGAGCCGAGTCCCGACGACCGGACGGCGTGGTGCGTGGCGATGCGCATGACGCGGTAGCCGACCGGGACCGCGGCGTCCTCGTCGCGGAGTTGGCTCGTGAACACGTCGGGGAGCATGTTCCCCTTGACGCGTGCGCCCTCGTACATCGCCCGGCGCGTCTCGCGGTCGAGTCCCCCCTCGCGGGCGAGGAGGGCGACGCTGACGACGTGGCCCTCGTGCGTCAGCGCCCGGCACTCGAGGTTCGGCGCGTCCAGCAGGCGTCCCAGGTCGTCCGGTTCGGTCCGGTAGTGCGCGAGGACGAGCAGTCCGAACACCTCGCGCAGGAGGTGATCGTCGTCGGCCAACTCGTCCTGCGAGAGGACGCGGTACGCGGCCGACTCGGGCGTCGCGTCGGCGACGAGGGGGTCCACGGCGGGTCGCGCGTCGAGGAGGAGCGCTCGGAACGCCCACGTCTCCACCGGGTCGCCCCGGGCGTAGCGGATGGGTTCGTCCATCCGCACGTCAGTCACCGACAGGTCGCTCTCGTCGAGGCGGTCCCGGAAGCGCACGGCGAACCCCCGACCGGTCCCCTCGTAGCCGTGGACGGTGGTGAAGAAGCCGGCCGCCGGGGCGTCGGCGAACGCGGCGAGGAGGCGGACCGGAATCGCCGCCGCCTCGTCCACGAGGACCACGTCCGGGTCGTCCGGGAGGGTCGCCGCCGTCGGCGGGTCGGCGAAGCGGACGCGCCCCCCGCCCGAGGCGCGGACGACGTGCGCCGCCTCGTCGTGGTCCGCCAGCGACCCCGTCTCGGCCAGGAGGTCGGTCGCGCGGGCGAACACCTCGCGGGCGTTGCCGTACGACGGTGCGGTGACGAGGACGTCGCGTTCCCCGGCGGCGAGACACCCCGCGGCGAGTCCGGCGGCGCTGGACTTCCCCCGTCCGCGGTCGGCCTCCACGACCACCGCCGCGCCCGGGTCGCGGAGGCGTTCGAGGGCGGCCAGCGTCCGCGACTGGTCGGCCGTGAGGCAGGCGTCGTAGGCGGCGCGCGGGAAGTCGTGCCGCCGCGGCGGGGACGGCGACCGGTCGCCCCGGGCCGGCGGCGCGTCCGTCGCCCCGTCGCGTTCGACGGTGCCAGCGTCCACGTCGACGACGGCGACGCCGGGGTGCGTCCGGAGCGTCGCCGCGAGGTGCGTCCGGAAGCGACCCCCCACGTCGGCGGCGTCGAACGGTGGGACGGCCAGCGACGCCTCGAACGCGCCGTCGCGTTCGGGCCACTCGTCGAGGGGCGGCGCGAGGAGGACGAACAGGCCGCCGCCCGCGACGACGCCCGCGAGGCGGCCGAGGACGTTCGGCGAGAACGCCTCGTGGGCGTCGCAGACGACGGCCGTTCGGGTGGTGCCGAGGAGGGTGCCCGCGTGCGTGGGGTGGACGCGTTCGAAGCGGAACCCCTCGCGGGCGGTTACGAACGTCGCCTCGTCGTCGGGGACGTCTGCGCCGTCGAGAACGTCGAACGCGGCGTCGATACCGGCGTCTCGGCCGCCGGCGAGGACGAGGAGTCGTCGCTGGTTCGAGTCCCGTGCCGCCGCCCGGAGGTCGGCGGCGAGCGACCGGAGGTGCATGGTCGGCGTTCGGGAGGGGGTCGTAAGGCACTTTCCGCTCGGATTCGGTGACCGTCGAGGAGGCGTGAACGTCCCGCAAACCGCCGTGCGGACCGGTGCCACGGCAGGGCGGCATTGAAAGCGTTTTTATGGGGTCCTGAGCTATCAGAGGGTACAGCCTGCCCGGGGTTGATGAATGCTCCTCGCCGAGAGGGAACGACCGCGACCAGCAGTGGTCCGCCGGCGAGGATGTCGAGCCCGCGAGCAGGAAATAGGTGAACAACATGGCAGTATACGTAGAATTCGACGTCCCAGCCGACCTCGCAGAAGACGCCCTCGAGGCGCTCGAGGTCGCACGAGACACAGGCACGGTAAAGAAAGGTACGAACGAGACGACCAAAGCGGTCGAGCGCGGTAACGCCGAGCTCGTCCTGGTCGCCGAAGACGTCTCCCCCGAAGAGATCGTGATGCACCTGCCGGAACTGGCAGACGAGAAGGGCATCCCGTACATCTTCATCGAGACGCAGGACGAAGTCGGTCACGCCGCGGGTCTCGAAGTCGGCTCCGCCGCCGCCGCCATCGTCGACGCCGGCGAAGCGCAGGAGCAGGTCGAAGACATCGCCGCGAAGGTCGAGGAACTTCAGTAATCGACCATGAGCGCAGAAGAGACCGCCAGCGACTCGACGTCCGCAGAGGTCATCGAGATCGTTGGCAAGACCGGGATGCATGGCGAGGCCATGCAGGTCAAATGCCGCATCCGCGAAGGCTCGAATCAGGGCCGCATCATCACGCGGAACGTGCTGGGCCCCGTCCGCGAGGGCGACATCCTCCAGTTGCGCGAGACCCAGCGCGACGCCGACTCCATCGGAGGTCAGTAACCAATGGTAGAGAAGCGCACGTGCGACTACTCTGGTGAAGAGATCGAGCCCGGCACGGGCACGATGTACGTAAAGAACGACGGCACCATCCTCCACTTCAAGGACTCGAAGGCCGAGAAGAACTACTTCCTCGGCCGCGAGGCGCGCGACCTGGAGTGGACGGCCGAAGGACAGGCCGCCGGCGGTCCCTCCGAGGAGGGCTCCGAATGAGCCACCACGACGAGCGCACGTTCGTGATGGTCAAGCCCGACGGCGTCCAGCGCGGACTCGTCGGCGACGTCGTCTCCCGCTTCGAAGAGCGCGGGCTGAAACTGGTCGCCGGCAAGTTCATGCAGATCGACCAGGACCTCGCCCACGAACACTACGGCGAGCACGAGGACAAGCCGTTCTTCGACGACCTCGTGGACTTCATCACGTCCGGTCCCGTCTTCGCGATGGTCTGGCAGGGCGCCGACGCGACCCGGCAGGTTCGCTCGATGGTCGGCGAGACCGACCCCGCCGAGTCCGCCCCCGGCACCATCCGCGGCGACTACGGACTGGACCTCGGCCGCAACGTCATCCACGCCTCGGACCACGAGGACGAGGGTGCGAACGAGCGCGAGATAGCCCTCTTCTTCGACGACGACGAACTCGTCGACTACGAGCGCGTCGACGAGACGTGGCTCTACGAAGAAGAGGACCACTGAGGCCGTAGCCGGTACGTTTCGCTTTTCGTTCTTTCGACACCTCTCAGCTCGGCGGACAGTCAGCGCCGCCGCCGACAACAGCTTAGTGCGCGCCGGCCGCGGGTTCCAGCCGAACGAATGCCGAGAGACGAGCACGCGGACGACGGTGCGGACGAGGGGGGAGCGCGGGGGACGGCGGCCGAGGGGACGGCGGACGAGTCGGACCCGACGAGGCGTGACGTCCTCGCCCGGACCGGCGGGTCCGTCGCCGCGGGCGTCGCCGCGACGCTGGCCGGCCGCGGCCTCGTCGGGACGGTGGAGGCGGCGACGAACCGGACCGACCGGCGGCCCGAGGCGGCCGCCGAGAACCCCGAGGCGACGTTCCCGCAGTCGGTGGCGAGCGGCGACCCGACGCCCGACGGCGTCGTCCTGTGGACGCGCCTCGCGCCGGACCGCTATCGGGACGGCGAGTCGGTGACGGCGACGGTGGCCCGCGACGAGGCGTTCGACGACGTGGTGGGCACGTACGAGGTACCGGGCGGCGTCGTCGGCCCGGGGACGGACTACACCGTCAGGCTGACGCTCGACGGCGAACTCGACCCGGGGACGGCGTACCACTACCGATTCGCGTACCGCGGCGTCGCCAGCCGAACGGGTCGCTGTCGGACGCTCCCGGCGCCGGACGCCTCGCCCGACTCCGTCTCCTTCGCGCTCTGTACGTGTCAGGACTACCGGAACGGCTACTACGGCGCCTACGGCCACGTCGCCAGGGCGGACGTGGACTTCCTCGTCCACCTCGGCGACTTCGTCTACGAGTCCGCCGGGCCGTCCGCGTACGACGGCCGCGACGTCGAACTTCCGAGCGGCGCGTCGCAGGCGATGGACCTCGAGGACTTCCGGCACCTGCACCGGACGTACCGCACGGACCGGTTCCTCCGACGCGCGCTCGGACGGCACACCCTGATAGCGACGTGGGACGACCACGAGATAGTGAACAACCGCTACTGGGACTACGAGGCGGACGCGCCGGGCTGTTGGCCCGCGGACCACCCGGCGGCGAACGACGCCGAACGCCTCCGGGACCTGTTCGCCGACGGCATCCGGGCGTGGTGGGAGTACCTCCCCGCGCGGGTGCGCTACGACGAGGACGCGCCCCTCCGCGAGCGGATTCGGCTGAACCGCGAGTTCGCCTTCGGCGACCTGGTGGACCTCGTCGTGACCGACGAACGCCTCCACCGCTCCGAGCAGGCGGGGACCCAGCGCGCCCGACAGCTCTCCTTCCAGTCCGACGACGAGAGCGGGTCCAGTCGGACCATCCTCGGCGAGCGTCAGCGCGAGTGGTTCCTCGACAGCCTCGACGCCTCCGAGGCGACGTGGACGGCGTGGGCGAACGAGGTGCTGAACATGGCGTTCAGCCTCCGCGAGGACGGTAACCGCGTCTACAACGCCGACGCGTGGGACGGCTACGAGGCCGAACGCGCGACCATCACGGACGCGCTGGCGGACGTGGCCAACGCCGTCGCCCTCACCGGCGACATGCACACCGCACTCGCGGGCTACGTCCAGCAGTCGTACCCCGACGACGACGAGGCGTCGCCGTCCCGCGTCGGCGTCGAGTTCATGACGCCCGCGGTGACCAGCGTCAACCTCGGCGAACTGCTGGAACTGCCGGACGGCGAGTTCGGCCGGCGACTCGCCAGCGAACTCGTCGCGGAGACGAACCCGCACGTGGAGTTCTTCGACAGCCACCATTGGGGGTACGCGACGGTGACGTTCACGCCCGACAACTGCACCTACTCGGCGTGGGCCGTCGACAAGGACAGCGACGAGATGGGCGACCGGGAGCGACTGGCGACCCTCCGCGTCCGGGCGGGCGAGATGGAGATACGCGACGTGCGGTAGCGCCGCGGCCCGCGTCGTTCCGCCCGGGCATCGTCGCGACAGACAGTCACGTCGGTCTGCGAAACGGCTACACTCCCGGGCGTCCCACGGGAGGCATGGAACTCGACCTCCTCGTGTGGCTCCTGGGTGCGTTCTTCCTCGCGGCGGCGGTGTTCGGCGTCGGCGCCGTCGCCGTCGCCGCGTGGACGGCCACCCGGACGCTGGACAGACTGTTCACGGCCGTCTCCCCCGTCCGCACCGGGTCGGCGTCGGGGATTCGCGACGTGGAGGCGCACCTCGCGACGCTGGCTTCCGCCCCGCACGTCGATTCGGGCGTCGTCCGCGCCGTCGTCCCCGAGGCGCGCCGCGGCCACGGGCGACTCCTCGCCCGCGTACGGCGAACGCCCGGCGTCCGGTTCGACGTGGTACTTCCGGTCGAGGGCCACGAGACGACGCTCCCGGTGTGGACCCCCCTCCCCGACCGACTGACCGGCCGGACGGAGTTCGAACGCGTCGCCGCCGCCTGCGGCGTCGCCCCCGAGCGAATCTCCGACGCCGTCGGCGAGGAGGTGGCGGTCAAGCGACTCGACGACCGGTGGGTGGTCGGCGCGCCGCGCGTCGGCACGCCGGCGCGCGACGATTCGGCCCGGTCGTGGGTGACCGAGACCGACCGGCGCTGAGTCCCGGGTCGTCACCCCGTGGCCGGCGTCGCCTCCGCGGCGAGTCGCTTCGGAACGGAGCGACCGCCCGGCGACCCGAACGCCCGTTCAGGCGTCGCTCCGGTGCGACGCGACGACGTCCGCCCACGCGACGCGTCCCGCCTCGACCACGTTCGCGGGCGAGAGGGCGTCGGTGTTCAGCGCCGCCATCGAACTCGGGAGGTTGGGGTCGAGTCCGCCGAGGACGCCCGCGATGTCGTTGTGCGCCGGCGGCGGCCGCCCGACGTTCTCTATCGACGGATCCGGCACGTCGCCCGCCGTGACGACGACGCGGCAGACCATCCCGAACGGGTCGTGCGGCGGGCAGTAGCAGTCGTAGACGCCCGGCGTCTCGAACCGGTAGAGCCAGTAGCCGCCGACGGGGACGAGTGGGGACGAGAACGGCCCCACGCCGTCGGGGACCCGGTTCTGGCGCCCGTGCCGTTCGTGGTAGGGCGCGACGGCGTGGTCCGGCGACTCCGCGCTGAACAGGACCACGTCGCCGGGTTCGACGCGGAGTCCGGCCGGGCCGAAGTGGAAACCGAGAGTGTCGGCGACCATCCGGGCTATCGCCTCCACCGTCAGCGTCTGCGTCCCCTCCGGCGTCTCGAAGTCGACCGCCGCGTCCGGGCGGTGGAGCGTCTCCCGTTCGACCGTCCCGTCGGCGACGGACTCGTTGATGCTCTGCGTCGTCACGTCCGAGAGCGCCCCCTGTTCGCCGATGGCCAACAGCGCACCCGGCAGGTCGATGTTCATCTCCACCTCGTGGGACGGCCGAATCGGCGGCGCGAACGCCTCGAAGCACTCCGCTCCGGCCTCGCCCCCGCAGGGGTTCGGGTCCGCCGACGCGTAGCCGAACAGCGGGTCGAGTTCCGCGGGCATCCCGCCGTCGCCGCCCTCGCCGTCGTCCGCCCCGCCACCGCCCTCACCGTCGTCGGCCCCCGGTCCGTCGTCCGTCCCGGTGTGTTCGTCCGCCGACGCGGTGGTCGCACCGAGACCGAGCGCCGTCGTCGCGCCCGCCGCGCGGAGGACGGTCCGCCGCGCGACGGCCAGTCGCGTCGCTGTCTGTTCGTCGGTTCCAGCCTCGCTCCCCTCGTCTGTGCTATTCATTGGCACACCCGCTGGACAGTGCGACGAGCGGACGAATAAAACCGCGGAACTAGTCTCTCAGTCGACACTCTCCGAAATCGAGAGAAGCGACGCACCGGTCGCCCCGTGACGGCGGGGCGCGCCACCGGCACGCATCCTCGGTGAATCGCCCCGTCCCGACGCGTTCGACCGCGCTACGGCGACGGCAGGAGCGTCGAGACGCGCGCGTTCTCCTTCAGGCGGATGCCGCCGGTGGGCATCGACAGCGGGACGGTTCCGAGCGAGTCGGTGAACAGCGTCGGGTGCGAGGCGCCGCGTTCGCGCAGTTCGGTCCGAGGTTGGAGTACGGCGGTATCCTCGCCCGTGAGCGTCTCGTTGTACGACAGGAGGTACTGACCGCCGTCGAGGTTCCACCAGCCGTAGTCGTCGTCGGGGTCTCGCTTCTCCGTCTCGACGGGCGCGGACTCGGCGGCGGTCAGTTCGCCGCCGCCGAAGTCCACGCGCCCGGGATCCTCGACGACGCGTATCTCCGCGGCGGTCAGGTCGACGCCCCCGTCGTGGACCTGCGTCTCCGCGTGGACGATGCCGTCGAGTCGGTCGGCGAGCGTGTCGCTCATGGGTCGGCGTTGCGTCGCGCCCCGCAAAAACCCCCGGCCGGACCCGGCGTTTTATCCACGGGCGCGAGACTGTCGGTTCATGTCGTCTCGGAAGACGGTCGCCGCCGTCCTCGCGGGCGCGGCGACCACCGCGGTGCTGGGCGTCCTGACGGTGGTGCTGGTTCCGGTCCTCGGATTCGTGACGGCCGAAGTCGTCGGGACGTGGGTCCCGAGGTGGGCGTTCGCGGCCCCGCCGATGCTGAGCGTCGTCGCGGGCGGTTCGACCGCCGGGTTCCTCGCGCGGACCGACCGGCGGGCGTGCGCGTTGCTCGGGGGCCTGGCCGGAGCGCTCGGCGCGACGGGAGTCGGCGTCGGCGTCGGACTCGTCGGTCTGGTGGTCGCCCTCGGATTCACGCCGGCGCACGCCGGAGACCCGACCCTCTCGGGCGGCGCACTCGCGGCCGCGACGGTCGGCGGCGGCGCGGGATTCGCCGTCGGCGCGACGGTCGGTGCCCTCGGCGGTGTCGTCGGCCACGCCGGGCGGCGGGGACGCCGCCGGTGACCGCGAGCGAAGGCCGCCTCAGTCGGCGTTCGGCGTCGGCGCGGTGACGTCTATCTCGCCGGCGTCGAGTTCGGCCTCGACCTCGCGGGCGGCCGTCACCATGTTCTCCATCTTCTGGTAGGCCACCTCGCGCGGGAGGAGTTTCACGCCGCAGTCGGGCGACACGGTGAGTCGCTCCGGCGGGACGACTTTGAGGCCCTCGAGGATGTTCTCCTTTATCTCCTCGACGGACTCGACTTCGGCGGTGTGGACGTCGACGACGCCGAGTGCGAGGTCGGGTTCGAACTCGGGGTCGGTGAACACGTCTATCTGCTCGTAGCCGCCGTTGCACAGTTCCACGTCGAACTCGTCGATGGGGAAGTCGTTTATCTCGGGGTAGATGCGCGAGTAGTCGCCGTAGCAGACGTGCAGGCCGATGCGCACGTCGTCGGGGATGCCCGCGACGATGCGTTCGAGACACTCGCCGACGATGGCGTGGTCGTCCGGCGTCGTCGCCAGCGCGGGTTCGTCTATCTGGACGTACTTCGCGCCCGCCTCGACCAGTTTCTCGACCTCCTTGTTCACGAGGTCCGCGAGGTCGTAGGCGAGGTCCGCCTCGGTGTCGTACGCCTCGTTGAACGACCAGCGCGCGAGCGTGTACGGCCCCGTGATGGGGACTTTGACGGGCTTCTCGGCGACGTTCGAGGTGAACTCGAACTCGTCGACCAGCCACGGTTCGTCGTACTCGACTTCGCTCGCGACGGAGGGCTTGTCGAAGTAGTTGTGCCCCCACACCTTGACGGGGCCGTTGAACTCGTAGCCCGGGATGCGGTGGGCGAAGTACTCGACCATCTCCTCGCGGCGCATCTCACCGTCCACGACGGTGTCGAGTCCGGCGTCCTCGTGTTCGTGCGTGATGACGCAGGCGGCGTCGTCGTACGCCTCCGTCAGGTCGTCGTCGTCGAACTTCGAGGCGTCGTCCTCGGCGAGTTCCTTCGACCGGTTCAGCCACTTCGGCTTGGGATAGCTCCCGACGACGGTGGTGAGCAGGAAGTGCTCGGCGTCGTGGTCGTTCGGGCGGAACTGCTCGCGGTTCTCGGCGTTTCGGGACATTACGCCTCCACCTCCGATTCGAGGTCGGCGGCCGTCGCCAACGCGCAGAGTTTCTCCTGATGCTTGTTCACGGGGAGGTAGAACGGTTCGGTGTTCGTCGTCACGTAGGCGGTGTCGAAGTCGTCGCCCTGAATCTGGCCGTTCACCCAGTCGACGCGTTCGCGGATGGTCTCGGGGTCCTCGACGAGGGTGTTCTGCCCGTCGGCGAGTCCGAGGGCCACGTCGTCCTTCGCGCCGTACTCGTTGACGTTGTAGAGCGTCGTCTCGCGGTCGCCGGCGACGAAGTCGAAGCCGATGGCCTCCACGTCGGCGTCCATCAGGTGCGCGTACGTCTTCTCGTCGATGGCGCCCCAGTAGGTGTGGACGACCACGTCGGCGTCAGTCGCGTCCGCGACGGCGTCGATGGCCTCGGGGACTCGCTCCGCGACGTCGTCGTCGGGCGCGTCCGTCACCAGCGAGGGGTCGAGCAGGAACAGCGTCTCGTGTTCGGGGAACGCCTCGACTTCGCCGGCGAGGAAGTCGCCGACGGCGGCGAGGAAGTCGGCGTCGTCGCCGTAGTGGTCGTCCGTGGCGAGTTCGGCCAGCGAGTACGGGCCGGGGAGGACGGCCTGCAGGGGCGCCTCGCCCGCGAACTCGGCCGCCGCCTCCAACTCCGCGGCCACGTCGCCGGAGAACGTCAGGTCGCCGACGACCTGCGGGTCGCGGTAGAAGTTGTTGTTGTCGTAGTACCGGACGATGCCGCCCGTCTCGACGTTGTCGTGAACGGCGAGGGGGTGAGCGAGCATGTCGTCCCAGCGGAGTTGTCCCTCGACGACTCTGTCGAGGCCCGCGTCGCGTTGGTCGCCGACGACTTCCTCGCGCGCCTCGTCGTAGACGGCGACGATTTCGTCCGACTCGTCGCCGGAGATGAGGTCGTCCTTCTGGTGCCCTTTGAGGTCTGAGAGGTCCGACTTCGCCCAGTCCGGGAGGGGGAATAGCCCGGGCGACGTCGCTACCAGTTCGGTCATCACACTCGGCTACGAAATGCCGACGCTTAATATTTGCTGATGCGGTCTATTCGCGTCAGTTATTCCTCGGCCGCCGACTTCGACGCCGACCCCCGCGTCAGTCGGAGCACCGACAGCGTCTCGAACGGGTACGACTCTTGCACGACCGTCTCGTGGTCGAACCCGCGGGCTTCGACGCGCGCGACGACTTCCTCGAAGCCCGTGAGCGAACTGACGAGGAGGAGGACGCGCCCCCCGTCGGCGAGGACGCGCCCCACGTCGTCCACGAACGGGTTCAGGAACTTCCGACCGCTCTCGCCGCCCGAGAGGGCGCTCTCCATCCAGTCGTCCCACTCGTTGTCGGGGTCGGTCGGCAGGTACGGCGGGTTGAACGCCACCGTGTCGAAGGCTCCGTCTCGGAAGGGGTCCACGAGGTTCGCGCGCACGGCTTCGATTCCGAGGTGCCCCTCTGCGCGGAGGGCCGCGCCGCGTTCGCGCGCGCTCTCGCAGGCGTGCGGGTTCACGTCGCTGGCGACGACGCGCGTCACCTCGGCGTCGCGGGCCGCCCGTTCGGCGACCCACCCCGACCCGGTGCCGACTTCGAGGAAGCGACCGCGCGCGTGGTCGACCACCGCCTCCGCGAGGAGGGCGGAGTCCTCGGCCGGTTGGTAGACGTTCGTCTCCATCCCGCGCCGTTCGGCCAGGTCGTCGGTCACGACTCGTCCTCCTCGCCGTCGCCGTCACGGTCGCCGTTCGAAAGCGCCGCGTCGTGGCTCTCGCCGTCGCCGCGGTGTTCGCCGCCGGCGCGGCGGTCGCCGTCGTCCCGGCGCCCGTCGCTCTCCGGGTTCGCGTCGCCGTCGTCCCCCCCGTCGGTCGTCGCCTCCGCCTCCGTCCGCGCGTCCGTCGGTCGTCGACGCCGACCGCTCGCGTCGCCGGCGACGACGAAGCCGTCCTCCTCGGTGCGGGCCATGAGTTCCCGTTGCGGGAAGGGAATCTTGATGTCTGCGGATTCGAAGGCGTCCTTCACCGCGGCGATGACCGACGTCTGCGTGCGCCACTTGCGGCGCGCGCTGGGCCGGTCTATCCAGACGCGGACGCCGAGGACGACGGCCGAGTCGGCGAACCGCTTCAGCACCACCTGCGGCGTCGGGACGTTGAGCGGTTCGTCCAGTCCCTCGACGGCGTCGAGGGCGAGGTCCGCGGCGCGCTTCGGGTCCGCGTCGTAGTCGACGCCCACCTCGACTTCGATGCGAAGCCGCCCCTTCCGGCTCCGGTTGACGAGGCTCTCCGAGGAGACGACGTCGTTCGGAATCATCACGTACTCGCCGTCGAACGTCTGGATGCGCGTGTTGACGACGGTGATGTCGGTGACGATTCCCTCGTGGTCGCCCACCTCTATCCAGTCGCCTATCTCGAACGGTCGGGAGAACATCAGGACGAACCCCGCCAGCAACGCGCCGAGCGTCTGTCTGGCGGCCATCCCGACGACGATGCCGAGGAACCCGGCGCCGACGAGGACGCCGCCGAGGTTCACCTCCCAGATGGCGAGGACGATGGCGACGCCGACGACGTACAGCGACAGTTGCGCGATGCGGTAGGCTATCTCGCGCTGGTGCTGGCTGACCGCCGGTCGGGCCTCCGTCACCTCGTCGACGAGACGCCGCACCAGACTCGTCATCGTGTACGCGCCGACGAGGAGGAGGACGGAGAGTCCGAGTTTGACGAACGACTCGTAGCCGAAGTCGTAGCCCTCGAACACCGACGCGACGGCCTCGGCCTGCCCCCAGACGCCGACGATGAGGGCGGCGGCGCCGATCGCCAGCGTCATCGTCGTCAGCGTCACGAGCAGGCTCCACAGCGCGCTCGGAACGCCCGGCAGGTCGTAGTCGTGGAGTTCGTCGCTCCTGGCGAGGACGACAGTCGTCAGGAAGACGATGGCGCCGGTGACGGCGACGCGCCCGGCGAACGATGGAACCGCCTCCCCCAACTGTTGGAGCGCCGTACCGACCCCCTGCAGCGGTGTCGTCGAGAGCGCCACGAGCATCGGTCTCACCGGCCGTGTTCGTCGGCCAGCGCCGCCAGCGCCGCGAACTCCCGCGGCGTCACGTTCCCCGCGCGCTTTCGCAACAGGTCCTCGTCGGCCGCCTCGACGACGGCCTCGGGGTCGGACAGCCCGGAGATGTGCGCGGTGTTGCGGATGCCGTTGCGGATGGTCTTGCGTCGCTGGGTGAAAAGCGCCTTCACGAAGTCGAGGAAGAACGCCTCGTCGGCCACCTCGTAGTCGGGCGCGCGCGGCGTCACGCGGACGACGACGCTCTCGACGGCCGGGGCGGGGTCGAACGCCTCCTTCGGAACCGTCTCGACGACTTCCACGTCGCCGTAGTGCTGCGCGCTCACCGAGAGGCGGCCGTAGTCGTCGCCGCCCGCCTCGGCGGCCATCCGCTCGCCGAACTCCTTCTGGAACATCAGCACGAGGGGGATTCCGCGGGGGAGCAGGCGGAACGTTATCTCCGAGGAGATGCCGTACGGGAGGTTCGAGACGCAGGCGGTGACGTCCGGCAGGTCGAGTTCGAGCGCGTCGCCCTCCAGCACCGTCAGTCGACCGTCCTCGACGTCCGCGGCGAACTCCTCGCGGAGGAACGAGGCGAGGCGCGTGTCGCGTTCGACGACGGTCACCCGGTCGGCGACGCGGAGCAGTCGGTCGGTCAGCGCGCCCGTCCCCGCGCCGACTTCGAGGACGTGCGAGGCGTCCGCGTCGTCGGGGAGGTAGCCGGGGATACGGTCGAGCACTCGGTCGTCCACGAGGAAGTGCTGGTCCTGGTCGGGGTCGCCGCGCAGGCCCGCGCGTCGGATGAGTCGGTCCGGGTCGCGCGGCGCGTGCGCCGCCGCCTCTGTCGGGTCTGGCTGCGGCTCGGTCATCGGCGGAGAATACGTGCGAACCGGGGTAAACGTCTCGGCTCGGGGGCGCGACTAGCTGTCTCGCCCGACGAACGCCTTGTACTTCAGATCGTCGTCGCGGAGTTCCTCCATGATTCGCTCGACCAGCACGTCGCGGGGGTGGTGGAGGCCCGACACTCGGTCTTCGAGGTCCTCGAAGCTCTCGTACGGGCCGCGTTTGCGCTCGTCGAGGATGTTGTTCCGGAGTTTCTTCCCGATGCCCGGCAGGAGGTTCAACTGGTGGAGGCGCAGCGTGATGGGCTGGGCGTCGTTGTAGAAGTCCACGAAGCGCCGCTCGTTCTCCTCGACGACGTCCTCGACGACGTACTCCAGTTCCGAGTGCGCCGTGTTCGACAGGTCGTCGTAGCCGACTTCGCGGAGTTCCTCGACGGCGTCGCGTTCCTCCGCCGGGAAGAGTACCACCTTGTCACCGATGGAGACGTCCGAGTCGTCGCCGAGTCGAAGCTCGAAGAGGCGGAAGTTCTTCTCACCGAGGGCGTACGCGAGCGGGGATTTCTTGTATCGCGGCCGGTCGTCGTCCGGTCGCCCGTGCGGGAGGTGGTCGAGGACGACGGCGGACGTCACGTCCGTCGCCGCGTCGGCGCCGCTCTCGGTCTCGTCGACCGACGTGTCGGGGTCGGCGTCTCCGCTCTCAGCGCTTGTCATGTCAATGGATACGCCGACGGCGTATTTAAAAAGTTGGCCCCTCAGGCGTACTTCGCGACGACGTCCAGAATCTCGTCGAGTTCGTCGCCGCTGAGCGCGTACCGCTCCTGCGCGTAGACGGCGCGGAGTTCGTCCCGGCTCTGGGGGAGGAGGTCCGCGATTTTGAACGCCGTCGCCTCGTCGACCTTCTCCAGTTCGAGGAGTTCCTCGACGAGTTCGACCGACTCTTCGGGGTCGAGGAAGGCGAAGCGGTTCACGTGTTCGATGGCGCGAGCGAGTTCGTAACGGAGTTCACGCTCCTCGTCCGCGGCGCGTTCGGCTTCGACGTCTTCGAGGAGTTCCTTGACCTCGCTCGTGGTGAGATACTCCTCGTGTACCTTCTCTTTGAAGATGGTCATCGGCGAGAGGAGTTACTGCTGGGCGCGCAGGTGGGCGGGCCGGACGACGAGAATCTTGTCCTTCCCGCCGTCGTTGATCTGGACCTTGAACGCGCGACCCTGCTTGCCGACCACTTCGCCCGTGTGGCCGTTGAAGCGCGCGTGGAAGCGGCCCTTTCGCACGCTGGGGTCGATCTTCAGGTGGACCTTCTGGCCCTCGTCGTACTCCTGAATCGCTCGCTGCGGCGGGGAGGTGCCGCGCTCGCGGGGTTTGTTCGACAGCTTTCCTCTCGTCCCGTGAAGCGGACCGTTGGAACTCGGCATAGTCGTGAGGCAGAATACTGGTGACGCAGTTATAAAACGCACGTTCCTGTCTCGCGCGTGCGGGAGCGTGGCGTGAACTCGGCGAAAGGGCAAGAGTCAGGCCCGTCGCCCGCGACGACGGGTGCATGGACGACGACAGCGACTACTCCATCGAGACGCGTGCCATCCACGCCGGACAGGACCCCGACGAGGAGACGGGCGCGCTGATGACGCCCATCCACGCGAACTCGACGTACGCGCAGGACGCGCCGGGCGACCACCGCGGCTACGAGTACTCCCGGACGGGCAACCCCACGCGCACGGACCTCGAAGCCAACCTCGCCTCCCTCGAGGGCGGCGCTCACGGCCGCGCGTTCTCCTCCGGGATGGGGTCGATAAACACCGTCTTGAACCTGCTCGAAGCGGGCGACCACGTCGTCACGGGCGACGACGTCTACGGCGGCACGCACCGTATCTTCACGCAGGTGTACGAGGAGTACGACCTCTCGTTCGACTTCGTGGACACGACGGACCACGACGCCGTCGCCGACGCGATGCGCGAGGAGACGGCCCTCCTGTGGGTCGAGACGCCGACGAACCCGCTGATGCGCGTCAACGACGTTTCGGCGCTGGCTGACCTCGCTCACGAGTACGACGCGCTCTGCGCCGTGGACAACACGTTCGCCACGCCGTACCTCCAGCGACCGCTCGAACACGGCGCGGACGTCGTCTCGCACTCGCTGACGAAGTACCTCGGCGGCCACTCGGACGTGGTGGCGGGCGCACTCGTCACCGACGACGAGGAACTGGACGAGCGAATCGGCTTCTACCAGAACGCCGTCGGCGCGACGCCGTCGCCGTTCGACTGCTTCCTCGTCCTCCGCGGGACGAAGACGCTCTCGGTCCGCATGGACCGCCACTGCGAGAACGCGAGCGAACTCGCCCGCTGGCTGGACGACCACGAACGCGTCGCCGACGTCTACTACCCGGGACTGGCGTCACACCCCCAGCACGAACTCGCGGCCGAACAGATGGACGACTTCGGCGGGATGCTGTCGTTCGAGGTGGACGGGACGCTCGAACAGGCCTCCACCGTCGTCGAGGAGACGGAAGTGTTCACGCTCGCGGAGAGTCTGGGCGGCGTCGAGAGCCTCATCGAGCAACCGGCGGCGATGACGCACGCGGCCATCCCGCGCGAGGAACGCCTCGCCGCCGGACTGACTGACGGACTCGTCCGCGTGTCGGTCGGTATCGAACACGTCGACGACATGAAGGCGGACCTCGACGCGGCGTTCGACGCCGCGTTCTGACCGGCGTTCACTACCGTCCGAAAACGCGGTAAACCTAACACCGAGGCGGGAGTACGGTAGCGCATGGCTCAAGAACTTACGACTCAGAACGACGCGCCGTCCGGTGAGCAGTCGGTGACAGAGTACGAACCGACCGAATCGCACGCCGTCGGCGGGGTGTCGAGTCACATCGGCGAGAAGTTCGGCGTGGGTGCCTCCGCGGGCATCCTCCTCGGTGCCGTCGTCGGCGTCCTCGTCGCGTGGGCACTCGGGACGAGCACGTCCGTCGCGTTCCTCATCGTCCTCGGAACGGGGTTCATCCTCGCGCCCGTCATCGGCCTCCTCTACATGGAACGCAGCGACTGACCGTCTCGTCTTCTCCACGCGGAACTGTCGGTCCGAACGGCGTCGTCACTCGCGGGTTTCGATAGCACGGCAGCGTCTGCGACGGCGGCAGACGCCGCGAGCGAGAACTGACTGCTACCGTCGTCCGCTCAGATGCGGCCGACGTTCTCGACGGCGACGCTCTCGACGCCCTCGACGTCCGAGAACGCTTCCTCGACGGCTTCCGTCCCGCCGGCGTCGTCGGGGACGATGACCGTCGGCAGGAGTGCGACGAGTCCGAACGCCACGTCGTCACGCTCGAACCCGTTTATCTTCGCACCCTCGGGCAGGGAGTCCTCCAGTCGTTCCTGGAGTTCGTCGAGGTCGATTTCGGGGCTGTTCGGCATGACTTTCATCTTGGCAGCTACTTTCCCCATTGTTTACGGACCCATGAAGCCGCAGTCGGGACACTCGTAGAGGTTGCTCTGCTTTCGGCACTTCGCACAGCGCGAAATCTCGGTGCCACACTCCGGGCAGTCGAACGTCGCCGCGCTCATGCCGGAGATGTTGATGCCGCAGGACACGCACTGTCTGGCGTGTCGCTGCTCGGACTGGCTCATACGGCTATCAACCCGTCCGCGACTTTTAACGGTTGTCTTTCCGGCTCACCCGAGCGCGACGGGGCCGATGAGCACGCCCATCAGGTGGACGCGCCGGACGCCCAGACGCGGCGGGACGAGGCCGACGAGTGCGGCGAGCGCGAAGACGCACAGCCCCGGCACGCCCGCGAAGACGCCCGCGAGTACCCACAGCAGGGCGAGAACCGCCACGGAGAGCGCGCGGTGCGGGAGTCGGCGCACGACGGCGAGGTAGCGGTCGCCGACAGTCGGCACCAGTACGCACCCGACGCCCGCGGCGAAGACGACGGTGGCCAGCGCCGTCACCGAGCCGAACGGGGACCCGCCGCCGCCGACGGCCGAGAGGGCGACGGCCACCCCGCTCCGTTCGTCGCCGACCACGACGAGCGCCGCGGCGGCGAAGACGGCCGTCGCCGTGTCGGCTCCGCTGGTCGCGACGACGTACAGGCGGTCTGTTCGGCCGCCGTCTCCGCTCGACCCGTCGGCGAGGCGGCTCTCGCCCCCCGCGCCGCCGAGTGCCAACACCGTCGCCACGCCCGCGGAGACGCCCGGGAGGTAGCCGACGAGCGCACCGCCGCCGACGCCCGACGCGGCCGCGCGGAGCGTCGCCACCGGCGAGAGCGCCGTCCGCGCCCCCTCCTGCGGCGGTATCGCTCCCCGCCCGCCGAGCGCATCGACGAGGACCGGCGCGCCGAACAGGCCGGCGAACAGCGGTGCCAGCATCGACGTCGCGGCCGACGGCGCGAGCGACCCGTCGGTGGGGACGCCGAGCGTCAGCAGTCCGAGTCCCGCCGCGAGTCCGAAGCAGACGACGCCGCCGAGTCGCCGCCGCCGGGTCGGCTCGGCGGCCACGAGGAGGACGACGACGAGGGCGAGAACGGCCGGGAGCGCGGCGTACAGTTCCGCGCGGCCGGCGGCGACGAGGTGCGAGAGCGGGAGCGCCAGCGGCACCGCGCCCGCGACGGCGACGCCGCTCCCGACGGCGGAGAGCCGGAGTGCCTCGCGGCCGCGCCCGGCGAGGACGAGTCGGTGGCCGGGCAGCGACCCCACCGCCGTCGCCGCGTCCGGGACGCCGAGGACGAGTGCGGGCACCACGTCGAGGAACGTGTGGACGACGCCCGCCGCGAGGACGGCGGCGCCGACTGCGGCGGGCGGGGCGGGCAGCGTCGGCGCGGCGGCGGCCAACAGGAGCGCGAGGGCGTTGACGTGCAGGCCGGGGACGAGTCCGCTCACCGTCCCGAGGCAGACGCCGGCGAGAGCGAACGTGAGTGTGGTCGTCGCGGCCATCGCGGCGGAGTGGTCCCGTCATCGCACTTGAACGCTCGGCTCGCGCGGTGGTCGAAGGCGCGGTAGTCGGACCAGCGGTGGCCGGGGGTGACGACGCGGAGCGGTCGCTCTCGGGACGGGGTCAGAAAAATGCGAGGTGTACTGACGATTCGAAGGGACGTCCGGATGGACGTGCGAACTGCGTCGGGCTCAGCCGAAGAGTTCGCCGAGGCCCTCGCCGGAGGACTCCTCTTCTTCGTCGTCGTCCTCTTCTTCGGCTGCGGCCTCTTCCTCGCCACCCTCGTCGTCGTCGTCGTCGCCGTCCGCGGCTTCGACGTCGCCGCCTGCGCTACCGCCCGCGGCGGGCGCGGGAGCGGCGGCGGCCGTCTCGACGGCCTCCTCGATGTCGACGTCCTCCAGCGCGGCGACGAGCGCCTTGACGCGGGATTCCTCGACGTCCACACCGGCGGCTTCGAGCACGTCGGTGACGTTGTCTTCGTTGATCTCTTCGCCCGACTCGTTCAGGATGAGAGCTGCGTAAACGTATTCCATTGTTGAGTTCCTCGTTGATTATCCGAACATCGCGCCGAGCCCGTCGGCACCGTCTCCGTCGTCTTCGTCGTCGTCGTCGGTGTCGTCGGCTTCGGCTTCAGTGTCTTCTTCGTCAGTCGATTCGTCTTCGTCCGCCTCGTCGGCGGGCTCGGCTGCGGGCGCCTCGACGCCGCGGAGTTCCTCCGGCAGGGCCTCCTCGTCGTCGATCTGCGCCGCCAGCGAGCGAAGCTGCGCGTCGGCCTTGGCGACGAGGTCCGGCATGAGCTCGGGGTCCTCGATGGCGGCGAACAGGCCGAGGGCCTTCGCCTCGCCGGCGGCCTTCGCGAGTATCGTGGGCGCGGTCTGCGCCGTGGGGTAGCCCGCGTTGATCGAGAGGTTGCGGGCGCCGGCCGCGGCGGACTGGATGTCCGCGCGGTACTCGTCCACGTCGATGGCGAGTTCCTCGGGCTCGAACAGGACGCCTTCGGAGTAGACGCCGCGGAGGTCGAGACCGACCTCCTTGGGTTCGATGCCGAGCTCGTTCAGGACGTTGGCGAGTTCCTCGGAGACGACTTCACCCTCGTCGAGGACTTGCGAGTCCTCGGTGACCTTGATGGAGCCCTCCATGATGCGGGCGGCCGCACCGACCTGCTGGAGTTCACCGACGAAGGGACCCGGGTCGACACCGGTGTCACCCTCGGGGATGACGATGTCGTTCGGGGCGACTTCGCCCGCGTTGATGGGTGCAGGCGTCTTCGACGCTTCGAGCTGTTTGTAGAGGCCGAACGGGTTGTCGTTCGTGCCCACGAGAGCGACCTGTCCGTAGACGAACTCGGTCAGCTGTTCGAGGCCGTCGTTCACGTCCTCCAGCGCGCGGGTGACGAGCGTGTTACGGCTCATCCGAAGTTCCGCGCTGCCGTGGAGGTCCCGCCGCATGCTCTGCAGCTGGCGGCTCGGGATTCCGGTGACGCTCACGACGCCGACGGACTGGTACTCTTCGAGGAAGTCGGTGAGTTCACCGACTTCGATGCGTTTCCACTCGGGGATGGTCTCTGTCTTGCGGACGGACTCGCTCTCGCTCATGCGCGTACCTCCACCGACGGACCCATCGTCGTCTTCACGTAGATCCCGTCGATGTTGAGGGGACCCTTCTCGAGAGTGGCCTCGAGACGACGAACGATGACGTCGATGTTCTCCGCGATTTCGTCGGCCGGCATGTCCTCTGCACCCACGCGGGTGTGGAACGTGCGGCGGTCACGACTGCGGAGTTGGACCGTGTTCTTCATCCGATTCACAACTTCGACCACGTCGTCGTCCGGTTGGAGCGGCGTCGGCATCTTCCCTCGGGGACCGAGAACGGTCCCGAGGTAACGGCCGATATCTTGCATCATATCGGCATCTGCCACGAAGAAGTCCGTCTCGTCCGCGAGGTCTTTGGCGGCGTCCGTATCGTCTCCAAGGTCTTCGAGGTCGTTACCGTCCATCACCTGGTCGGCAACCTCCTCGGCTTGGAGTGCGGTTTCGCCGGTCGCGAAGACGACGATCTTCGTCTCCTGTCCGGTGCCTTCGGGGAGCACGATGCTCTCGTCGACACGCTTCGACGGGTCGTTTAGGTCGAGGTCGCGCAGGTTGATAGCGAGGTCTACCGTTTCGCGGAAGTTCCGCTCGGGAGCCTCGTCAAGTGCGCGAGAGACTGCGTCAACTATCGTATCTGCCATTATTCACCTCCGTAGTACGCAGGATTGCTCCTACGGGTCAGTGAAACAGGCGTCTGCCTGCCTCGTCGGAGCAAATGGGAATGGCGGCCTTAAGTCCGTCGAAGCAATCGCCCGAGCGCCCGGGATACGGCGGCGTTACGCCTCGTCTCCGTGTGAAGCGAGGGCACACGCGGGGGGCGACGACGCCGCGGCGGCGGTGCCGCGGCCGGCGGCGTGGTCGCCACTCGCGCGTCGGTCCGCTGAAAAGGGTGTGCCGTCCCGCGGGAGCGGTCGAAGGCGGGTACCGTCGACTGCGACTGCGGACGGGGTCGGGACCCCGAACGCCGTCACGTGACGACGGCCGAGCGTCCGACTACGCGGCGAGCTGGTCGTCGTACTCGCCGTCGTCGATGCGCTTCTTGAACTCGCGGGGGTTGTTCCCCTCGATGGTGACGCCGAGAGAGGTGCAGGTTCCGACGACCTCCTTCGCGGCGTTCTTCGTGTCGTACGAGAGGAGGTCCGAGGACTTCTGCTCGGCGATCTTCTTCACCTGGTCGACGCTCAGGTCGGCGACGAAGTTCTCCTGCGGTTCGCCGGACCCGGTCTCGAACCCGGCCTCGTCCTTGATGAGTTCGGCCGTCGGCGGGACGCCGACCTCGATGGTGAACGAGCCGTCGTCGTCGTACTCGACCGTCACGGGCACTTCCATGCCGTCGAACGCGGCGGTCTGCTCGTTTATCTCCTGCACGACGTCCTGCACGTTCACGGGCGTCGGGCCGAGTTCCGGTCCGAGCGGCGGACCGGGGTTGGCCTCCCCGCCGGGAACGAGCACTTCGATAGTTCCAGCCATACCTCAAAGCACCCTTTGGCGACTTTTAACGGTTTTCTTTCGCGCTAACCGGCGTGCGTGAGAGGCGCACGCAGCGCGCCGTCACCGGTGGTTCCGGGCGACGAGGCAGGACTCGTGCCGCGCCCCCGCGTCTCAGAGGTCGACGCCGAACGGCGCGGCGTCGGCGGCGCGTTCGGCCATCGCCCCGAGGAGCGTCGCCACCCCGTCGAGGTCCCCGGTGTCGACCACTTCGACCGGCGTGTGCATGTACCGGTTCGGGATGCCGACGTTCAGCGACGGAACGCCGTTCCGGGAGGTGTAGAACGCGTCGGCGTCGGTGCCGGTGCGAATCCCCGCGGCCTGCAACTGCACGTCCAGGTCCGCGGCGTCGGCGGCGTCGCGCGCGAGTGCGACCACGTCCGGGTGGTTCGCGCTCCCGCGGGTGACGACGGGCCCCGCGCCGAGTTCGACCGGGCCCGTCCGCTTGCCCGCCACGTCGGGGTTGTCCGTCGCGTGCGTCACGTCGATGGCGACGGCGGCGTCCGGGTGGAGGTCGTAGCCGACCATCTTCGCGCCCTGTACGCCGAGTTCCTCCTGCACCGTGCTCACGGCGTACACCGTCGCGTCCGCGTCCGCCTCGACGGCGCGTCTGAGGGCTTCGGCGGCGGCCCACGTGCCGACGCGGTTGTCCATCCCGCGGGCGGCCATCCGCGACCCGTGCAGGTCCCGGACGCGCGTCTCGACGGTGATGGGGTCGCCGATCTCCACGAGTTCCGACGCCTCCGCGGCGCTCTCGGCGCCCACGTCCACGAACTGCTCCTCCAGGTCGTCGTACTCCTCCTCGCCCACGTCGCGCAGGTGGATGGCCGTCTGCCCGACGACGCCCGGCACGTCGCCGCCGTCGCCGTGAACCGTGACGTGTTGGCCCTTCGAGACGGTGCGGTCGGCGCCGCCGATGGGCGCGATGCGGAGGAAGCCGTCCTCGGTCACGTCGCGGACGATGTATCCTATCTCGTCTGCGTGGCCCGCGAAGGCGATTTCGGGGCCGTCGGCGCTCCCCTCGTGGACCGCCACGGCGTTGCCGTACGAGTCCACGCGCACGTCGTCGGCGAACGTCTCGACGTACGAGACCCACACCCGTTGGCCGTCGGCCTCGAACCCGGCGGGACTGGGCGTCGTCAACAGGTCGGTCAGGAACGTCAGTCGGTCGTCGTCCATGCTCTCGAACTGGAAGAATCGGCACCTCAAGGCACCGATACGCGTCGCCGCGAGCCGACCCGTGCGTCGACGACGAGACGGGCACAACGGTTATGCCATCTGTCGGCGTACTGACGGAGTATGGGAGAGAAATCGTTCACGTTCTTCGAGATTCATCTGCACGACGCCAAGTTCAACGCCCCCGAGAGCGGCCCTCGCTTCTTCCAGCGAGGCCCCGATGAGGACGAAGAATCGGAGGACGACGAGGGGTACAGCTCCATCGACGTCGACGACGAGGAGACGGACGAGTCCGTCGAGAGCGGCACCGACGCCGCGGCCGAGGACGCCGACGAGTCGAGTCGCGGCGTCGGCGGCGCGGCGGTCGTCGGCCTCCTCCTCCTCGTCGCCCTCGCCGTCGCGGTGAAGGTGTTGACCGGCGAGGACGACTTAGACGAACTCGACGACCTGTCGGACATCGCCGTCGAGTCCGACGAGGGCGACGAGGGCGAGTCGGCGGCCCTCTCCGAGGAGTAAGCCGCGCGCATCGCGGTCCGGTGTCGCTCTTTTTCGACCGTCGTCCGCCCGCGAGCGACCGCAGTCGGATACGCTTAAGCGGCGTCCGCGGAATCGTCGGATATGACCGTCTCCAGCGCTCCCGGGAAGGTCTACCTGTTCGGGGAGCACGCAGTCGTCTACGGCGAACCGGCGGTGCCCTGCGCCATCGAACGCCGGGCGACAGTCTCCGTCGAAGTGCGCGACGACTCGCGGGTCCGCGTCACCGCGCCCGACCTGAGCCTCGACGGCTTCACCGTCGAGTACGGCGGCGACGGCGACGGACGACCGGACGTGAACGTGGCGAAGGGACTCGTCGAGGCCGGCATCGCCTACGTCGACGCGGCCGTCGAACAGGCCCGCGACGCGGCCGACGCCCCGGACGCCGGGTTCGACGTCACCGTCGAGAGCGCCATCCCCCTCGGCGCCGGCCTCGGGTCGTCGGCGGCCGTCGTCGTCGCCGGCATCGACGCCGCGACGCGCGAACTCGGCCACCCGCTCTCCCCCGAGGAACTCGCCGAACGCGCCTACCGCGCGGAGTACGACGTGCAGGACGGACAGGCCTCCCGCGCGGACACGTTCTGCTGTGCGGTCGGCGGCGCGGTCCGCGTCGAGGGCGACGACTGTCGCCGCATCGACGCGCCGAACCTCCCGTTCGTCGTCGGCTTCGACGGCGGCGCTGGCGACACGGGAAAACTCGTCGCGGGCGTCCGCGAACTCCGCGAGGAGTACGGCTTCGCCGCCGACACCGTCGAGAGCATCGGCGACCTGGTCCGCCACGGCGAGTCCGTCCTCGCGGACGCCGACCCCGCGGCGGAACCGACCGACGAACTGCTCGCGGAACTCGGCCGCCTGATGGACTTCGACCACGGCCTCCTCGAAGCGCTCGGCGTCTCCTCGCGCACGCTGGACAACATGGTGTGGGCCGCCCGCGAGGCCGGCGCGCACGGCGCGAAACTCACCGGCGCGGGCGGCGGCGGTTGTATCGTCGCCCTGGACGAGACGCCGGAGACGGAGACGGCTCTGCGCTACACCGCCGAATGTCAGGACGTGTTCCGCGCGGAACTCGCCCCGGACGGCGTCCGGGTGGAGGAGGAATGACGACCGTCCTCAAACTGGGCGGCAGCGTCGTGACGGACAAGTCCACGCCGGAGACGGTGGACGAGGACCGACTCGACGCCGCCGTCGCGGCGATTGCGAACGCCGCCGCGGAGGGACGCGCCGCGGCCGGCGGGGCGCGGGCCGGCGGTGGCCCCAGTCTCGTCGTCGTCCACGGCGGCGGCAGTTTCGGCCACCACAACGCCGAGAAGCACGGCGTCAGCGACACCGCCGGCACGCGCGACGCCGGCGCAGTCTTCGAGATTCACGACGCGATGCGTCGCCTGAACGACGCCGTCGTGACCCGACTGCAGGACGCCGGCGTCCCCGCTCTCCCGGTCCATCCCCTCTCTGCGGCCGCCAGAGACGCCGACGACGGGCTCTCGTTGCCCCTCGACTCGACGGCGACGATGCTGTCGGAGGGGTTCGTCCCGGTCCTCCACGGCGACGTCGTCGTCCACGCCGACGCCGGCGCGACCATCGTCAGCGGCGACGAACTCGTCACGACGCTGGCGCGCGGACTCGACGCCGACCGGGTCGGCCTCTGTTCGACCGTCCCCGGCGTCCTCGACGCCGACGACGAGGTGATTCCGGAGATTACCGCGTTCGAGGACGTGGCCGCGGTGCTGGGCGGGAGCGAGACGACGGACGTGACCGGCGGGATGGCCGCGAAGGTGCGCGCCCTCCTCGAACTCGGCGCGCCCGCGCACGTGTTCGGTCCCGACGCTCTCGACGCCTTCCTCGCCGGCGACGACGCCGGCACCGTGATTCGGGGCTGAGCCGACCCCTCACTCGGCGTCGACCACGCGGAGTTTGAGAAACCACGCCGCTTCCCGCTCGTCCTCGCCCGTCCCGACGCGCACGGGGAGACGCCACCGATACCAGCCCGGTTCGTAGTACCCGTCCGTCCGTTCGTCGTCCCACACGCCGTACTCGTACGTCCGCGTCTCGCCGGCGGCCCACTCGCGCATCGCACACCCGTACGCCGGGTGGGTCCGGACGCCGTCGCCGCCGCGAGTCCACCGGTTTCGAGGCCGCTCGCCGGGTTCCGCTCCCGCTCGATACAGCCACAGCCCCCCGCCGTCGCTCCGGCCCCGAGAGCGATTGAACGGACTGCACTTGCCCGTCGCGACGCTCACCGGTCGCGCGTCCCCTCCGTTCGTCGCCGTGAGGACGAGCGTCGCGGGGTGGTCGTCGGTCACCGTCTCGGTGCGCACTTCGGCGTCGATTCGGAACTCGAACTCCTCCGGGAGGGGGTCCACCTGCGCGACGAAGACACGCTTCGGATGTGGGTTCGGAGCGAACGGCGACGCGCCGAGACAGCCCGTAGCGAAGCCGAGTGGGAGGGCGGCGAGGAACCGGCGGCGGTTCATAGGCGAGCGTCTTCGTCTTCGGACAAGTACGTTCCCTTCGACGACACGGTATCGAGAATTAGATGCCGAGAGTCAGATGCCGAGAGTCAGATGTCGACGCGGAGGCCGTCGCGGGCGAACCGCACGTCGCCGTCGTACCGGTTGCCCACCGACGCCAGCATCTCCTCGTGTTTCCCCTCGGTGTGCGGGTACAGGTGCGTGAGGTAGACGCGGCCCACGTCGTGTCCGGCGAGTGCCGCGCCCAACTGCGACGGAGTCGGGTGGTTCGACACGTCCACCTCGTCGGGGAACGAGCAGTCGTGCGCGAGGACGGCCGCGCCGTCGGCGAAGTTCGCGAGGCCCTCGAACGCCTCCGTGTCGCCCGAGAAGACGAAGTCGCGTCGCTCGGCGGCCGCGCGTTCCTCGCCGTCGGTGCCACCGTCGTCGTCTCCCGTCCCGTCGTCGCTCCCACCGTCGCCCGCGAACCGATAAGCGAGGCAGTCCGTGGAGTGTCTCGTCTCCCGCGCCTCGACTTCGAAGCCGGCGACTTCGAAGGACCCGGCGGTGACTTCGCGGACCTGCAGGTCCACGCGTCCCTGCAGGTAGTCGTGCACGTCGAGGAGGCCGTCGAGGAGTCGCTTGGTCCCGGTCGGACCGACGACTTCGAGGTGCGTCTCGCCGGCCAACCACCGCGCCTTCAGGAGGGCGAGGAGGTCGGAGACGTGGTCGAGGTGGTGGTGGGTGAGGAGGACGGTACCGACGCCTTCGTAGCCGACGTCGGTGTTCGCGAGGCGGTTGAGGACGCCGCTTCCGCAGTCGACGAGGAGTGACCGGTCGTCGGACTCGACGAGGAGTCCCGTCTGCATCCGGTCGGGAAGCGGCATCGCGCTTCCGGTGCCGAGAAACGTGACGCGCATGACGGCGAGTACGCCGACGGCGGTGGTATAAGTTGGTGGCTCGGGGTCGACTCCGTCGGCGGGCGGTGGTTCGAACCGGGAAGGAACGCCGATAATCACCCGTTAATGAACGTATCTAGACGAATGTCTGACGAGCATTGATATCCGGGGCTGGTGACCGACAGCCCGTATGGCAATGAGTGCGAGCACGTCGCAGTCTGCGGTCGAACCCGACGATTCGGTGAGTATGGCCGTCGTCCGAGCAGTCAGTTCCGCCGCCGACAGGCCGGTGCTGGAGTTACCGCCGTTGTACGAGGCGATAGACCCCGACGCCCTCGACGCACTGTTCGACGGCCACCGAACGGCCGGCCGCATCGAGTTCCGGTACGCGGGCTTCCGCGTGACCGTCCGCGCCGACCGGACGGTATCCGTCTCGCCCGTCGAGTGAGAGTCGCCGACTCGTTCTGCTGGACCGACGCCGTGAGCGACTGCACCGGCCGCCGTGCGGGCGCAACCGACTTACAGACGCAGTCCTGACTGCGGGTAATGAGTAGCCGTGGCAGGCGACTTCTCTGCGAGGCGGCCGAGCGGACGGACGACCCGTTCGACTTCGACCCCGAGACCGTTCCGCTCGCGGACGAGGACGTGCTCTCGCGACTCGAACCCTCCGTCCGAGAGTGGTGGGTCGGTCAGTTCGGGCGCTACGTCGGCGGCAACGGCGGGTTCTTCACGCCGCCGCAACGCGAGGCGGTCCCCCTCATCGACGACTCGGAGAACGCCCTCATCTGTGCCCCCACCGGGTCCGGGAAGACGCTGGCATCCTTCACCGCCATCATCAACGACCTCTTCCGCCGCGACAGGGAACTCGCGGACGGTCTGGACAACTCCGTCTACTGCCTGTACGTCTCGCCGCTGAAGTCGCTGGCAAACGACATCCACCGCAACCTCACCCAACCGCTGGAGGGAATCGCCGACCGGATGGACGAACGCGGCGAGGAGGTGACCATCCGTCACGCCATCCGCCACGGCGACACCTCCAGCGCCGACCGGCAGAAGATGCTGGAGACGACGCCGCACATCCTCAACACGACGCCCGAGACGCTGGCCATCCTGCTGAACTCCCCGAAGTTCAAGGAGAAGCTCCGGACCGTCGAGTACGTCGTCGTGGACGAGATTCACAGCCTCGCGGACAACAAGCGCGGCACGCACCTCTCGGTGTCGCTCGAACGACTGGAGAACCTCTGCGACGCCTCACCGACCCGAATCGGCTGTTCGGCGACGGTCGAACCGCTCACGACGATGGCGGAGTTCCTCGTCGGCAGGAACCCCGACGGCACCGCCCGCGATTACGAACTCGTGGACACGCGGTTCGTCCGCGACTTCGACCTGCAGTTGGAGTGTCCGACCGACGACCTCATCGACACACCGCGCGGCGTCGTGCAGGAACGGTTCTACGACAGACTGGACGAGTTGATTCGCTCGCACACGAACACCCTCGTCTTCACGAACACCCGGTCGGGGGCCGAACGCGTCCTGCACAACCTCAGAGAGAACTACGACGGCTACGACGAGACCAACTCGGGCTGTCACCACGGCAGTCTGTCGAAGGACCGCAGACAGGAGATAGAGCGGGAGTTGAAGGAGGGGAACCTCGACGTGGTGACCACCTCCACCAGCCTCGAACTCGGCATCGACATGCCGCACATCGACCTCGTGGTGCAGGTGGGGTCGCCGAAGTCCGTCGCCTCGTTGCTCCAGCGAGTCGGCCGCGCGGGCCACCGACTCGGACAGACCGTCGAGGGGCGGGTCGTCGCCCTCGACAGGGACGAGTTGGTCGAGTGCGCGGTGATGCTGAAGAAGGCCGAAGAGGGGTTCGTCGACCGGGTGTTCGTCCCCGAGAACGCTCAGGACGTCGCGGCCCAACACGTCTACGGCATGGCCATCAACGGCGTGCGGCGCGAGGCGGAGGTGCGGCAGACGCTCCGGCGCGCGTACCCCTACCGCGACTTCTCCGACGCCGAGTGGGAGCGACTGATGGCCTACCTCACGGCCGACTACGAGGGGCTAGAGGAGAAGAACGTCTACGCGAAGGTGTGGCGCGACACCAACGACCCACCGGACGGCGAACACCACTACGAGGAGTTCGACGTGGGCGAACGCCTCGTCGGCAAGCGCGGGCGGATGGCGCGCGTCATCTACATGACGAACATCGGCACCATCCCCGACTCGTTCACCTGCGACGTGGTCACCCGGTCGGGCGACGAGTGGGTCGGCCAGTTGGACGAGAACTACCTCGACACGCTGGACGCCGGCGACGTGTTCGTCCTCGGCGGCGACCACTTCGAGTACCGCTACCGGCGCGGGTCGAAGGTGTACGTCGACCGGACCAGCAAGCGCCCGACGGTGCCGTCGTGGTTCTCCGAGCGCCTCCCGCTGTCGTACGACCTCGGCCGCGAGATAACGGCGTTTCAGGGGGAACTGCTCGACAGACTGGCCGACGGCGGCCCGCCGGGCGTGCGGACGTGGCTCCGCGAGTTCCCCTTAGACGAGAACAGCGTCCGCGCCGTCACGCGGATGTTCGACGAGCAGGTGCGCTACGCCGGCCCCGAGAGCGTCGCCACGGATTCCCGCCTCGTGATAGAGGAGCAACTGGACAGAGAGGAGTACCAGCGCCGCTTCTACGTCCACTCGAACTACGGGCGGCAGTTCAACGACGGCCTCTCGCGCCTCCTCGCCCACCACTGCGCGCAACGGTCGAACGCGAACGTGCAGGTGGCCGTCGCCGACAACGGCTTCTCCATCTCGATGCCGCTGAACCGGAAGGTGGACCTCGAAGCTGTCCTGCGCGACGTCGACCCCGCGGCGGTGGGCGCGGACCTGCGCGCCGCCCTCGACGGGACCGACCTGCTGAAGCGGTACTTCCGCATCAACGCGACGCGTTCGCTGATGATTCTGAAGCGCTACAAGGGGTACGAGAAGTCCGCGGCCCAGCAGCAAGTCTCCTCGGAGATGCTCCTGTCGTTCGCGCAGGACCTCGACTCCTTCGCCGTGATGGCCGAGACGTACCGCGAGATTCTGGAGGACAAACTGAACGTCGCGGCCATCGCGGACGTGCTTCGCGCCGTCGAGTCGGGCGACGTCGACGTGGTGACGCACGACGTGGAGACGCCGACGCCGCGGGCGTTCGGGCTGGCGACGCTGATGGCCAGCGACGTGGTCCTCGCCGAGGACGAGAGCCGCGTCCTGCAGGAGTTCCACGCCCGCGTGATGGACGAAATCGGCGACGAGGAGACGGTGCCCGTGGACGACTGACGGCGCGCCCCGTCCGTCGCCGCGGACTCGCGCGGTACCCGTCGCGTCGCGTGGGGCGGGTCGAATTGGGTCGGTTCGGGTTGAGTCAGGTCGGGTCGGTTCGACTCACCCCGTCAACAGCCAGAGGGCGACGAACGTGACGATGCCGACGAAGATGGCGACGAGGAAGTCGCCGGCGGAAGTGCCCCCGAGGAGCGTGAGCATCACGCCGGCGAGTGCGCCCGAGATGGCGCCGAGGACGCCCCGCCGGAACGAGTCTGACTGTTCGAACCGGTTGCGAAGCGAGGTCATGAATCGGTGGGGATAGGTCGGCGTCCGTGAAGAACGCTCCGACGGTGGGCGGTCCGAGTCGGACGCGTCGGTATGCGTATGGATTTTTGTGCCCACACTCGTGACAGTCGGTCGATGGCCGCACCGTCGTCCGTCGATGTCCCCCGCGCCCGTCACCTCACACGTCGTACACCGGGATGCGCGCGTAGCGGGCGTAGACGGTGCCGAGTACGGCGCCGTAGGCGACGTGGGCCACCAGCGTGAGGACGAGGAACAGCGCCAGCGAAGTGCCGGCCTGCCCCGTCCAGAAGGCGACGGCGAACCCCGTCCAGACGATGGCACCGAAGACGGCACCCTTGACTATCACCGCGTCTCCGGGGAGGAAGAGGGCCAACGAGACGAACAGCAGGGGGAGCGTCGTCATCCCGCCGCCGACGAAGATTATCGTCCCGTAGAGGAAGCTCGGTCCGAGGGCGACGATGTCCGAGAGGCCGGCGACGGCCGACAGTTCGAACGCGCCGAGCACCCACGCGAGGGCGAGGAACGGCGCCATCGAGGCCATCCCCGCCAGTCCCGCGGCGGCGCCGAGGACCGCCTGCCGCACGCCGAGCAGTTGCGCGTCGCTCGCGTCCGCCTTCGGCCGAGACATCTGCGACCGCTGCGACGCCTGCGACTGTTGAGACACCTGTGAACCCTGGGACACCGGCGACTGTTCGTCGTTCGACATAGTGAACCACTAGCACGCCGCGAGCAAAAGCGTTCTCGCCCACTCGCGGTCGTCTCGGGGGGGTCGACCGACTGTCAGCGACGCGCCCAGTCGAGCATCCGGGCGTAGAACGGGTCCGAGGCGAGGGCGTCGGCGTCGCCGACGAGGACCAGCGACTTCTTCGCCCGCGTCAGCGCGACGTTGATGCGGCGGTAGTCCTCGAACAGGGGGCCGTCGAGCGTCCCGGTGGCGACGAACGAGACGAGGACGACTTCCTTCGAGGAGCCCTGGAACCGGTCCACCGTGTCCACGGTCACGTCCGTTCGCTTGCTTATCTCGGCCACCTGCGCGCGGAACGGCGCGATGACGCCGACGTCGTCGGGGTCGACGCCCGCCGCGACGAACGCCTCGACGAGTTCGGCCACGCGGTCGGCCTCGACGGGGTTGGTGTTGCCCACGCGCGACCCGTCGGGGTCCACGAAGGCCACCGGGTCCCGGAGGGCCGCGGGGAGGGCCGACTCGTCCACGCCGAGGTCCGAGAGTCGCTGTGCCGCGACGTCGCCGGTGGCGGGTCGGAGCGCGCCGTCGTAGAACTCCGTCGACGAGAACGCCTGAATCCGCTGGCTCATCCGGTACTGGCGGTCCAGCATCACGGACGCCTCGGGCGCGGCGTCGATGAGCCGTTCGAACAGCGACCGCTGGAGGTCGTTCTCGGCTCTGACCACGGGCGGCAACTGCTCGTGGTCGCCGACGAGGACGAAGCGGTCCGCGCGGTTGACGGCGGCGAGCGTCCCGGGTTCGGTCAACTGCGACGCCTCGTCCACGAGGGCCACGTCGAACGACTGCTCGCGCATCACGCGCGACCCGCAGGAGGAGGTGGTGGCGGCGACGACGGGCGCGTTCGTCAACTCCGCGGCGCGGCCGTTCGGGTCGCCCGTCGTCTTCAGGTGCAGGTCCAGCATGTCCTCGCGGATGCCGTTCTCCGTGCCGACGCGAATCGCCTCCTCGAAGCCCTGGTCCCGGAGCGCTTCGAGGGCGTTGTCCACCGCGCGGTTGGTGAACGCCGACAGGAGGACGCGGTTGCCGTCGGCGACGAGGGCCCGGACGATGCGGGCGATGGTGTACGTCTTGCCCGTCCCCGGCGGGCCGTGGACGAGGGCGAAGTCGTCGGCGTCCACCGCGAGTCGCACCGCCTCGTTCTGCGCCTCGTTGTTGTCGATGTACGTCTCGGCGCTCCGGTCGGCGAAAGCGGGCGCGCGACGGCCGAACAGCACGTCCTTTCTGTTCTCCCCGCCCTTCAGCAGTGCGTCGTGGACGGCGGTCAGCATCCGCGACACCGAAATCTCGGAGGGGTAGACGTCGAGTCGACGGAGTTCGACGGGTTCGTCCGCCGTGACGACGACGTCGTCGCCGAGTTCGCGGATGCGACAGAGTTCGGCGTGGCCGCCCACCGGGTCGCCGTCGCTGGCGAGGCAGACGTCGCCCTCGCGAAGTTTCGACACCGCGCCGTCGGGCTTCCGCGCGCGCAGTTCCCAGCGCTGCCCCTCGATTTCGCGGCGGTCGACGGGTTCGAGGTCTATCAGGGCCCGGTCGTCGGCCGCGCGTTCCGCCGCGGACTGCTCCCAGAGTTTGCGGTACTCCGCGTGCGTCTCCCGCCGTTCCTCCTCGATGGCGCGGTAGAGCCGGTCGAAGTACTCGCGTTCGTCGTCGGGGAGCGGGGTGCCTATCTGGCCGGCCTTCGACTCTTGGTCGAGGCGGCCGGAGACGACCATGCAGGTGTCCTGCTCGAAGCAGTACTCGCACTTGGCGTCCGCCTCGAACCCCGTCGGCACCGAGATGTCGAACTCCATCGCGGCTATCTCGTTGCGTTTGCGGACGACGAACTCCAGGAGGCCCTTGCCGATGGAGAACTCCTTGGCCGGCGAGAGGTCGCCCGTCTCCTCGTTTCGCTCCAGCGCCGTGTTCTTCGTGTAGAGGAGCGTCCCCGTGTCGGCGGGGACGCCGCGTTCGTCGAGGACGAGGGCGTAGGCGGCGGCCTGAATCTTGTCCTGGAACCGGGGGTCGCGCTTGAGATTCTTGCCCGTCTTCAGTTCGACGGGCATCCCTCGTCGGAGGGCGTCCGCGCGGCCCTTGATGCCGAACGTCGGCGAGATGAGCGTGTACTCCGAGCGCCAGCCGTCCTCTTCGGTCAGGGTGCCCTGCGCCAACCAGCCCTCGATGGCGGCGGCGTTCCTGCGCACCTCGTCCTCGACTTCGGTGGCGTCGCGGCCCAGCAAGCCGAGTTGCAGGCCCGCCTCGGCGACGCGTTCCGCGATGGACTCCTCTAACTCACGGCCGCGCAACAGGTCGCCGAACACCTCGTGGACGATAGTCCCCTTCACCACGGGGTAGTTCAGCGGGATGCCCGACAGTTTGTTCAGGTAGTACATCCGGGGGCACTGCACCCACGAGCGAACGTCGGTCACGTCGACGAGGAAGTCGGGTTCGAGGACGACGTACGACCCCTTGGCCGTCGAGTACGTCGTCTCGCCGCGGTACTCCGACTCCTCGGCTTCGGTGACGAGGAGGTCCATGCCGGGTTCGGCCAGGTCGGCGGTGTGGGTCCACTTCCCCCACAGCGTCACCCGGACGAGGGCGTCGCCCGCGTCGGCGTCCGTCCCGTCCGGTCGAATCGACACCTCGGCGAGCGACCGGGTCCCGTACTGCGTCTCCACTTCGCGTTCGTCGCCCACCTCGACGATGCGGCCGCGGAGGTTCACACCGACAGGTCCGCGCCGGGGCGAAAAACGCTGTCGGTCACGGCGGCCGGCGGGGCGGCGACGGCGAGACGCGGTCCGACGGGACGACAGCGTGCGACGACTCGGACCGCCGGAACCGCCACGCTCATTCGGGATGCCGCACTACGGGCGGGTATGCGCGCCAGGGATTGGAAAGACATTCTCGCGGACGTGACCGACTCCGGCGTGGACCCCGACGGCTGGCGCGCCGTCGCCGGCCACCGCGAGGACGGACTCGGCGAGGAACTGTTCTTGGGCCACCCCGACGCCGGCGTCTACGAACTGAAGACGTACGCGAAGAACCCCCTCGAAGTGCGCGGCGTCGGCTCCAGAGTCGCCCGGCGCATCGACGACGACATCGAACCCCTCCTGCCGCGTCGCGACGCCGACGGCGGCCGGTTCGCCGTCCAGTCGCCGCCGGAGGACGAGGACCACGCGGAGTCGATGGCCCGCCGTCTGGAGGAGACGGTGAAGGTCCACGCGGAGGCGCCGACGACGCCCGAGGACCTGTTCACCGACGTGATGGACGCCATCGACAGCCCCGCCTTCGGCCCGATGGAGTACGAGTTCGACGGCCGACCCGACCGGTTGGACGACCTGACCGCGGAGTTCGCCGACGCCGACGACCTGTTGACCGACGACTTGGAGGACCTCATCGACGAGGACGCGGTCGGCCGCGGCTTTCAGTGACGGGTCGACTCGCGGCGGTGAGCGTCCGTCCGGCGGGCGGAACGACGCGTCGCCGGGGGCGGCGCCTCAGCGGTACGCCTCGCGGAGGAACGCCAGCGCGGCGCCGAACATCGCGAGGTTACCGAAGAAGGCCAGACGCTCGCCGCTGGCGTCGCCCTCCTCGTTCCAGAAGTCGTGCATCGTCGGCGTCACCACCGCGAGGAACGTGACGACGGCACCCGTGGCGACTCGGGGGAACCGCCACAGGGCGACGCCGAGTCCCCCCGCGGCCATCATCCCGGAGCCGAACGGCACCGCCAAGTCGGGAAGCGGCACACCCGCGGACTCGGCGTACGATATCTGTCCGTCCATGTCGCGGAAGTCCTCGGACGCCTGGAGTGCGAGTCCGAGTCCGAACAACGAGCGACCGAGCCTCGACGGGGTCGTCGACGCACCGGTCGTCTCGTCGGTGTCGTTCGCCATACCGCAGCACCGTCCGGCGACCACATAAGCGTACGTGACGAGTAGACCGGGGGGCGACCGGCCGAGTCGCGCCGCGCGCGACTGCCCCCGCACAAACCGTGTTTTCAAATCCCTCCGCGCCGACGAGACAGCTATGAGCGCACGGGCGACCGTCGAGGACTACTACGAGGCGCTTCGCCGGGGAGAACCGCTTTACCCGTACTTCGCCGAGGAAGCCGACGTCGTGAAGTTCGGCGTCGGGGAGACGCTCGTCGGCTACGACGACGTGGCCGAGGGACTCCGCGAACAGACGCGGACGACGACGGACTGGACCGTCGAGAGCGACGCGCTACGCGTCGTCGAACGCGAGAAGCACGCCGCCTTCTCCGACGACGTGCGGATGGCGTGGACCGACACCGAGAGCGACGCCGACCACGACTTCGATACGCGGTGGAGCGGGACGCTCGAACGCCGGCCGACCGACGACGACCCGGACGCCGACCCCGAGACCGACGAGTGGGTGTTCCTCGGGATGCACGTCAGCGTCGCCCACGACGGGGAGCGGGACTGATGGTCGGACCGAGCATGTCCGACGAGGAGCGAACGGCCGCGAGCACGCGACTCAAAGTCGGGTTCGTCCTCCTCGTCGCCGCCTCGGGCGCACTCGTCGCCCTGCAGGCGGGCGGGACGCCGCTCTACATCGGGGCCGGGTTCGTCGGCGGACTCGTCCTCGGGGGCGCCCTCCTCTACTTCCTCGACCGCTGGTGGTCGGAGTTCCTGGCGACGACGAACCGCGGCCGTCGCTGAGTCGGGACCTCTCCGGCGCAGACCCGGCCGAGCGCCGTCAGTCGGCGGGCTCGACGCCCGACACCTCGAACCGGGCACCGCCGTCGGTGCCCGCCGTCGCGCGGACGTCCCAGCCGTGCGCGTCGGCTATCTCCTTCACGATTGCCAGCCCGAACCCGGTGCCGTCTCGGGCGGTCGAGTAGCCCGACTCGAACACCGCCTCGCAGTCGTCCGCCGGGATGCCGGGGCCGTCGTCCGCGACGTAGAACCCGATTCCCTCCTCGAGCGACCCCACGCGAATCGTCACGTCGGGGCCTGCGTGTTCGATGGCGTTGCGAAACAGGTTCTCCAGCAGTTGCTGGAGTCGGTCGGCGTCCGCCGCGAGCGAGCGGTCGCTCTCGACGTGCACCGCCGCCTCGCCCGTGTCGACGACCTCCCAGCAGTCGTCGACGACGGCCGAGAGCGCCACCGTCTCCGTCTCCGAAATCGCCCGCCCCTGCCGCGAGAGCGTCAGTATCTCCTCGATGAGCCGCTCCATCCGGTCGAGCGCGTTGCTCGCCGTGGCGAGGTGCTCGTCGTCGTGGGCTTCCCGGTGTAGCGCCAGCCGACCCTGCGCGACGTTGAGCGGGTTCCGCAGGTCGTGCGAGACGGTGCTGGCGAACCGTTCGAGACGCTCGTTCGTCCGCTCCAGTTCTCGCTCGTGCCGCCGTTTCTCGGTCACGTCGGTCAGCGTTATCGAACGGCCGATTCGCGACCGGTCGGCCGAGAACGGGTTCTCGGAGACGCTGTAGTACTCGGTTCGCCCGTTCCGCCCGACGGAGACGACGGCGTCCGGGGACGCGACGGCGGCGGCGACGTCGGGGAGGAGCGTCTCGAACGCCTCCCCGACCGACCCCGACAGCGCGGGGAACAGGTCCCGCGCGCTCTGGTTGAAGTCGTGGACGCGGTCCTCGTCGTCGAGGACGACGATGGGGTCGTCGACTTCGCCGGCCAACTGGACGGTCTGGAACTGGTCGAAGTGGAGGTAGAAGACGCCGAGGGCGAAGGCGGCGACGCCCAGCGCGGAGTAAGTGACGTCCGGTAGCGTCGTCCGCAACGGGGTGACGATGTCGAAGACGACGGGCAGGCCGGTGAGTGCGACGATGCCGAACAGCGGCTTCGTGTCGAAGTCCACCTGCGCGAACAGTTCGAAGAGCACGAACACGCCGACGAACGAGAGCGCGTACGCGAACGCCATCACGACCCAGTGGAGCGGTTCGTGGTGAATCGCCAGGTGAGAGAACGGTTCCGACACCACCTCCGCCGTGAAGTACCAGTTGTGGAGCGGGTTCGTCAGTTTCACCGCGACGACGACCAGGAAGGTGGCGACGGAGACGCGCCGTATCGTCGTGTTCCGGTGGTGCCTTCGACCCGTGTACGCAGAGCAGAAGTAGAGCCACGGGCCGACGGCCGCCAACCCGGCCACCAGCCCCGCCGTGAAGAAGGCGTACTGGAGTGTCGGGGACGGTGCCACGAGGTATCCCACGTGGACGGCCGCCCACGCACCGCTCAGCGCCAATAGGGCCGTCAGCCCCCGTCGCGTGTCCGGGTCCTCGATGCGCCTTCGGTGCCGCAGGCTGCCGAAGCAGATGACGGACACGGCGGCAAAGACCCCGACGTATCCCCAGAGTGAGAGGTTCATTCAGTTATCGCGTGGCGTTAGTTTATCGGGTCGGGAGATTAAACATTCCGTGTCAGTTCAATCGGTTGATGTCTCCTGGCCGCGCTCGTCGAACCCGACGGGACGAGTGCGGTCGGTTCGGCGCGACGGTCTGGTGACCGGATTACAGCCGTGACTCGGGATTCACGCGCGCGATCCACTTCCAGGGGTTCTGTATCTCCTCGTCGGTCGGGAGGTTCTCCGGTCGCTCCCACACCACGGACGCGGCGGCGACGCCGCGTTCGTCGGCGACCGTCTCGAAGAACTCCGCGCCGCGTTCGTACTGTCGGCGCTTGACGCCGAGGCCGAGGAGACGCCGGACGAGGCGGGCGACGGGGCCGCCACCGCTCCGACGGGCGTCCAGTTTCGCGCGGAGGTCGGCGTACTCCTCGTCGAACGCGCGGTCCATGAGCAGTTCCGCGTAGCCCTCGACGGCCGTCATCGCGGTGTCGAGGTCGGAGAACGCCTCGCGGTCGAACTCGCCGTCGGCGAGGGCGTCCAGTCCGTCCTGCATCCGGTGTTCGAGGTGTCCCGAGAGCCACGGCGCGGCGCCGAACTCGGCGGCGTGGGCGACTTCGTGGAAGGCGATCCACCGACGGAAGCGTGGGAAGTCCACGTCGAGGGAGTCGGCGGCCTCGACGATGTTCGGGTGGACGAAGTAGAGGCCGTGGTCGTCGTCGCTCTCGGCGAGGAGGAGGGGGTCGTACTGGCCGAGGACGTTCTTCCCGAGGAACGACAGCATGAACGCCATGGTGCCGGTGTTGACGACGCGCGTGACGCCCGGGAGTGGGACGCGCCCGCGCTTCTCGATGGGGCGCATGACACGTTCGAACGTCCGGATGTTCGCGTCGATCCAGTGGTGACGGTTCTGTACCTCGACGGCCTCGGGGAGGTCGAACTCCACGTCGCCTACCGACTTGAGGCGACGGCGGGCGTCGCGCACGTCCGTCGCGTACCCCTCGCGGTCCTCGGCGGAGAGGGTGAGGTCGCCGGGGTCGGTCACGTTCTTCGCGGCGTCGGCGACGGCGTCCCAGTCGATGGCGCCGGTGCCCTGACCGTCGCCCGAAGCGGTCGCGACCGCGTGGACGCTACGGAAGATATCCATACGTCGTGGTGGAGGCGCGCGGACAAAACCCTTGTTCCGGGATGCCGACCGGCCCCCGTTCCGGGATGTCGACCAGTCCCGCGGCGCGCGTCCGGTCGGCCGCAGTCGCTCGATTACGCCCGCGGCGGCGGCGCGAAGGGGAAGCCGACGTGACGGACGAGACGACGGGGACGACGACCGCACGCCGTCGAAAGGGCGGCGGTCGTTTATGTCGATCCGCGCCGACGTGTACGCATGCTCACCCTCGACCACGTCGCGTTCGGCGGCACCGACCTCGACCACCTGCGCGCGGCGGCGGCGGACGTCGGTCTCGCCTCCGAGTACGGCGGCCCCCACGGCACCGGGACGACGCACATGGCCGTCCTCGGTCTCCCGGACGGGTCCTACCTGGAGTTCGTCGCCCCGACGGCCGACGCCGACCCCGAAGACGCCGGGTTCTGGCCCGCGCACCTCGCCGCCGACGCCGGCCCGGCCGGGTGGTGCGTGGAGGTTCCGTCCGTCGCCGCGGCGGCGAAGACGGCCATCGACCGCGGGATTCGCGTCGACGGGCCGCACGAGGCGTCGCGGACCCGCCCCGACGGCACGCGCGTGGAGTGGGACATGTGCTTCGAGGGGCCCGCGGGCGACGAACGCCTCCCCTTCACCATCGCCGATCGGACGCCCCGGTCGTACCGGACGACGCCGAACGCCGACCTCGCGGACTCGCCGCTCGCCGGGACGGCGGCCGTCGTCCTCGCCGTCGCGGACGCCGACGAGTCCGCGTCGCTCCTGACCGACCGCCACCGCCTCCCGACGCCCGTCGACGCGACGGGACCGTTCGACCGGTTCGGCGTCTGCCCCGGCGCGCCCGTCGCCCTCGCGGAGGTGACCGAAGACGCCGACGGCGGACTGGCCGACAGAATCGAAACCGTCGGGGAGGGGCCGTGCGCGTTCCTCCTCGGCGTGGACGACTTCGAGGCGGCCGCGGGGCGGTTCGAACTCGCGGCGACCGAACCGTTCGGTCCCGACGGCGACCGGCGGACGGCGTGGTTCGACCACGACGCGTTCGACGGCCGCCTCGGCGTCGTCGAACTGCCGGCGACGACGTGACCGTCGCCGCCGGCGACCCCGTCGCTATCCGGACGCGCGGCTAGATGCGGAGAGAACGCAGAAAGGAAGTGAGCCCGGTCGAAACGTTAGACTTCGGCCTCGAAGTCTTCGAGTGCGTACACCTGGTCGGTGCCGCGGCGGTCGAGCGTCTCGTTGGCGAGGAGCCAGTAGACGACCGACAGTGCGCGACGACCCTTGTTGTTCGTCGGCACGACGAGGTCCACGTTCGAGAGCTGGTTGTTCGAGTCGCACATCGCGATAACCGGGATGCCGACCGTGATGGCCTCCTTGACGGCCTGGGAGTCGCCGATGGGGTCGGTGACGACCACGACGTCGGGTTCGATGTAGCCCGCGTAGTCGGGGTTCGTCAGCGTCCCGGGGATGAAGCGACCGGTCCGGGCGCGCGCGCCGACGGCGTCGGCGAACTTCTTCGCCGGGAACCGGCCGTACTGGCGCGAACTCGTGACCAGAATCTGTTCGGGGTCGTACCCCGACAGGAAGTCCGCGGCCGTGCGGATGCGCGAGTCCGTCTGGCTCACGTCGAGGACGTACAGACCGTCGTCACGGACGCGGTGGATGAACCGCTCCATGTCCTTGGTCTTCTGCTGGGTCCCGATGTGGACGCCAGCGGAGAGGTAGTCCTCGACCGGGATGAGGAGGTCGGCCTCCTCGTCCGGCATGACGTCCTCGTCGAACGTCGGTTCTGCGTCCTCTTCTTCGGCGTCGGCCTCGTCCGCGGCCGCCTCGTCGGCGGCGTCGGCGGTGGCCTCGGCGACTTCTTCTTCCGTCGTCTCGGCCGCCGTCGTCTCGGAGTCGTCGCCGGCCGCTTCGGCCTCTGCGACGTCGTCTTCGACGACTTCGACCGCTTCGTTATCGTTGTCTGTCATACTGCGTCGTCCGCGATGCGGATGAGTTCGTTGAGCTTGGCGGTTCGCTCGCCCTGGACCGTCCCCGTCTTGATGAAGGCGGCGTCGGTCGCGACGGCGAGGTGTGCGATGGTGGTGTCCTCCGTCTCGCCCGACCGGTGGGAGATGACGGCGTCGTACCCGTTCCGGACGGCGAGTTCGACCGCGTCGAACGCGTCCGAGAGCGAGCCGATCTGGTTCGGCTTGATGAGGATGGAGTTGCCGGCGCCGGCGTCGATGCCCTCCTGCAGGCGTTCGACGTTCGTGACGAACAGGTCGTCGCCGCAGATGAGCGTCTGCTCACCCACGCGGTCGGTCAACTCGGCGAAGCCCTCGTAGTCGTCCTCGTCGAGGGGGTCCTCGACGTAGACGAGGTCGTACTCCGCGACCATGTCGGCGACGTAGTCCACCTGTTCGGCGGTGGACTTCACGTCGTCGCCGTAGACGTAGCCGCCCTCGTCCTCGTCGTACAGTTCGGCGGCCGCCATGTCGAGGCCGAACCCGATTTCGAAGCCGAGTTCGTCGGACACGTCGGAGACGGCCTGGTCGACGACGTCGAACGCCTCGGCGTCCGAGATGGGCGGTGCCCACGCACCCTCGTCGCCCTTCGCGGCGGGGGTGCCGTTCTCGTCGAGAATCTCCGACACGCGCGCGTGGACCGCGGCGTTGGCGAAGACGGCCTCGGAGACGCTCGGCGCGCCGACGGGCGCGGCGAGGAACTCCTGGATGTGAGTGGCCTCCTTGGCGTGTTCGCCGCCGCCGACGACGTTGCCGAGCGGAACCGGGAAGTTCTCGCCGCGGAACGCGCCGCCGAGATGCTGGTACAGGGGTGCGCCGAGCACGTCTGCGCCGGCCTTGGCGGCCGCCATCGAGATGGCGACTGCGCTGTTGGCACCGATTTCGGAGAAGTTGTCCGTGCCGTCCGCGGCGCGGAGCGCCCCGTCCACTTCGCGCTGGTTCCCGGCGTGTACCTCGTCGACGAGGCGCGGGATGGCGTGGCGCCGGGCGGCCGCGATGGCCTCCGACGGCGGCAGTTCGATGGCTTCGTACTCGCCCGTGCTCGCCCCGCTGGGGGCGGCCGCGCGGCCGAACCCGCCGGACTGAGTGAGCACGTCCGCCTCGACGGTCGGGTTGCCCCGGGAGTCGAGGACGCGTCGAAGTCTAACGTCGGTGATGAGCGTCATTTTTTACCCTCTCGTTTGACCGTGAACGGCAGCACACCTGCGTCGTACTCCTCGGCCGCGATGAGGATGGGCTCGCTCTGGTCCGTGTCGAGCAGGACCGGCGCGCCGTACGACACCTGCAGCGCTCGCGCGCCGAGGATGCGTGCCTTCTCGTATCGGTTGTAGCGCTGGTGCATTATTGGTAGGGGGCGACGACGTCCACGAGGTCCTTGTGCGAGACCATCATGCGCCGGCAGCAGTGACGCTCGACGCCGAGCTCGTCGAGGACCTTCGCCGGGTCCTCGTCACCGTCGCGGGCGCGCGCTTTGAACTCGTCCCAGTGTTCACCGACGACGTTGCCGCACGTGAAACACCGGACGGGAATCATCATAGCTGAATCACCTCAGCGGTAGGACTTCTGGTAGCGTGCTCGGGCGCCCGGTCCGCCCCACTTCTTGGCCTCGGACTGACGAACGTCGTTGACGAGCAACGAGCGGTCGAAGTCCATGTAGGCGTCGCGGAGTTCGGCGTCGTTGAGATGCTGCACCAGCCCGCGCGCGATGGCGGTTCGCGTCGCGTCTGCCTGGCCGGCGAAGCCGCCACCGGAGACGCTGACGTCGATGTCGACCTGCGAACGGAGGTCCTCGCCGGCGATGCGGAACGGCTCCAGCATCTTCAGGCGGGCCATCTCCGGTTCGGTCAGTTCGACTGGCCGGGAGTTGATACGGACGCGACCCTCACCGTCGCGCACGGTGGCGCGAGCGATGGCGGTCTTCTTCTTCCCTGAGGTGTTCGTTACCATGTGACGTTAGCACCGAGGTTCTCGGAGACCTCTCCGAGCGAGATGAACTTGATGTTCGACAGGCGGTCCAGCGAGGTGTCGTCGAGGACGTCGCCGTCCTCGTCGAACGGGTTGCCGACGTAGACGCGGACGTTCGAGAGCGCCTCACGACCCTTGTCGGTCTTGTACGGGACCATCCCGCGCACGGCGCGCTTGAAGATGCGGTCCGGACGCTTGGGGTAGTACGGTCCCTGGTCCGAACCCACCTCGACGCGCTTGCGGTAGACGCTCATCACGTCGTCTTCGGAGCCGGTGACGACGGTGTCTTCTGCGTTGACGATGGCCACCTTCTCGCCGGCGAGCGCCTTCTGGGCGACTTCGCTGGCGACGCGGCCGAGGATGCAGTTCCGGGCGTCGACGACGACGTCCGCGTCGAACTCGGCGAGACTCATCGAATCACCCGTACGTTGGACCCGTCGGGGTTCTGTTCCGCTATCTGTTCGAGAGTCACTGTGTCTCCCACCTGTTCTATCTTCTTGCGAGCGGACGACGAGAAGTCGACCGCTGCGACGGTAACGTTCTTCTCCAGCACACCGCTGCCCAGCACCTTGCCGGGGACGATTACGGTTTCGTCTTCCTGGGCGTATCGTTCGATACGGCCGAGGTTGACTTCTGCGTGGGTGCGCCGGGGCTTTTCGAGACGGTCCGCGACGTCCTGCCACACGTTGGCGCCAGACTCACGAGAAACCGCCTTCAGCTCGGCGATGAGACTGTTGAGTCTCGGGTTAGTCTTACTCATTGTCTACCTCCTTCTGAGAAAACGGAGTGCAGGGAGCAGGATTTGAACCTGCGGACCCCTATGGGACAGCGCCCTGAACGCTGCGCCGTTGGCCAGACTTGGCTATCCCTGCTCGCACTCCGACGTACTGCACGCCCCTTCAAACCAGTTTCGATTCGGCACCCGACACGGTCGCCGTCGCTCGAACGCGAGACGCGCGCGGACGCGGCCGTCAGGGCGGCCGCGGGCGGCGTCGCCGTCGCCGGACGGAATCCGGCGGGGTGACGAGCGTTGCCCGTCACTGTCGCTTCGCGGACGGCGAACGGTCGTCGGGTGTGGGAAGGGGCAGTCATTCTGTTATATCGCTACTTTCTGTTCGAGTTCGGCCGCGCGGTCCGAGATGCTCTCGACGGCGCGGCGAACCAGTTCCTCGACGGTGAACGACCCGTCCGTCTCCACGTGGAAGACGAACGCGCCGGGCACGTCGTGTACCTCGACGTCCTTGCCGGGGTACCGCTTCGTGAGGTCGTTGTCGAACTCCGAAGTGGGGACGAGGTCGCCGTCTTCGGCGCTCTCGTCGGCGGCGTGTTCGGCCGCCTGCTCTTCGATGACCCCGCGGAGGACGTTCGGTTCCTGCTCTTCGAACTCGCCGGCGTCGCCGACGACCTCCACGCGGTGGAGGTGTCGGTAGCCGACGGCCACGCCGCCCTGGTGTTTGGCGTGGGCCTTCCCGCTCCCGAGGACGGCGTCGGCCTCCAGCTGAAGCCGCTGGCCCTCCTTCAGTTCGATGACGGGAACGTTCTGCTCGGCCGGCTTGACGAGTTCGTCGGACGTCTCGATGTCTCCGGAGTAGGCCGTCGCCGGACCCTCCACGTCGAGCGAGAGCGTCACGGTGTCGCCCTGCTCGAAGTCGTCGAGAGGCGTCGTGAGCGGAACGAGGCCGAGGCGGAGACCGATCATCTCGTCGAACATCACCGACGAGTTCTCGACGAACCGGACGGTGTCGATACTGAACGTCGGCACGTCCGCTATCATCGCGCGCCGGATGCCGTTGGCGACTGCCGGGGTCATCCCGCGGACGAGGAAGCGAGCCTTTCGGTCGTCACGTTCGATGAACTCGACCTCGAAATCTTCTGCCATGGGTCTGTGTTAGAGTCGGCTGTTTTTCGGCGCGCGAGTGCCGTCGTGCGGAATCGGCGTGACGTCCTCGATGCGACCGATTTCGAGACCGGCGCGGGCCAGCGCGCGAATCGTCGCCTGCGCGCCGGGGCCGGGGCTCTTGTTGAGGTTACCGCCGGGGCCGCGCACGCGAACGTGCAGGCCCTCGATGCCGGCCGCTTTGACTTCCTCTGCGACCTTCTCGGCCATCTGCATGGCCGCGTACGGCGACGCCTCGTCGCGGTTCTGCTTCACCACGGCACCACCGGACGACTTGGCGATGGTTTCGGCGCCAGTCTGGTCGGTGACGGTGATGAGCGTGTTGTTGAACGATGCGTGGACGTGGGCGATGCCCCACTTCGCGCCGGTGTTCTCGGATTCGCTCATTGGTTACTCCTGTCCCTCTGCTCGCTCGGGGTGCAGTTCGTCCGAGAGCGGACTCCCTTCGTCGAACTCGACGAGGCCCTCCTCGGAGACTTCGACCGTCTTCGACGGACGCGTGACGCGGGCACCGTCGACGACCACGTGGCCGTGGACGATGAACTGACGCGACTGGTCCGGCGTGTGGCCGAGCCCTTTGCGGTAGGCGACCGTCTGCAGACGACGCTCGAGGATGTCGGTCACGTCGAGACCGAGCACCTGACTGATGTCGTCGTCCTCGGAGAGGATGCCGTAGCGGCGGAGACGGTCGAGGAACTCCGCGCCGAACTGCTCGGCGAGTTCCATGTCGCCCTGCGCTTCGCCGATGAGGCGTCGGGCCTCGCGGCGGTAGCTGCGCAGTTCGGACTGGGCACGCCAGAGTTCCTCTTTGTTCTTCAGGCCGTAGCGCCCGAGGAGGTCGGCCTCCTGCGCGATGCGCTCGCCCTGGAACGGGTGGTTCGGCGTCTCGTAGAACTTGGTGTTCTTACCAGTCGCCATTACTCCTCACCACCCTCTTCTTCGGCTGCCTGTTCTTCTTTGATGGCCTCGACGTTCACGCCGATGGTCCCCTCGGTACGTCCGGTGGACTTCGTGCGCTGTCCGCGCACCTTCTGTCCGCGCTTGTGTCGGACGCCCTTGTAGGAGCTTATCATCTTCATGCGGTTGATGTCGTGGCGGCGCTTCTCTTCGAGGTCCGAGCCGGTCTTGTGGCTGGTCTCGCCGCTGTAGAAGTCGTCGCGGCGGTTGATCATCCACTCGGGGGCGTGGTCGTCGAAGTTCTCGACGACGTCGACGATGGCGTCGATCTCGTCTTCGTCGAGAAGCCCGAACGTCGCCGTTCGGTCCACACCCGCGGCGTCGGTAACGATGCGCGCCGTGCGCTTGCCGATACCTTTCATGTCGGAGAGACTCCGCTCTACCGACTTCGTGCCGTCCAGGTCGGTCTGACCGATTCGGACGAAGTATCGGAGGTTTTCCTCCTCCTCGGGAGCGTCGTCTTGTGGTTCTTCTGCACTCATGACTGGAAAGTCGGGTGAGCGTTGCGGCGGGGATTCGAACCCCGGAGGCGGTGTGCCACTGAGTTAGCAACCCAGCGCCTTGGGCCAGGCTTGGCTACCGCAACACACGATCTGGTTGGGTACTGTCGCCCTTCCGGACTCGGGGCCGACGCCCCTACAGCGTATTGCAGTCGAAACAAAACGGGGTGCCCACTTAAGCATCACGATAGGCCGTTCGGGTGAGAGCGCGCCACACGCCCGCGTTCTCCTGCGTTCTCGCCGCGCCACCTCCTCGCGGACCGGACGAGTCACCGCCGCGCGTCGGCGTCGACGGCGGAGAGCGACGCCGCGCGCCTCTTTCGCCACCGCGTCCGTGCGACGTGCCAGCACGCCGGACGTGCGCCGGTCGAGACACTGCGCCGAAACGATATATCCCGCGGGGACGCACGGGAGAGTATGAGTGCCGACACGCCCTCGGACGCCGCGCCCAACAGACCGGTCTCCGTCGAGACGGAGGCGGAACTGGACGAACTCGTCCGCGAGAACGACCTCGTCCTGGTCGAGTTCTACACGGAGGGCTGCGGTATCTGCCGGAGCATCGAACCCGTCCTCGGTAACGTCGCCCGCGCGCACGAGGACCTGACCGTCGTCCTCGTCAACCCGCGCGACGACCCGCCGCTGATAGACCGGTTCAACGTCCGCAGCGTCCCGATGCTCGTCCTCTTCGAGGACGGGGAACGCGTCGGAACGCTCGCCGAGGGGTTCCAGGGCGGGTCCGCGATAGACGACTTCGTCGCCGAGACGCGGTCGGACGCGCCGTAACCCGACCGTTCTCTTCTCGCCTCCCCTCTCGCATCCCCGTCGACGCCGATTCGTCGCCCCGCTTATTCGTCGCCGCGCTTCGCCGCCGCGCCGTCGGTCTCGCCCCGCACGACCAGCACCGGCACCGGACTCCCGCGGACGACGCGCCGCGAGACGCTCCCGAGGGGGCGCGTCTCGGCGTCGGTCGGTCGCCGCGCACCCACCACGACGAGGTCGGTGCCCGCGTCCGCGACGTCGAGAATGCGGGCCGCCGGGACGCCCGTCTCGACGCGGGGGGCGACCGAGAGGCCGACGCTCGCTCCCTCCATCGCCACCCGCTCGACGGTCTCGCGCGCCGACGCGTCCAGCGAGGCGCGCGCGTCTGGCGTCCGCCCGACGCGTTCGTCCACGACCGACAGGGCGTCCACGTCGGCGCCGTAGGCGGCCGCCAGCGACAGGGCCGCCGCCGTCGCTCGCCGCGTCGTCGCCTCGCCGTCCGTCGCGAGGAGGAGTCGGCGGTACGACGGCGTGACGGCACCGGCGTCGTCGTCGTCGATGGGGACGGCGAGGACGGCCGACGCGACGCGGTCGAGCAGTTCCTCGGCGACGCTCCCGAGAGCGAATCGCTCGTCCCCCGTCCGCCCCCGCGTCCCGACGACGACCACCTCGGCGTCCACGTCGGCCGCGAAGGCGGCGACGACGGCGGCGGGGTCGCCCTCCTCGACGGCGGTGAGTGCGTGGACGCCGGCCGCCGTCGCCCGGCGCGCCGCCGTGGCGGCCGCCTCCTCGCCCTCCACCGCCGCGCGGGTCCGCACCTGTCGGCGCATCCCCTCGCTGGCGAACGACGCGACGCGTTCGCCCTCGACGACGGCGAGGACGTGAAGCACCGCGCCCGTCCGGTCGGCGAGTTCGACGGCGTGCGCGGCGGCCGCCTCGGCGCCCGGACTGCCGTCCGTGGCGAAGAGGATTCGGGAGACGGAGAACCGGTCGGATACGTGGTCGGCGTCGGTCGCCGAGGGGTCGCGGGAGGCGGTCATGCCACCGGTAGGGCGCGCCCGGAGATAAGTTCGCGTCGGGTCAGGCGCCGATGTACTTCTCGTTGATGACCCACTCGTCGTCCTCGTCCTGCACGAGGTACTCGCCGTAGTAGGGGACGCGTTCTTCCACCGTCTCGCGGTACGCCTCGCGAATCTCCTCGCGGGTCATCTCGCCCATCGGCCGCAGGTCGTCGTTGCGGTTGAGACAGCCCTTGAGGAAGCCCTCGTGCGTGACGCGGACGCGGTGGCAGTTCGCGCAGAAGTCCTCGTTCTCCACCGGGTCGACGATTTCGACCATCCCCTCGCCGACGAAGTAGCGGCGGCGGTGGTGCATCTCGCGCATCTCCACCCGGTCGGCCTTCTCCGCCAGCCAGTCGTGGACGCGTTGGATGTCGATGTTCCACTCGGGGCGGCCGGTCAACTCGGGCATGTACTCGATGAGTTGGAGTTGCAGGCCGGGGTTCTCCGCGACGTGGTCGACCATCTCCTCGACGTACCCCGCCGTGTGTTCGAAGACGACCATGTTCAGTTTCACCGGGTCGAGTCCGGCGTCGAGGGCGGCTTCGACGCCCTCCATCACCTTGTCGTACGCGCCGGACTTCGTAATCTCAGCGAACGCTTCGGGGTCTAAGGCGTCCTGCGAAACGTTCACCCGAGAGAGACCCGCCGCCTTCAGGTCCTCGGCGCGCCCCGGGAGGAACGTCCCGTTCGTCGTCAGCGACGTCTCCATCGAGTCCGGCGTGCGTTCGATTATCTCCTCTAAGTCCTGTCGAAGCATCGGTTCCCCGCCGGTGAACTTCACCTTCTCGACGCCGAACTCCTCGACGACTTCGAGGAAGCGAACGACGTCGTCGGTGGACATCTCGTCGTCCGACGGTTCCATCGGGCCGCGCGTGTCGCCGAGTCCCTCGTTGTGGCAGTAGACGCAGTCGAAGTTACACCGGTCGGTGAGAGAGATGCGGACGCCGCTCACTTCGCGTCCGAAGTCGTCCACGAGCATGTATCGACTCTCGTATTCGATGTTGATAAATTCGCGGTCGTCGCTCGCCAGTTCGTAACTAGTGGCGGTTACGCCGCGCCCGATAACGGGAGTAGATGCGGTTACAATTGCCGCGACGTGTCCGACGCAGAGACGGTCGGCCGTCGGAGACGGTACGAGTCGGGATTCCGACCCGTCACCCGTTCAAAACCCTTATCGGCGGCTCTCACGCACTTCGTGTCATGGACGACGAAGCGGTACGCGACCGACTCCGGGCGGTCGACGACCCGGACCTCGGCGACGACATCGTCTCGCTCGGACTCGTCAACGCCGTCGAGGTGGACGACGAGGCGGGCGTCGTTCGCATCTCACTCGCACTCGGCGCGCCGTACTCGCCGCACGAGACGGACGTCGCCGCGGCAGTCCGCGAACAGTTCGCCGACACCGACTACGAGGTGGACCTCACGGCGAAGATTCCGCGCGACCTCTCGGCCGAGGAGGACGTGCTCCCGGGCGTGAAGAACGTCATCGCCGTCGCCTCCGGCAAGGGCGGCGTCGGCAAGTCCACCGTCGCGGTGAACCTCGCCGCCGGCCTCTCGAAACTCGGCGCGCGCGTCGGCCTGTTCGACGCCGACGTGTACGGGCCGAACGTCCCGCGGATGGTCGCGGCCGACGAGGCGCCGCAGGCGACGGGCGAACAGCGCATCGTCCCGCCGGAGCGGTACGGCATGAAACTCATGTCGATGGCCTTCCTCGTCGGCGAGGACGACCCGGTCATCTGGCGCGGCCCGATGGTCCACAAACTCCTGACCCAGTTGGTCGAAGACGTCGAGTGGGGCGAACTCGACTACATGATTCTGGACCTGCCGCCGGGGACGGGCGACACGCAGTTGACCGTCCTCCAGACGCTGCCTCTCACGGGTGCCGTCATCGTGACGACGCCCCAGGACGTGGCCATCGACGACGCGCGCAAGGGCCTGCAGATGTTCGGCAAGCACGACACGAACGTCCTCGGCATCGTCGAGAACATGTCGTCGTTCCGGTGTCCCGACTGCGGGTCGGCGCACGACATCTTCGGCGCGGGCGGCGGCGAGGCGTTCGCCGCGGAGAACGGGATGCCGTTCCTCGGCGCGATTCCGCTGGACCCCGCGGTGCGCACCGGCGGCGACGGCGGCCGACCCGTCGTCCTCGACGACGACGACGAGACGGGCGCGGCGTTCCGCCGGATGACGGAGAACGTCGCGGACATGACGGGCGTCGTCCGACGGCGCGACGCCGCCGACCGATGACCGGGGAGGACCGGCGCTCCGGCGTGGACGCGACGCCCGGCGAAGCGTCGTCGTCCGAGTCGGACGCCGTCGGGGCCGCCGACGCGGACGGCGACGCCGACGCCGAGTTCACCCCAGACGCGGAACGGCGGGAACTGCTCCGTACGGTGGCCGAGGACGTGTACGGCGACTCCTCGGAGAGCCGACAGCTCTCGGCCGTCCTCTACCGGGTGAGCGACCTGTACGACCCCGAGGAGGACACCTCACCCGAGGAGATATACCGCAACGTCCGGCACATCATGGACATCAAGGCGAAGGGCGGCCTGCGCACCGACTGACCGGGCGGCCTGCGCACCCACCAGCCGCACGGTTCGAGTCTCCGCGGGCCCGTTTCACTTTCGCCGGCATTACGATTCAGAATCTCTTGGTAGAGGAACCCTCGGCCGCGATTCGGGCGGTTTGGCCGCCCTCTCCCGAGTTCACTTTCACTCCGCACCCATGGCTCGCTTTTACCGATATCTCTCGCGAACGTGACCGACATGACGTACGACTCGACGCAGGAACTCCCGACGCTCGACCCGGGCGTGACGTTGCTCCGTCGCCCCGACCCGCGAGACGCCGTGTTGCACCGCCTCGTCGTCGCCGCCCTGCGCCGCCGCGACGGGGGCGCGCTCTGGGTGGACGCCCGCAACGAGGCGTCGACGGCGGCGCTGTACGCCGCCGACCCCGCGGGGCGAACGCTCGACGGCCTCCGCGTCGCGCGGGCGTTCACGGCGTACCAGCACCACGAACTCGTGCGGTCGCTCCCCGGCCGGGCGACGCCGCGGACGGCGCTCGTCGTCGTTCCGCGCCTGCCGTCGCTGTACCGCGACCCGGACCTGCCCGAGGCGGCGGCGGACCGTCTGTTCGACGCCAGTCTCGCCGTCCTCCGCGAGTTGGCGGACGCGCTGGACGTGCGCGTCCTCGTCACCGCCGACGGGGCGGACGACGGTCTGACCGACCGGGTTCGGGAGGCGGCCGACGACGAGGTGGTCGTCCGCCGCACCGGGATGGGCCTCGCCTTCGAGGGCGACTCCGTCCGGAGCGACGTCTACTGGCACGACGACTGGTGGCAGACGACGATTCCGTACTGGGTCGAACTGTGCGGCGTCGCGCCCGACGACGCGGACGCGATGGCGGCCGACGGGCCGCGCGACCCCCTGCAGTCGTGGCTCGGCGGGGCCGTCTGATGGGCCGAACGAACCCCACCTACCGCGACGCCCTCGACCGCTACGAGGCGTCGTGGTCGGCGTACCGGCGGACGCTCAGGGCGGCGCACCGGCCGGACTTCGACCGCCTGTTCGACCGGGCCGCCGAGTTCGCCGCCGCCTCGGGCCAGCAGAACCCGACGGACCCGCACCGGACCGTCGTCGTCTCCGTCCTCCTCTCGCAGGAGCGCGAACTGCGACGGCTCAGAGAGCGCGTGTTGGCCCTCGAAGCGGCCGACGGAGACCCCGACGACGGGGGGCCACAGGCGGCGGACGGACCGAGGGGAGCGGAGTGACGACCCGTGCCGTTCGCCTTCGACTTCGAGGACGGCGACGTGGTCGAGTGGTCTCGCACCGCCGACGGCGTCGCGTCCGCGCGCGTCACCGACTACGCGCCGACGCTCCGCTTCGCCGGGCCCGAGGCGGCACTCGACGAACTCGAAGCGCGCGTGCGCACGAGAGACAGCGTGGCGTCCGTCGGTCGGGAACGGAAGTACCTGCGTCTGGACGCCGACGAGCGAGCGGAGGTGCTCCGGGTGGAGGCGACGGACCCCCGGGACGTCCCCGGCCTCGCGGCCCGGATTCGGGAGTCGTCGCTCGCGGACCTCGCTCCGGGCGCGGTCCGCGCGTACGACGTGGACCTCGACCCGGGGTTCCGGTACTGCGTCGAGACGGGCACCTCGCCCGTTCCGAACGAGGGGTTGCGGACGCTCCGACTCGAACTCCCCGACCGAGCGCTCGCGGACGGCGACCTGTCGGAACTCGTCGTCGGGGGCGGTGACGGCGCGCAGACGGACGCCGACTGCGACGCCACCGAGCGAGAACCGCCGACCGTCGCGTCCGACCGCGACGCCGTGGACGCGGCGGCCGCCCGCCTCGACGCCGTCGACCCGGACGTCCTCGTCGTCAGCGACGCGCGTCTCCTCCCCCTCGTCGCCGAGCGAGCGGTGGCGCTCGGTGCGGACCTCCCACTCGGGCGTCGCCCCGGACTCGAACGACTCGCGGGCGAGAACACCGTCGAGAGTTACGGCCGCGTCCGCCACTCGCCCGCCCGCTACGACGTGCCGGGACGGGCCGTCGTCGACGCCGGGGGCAGTTTCCTCTGGAACCAGTCGCGCCTCGACGGCCTGCTGTACCTGGTCGAACGGTCGTGGCGACCCCTGCAGGAGACGGCGCGGGCGAGCATCGGGAGGGTGCTCACGTCGATACAGACCCGCGAGGCGCACGCCCGCGACGTTCTCGTCCCGTGGAACAAGTGGCGGCCGGAGGCGTGGAAGTCCGTCGACGACCTGCACGCGGCGGACCGCGGCGGCCTGACGTTCGACCCCGAGGTGGGCCTCCACGAGGACGTGGTCGCGTTCGACTTCGCCTCGCTGTACCCGCGCATCATCTGCGACCGCAACGTCAGTCCCGACACCGTCCTGTGCGACTGCCACGCCGGGCGCGACGACGTGCCCGAACTCGGGTACGCCGTCTGCGACGAACGCGGCTTCCTCCCCGACGTGCTCTCGCCCCTCCTCGCCGACCGGCGGCGACTGAAGCGAACGGCGCGCGCGGCGGACCGCGCGGGCGACGAGGCGACGGCGACGGCCGCCCGACGGCGCGCGGGCGCGATAAAGTGGGTCCTCGTCTCCTGCTTCGGCTATCAGGGCTACCGGAACGCCAAGTTCGGCCGTATCGAGTGCCACGAGGCCATCAACGCCTACGCGCGCGACGTCCTCCTGCGCGCGAAGTCGATGGCCGAAGCGCGGGGCTGGCGCGTCGTCCACGGCATCGTCGACAGTCTGTGGCTCACCCGCGACGGCGACGCGTGCACGCCGGAGGCGCTCTCTGCGGCCGTCACGGACGCCGTCGGCATCCCGCTCGACGTGGAGGACCGGTACGACTGGGCGTGTTTCGTCCCCAAGCGAGGCTCCTCGCGTGGGGCGCTCACGCGGTACTTCGGCCGCGTCGCCGACCGCGAGGAGTACACGGTTCGCGGCATCGAGTGCCGCCAACGCCGCACGTCCGCGTTCGTCGCCGACGCGCAACGCGACCTGATTCGGACGCTGGACCGCCACCGGACGCCCGAGGCGGTCTGCGACAGACTCGGTCGGCACCTCTCGTCGCTCCGCCGCGGCGACGTGGACCCCGCGGACCTCGTCCGCACGACGCGTCTCTCTCGGCGTGCCGACGAGTACGACCGGGACTCCCTGCCCGCCGCCGCCGCGCGCCGGTCGGCCGACTGCGGCGTCCCGCGGGCGCCGGGCGAACGGGTCGGGTACGTCGTCACCGACGACGACGCGTCCGGCGCCGCCCGCCTCGCTCTGGACTTCGAGGACCCCGCCGACTACGACGCCGACCACTACGCGGCGCGCCTCGTCCGCGCCGCCGAGAGCGTCGTCTCCCCGTTCGGGTGGTCCCGCGGCCGGGTTCGACGCCACCTCCGGCCCGGCCGCGACACGACGCTGTCGGCGTTCGACTGACGGCGAGGAGTCCCGGCTCGCGCGTGTCACCGCGTCTCGAAGGGGGCGACTTTTCACCGTCGCGCCCGACGAACGGACGTGGACGCCGAACAAGACACACTAGAGAACCCGTTCAACATGGATTCCGACTGCGAGAACTGTCCGGGTCTCTGCGACGTTCGGTCGAACGTCGCGCACGGCTACGGCGACGTGGGCGGGGAGTTCCTGTTCGTCGGCGAACGGCCCAGCGACGGCGCGGACGACGTCGGGATTCCGTTCACGGGCGGCGAGGCGGACGAACGCCTCCAGCGAATCCTCGGCGACCTCGGGTTCGCGCGGTCGCCCCCCGACAGCGACCGGCCGGACCTCCAGAACGTCTTTCTCACCTACCTCACGCGGTGTCGACATCCCGACCGACGCCCGACCGACGAGGAGATACGCACCTGCGAACCGTACCTCAACGCGGAGATACGGATGATAAACCCCGAGATACTCGTCCCAATCGGCCAGCGGACGCTCGAATCGCTGGCAATCGACTACACGACGCGCGCGCCGGACAGTTTCGACGTCCGCGAGGAGCACGCGACGACGATTCGGGGACGGGGGTTCGAACTCGTCCCGATGCTGGACCTGGACGAACAGACCGAGGCGGACACCGAGGCGTTCGTCGACCACATGCTGGAGTCGGTGTTCGCGCGGGACTACCGGCAGACCAAGGGCCGCCGCGGTCGCTGACCGCGCTACGTCCGCCAGTACGGCGTCGCCGTCTTTCTCGCCGCGCGCGCGCCGTAGAGCACCATCCCGCCGACGGCGACGAGGAGCAACGCGCCGACGAGGAGCGCCCACGCCGCGGCGGCGAGGAGGAAGTATGCCGCGGCGACGACGCCGACGAGGACGACGACGACGGCGCCGAGACGGGAGAGCAGTCGGGTGAGACCGGAGCGTGCGAGTCCGCCCGCGGAGTCGGAAGCCATGGTTCGCTTTCGGACGGGAGGCACTTGAAGTGAAACGGCGAGTTGAAGGGTCACCCCGCCCGAGGGGGAGACATGACCGTCGTCGCTCTCATGGCCGACCCGCCGCGTCCCGGACTCGTCCTCTCGGAACTCGCCGCGACGAGTCCGCTGTCGGAGGCGGAGGCCGCAGACCTCTACGCCGCGATGCTGAAAGACACCATGGTCGCCGTCTCCCGGTCCGGCGGCGACCTGCTGGTGAACTACCGCTCGGAGGAACTGCTCCCCGAGGCGTACCGCGACGAGGAGGGAACGGCCGAGGCGGAGGTTCGGACGCTGGCCGTCGACGCGTTGGACGACCCCGACGAGGCGCGGTTCGAGGTGCAGGTGGGGTCGAGTTTCGACGCCCGCGCGGGCAATACGGTGATGCACCTGCTCCGCGACGAGGAGGTCCAGTCCGCGGCCGTCGTCCGCGGCGACGCCCCGTTCTTCACGCGCGCGAAACTGGACACGCTGTCGATGCAACTGCGCACGAACGAAGTCGTCCTCGGGCCGTCCACCGAGGGCCGAGCGTACGTCGCGGGCTTCACCGCCTCCATCGACTTCACCGACGCGTTCGCCACGCCCGAACTGGAGACGCTCACCGCCCGCGCGAACGACGCCGACAACGACGTCGCCTTCTTGGAGATGCAATCGACGGTCCGGACGGGCGCGGACCTCCTGACGCTCGTGCCCGCCGTTCGGGCGCGCTGGCAGGCCGAGCGTCTCGTCCCCGGCCACACCGCCGAGTTCGTCGTCGAGACGGGCCTACGCGTGGTCGACGACGACGGGGAACCGACGCTGGTCCGCGAGGAGTGACCGACAAGCCTTAGAACGACCGCCGAGAACGTCGATTCGCTGGTGGGATGGCAGAGTGGACTATTGCGCCTGCCTTGAAAGCAGGTGGCCTTCGGCCTCCTGGGTTCGAATCCCAGTCCCACCGCGTTCTGCGAGTGGCCCACCCGGCGAGCACCTCGTGTGCTCGCCACGCACGAACGAGCGAACCAGAAGACGACTGGAATTCGAGCAGCGAGTGGAGCGAGCACACGCGAGCGAAACGAGTGAGTTCGAATCCCAGTCCCACCGCGTTCTGCGAGTGACCCACGCGCCACGGCCACGTCGCCGGCGGCCGCCGCGCTCCGAAGATGCGTAACGGCTATGGGTTGGCCTTCCAACACAGGGATATGGACTGGCCACACGACCCCGACGGCGAGGACGGGAGTGAGGGGAAGCGCAAGTACGGGCAGGCGATCATCGCCAAGAAGATAGACGAAGAGGAGGACTTCCCCCTCTCCGTGGAGGAGTTCGTCGCCGAACACGGCGACGACCCGATTCGCATCGACTACGAGACGGTCGTCTCGCTCCGAGACATCTTCGAGGGCGTCGAGGAGGAGTCGTTCGACGCCTTCGTGCCGTTCCACAAGGCCGTCGGCAAGGCGATGCGCGAGAACGGCTACTGGTTCTACGAGGGCGCCGACCAGTTCGTCGACACGAAGAAGCGCGCCTGAGTCTCGGTTCGTACCCTTCTGCGAATCTCGGTTCCGGTCGGCCGCGCGCCGCTACTCCGCCGACGGCCGTTCCCAGTCGCGCGTCGCGTCGCCCTCGACTTCCGCCATCACCTTCTCCTCGAGGAGGTTCACGGCGACGCTGTTGGCTCCCTCCGGGATGATGAGGTCCGCGTGTTTCTTCGTCGGTTCGATGAACTGCTCGTGCATCGGCTTGACCGTCGAGAGATACTGGTCGATGACGCCTTCGAGGTCGCGGCCGCGTTCGATGACGTCGCGCTGGATGCGCCGGAGGATGCGAACGTCGGCGTCCGTCTCGACGTAGAGTCGGAGGTCGAACATCTCGTTGACGTCCTCGTCGTACAGCGCGAGGATGCCCTCGACGATGATGACGTCGGTCGGCACCACCGTCTCCGGTTCGTCCTTCCGGTTGTGTATCTCGAAGTCGTACACCGGCATCTCGATGGGTTGTCCCTCGAGTAGCGTGGCGAGTTGGTCGTGCAGGAGGTCCCACTCGAACGCCGAGGGGTGGTCGTAGTTGACCGCCTCCCGTTCGTCCAGTTCGAGGTGGCTCAGGTCCTCGTAGTAGTTGTCGATGGGGATGCGCGTGACGGACTCGCCGACGTTCTCCGTGATGAGGCGTGCGACGGTGGTCTTGCCCGCGCCGGTCCCGCCCGCGATACCGATGACGAACGACGGGATGGTCATCGGTGGAGAAGGCGTCCGAGGCGATTTGAGCGTGGCGATTCGCCGCCGCCGGGGACGGGGCGTCCGCGAGCGAGCGTACCGCGCACCGATGAACCGGGCGTGTGTGAGAACGTCCTGCACTCGCTCAGCATCGGACAGCGGGGTTCATACCGTCGAAATCGCCCGGCCGCGGTCAGGCGAAAGGTAGATTTATAAACGGGTACTGCCTTTGCGTGTCACATGGCACGTGATATCGCACGCCGTGAATTTCTGAAGCGAGCGGGCGCAGCGAGTGCTGTGGGTGCAGCGGGACTGTCAGGGTGCATCGGAAGCCCCGGTGGGGGCGGCGGCAGCGGTCCGGACGGCTTGGTCGTCATCGGCTACCCCGAGAGTGGGATTCAGCTGTTCCGCGACTACTACAGCCAGTCGGACGGCTCCGAGCAGATTCTCGTCCCGGACGGGCTCCGCGACGGCGCGATGCCCGGACAGGTGGGCAACGACATGGCGAACGTCACCGGGACGGCCCCGGCGGCGGGGGGTCCGAACCAGGAGGCGTTCAACACGCTCTTCCAGGACGAGTACGGTGCGGCACCGGGTGTGTTCACCTCGCAGTCGTACGACTCCGTGGCACTCCTCATCCTCGCGAACGCCGCGGCGGGTGAGAACAGCGGTGCAGCGCTGAAAGAGCAGATGCGCCGCATCGCCAACCCCGGCGGCGACGAGTACGGCCCGGAGAACTTCGTCGAAGCGGTCGAAGCGGCCGCCAACGGCGACGACATCAACTTCCAAGGCGCTTCGTCCGCGACGAACTTCGACCAGAACGGCGACCCGGCCTCGGCCGCGTACGCCATCTGGGAGTTCGCGGGCACCGACTCCAGTTCGACCAACACGTTGGAGACGCAGAGCTTCGAGGGTTCGAACCCCGACGGTGCGGGCCCGTCGGCCGACAGCGGTCCGGGCGGGTCCGACCGCGAGATTTCGGTGGGGATTCTCCTCCCGGAGACGGGCGACCTCGCCTCGACGGGCGCGCCGATGATTCAGGCCGCGCAGTTACCGGCCATGCAGGTGAACGACGCAAACCCGGCCGGACTCACGGTCAACGCGCAGATAGAGGACACGCAGACGTCGCCCGACGCCGGCGTCGCGGCGGCCCAGTCGCTCGTCAGCGCGGGCGTCCCCGGCGTCTGCGGGACCGCCTCTTCCGGCGTGAACGTCCCCGTCTCCCAGCAGGCGTTCATCCCGAACGAAGTCGTCGGCTGCTCGCCGTCCTCGACGGCGCTGTCGGTGACGAACCTCGACGACAACGACTACATCTTCCGGACGGCACCGTCGGACCGCCTGCAGGGCCGCGTCATGGCGCAGGTCATGTCCGAGCGTCTGGAGGCGTCGAGCGTCGCGACGCTGTACGTCAACAACGACTACGGTCAGCAGCTGTCCGAGCGGTTCACGCAGGTGTTCCAGGACAGCTTCGACGGCGAAGTGTACAGCCAGACGGCGTTCAACATTGGCGAGTCCTCGTACTCGTCCGTCATCGAGACGGCGCTGTCCGGTCCGGACAACTGACGCAACTCCGACTTTTCTTTCGACGCCGGCCGGCGAGCGACGGCGCCGACGCGACGCGCTGCCACCGTACCGCGTCGAGGCGGTCCGTGCGCGCGGAGTCACCACCGCGACGTGTCCGTGCGAGCAGAAGATACTCGGGAGTCGGGCGAGACGACCGACTCGATGCACCGACGCGCCCTCCTCGCGGCCCTCGGGTCGTCGCTCCTCGGTGCCGCCGGTTGCCTGTCCGACGACGGAAGCGGCGGTCCGGCGGCGACGGCGACGCCCACCGACCCGTCCCCGACGCGGACGACGCACGAGCGGACCCGGACGACGGACCGGCAGACGGGGACGACCCGAGAGACCCCCTCGACCGGAACGCCGACCGGCGACGCGTACGTCGTCCCCGGCGCGAAGCGCATCCTCGGCCCCGCGGGTGCCGACGTTCGCAACGCGACGGGCGAGGCGGCGACGGTGACCGTCGCCGTCGCGTACGAGGGCGACCGGTTCTACGAGCGGACGTTCGACGTGGGGGCCGGGGCGGAGGCCGCCTCCGAGACGATAGTCGCCTCGCACGCCACCTACGACGTGGTCGTCGAGACGGGCGACGGCCGGCGAACGACGTACGAGTGGTCGATACCCGAGAACTGGCACTGGCCGCGTCTGACCGTCCTCGTCGCCGAGGACGGATCGGTCCGCGCCGGGTGCGCGTGGCCGAGCGAGCAGTCGGTCGCCGTCGAGAACGCCGACGGCTCGGCGCGCGACCTGACGCTGACGCTGTCCGGCGACGACGGGACTGTCGTCGAGACGACCGAGACGGTACCCGCCGGGGAGGGGAGCGTCGCGTTCGACGTCCCCATCGGCGACGAGTACGACTTGCGCGTCGAGGCGACCGACGGAGCCGACACCGCGTCGTACGCCGCCTGTTACTGCCGAACGACGCGCGCGACCGTAGAGATTCGCGAGGGCGTCCCCCACATCGACACCGTGCTGCCGGTGTGCGAGTGACGCGCGTAGCGGTGCAAGTGACGCGCGACGCGTTCGGTCGGTGAGGCGCCGTCGGGCGGCGCGTCGAAGAAGAGCCGCGTGCCGCGATTATCCGCCGAGGAAGTCCCGGCGAACCTGTTCGTCGTTCAGGAGCGCCGTCCCCGTGTCCACGTAGCGGTTCTCGCCGTTGGCGAGCACGTAGCCGCGGTCACAGCGCCGGAGCGCCTCCTTCGCGTTCTGTTCGACCATCAGCACCGCCGTCCCCGCCTCGTTTATCTCGTCTATCTTGTCGAACATCTCCTCGACGAGGTCCGGCGCCAGCCCCGCGGAGGGTTCGTCCAGGAGGAGCAGCGAAGGGTCCAGCATCAGCGCGCGACCCATCGCCAGCATCTGCTGTTGGCCGCCGGACATCGTGCCCGCCTTCTGTTGCTTCCGCTCTTCGAGGATGGGGAAGCGCTCGAACACCACGTCGAGGGCGTCCTGCGGCACCTCGTCGAGGATGTACGCGCCCATCTCCAGGTTCTCCTGCACCGTGAGCGTCGCGAAGATGTTGTCGTTCTGCGGGACGTAGCCGACGCCCTCGTGGATGATGTCCTCGGGACGCAGGCCGGTGATGTCCTCGCCCTCGAACGTGACGGTCCCGCCCATGTGGTTGGTGAGTCCGAAGACGGACTTCATCAGCGTGGACTTGCCCGCGCCGTTCGGACCGACGATGGTGACGTACTCGCCGTCGTAGACGTCCATGTCCACGTCGGTGAGTATCTGCAGGTCGCCGTAGCCCGCGTCGAGGCCGCGGACGCGGAGGAGTTCCGCTCCCTCGACGTCGGGGGTGGACTCCGTCGCGGCGGTGGCGTCGGAACTCATACGTTCCCCCCGAGGTAGGCCTCGATGACCTCCTCGTTGGACTTGATGTCTTCGGGCGTCCCCTCGGTGAGGACGCGCCCCTGATGCAGGACGATGACGTGTTCGCAGTTCTCCATGATGAGGTCCATGTCGTGTTCGACCAGAAGGAAGGTGTAGCCCTGCTCCCGCAGTTCGTGGATGTGGGTGAGCAGACGCTTCTCCAGCGACGGGTTGACGCCGGCGAACGGTTCGTCGAGCAGGAGCATGTCCGGGTCCGTCAGCAGCGCCCGGGCCATCTCCAGCAGTTTCCGCTGGCCGCCCGAGAGGTTGCCCGCGTACTCCTCTGCGATGTGGTCTATCTCGAAGAACTCCAGCACCTCCCACACCCGGTCGAGCAACTCCTCCTCCTGTTCGATGACGCCGTTGCGGACGCCGGGCGTGACCGACCGCCAGAGCTTCTCGCCCCGCTGGTTCTTCGGCGCGAGCATCATGTTCTCGAGGACGGTCATGTCTTCGAGTTCGCGGGCTATCTGGAACGTCCGGACGAGACCCTGATTGGCGATGGCGTGCGGTTCCATCCCGGTGATGTCGTCGCCGTTGAACGTGACCGTCCCCGCGTCGGGCTTTATCATCCCGGTGATGAGGTTGAACGTCGTCGACTTCCCGGCCCCGTTCGGCCCGATGAGTCCCGTCAGCGTCCCGTTCTCGACCTGGAACGTCGCGTCGTCCACCGCGGTGATACCGCCGAACGTCTTCCTGAGGCCGTCGACCTGCAGCGGATACTCGACCGACACGTCGGGCGAGGACGTGGCGTCTATCTCCGCCTCGGAGTCGAACTCGTCGGCCTCCGGTCCGCTCTCGGTCTCACTCATCGTCGTCACCTCCTTCGGTCGCGGCGTCCGTCGCGGGCGCCGCGTCGTCGACTTCGCCGCCGTCGGCGGCGGTGCGTCGGGCGTGTGCCGCCGTGAGCGGGATGCCCGCGGCCGTCTCCTTGCGGTAGCCGAGCATCCCCTCCGGGCGGTTGTGCATCAGCCAGATGAGCACGAGCCCCATGATGACGAGTTGGAGCTGTCGGATGCTGTCGATGGTGTAGAAGAACATCGGTGCCGGGTTGAGGTTCGAGATGAGCGGTGCGATGGCCGGGCCGAACCCGGACGGCGCGCTCGTCGACGGGAGCACCGTGTCGACGAGGTTCTTGAAGTACCGCGGCCCCTGGTAGAGCACCGCCGCGAAGACGGCGCCGCCGAGGACGCTCCCGGTGTTCGAACCCGCGCCGCCGATGATGAGCGCTATCCAGACGAAGAACGTGATGCGCGGCCGGAAGAAGTTCGGCGTCACCGCGCCCTGCGTCATCAGCCAGAGGATGCCGGCCAGACCCATCAGCGCACAGCCGAGCATGAACGACTTGATCTTGAACTGGTTCGTGTCCTTACCCAGCGAGTTCGCCACGTCCTCGTCCTCGCGGATGGCCTTGAGGACGCGGCCGAACGGCGACTCGCCCGTGCGCTTCAGGAGCCAGAAGTACCCGGCGACGAAGCACAGGAGGACGAAGCCGTAGACCAGTCCGTCGACGACCGGTTTCGGGTTGTTCGGCACGACGACGGTGAACGCGTCGACGACGCCGAGGTAAGCGTTCCACAGCCCGAACGCCTGGAAGAACGCCTGTAGGGGGTCGGTGAAGTCGAGGATGAGCCCCGAGCCACCGCCGAAGCCGACGCGGTTGCCGAACAGTTGGAACCGCTGGAGGTCGTTCGACAGCAGACTGAAGCGGATTATCTCCGACATCGCGATGGTGACGATGGCGAGGTAGTCCGCCCGCAACCGAAGCGCCGGCAAGGCGACCACCAGTCCGAGCAGTGCCGCGGCGGCCATCCCGGCGACGATGCCGACGATGAGGGGGAGGCCGAGGCCGCCCACCTGCGCCGCGCCGCCCGCCTCGTACAGCGGTTTCGACACCAGCGCCATCACGTAGATGCCGATGGCCATGAAGCCGACGATGCCGATGTTGAACAGCCCGGTGTACCCCCAGTGGAGGTTCAGCGCCAGCGCCAGCATGGCGAAGACGCCGATGTAGAACGTCAGCACCGCGATGGTGTTGAGTTGGCCGCGGAGCGAGTAGCCGAGGCCGACACCGACGAGGACGTACGCCGCGTACGTCACCAACAAGACGGCGACGATGAGGCCCGCGTCGCCGCCGGGCATCCGGTCGGCGAGGTTCTCGCGAACGCTCATGCGGTGGACCTCCCGCTGAAGAGCCCGGACGGTTTCACGAGCAGGATGACGATCATGACGAGGAACGCCGCCGCGCGGGCGAACGCCGAGGGAATCCACAGCACCGACAGCGACGCCGTCAGACCGATGACGAGTCCGCCGGTGATGGCGCCGTAGATGGAGCCGATACCGCCGAGGATGACGGCGGCGAAGATGAGCAAGAGCAACAGCCAGCCGTCGTTGAAGCCGAGCGTCCCCTTCCAGAGGACGAACATGTAGCCCGCGACGCCGGTGAGGCCGCCGCCGATGATCCACACCGACCGGACGACGCGCTCGGTCGGAATCCCCGTGACGCGCGCGAGGTCCTCGTTGTCCGCCATCGCACGCATCGCCTTCCCCAGTTTCGTCCGCTGGAGGAGGAGGTGGACGCCGAGCATCAGTCCACCGGCGACGACGGCCAGCGTCAGGTCGTGCATGTTGATTCGGATGGCACCGTCGACGAAGTACACCGACAGCGCCGGCGGTTGCGCCGTGGTCCCCCGGACGCCCGACCCGAACACGAACTGCATCATGTACCGAAGCGCGAACGCAACGCCGATGCTCGTGATGAGGAGCGTGATACCGTCCTCGTCGCGAATCGGCCGGAAGACGAACCGGTCGACGCCCAACGAGAGCACGATAGCGAACGCACCCGCGACGACCAGGCCGCCGAGTACGGCCACCGGTGTCCCCGTGACGCCGATGCCGAGTGTCCCACCGAACACCGACCCACCGGCGCCGACGAGCATCAGCGCACCGATGTCGGCGCGTCCGAGTCCGGCGATGACGTACGTCGTCGCCCACCCGGAGAACGCGCCAGCGGTGATGTAATCGCCGTGCGCGAAGTTCGCGAAGTTCAAGATACTGTACGTCATCGACAGTCCGATACCCGCCAGACCGATCACCAGCCCACGCATCAGGCCGTCCCAGACCAGCGACCCCACGCCGCTGAACGTCGTCTGTCCGGTGGCGAGACCGACCAGAAGGTCTCCGAGAAGCAGCACCCCGACGACGGCCAACAGAAGCGCCCCCGGTCGGTCAACTGCGAGTCGGCGACCGCGCGAGTAGGTCTCAGCGATACCCATTGATAACTATCCTCACGGTATTTGCGGACGTGAAACGATGATAAGTCTTTCTTCATCTGGCGAATGAACGGCGGGGTCGCCCGGAGTCGGAGGACAGAGATGTGCACGATTGTGCACAGAAGTTCGTCCGGCGCACGGAATCGGACGGCGGCGGGGAGTAGTTCTTTCGCGTCGGAGGGCGAACGGCAGGTGATGGACGACAGCGACGAGCGTGCGGTTCGGGTCGGCCGGGCGGACACGGCCGAAGTCGAGACGCTCGCGGACCTCTGGGTCGAACTCGCCGCCGACCAGCGGTCGTACCGGTCGCATCTCCGAGCCGACGAGAACCGCGAACAGATTCGAGAGGCGATGGCGCGCCACGTCGTCACCGACGGCATCCGCGTCGCCCGCCTCGACGACGGTGTCGTCGGCTTCGTCATGTTCGGTCTGGAACGCGGCGACTACGAACAGGACGAGACGCGCGGCGTCGTCCGCAATCTCTACGTCGTCCCCGCTCACCGAGGGCGCGGCATCGGTTCCCGCCTCCTCGCCGCCGCCGAGTCGGTGCTGACGGACGCCGGCGCGACGCGCCTCTGCCTCGAAGCCATGGCGCGGAACGAACGCGCTCGGCAGTTCTACGAGCGACACGGCTACGACGTCCACCGGGTAGAGTTGGAGAAGGCGGTCGAAAGCGATACACACTCAAAGGAGGGCTGATTACTCGCACTCGCGCCAGGGGAGCATGGGCGGTTCATGCACTCGACTTGTAATCGAGACTTCGTGGGTTCGAATCCCACCCCTGGCTCTTCTGTCCGAGCGACAGCGAGGACGAAGCGACCACGAGCGAGTATCGTGACGCCGTCCCGCCACCCGGCGGCACGTGTCATCGGAAAGTCAAATCGCGCAACCGGGAGCTTCTTTTGCTTCGCTCTCGCCAAGAGAGACGAGCGATGGACACGCAGGCACCACTCAGTATTCAGCTCGTGACCGAAATCTCACGGCGAGAGGGTGTCGAACCGTTCGAACTCCCACCGCTCGAAGACTGCGTCGACACGGAGTCTCTCGACAAGTTGTTCGGACGCGCCGACGGACCGTTCGTCGACGGCTGGGTTCGATTTCAGTACGCTGGATACGAGGTCACGATCTCTCACACGGGCGAGTTCGAGGTAGCGTGAGTGTGGCGTCGGACGGGGGGCGAACTCTCCTCTCACTCCTCGGCCGCTTCCACGGTCGGCTCGACGTTCCGGGTGGTCGTTAGCTTCTCGTCCAACAGCGACTCGAAGTCCACCGAGTCGTCCTTGTAGCGGTTCTGGTAGGTGACGGCGAGGTCACCCTTCTCGGTGAGTTCGTACAGCCCGCCGTTCTCGCTCGGTCCGACGCGGCGAACGAGTTCGAGCGACGCGAGTTTCGACAGCTGATTGTTGACGTAGCCGCGGTTTCGGTCGAGTTCGAGCGCGAGGTTCGCACCGACGTTCCGACCCTCACGGAGCCGGTCGAGTATCATGAAGTCTGTCGGGCGAAGTTCCACTGTGAGTCACTCGCGTTGCCCTTCTGACTCCAGCGGGAAGTATCTTTTCCAGACATTGTGGATATGAAATTTACATTGGAGGGCAGGCGACCCCGCTCGGGTTCGACCGCCGCGGTTTCCACACGTTGATATGCTGGTGCCGCAAGCACCCGTGTGAGACGATGGACGAAGGACGCGGCGCGGAGTCCGCCGGCGAACGGGGCGGCGCCACGGGACGGTCGGTGACCGAGGGAGCGACGGGGCGTCTCGTCGTCGTCTGTGGCCTGCCGGGCGTCGGCAAGACGCTGGTGTCCGAGCGGATAGCCGACCGACTGGACGCGACGTTGCTCCGAACCGACGTGGTGCGCAAGGAACTGTACGCGGATCCCGCGTACACGCCCGAGGAACGCGAGGCAGTGTACGAGGAACTCTTCTCGCGTGCGCGCCGGCGCGTGGAGGACGGGACCGACGCCGTCCTCGACGCGACGTTCAGAACGCGCGCGGACCGGGAACGCGCCGCCGCCGTCGGCGCGCCGTTGGAGGTGGTTCGAGTCGTGTGCGACGCGGCGGTCGTTCGGGAGCGTATCGCCGCCCGCGAAGACGACGAGAGCGACGCCGACTTCGACGTCTACCTGCAGTTTCGCGACCGGTTCGAACCGCTCGAACGCCGACACCGGACCGTCGACAACTCCGGGAGCGTCGACTCGACTCGACGGCAAGTGGACGAACTGTTCTGACTCTTCGGAACGACTGCAGGAGAGGTGGCCGCACCGGGCGGCGCGCGAAGTGGTCGAAACACGTCTTGGAGGGGCGAGACGCGTCTCGGAACCGGGGGAGGGCCGAACGTCAGCGGGGGAGGGGGCCGGCGGCCGAACGCGTCGGCCGCCGCGTTGGCACCACGGGCGGCGCATTTCCTGCTACGACTGCCGGTGACATAACCACGGCGAATACTCAAACAACCGTTTTACCGACGGCGCCCCGCGCCTGACACGCACGCCGTGTTGTCAGCGCGTCGTGTCGCTGTCGCGCGGGGCGAGGAGGATGAGTGCCCCCGGGATGGAGAGAGCGACGAGTTTCATCGGGTTCTGCCGGATGTCGACGCTCGGGTCCAGCGGTTCGCTCTGCACGTCGGTGATGCGGAGGCACGAGTAGTAGACGGTGATGTGCGTGACGACGTAGCCGAACAGAAACGGAACGACGAGCGGATACGTCAGCCCGAGTTGCGTCGCCAACAGGTCGAACAGGATGGCCGTCGCGGACGACACGGCGACGAAGTCGCCGAGTTGGAGAGTGATACCGGTGAACGCGGTGACGGCGGAGTCGATTCGAGAGGACGTGTACGGCGTGTAGACGAAGGCGGTGAACACACTCACGGCGACCAGACTCGCGCCGAGAAAGAGTCCGCCCACCGGATACACGTACTCCATGCTCGTTCGCGCCGAGTACCCGCGGAAGTATAGTTCTATCTCCCTGACTATCAAAATTGAGCACACGTCGGTCCGGTGCGGGAGAGGCGCTCTACACGACGTTTACCGCTACGAACGTCGAGAAAGTGCCGTCCGTCGCCGTCCGGGTCGTGTCGGTCACGGTCTCGGCACTCGTCGCCGGTTTCGTGTCGGTCACCGTCTCGTCGTCCGCCTCGACGGTCGTCGCCGTCGGAGAATCGACGGTCGGTTCCGCGTCTCCCGTCGTATCCGTCTCTGTCGCGGTCTCGGAGTCGGCGGTCGCGTCCGTCTCCGTCGTCGTCTCGGTTCCCGTCGTCGTCTCTGTGTCTGCCGCCGTATCCGTGGAGTTGCCGTCGCTACGGTTCGCCGCGTCGGAGCGACCGGGGGCGTCCGCAGACCTGCCGGGGGCGTCTCCGGACTCGTCCGGCGCGCCGGGTCCGCTCTCACCCGGTCGGCTCACGTCGGTCTGCACGTCGTCGTCTCGGCCGGGTGCGTCTCCGCTGTTTCCGGGGGCGGCCGACTCGTTGCCGTCGTCCCGGCCGGGCGCGTCTCCGCTGTTTCCGGGGAGTTCAGACTCGTTGCCGTCGTCCCGGCCGGGCGCGTTCTCGGACCTGCCGGGGGCGGCCGACTCGTTGCCGTCGCCCCGCGCAGTCGCGTTTCCAGCGTTCCCGGGCGACTCCGATTCGCCCTCGGCGCGGTCCGGCGGGCCGCGTTCACCGCGTCGGTCCTCGTCGACGCCGCGGGCGAGTCCGTTGCCGACGTTCGACCCGGCCACCTCCCGGGCGATTTCGGACACCTCGGACCCCGAGAGGTTCTGCGTATCGTTTCTGAGTCGCTCGAACCGCGCCTCGTCGATACCGCTCGACTGGCGCGCCTCGGGCGAGAGTTCGACTGCCACGTCTCGCGTCTGGTCGACGAGGCGCTGGAGCGAGCGAATCTCGGCGGCGAGGTGGGCTGCCTGCGCACGGTAGCGTCCCTGCGAGAGGTTCCCATCGCGCCGCGCGGACTTCAACTCCGCCAACCGCGAGCGAAGGTCGTCGAGTCGAGTCTGCGTCTGGTTCACGTGATTCGACACGACTCGCGCCTTCGAGCGGTTGGTCTTCGCCGACGTGACCTGCGCCTCGAACGACCGGCTGTCGAGTTCGCTGTCTATCTCCGCCCGTTGGACGGCGAGGACGCCGGCGAGTTGCGCCCCCGGTGCGATTCCGCCCGACGAGGCGTCTTCGCCCTCGGCGGCGTCGCCGTCGCCGTCGGCGTCGGACTCGGTCGAGTTGGCAGTCGCCGTCTCGGTCGTCTCCTGGGCGGCGGCCACGCCGGCACCGTCGGCCGGTCCGGTCGGTGTCGCCGCGGCGGCCATCCCCGCCGGAACCGACGCCACGAGGAGGACCAACACCATAGCGAACGTAACGGCCCGTCTCATTCTACCTCTCTCTCCGTCCGCCACGCACCTATATACTGCACACGCTCGCGTCGAATTGAGCCGAGTCAACGACGTTTTACGGTCGCCGCCGTCTATCGATTCACTCCCTCGGTGCCGAATCGATACCGTGAACGGTCGAAGCATATTTATACCAATTCACCCTCGCCGTCTTCGTCGGGGAGGACGAGCACGTTCTCGCGGCCGAGACGGAACGCGTCGAGTTGGTCCTCGTCGCGCATCTTCCGCACCACCTGACTCGTCTTCGCGTCGGTCCAATCGAGCGTGCCCGCGACCTCCTGTTGCTTCAGACGTCCTCCCTCGTGTTCGATGAGTGCCAGCACGCGTTCCTCGTTGCTGAGGAGTTCGTCCTCCCACGGCGGCGTGTCGTCGGCCGCCGCGTCGTCGGCACCGGCGTCGTCGGCCGCCGCCTCGGCCGTTCCGGTCGTCTCGCCCTCGGTCGGCGTCGTCTCCGACCCGCCTCCGGCCTCCGCGTCCGCGGTGGCCTCGTCGGTACTCTCCTCGCCTTCGTCGGCGGCCCCGGTGAGTTCGGACCGACCGGCGGCCGAACCGGTCGACGAAGCCGCCGTCGTCGCGGTTCCGCCGTCGCCGTCGTCCGAGCGCGGGCGGTCGAACGGCGGGTCCCCGCGGCGGTAGAACAGCCACCCGCCGCCGACGACGGCGACGACGAGCAACAGGCTCACGCCGACGAACCAGGGGTTCGAGCCCCCCGAGTCGGCCGGCCCCGCGGTGTCGCCGCCGCCACCGGTCGTCGCCGCCGAGTCGTCCGTCGCCTCGGTCGTCGCCCCGGCGTCCGTCCGGGGGGTGAGCGTCACCGACGGTTCGCCCGACCCGAAGTCGAACGGACCGTTCCAGACGACGGTCCGCGTCCGCCTGTCGTCGGGGTCCGGGCGCACGTCTTCGGCGGTGTACCCCTCGGGCCACGTCACGAGTAGCGACGTCTGCTCGTCGAGGAACAGGCCTTCGAGGGCGTCGCCGGCCCGCATCCCGTCGCCGTCGACGACGGCGAAGTTGGTCCAGACGAACCGGTAGGTCACGACGCCGTACTCCTGCGGGAGTTGCTGGCGCGAGACGGTGACCGACACGTTCCGTACGTCCATCTCGCGGCCGGTTGCGTTCGCCGCCGTCCGAGCCGTGGCGTCCATCCGGTCGTGGAACTCGGAGGTGAACTGGGTCTCGTTGTTCTGCGCGTCCTCCTTGACGGACTCGAACGCCGACGTCGCGTTCTCGTCGTCGAGGAGGATACGGTACTCCACCTCCCAGACGGCCGAGGTGTTCTCACGGATGTCGATGCGGAGGGACACGTCGTCGGGAGCGAGTTGCGTCCCGGCGACGGTCTGTGTCGATTGAGCGGCTCCGGGGGCCGCAGCGCCGAGAACGGTGGCGAGGAGGACCACCGCGACGACACAGAGCGTTCGGGGTGCGAGACGACTCATTCGGCACCACCCATGGGGTCCTGAGACAAACAACTTCCGAGTGCCCGCGATTCGTGTCGATTCAGATACTCGTTCGCAGCAGCCGCGAGTTCCCGATAGCGGTAAGCCGCCGCTCCGCGTACGTCCGCCCATGGACGGGTCAGACAGGTTCTTCGCCGCCGTGCTGGCGATACTGTTCGCTCTCCTCGCGCTTGGATTGATACTCAGTCTCCTTTGAGGCGAGACGGCAGAAAGTTTATCACAAAAAACTATCGTCACTCAAACGCCATGCCCGAATGTCAGAACTGTGGTTCCTTCGTCACGACGGCGTACGCCCGGGTTTTCGCCCCGGACGGCATGGACCACCCGCGCGTCTGTCCGAGCTGTGAGGATATGGTTCGAGACGGCGCCGAGGTGAGACAAGCACGCTCGCCGCGGAACACCTGAGAGCCGCGAACCTGCCGCTCAGGCGATACGGTACCGCTCGGCGTCCTGGTGAACGAGTCCCCGCTTACACAGGGTCCCCAGGATGCTGTACAGGGAGATTTTCTTCATCTCCAATCCCTTCTGCAGTTCGCTCACGGACGATTCTCCCCGCGTCGAGAGGAAGAGGTAGACGAGTTTCGCGCGCGGCGATTCGAGTTCCGCGGGAACGGCGACGGCGTCCGTCCCTGCGGCGGGCGACGATTGAACAGTCCCTTGCATAGTCGTTGTCTGTGCGATGGGTTCGACGATAATAAAATCACTCCACGTCGATCGTCGAAACTCGTCGGGAACAGTTCCGGGGAGAGCGCGCCTCAGAGCCTCGAACCGCCGAACCCTCAGGAACGTTCGTCGGCGACGAGCGGCGGTTTCGGACGACTGTTTTCGACTTCTGACGAGATTTACGTTCGACCGCTGGAGTGGAAGGGGCGGGAGTCGAACCACGCGAAGCCGTAAACCCGGGGCGACCGTACGAGGGCCGCTGCCGGAAATTTATTGCTCTACCACTGAGCCACCCTTCCGCTCGAACGTACGTCGGGGTCGAATAAATAGCCGTTGGGAGCCCGCGGCGGAGACGACGGGTGCCGCCGGCATCCGGTCGGTCCGCCGTCGTGCGACACACGGTGTCGCGCCCTCGGAGTCGGTACCGCGGGAAAACGCGTGAACGAGTCAGTCGGCGACCCGAGTCAGTAGCTTCGGACTTTCGGTTCGTACGTCTTGTTCTCGCCTTCGAGGACGACCGGTCGGTACCACAGTTCCGGCTTGCCGTCGTTCCACGACAGCATCGTGTGCTTCAGCCACGTCTCGTCGCGACGCTCCTGATGTTCCTTGCGCCAGTGGGCGCCGCGGAACTCGTCGCGGGCCAACGCGCCGAGCGTGATGGCCTCCGCGGTGTCGAGGATGTTCCGCGTCTCGATGGTCTGGATGAGGTCCGTGTTGAACGTGCGCGACTTGTCGGCGACGTAGACGTCCTCGTACTTCTCGCGCGCGCGCCGGATGTCGCGGAGCGCCTGCTTCAGTCCCTCCTCCTCGCGGAACACGTTCACGTGCCGCGTCATCGACTTCTGCACCTCGGCGCGAATCTCGGCGTGCTGGACGCCGTCGTCCTTCTCGAGGAGCGACTCGACGCGTTCGCGTTCGGCGTCGAGGGCGCGCTGGACGTACTCGTCGCCCGAGAGCGACCCCGCCGCCGCCCCGCCGTCCGCGACGACGTCCTCGCCGGGTGCGGAGACGTCGCCGGGTTCGACGGGCGTGTCCACTTCGCCGACTTCCCAGTCGCCGCGCTGGCCGGTCTCTATCTTCGCCTCGCCGAGGTCACGGCCCGCCGCGTGGTGGCCGGCGCGCTTGCCGAACACGATGAGTTCGGGAAGCGCGTTCCCGCCGAGTCGGTTCGAACCGTGCACGGACGCGCACGCGCACTCGCCCGCGGCGTACAGCCCCGTGATACACGTCTCGCCGTTCTCGTCCGTCTCGATGCCGCCCATGGCGTAGTGCTGGCCGGGCTTGACGGGCATCGGCTCCTCGAGGGGGTCGACGCCCTCGAAGTCCTCCGAGAGGTGGACGATGTTCTCCAGTCGGTCGATGATGCGCTCCTCGCCCAGGTGGCGCATGTCGAGGTGGACGTACTCGTCCTCGATACCGCGGCCCTCGTTCACCTCGGTGAGTTCCGCGCGCGACACCACGTCGCGGGAGGCGAGTTCGCCGTCGTTGTTCGCGTAGCCGTACTCGAACATGAAGCGCTCGCCCTCCTCGTTGTAGAGGATACCGCCCTCCCCGCGGACGCCCTCGGTGATGAGCACGCCCGTCGAGGGGAGCGTCGTCGGGTGGAACTGGATGAACTCCATGTCTTCCATCGGGACGCCCGCGCGGTAGGCCATCGCCGGGCCGTCGCCGGTGTTGGCGACGGCGTTCGTGGTGTGGTCGAACACCTGTCCGGGGCCGCCGGTGGCGAGGATGACGCCGTTCCGCGCGTGGAACGCCGACAGTTCGCCGGACTGGATGTCGTAGGCGACGACGCCGTGGCAGGTCCGCTCTTCGGGGTCGTCCTCGTCGGAGACGGCCAGGCGCGTGACGTACCACTCGTCGTACACCTCGATGCCGCGCTTGACCAACTGTTCGTACATCGTGTGCAGGAGCTGATGCCCCGTCTCCGCGCCGGCGTACGTCGTCCGCGGGAACGACATCCCGCCGAACGGTCGCTGACTGACCCGGCCGTCGTCGTCGCGGGAGAACGCGAGCCCCCAGTGTTCGAGCTGGATGACCTCGTCGGGGCTGTCCTGACAGAGCGTCTCGATTGCGGGGGCGTCGCCGAGGTAGTCCGACCCCTTCATCGTGTCGTAAGCGTGCTGTTCCCAGGAGTCGCCCTCGCGGAGGGCGGCGTTGATGCCGCCCTCGGCCGCGCCCGTGTGACTCCGGACGGGGTGGAGCTTCGAGACGATAGCCACGTCGGCTCCTTCCTCTTGTGCCGCGATGGCCGCGCGGAGACCCGCGCCGCCCGCGCCGACAACGATAACGTCGTGTTCGTGCATAGTGTGAATGATTATCGTGGGTTAGGACTGGCTGAACTTGAGGGTTGCCCGTTCACCAGAACTTCAGGTTGTTCTTGACCGCTTCGCGCTTCAGTTCCTGGATGTGTTCCGTCAGGGGGATGTCCTTCGGACACACCTCGGTGCAGGAGAACTGCGTCTGACAGCGCCAGACGCCGTGCTCCTGTTCGAGAATCTCCATCCGGTGCTGCTGCATGTCCTCGCCCTCGCGTTCGTCCATCGTGAAGCGGTAGGCCTTGTTGATGGCCGCCGGGCCGAGGTACTTGTTGTCGCCCGCGGCGATGTTACACGAAGACATGCAGGCGCCGCACCAGATGCATCGCGTGGACATCTTGATCTTCTCGCGGTTCTCCCGAGACTGGCGCTGTTCTTCGAGTTCGCCGTCCGGCAGGTCGTTCGTCTGGAAGTACGGCTCGACGGCCTCCATCTGGTCGTAGAAGTGCTCCATGTCCACGACGAGGTCCTTCACGACCTCCTGGTGGGGGAGCGGTTCGATGCGGACGGGTTCCTCGAGGTCAGACAACTGCGTCTTGCAGCCGAGTCGCTGCGACCCGTTGACGAACAGCGCGTCCGACCCGCAGATGGCCTGCCGGCAGGAGTGTCTGAACGTCAGACTGGAGTCGTAGTTGTCCCGCGCGTACATCAACGCGTCGAGGACGGTCATCCCCTTGTGGTAAGGGACGTGGAAGTCGTCGAAGCGAGGTTCCTGTTTGCCCGCTATCTCGGGGTCGTACCGGAACACCTTCAGGAGGTACGTGTCCTCGTCGCTCAGCGCCTTCTCGGCCTCCTCGGCCTGCCGCTGGCGTTCGCGCTCGGCCGCCTTCTCCCGCTTCTTCTCCATGCGGCGCTGCTGGGGGACGGACTGCGACTCGGTGTCCGCGGACGATTCGTCTTCGACTTGTTCGGGAACTTGCGTACTCATGTTAGAAGGGGAGGAGAGCGATTCCCGCCCACTCGTTTGCCGTTCGGATGCCCTGCACGACGAGGAGGACGCTCGCGGCGACCAACGTCCACTTGACGGCGGTCTTCCGCGTGCCCTCGATACCCTGGTTCACCAGCGCGTTGTAGACGCCGTTGACGCCGTGGAACGTCGCGGTGACGAGGAACAGTATCATCAGCGAGTAGTACGTCCACTGCTCCATCCGCGCCGACGACATGGCGAACGTCACCTCGTCCGCGTGGTGGACGAAGTGAAGCAGGAAGAAGTGGAACGCGAGGACGGCCACGAGGAACGCGGCCGTCAGTCGCTGCCAGAGCCACCGGCGGCCGCCGCGCTCGAACGAGGAGTAGTGTTCCGCCATCGTCAGAACACCCCCGCCACGAACGTCGGTACGCTGGCGACGACGATGACGCCGGTCAGCACTAACGACGCGTAGAAGCTCTTGTCCTGTGCGTGCAGCCCCACGCCGAGGTCGACGAGGAGCAGTCTGAGACCGTTGAGGATGTGGAAGACGGCCACCGCCAGCAGGCCCACTTCGAGGATGCGGACCACGAGCAGACTTTCGAGCGTCTGTATCGTCTCGGTGTACGCCGTCGCGCCCGTCAGCGCCGTCGAGAGGACGGCGATGTGGGTGAAGAGATATCCCACCAGCACCCAGCCGGTGAACTTGTGGAAAATCCAGGCCCACATCCCCGCGGAGAACTCCTTCCATCGGCCGAAGTCCTCGATGAGGCCTCGATTGTAAGACTGACTCATGCTCTCGTGAACCTCGGGAGCGCGGTAGTATAGAACTTACGTGTACGGCCGACGGGGGATGCAACGAATCGGCAGACTGTGCCGCGAAGTGGGACGCGTCGGTGGGAGATTTACCCGGTCGACAGTACGTATTTCGGCTCGCGGGCGGCCGATCGGCGTCGCCGCCGCAGGGGCGTCAGGCCCTGAGCGTGTGTCCGTCGGGCGACTGTTCGCGTTCGACGACGCGGCGGACGTGTTCCTCGAGTTCCACGAGGTGACACAGCGGGTTCCCCGGGTAGACGACCGGGTTCTCCAAGACGCCGACGAGGAGGCCGGTGAACGGTGCCTCGATGGTCACGTTGTCGTCTTTGAACGGGTTGGTGATGGTGCAGATGCGGTCGCCCTCGTGGACGAGTGCGCCGCGGTCGTGGTGCATGTCCACGATGCCGCCCGCCTCCGCGCGAATCCACGTCTTCTCGCTCGCGTCGTCGATGACGGTCCGCCACCCGGGCCACCGGACGGCGGTGGCGTCGTACATCCCGTACTCCGCGAAGACGCTCTCGACGCCCGCCAGGGCCTCGTCGATGAGTTCTCGCTGGAACCGGTGGGCCTCGCCCATCTCGACGGTGATGGCCGGGACGCCGACGGCCGTCGCCTCCGTCCGGAGCATCCCGGAGGACCCCTCGCCCGCGATGATGACGTGCGACCCGAACGCCTGCGCGAGTCGCGCGCTCCCCTTGTGTTCCATGTTGGCGCGGACGTGAATCATGTTCGTCCGGCCCCGCGTCGAGGTGTGGAAGTCGATGCCGAAGTCGCAGGGCGCGATGAAGTTGTCGAAGATGCGTGCGGCCATCCGCTTCGCGCTCGTGGAGTCCTCGCGGCCGGGGAACGAGCGGTTCAGGTCCCGGTCGTAGATGGGGAGGTAGCGTTGCTGGGCCAGGAAGGCCGGCACGTTGAGGACGGGCATACAGACGAGCGTTCCCGAGAGGTCCGAGAGGTCCCACTCGTGGGCCACCTCGCGCACCACCTCGATGCCGTTGAGTTCGTCGCCGTGTGCGGCCGCAGAGAGGAACGCCGTCGGCCCGTCCCGTTCGCCGTTGATGATGGTGACGGGGATGCGAACCGGGTCGCCGAGATACGTCTCACTGATGCCGTAGCGAATGTTCTGCGTCTCACCTTGTGCGACCTTCCCGCCGTTGTACGTGAAGGCCCCATCGTCACCCATACCGGTCCTCGTACACCGGAGTATATAAACGTCCGCAACGCTCCCTGACGCCGTCGACCGACCGTCGCCGACGGCGAGACACCGGCATTACTTTGAAACCCGCCCCTGTTACGTTCGGATATGTCTGGCGATGGCGATTCTGTTCGTGTCGGCGTGCTGTCTCTGCACAACAGCAAGGAGACGAAGGCTATCTTGAACGCGGTCGACGACCTGGGTCACGAGGGCGTCTGGCTTCGGCGGGAGAACACGGCGATCAGTATCGAGGACGGCGACGTGACGGTCGAACCCGAAGTGGACATCATCGCGAACCGCCTCCTCCTGTCGAACACGGAGGAACCGGCCGAACTGCTCGGACTGGCGACGACGTTCGAGCGCATCCGCCCGATGCTGAACCAGCCGTCGGCGGTGCTGACGGCCATCCACAAGTTCGCGACCGCAGCGACGCTGGCGAACTGGAACATCAAGGTGCCGGACGCTCTCCTCGCTCTCTCCAACGACCGGCTGAACCAGGGCCGCGAACGCTTCGGCGACGTCGGCGTCTACAAGTCCGCCATCGGAACGCACGGCGGCGGCACGTGGAAGGTGGACCTCACGGAGGCGGTCAACCCCAAGGTCGGCAACCGGCAGGCGTTCCTGCAGGACCTCATCGAACGCGACGACGAACACCACCGCGACCTGCGCGTCTACATCGTCGACGGCGAGATAATCGGCGCGATGTACCGGTACGCGCCGGAGGGCGACTGGCGGACGAACGTCGCCCTCGGCGGCGACGTGCTGAACGCGACGGACGAGATGCCCGAGGAGGCCCGCGAGACGGCTCTGTACGCCGCCGAAGTGATGGAACTGGACTACGTCGGCGTGGACCTCATCGAGGGCGACGACGGCTGGTTCGTCCTCGAGGTGAACCCGACGGCCGGGTTCAAGGGGCTCTACAAGGCGACCAACCGGTCGCCGGCGCCGTTCATCGCCAAAGTCGCCATCGAACAGGCGGGCGGCAGCGTCGAACAGTCCCGCGTCGAGGACCTCGCGGCCACCCTCGACGACTCCGAACCGCGGAGCATGCCGCGCGTCGACCCCGGTCCCGACGGCGAGATGCCCCTCATCGGCTACATCGAGGAAGTCGTCGTCTCGGGGACCAGCGGGTCCACGCAGGCGTACGCCAAGTCCGACACCGGCGCGACGCGAACGAGCATCGACACCTCGCTGGCCGCCGAAATCGGTGCCGGCCCCATCAAGAGCATGACGCGCGTGAAGTCGGGGTCGATGAAGGGCGGGAAGGCCCGCCCCGTCGTGGACCTCGTCATCGGCATCGCGGGGACGCAACACACCGTCACCGCGAGCGTCGAGGACCGGTCGCACATGGACTACCCCCTCCTCCTCGGGCGCGACATCCTCCAGCACTACCGGGTGGACGTGCGCCGCCGCGTCGACGAGGGCGGAAGCGGCGGCGACGACGACGAGCAACTCCTCGAAGAGTAACCGACCCGCGCGGCGTTCCGGGAGCGACGACCCTTTCTCTCCCCGGGACGCAGCACTCCCCGATGGACCCGATACGGAACGACGAGCGACTCGCCGAACTCGTCGCCGAACACGGCGAACTCGCCGTCGAACCCGCCGAGGACGAGTTCGAGCGGTTCGTCGTCTCTATCGTCAACCAGCAGCTATCGACGCAGTCGGCCGCCGCCATCCGGGAGCGCCTGTTCGACCGCTTCGAGGTTACGCCGGCGGCGATGCTGGCCGCCGACGAGGACGCACTCCGCGACGTCGGCCTCTCCTCGCAGAAGGTCTCGTACGTTCGCAACGTCGCCGAGGCGTTCGAGGCGGACGACCTGACCCGTGACGGGATGGCGCACCTGAGCGACGCGGACGTCGTCGCCCGCCTCACCGAGATTCGCGGCGTCGGCGACTGGACGGCGAAGATGTACCTCATCTTCGTCCTCGGCCGCGAGGACGTGTTCCCCGTCGAGGACCTAGGAATCAGGAAGGCGATGGCCGAACTGTACGGGATAGACGCGGACGACCGGTCGGCGATGGTCGAACGCGCCGAGGCGTGGCGACCGTACCGGAGCATCGCCTCGCGGTATCTGTGGCGGGCCGTGGACTGACCGTCCGCCGACCGAGTCCTCGCGTCGCCTCAGCGCGCCGCCTCGTACGCGGCCCAGACGTACCGCGTCGCCAGCGACCGGTACGGCCGCCACGCGTCGGCCACCTCGCGCATCTCCGCCCGCGTCAGGTCGTCGCCGTCGGCGTACAGTCGTTCGATGCCGCGCCGGACCGCGAGGTCACCGAGTGGGAGGACGTCCGGCCGGTCGAGGACGAAGATGAGGAACGTGTCGGCCGTCCAGTCGCCCACGCCCGGTATCTCCGTGAGACGCGCCCTGACCGCCTCGTTCGACAGGTCGGCCAACCCCTCTCTCGTGAGGTCGTCCGCCTCGAACGCCTCGGCGACGTTCCGCAGGTAGCCCACCTTCGACGCCGGGAGGCCGGCGTCCCGCAGAGCGTCCTCGTCGGCGTTCAGTACCGACTCGGGCGTCACGTCGCCGTCCAGCACGTCGTCGAACACGCGCGCTCGAACCGCCGCCGCACTCGCCGTCGAGATTCGCTGGTTGACGACGGCGACGCAGAGTCGTTCGAACGCCGACCAGTCCGGTTCGGTGTAGGGGTCGTGGCTGTCTACCACCCTGCGCATCACGGGGTCCGTTCGGAGGACGGCCACTGCGTCGTCGGTCACGGTGTACTCGGGTCGAACGGAGGTCTCCAGCGAGAATAGTCTCTCGGCCGCGCCGCCGTCCGAGACGAAAAACCATGAATAAACGCAATAAGAGTTTCCACTATTCACGAGGGAAACGTTGAAACGCCTCGCATCCGAGAATCGGTGTATGGAGTTAGACGATATCAACACTATCACGGTTCTCGGTGCGGGGAACATGGGCCACGGCATCGCCGAGGTGGCCGCCCTCGCCGGCTATCAGGTTCATCTGCGCGACATCAACGAGGAGTTCGTCCAGAACGGCTACGACCAGATAGAGTGGTCGCTCGGCAAACTCGCCGAGAAGGACCAGATATCGGACGACGAGGCCGACGCCGCCCTCGAACGCGTGACGACGTACGTGGACGTGGCCGACTCCGTCGCCGACGCGGACGTCGTGATAGAGGCCGTCCCCGAGAAGATGGACATCAAGAAGGACGTCTACACGGAGTTGGAGGCGGCCGCCCCCGACCACACCGTCTTCGCGACGAACACCTCCAGTCTCTCTATCACCGAACTGTCGGAGGTGACGGAGCGACCGGAGAGCTTCTGCGGGATGCACTTCTTCAACCCCCCGGTCCGGATGGAACTCGTCGAGGTCATCGCCGGCGAACACACCGCCGACGAGACGTTGGCCGTCGTCGAGGACCTCGCCGAAGCGATGGGGAAGACCCCCGTCCGCGTCCGCAAGGACAGTCCCGGCTTCATCGTCAACCGCGTGCTGGTCCCCCTGATGAACGAGGCGGCCTGGATCGTCGAGTCCGGCGACGCGACGATGGCGGAGGTCGACTCGACGACGAAGTACGACATGGGCATCCCGATGGGGAGCTTCGAACTCGCGGACTACGTCGGCATCGACGTCGGCTACCACGTGCTGGAGTACATGCACGACGTACTGGGCGACGCCTACGAGCCGTGTCCGCTCCTCGAACAGAAGGTCGAAGCGGGCGACCTCGGGCAGAAGACCGGGAAGGGCTTCTACGACTACGAGGACGGCGACGGCGCGCAGGTCCCGCACGACGAGGGCAGCGAGGCCGTCGAGAACCGCTTACTCGCCGTGATGGCGAACGAGGTGGCCGGTCTGGTCGGGAACGACGTCGCCCACCCCGAGGCCATCGACCGCGCCGTCAAGCTCGGCGGGCGCTTCTCCGACGGCCCGGCGAAGATGGCCGACGGCGCCGGTATTGAGACGCTCGTGGAGACGCTGGACGACCTCCACGAGGAGACCGGCGAAGCGCGCTACGAGGCCGTGGACTACCTCCGCGAACTCGCCGCGTCGGGGTCCGGCTTCTACGGTGACGGCGGCGAGGAGACCGACGAGGCATTCGACTTCAACGACATCGAGGTCGAAGTTCGAGACGCCGTCGGCCACGTCACGCTCGACCGACCGCACCGGATGAACACCATCAGCGGCGAACTGATGGACGAACTGTCCGAGGCTATCGACGCCCTCGAATCGGACGACGACGTGCGGGCCGTCCTCATCACGGGGGCGGGCGACCGGGCGTTCTCCGCCGGTGCGGACATCCAGAGCATGGCCGGCGGCGCGGGCGACCCCAACGTCGGGACGGAACTCTCGCGGAAGGGCCAGCAGACGTTCGGTAAACTCGAAGAGTGCGACAAGCCGGTCGTCGCCGGCATCGACGGCTACTGCCTCGGCGGCGGGATGGAACTGTCGATGTGCGCCGACCTCCGCATCGCCACGAAGCGCTCTGAGTTCGGCCAGCCCGAACACAACCTCGGCCTCCTCCCCGGATGGGGCGGCACCGTCCGCCTCCAGCGCATCGTCGGCACCGGCCGCGCCAAGGAGATAATCTTCACCGCCGACCGCTACGAGGCGGAGACGATGGCCGACTACGGCTTCGTCAACGAAGTCGTCGACAACGACGACTTCGAAGCGCGCGCCTTCGAGTACGCGAAGCAGTTCGCACAGGGACCGCCCATCGCCCAGCGCTACACCAAGCGCGCCATGCACAACGGCTGGGAGGACACCGACGCCGGACTGGAGGTCGAAGCGCAGGCGTTCGGCCTCCTGTTCGCCACGGACGACCTGATGGAGGGGATGACCGCGTTCATGGGTGACCGGGACCCCGAGTTCGAGGGCGAGTAAGAGACACACTCCCGAACCCGACCCGTAACGGAATCTTTAAACGAATCAGCCCACCACGATAGCATGCAGGCTCGGTTGGTGTAGTCCGGCCAATCATCTTGGCCTTTCGAGCCGAGGACAGGGGTTCAAATCCCCTACCGAGCATGCTTCTGACGAACCAATCCCTCCGAGAGGCTTCCGTGTCTCTCGGTTCAGTGAGACGGAACGCGACCAGGAGACTCGAATCAGCGAGCACAACTCTCCGATTCGCGACCGAGCAACGTCCGGACCAGTAGTGTTTTACTCGTACAAGCGGAGCGTCAGCTATGAGCCGTCCACGGTGGTCCGGGTGAGCAGTCCTCTCACGAGAGGGGATTGTTTATATCATCAGACAGAATATGTGGACGTAGCTGGCGGGGAGGGTCAATGAGGTGAGCGTACGACGTGTGTTAGCGGACGAAAAAGCCAGGACACTCTCGAAGGACGACATCTACTCGATGTTGAGTAACCGTCGTCGTCGATTGGTTCTCGACTACCTTCGAGAGACCGAAGAGACGGTGTCCGTTCGAGACCTGTCCAGAGCGGTCGCCGCAATGGAGAACGGCATCGACCGCGAGGAGTTGACGTACAAACAGCGAAAGCGAGTCTACACGTCGCTCCATCAGACGCACCTGCCGAAACTCGACGACGTGGGCGTCGTCGTCTACGACCGGGACAGAGGGACCATCTCGCTGACGCCGTTGGCCGACGAACTCGACTCGTTTCTCGACGGGACGACCGACCGGCGGGTGAGTTCGTGGTCGGTGTACTACCTGGGCCTATCCGGCCTGTCGATGCTCGTCGTGGCCCTCGCGTGGTCCGGGCTGTTCCCCTTCTCGCTCGTCCCCGACATCGGCTACGCGTTCCTCGTCGCAGTCGGGTTCGCCGCCTCCTCGTCGCTGCAGGTCTACGCCGAACGCGCCGCGAGCGAAGACGGCGAGCGGTCGCTCTCGACGTTCCTCCCCGACGTCGGCTTGCGCGACGACGACTGAGCGACGCCGACACGAGACGACCGGCGCCGACACGTTCAAGCCACCGGCACGCGGCCGTGCGAACATGGCGTCCTCGACACGCGGCGTTCTCGCACTCTCGACGCTCGTGGCTGCCGTCGCCACCGTCGGGAGCCTCTTTTTCAGCCTCGGACTCGGGCTCGTCCCGTGCGAACTCTGCTGGTACCAGCGCATCCTGATGTACCCGCTCGTCGTCGTCCTCGGCGTCGCCGCGATAGAGGACCGCGCGGGCGTCTACCGGACCGCGCTCCCCCTCTCGCTGTTCGGCCTCGTCGTCTCCTCGTACCACGTGTACCTCCAGGTGTTCCCGTCCGTCGGGGGGACGTGTTCGCTCGGCGGCGGGTGTGCGGCGATTCAGTACCCGATGCTCGGCGGCCTGTTGACCATCCCGCGACTGGCACTCGTCGCGTTCCTCCTCGTCACCGTCCTCGTCGCGGGCGTCGCGTTGACCGCCGACGAGGACGAGTGGAGTAGCCCGTAACCGCGCGCCGCTACGAGTCGAGTCGGACCATCGGTTCGGGGTAGTCGACGCCGAGTTCGACGCCGAACGAATCCTGCTCGGCGGCGTCCATCCGCCAGGGTTCGTGCGCGTACGCCGGCGGCACCGCCGCCAGTTCGGGGATCCACCGCTCGACGTACCTCGCGTCGGGGTCGTACGTTCGCGCCTGTTCGAGTACGTCGAACGCCCGGTCGCGCGAGTCGTTGCCGACGCCGGCGACGTACGCCCAGTTGCCGTAGTTCGAACACGGGTCGTAGTCCACGAGGTGCGTCTCGAAGAACGCCGCGCCCACCCGCCAGTCGAGTCGCAGGTCGTTGGCGACGAAGGAGGCGACGTTCTGCCGGCCGCGGTTCGGCATGTAGCCGGTCGCCAGCAGTTCGCGCACGTTCGCGTCCACGAACGGGATGCCCGTCTCGCCCGCGCGGACCCGCCGCAGTCGCTCGTCGTCCGTCCGCCAGTCGACGTCCGTCCGGTCCCGGATGCCGCCGGGACGGAAGAACGCCGCGCCGTGTTTGCGGAACTGGAACTGGAAGAAGTCCCGCCAGAGCAACTCGAACAGCAGCCAGTACGTCGAGTCGTTCGCGACGCGTTCGTCCTCGTACCGCCGCACCTCCCGTTCGACGGACCGCGGCGAGAGACAGCCCTCGTTCAGCCACGGCGAGAGCTTCGAGGAGTAGTCGGCGCCGACCATCCCGTTGCGCGTCTCCCTGTACTCGCGGAGGTGGTCGCCCGCCCAGACGTAGGCGTTCAGCCTGTCGAGTGCGGCGTCCTCGCCGCCGGGGAAGTCGTGGACCGCCCTGTCCTCGGGCGCGGGCGCGGTCAGGTCGTCGTCGAGTTCGCGAAGCGACGGAATCGCTCCCGGCGCGACGCCGCGCGAGTCGAGTTCGGCGGGCGGCGGCGGGAGGTCGGGGACGGCGACGGGGTCGCGGACGGTCGACTTCGCCTCGACGGCCTCTCGGAACGGGGTGTACGTGTCGTCGATGGCCGTGTACGGCGTCGGCAGGTCGGCGGGGTGGTAAAGCGTGTGCGTCCAGCGACGGTGGACCGCCACGCCGTCGTCGCGCAACGCGGTCGTCACGCGGTTCTCGACGGCGACTTCCTCGGGCGCGGGCAGCGTCTGGAACCACACCCGGTCGACGTCGGCCGCCGCCGCGAGGTCCGCGAGGGCCGTCTCGGGCCGGTCGTGGCGGACGAGGAGCGTCGAACCGCGCCCGGAGAGCGACTCGCGCAACGCCTCGACCGACTCGCGGCGGAAGCGGGCGCGGTGGCTCCCCGTCTTCTCGAACCGGAAGGAGTGCGCGCCGCCGAACGCCCGCGTGCCGTACTCCCGCGGGTCGAAGCAGTACACCGGGAGGAGGTGGTCGGCGTCGGCCGCCGCCGCGAGCACCGGGTTGTCGCGAACCCGGAGGTCACGGCGGAACCAGACGAGTGCCGTCTCGGTCATCGCTCCGAGTACGGACGGCGCGCTATTGAACGAACGGGACGCTCCGACCGGTCAGTCGTCGCCGGTGGCGTCGACGTTCGGTCCGTCGGCCCCCCGCGAGCGGAGGCGGTGGAGGAGCGAACTCCGCTGGTCGACTATCTGATACGTCGCGGAGGCGACGACGAGAAGCAGGAACGCGACGCCGAGGAGCGTCGGGTCGACCACCGACAGCGTGGGCACGCCGATGCCGGATCCGACGAGCGAGAGCAGTCCCAGCAGTCCGAGTCCGAGGTAGTACTCGGCCCACGAAATGCCGTACTTCGGGACGACTTCCATGTAGACGGCCACCTCGTGGGCGGCGTCCGCGAGGGCGACGGTCTTCGCGTCGCTGTCGTAGGTGACGATGCCGAGTTCGTCGAGTTTCGGCAGGTGCGTCTGGTGAAGCGAGACGTAGACGCTCTGGCGGACGTTCCGCGGCGGCGGCGTCTCGCCGGACTCGACGCTCCCGATGTACTCGGCCAGGTCGCTGACGGCTTCGCTCCCCTCGGACGACCGCAGTCGTTCGAGGACGAGACGGCGTCTGTCGTTTCTGAGGACGTCGTGAATCTCCGACTCCTCGAGTCTGTCTTCGCTCCTGTTTCGGGTCACTCCCACCGACCCGGCCCCTCCCCTGGACATACCTCTGGCTTACCGCCGGAGATACATCAATGTGTCTGTATTCTATAGTATCTGAAAAGTGTGAAGTTACGCGGAGCGAGAACGCGGCGTCACGACAACCACTCCTCCGGCTTGGTGTCGTAGTCCACGTCCGTCGCGCGGATGCGGTCGGCTATTTCCTCGTCCAACTCGTACGTCTCGAACGCCTCGCCGTCGTAGCGGATGCGCTTGCCCGTCTCCGTCGGCGTCGGTTCGCGGTTGCGCCGACGCGCGACTTCGACGTCGTGTTCGTCGTACTCCTTGACGATCGTCGCGAGGTTCACCGGCCGGCCCCACAGGTCGTACAGGCGTTCGAGGACGCCGCGCGCCTGCGCGATGTCGAGCATGATGCCGTTGTACTGGTGACCGAGGAGCAACTCGCCGCGGTTGGCGTAGTTGCCGTCGAAGACGACGATGGTGGGTTTGCCGAAGTTCGTGAACTGCAGCAGGAGTTTCTTCTTCACGTCCTCGTAGTCGACGGAGGCGACGCGGTACTCGCCCGTCGCCTGCGTGAACTCGTACGTGAAGTAGTGGTTGCTCTCGACGAACTCCTGCGTGAGGAACGCGTCGATGAACGTCACGTCGTTGTGGCTCTCCCGAATCTCGCGCATCCGGTCCCACCCGGCCGTCCGGTCCACGTCGGCGACGGCCTGTTCGACGGTGTCGTACACCTCGTCGTCGAACATGTACCGCGAGAGGCGTTCGAGTTCCGACCGGCGGATGCGGCCGAGGAAGCCGCGGTTCTGCGGCTTCACCAGCGAGAAGTGTCGCTCGGCGAGTCCCTCGTAGGTGAGCAGTTTCCACGGGTAGGCGTCGACGTCCACGTCCGCGTCCGCGTCTCCCTCGTCGTCGCCGGACAGCGCTCTGTCGAGCATTTCCCAGTCGACGCGCGGGTCGTCGGCCGGTAGCGAAGCGAGTTCGTCCACCGTGTCCGACCGAATCCGGTCTATCGCCGGGTCGGGCTTCAGGAGTTGCTGCACCGTCTCGAAGTCGACGACGTCGTGGAAGTTGCGCCACGAGACGCCCTTCACGCGGAGCAGTTTGTCCGCGACTTCCCGTCGGTTGGTCGTGTTCTCGATGTACTCCCACAGTTCCTTGCCGAGTTTGTAGGGGTTCAGGCCGGGCGACCCGAGGACGCGTGACTGGTGGTCTGCGTAGGTGACGAACTCGTCGGTGCCCGCGAACCGTTCCTCGCCCATCATGAGCGACTCCCAGTAGGCGGCCCACCCCTCGTTCATCACCTTCGTCATCTTCTGGGCGGCGAAGTAGTACGACTCGGTCCGGAGGATGTCGAGGACGTCCCGTTGCCAGGACTCCATCTCGACGGCCTTACCCTTCTCCTCGTCGTAGCGCATGCCGTGCGCCTGGACGAACGCCAGCACGTCGCGGCGGGGGGCGTCCAGTTTCGCCGCCTCGGCCTCGGCCTCGGCGAGTTCGTCCAACCACTCCTCGTCGAACACCTGATTGCGGACGTCGTCGGAGATGTTCATGTCGTCCAGTCGCTTCCGCAGGTCCTCGGGTTGGACGCGTTCGCGACCGGTCGCCGCGTCGGTGATGGTGCGGTGCTGGTCGATGTTGTCCTCGATGCAGAGGACGGCGTCGATGAAGCGTTCGACCTCCTCGCGGTCGATGTCCGGGTCGTCCATGTACTTCTGGATGGACTCGCCGTGCCGTTCGAGCATCGCCGCGGCGTCTAAGTCCGTGTCGCCGGCGAACATACCGAACCACTCGTTGTTGCTGAAGAAGTCGGCGTGCGCCTCGACGTGGGTGATGACCGCCTTCTGGTCGGCCAACGAGTTCGACTCCTGCAGGAAGGCGTGCGAGGGGTTGTCGTTGTTGACGATCTCGAACGCCTTGCCCATGCCGAACTGGTCCTGCTTCTGCTGGCGGTCGTACGTCATCCCCCACCGCCAGTGCGGGTACCGTCGCTGGAACCCGCCGTAGGCGATGAGCTGGTTCATCTCGTCGTAGTCGACCACCCAGTAGTTCACCGGGTACGGTTCCAACCCGAGTTTGCGGGCGAGGTTGCCCGCCTCGCGGACGGGTTCCTCCAGTTCTCCGGCGACTTTCTGTGCGGTGTGTCTGAAGCGTCTCATTCTCCTGCCTCCGTGCTGAGGATGTCGTAGATGGCGTCTATCACGTCTTCCGGCGAGGAGACGTACGCGACGACGACGTTGCCCTGGTCTTCGAGCGACCGTTCGACTTCCTCTGCGTGCGTCGCGTTGATGGCCGTCCCGCCGGGTTGCGTCTCCACGTACGCGTGGAGGTTCGCCGGAATCTCGCGCATCAGGGGGACGACGTTCTCCGTCGTGTCGTTCGAGGAGTTCTCCGAGTCGCCGGCGGCGAACACGTATCGATTCCACTCGGACCAGGGGTACTGCTCTTCGAGTACCTCCTTCGCGAGTTCGTACGCGCTGGAGATACGGGTGCCACCGCCCGAACGGATGCCGAAGAACTCGTCGCGTTCGACCTGCCAGGCGTCGGCGTCGTGGGCGATGTAGACGAACTCGGCGTTGTCGTACTTGCCCGTGAGGTACCAGTCCAGCGGCGTGAACGTCCGCTCGACCAGTTCCCGCTTCTTCTCGCGCATCGACCCCGACACGTCGCGGATGTTCACCACGACGACGTTCTTCTCCTTCTCCTCGATTATCTCGGGGTGACGGTAGCGCTCGTCGTCGCGGCGGAACGGGATGTCGCGCAGGCCGTCGCGCTGGATGCGCTGGAGCGTCGTCGAGCGCTCGACGTTCTCCTCCATCTCCTCGAAGGAGGACCACGTCCCGCGTTCCTCCTCGGGGATGTCCGTCCACTCGTCCTCTATCCACGCCAGCGAGACGAGGATGTTCTTGTCGCGGCACCACTGGTAGACGGACTGCTCGTCCTCGCCGGCGACTTTCATCGCCTCGCGGACGAAGTCGTCGTCGAAGTCCATCGCCAGTTTGCGCTTCAACCCCTCCTTGAACAGGTGTTCGAAGTCGAGGGTGCTGTGCGGCCCGGTCCGCGTGATGTCGGTGAAGTCGCCCTCTATCTCCTCGATCACCTCCTTCCCTTTCGGTTCGAGGTCCAGGCCGAGTTCCTCGTCGAGTTCCTGCGCGAACTCCTCGGGGTCCATCTCGTAGTACTCGTGGTCGGCTCCATCCTCGCCCGGGTCGCCGTCCTCGTCGCCGTCGCCGTCGGCGGGTTGGGGCTGGCCGACGGGTTGGCCCACGTCGGGCGTCCCGCCCTGTCCCTGTCCGACACCGCCCTTGTCGAGTTGGTCGTACTCGAACTTCGGCAGGTCGACGACTTTGATGGGTATCTTGATGCTGTTCGGCCCGGACCCCCCGAGGTCACCGTAGCTGATGAACTCCTTGAGGTCCTCGCGCCGGTCTTCGCCGATTTCGCGGAACCGTTCGACGTCCTCTCTCAGTCCCATCGGTGGCGCACCTCGTTCATGACCGCTCGACTGGTGAGTTCGGCGGACGCGGGGGTGTACCCGTTTGCTACCATGTGTGCTATCGTTCGTTCTTTCACGCGTTCTGTCTCGGTGTTCGCCGGCGGGTCGTCCCACTGGTCGGGGTCGAAGTCCTCGAACAGGCGGCGGACGTCGTCCCACTCGTGCGTCTCCAGCACCGTCCGGATGACGGGAATCTCGGAGAGTTCCACGTCCTCGACGGTGAACCCCTCGTCGCGGTTCTCCCACGCGTAGCGGTTCAGCGCGGTGATGACCTTCTCGCGGCGGAAGCGTTCGACCGCCTCGGAGGGGTCGTTGCCCGTGTAGTCGCTCTCGGCGAACCGGCCGAGGTGTTCCGTCTCGAACAGTTTCATCAGGAGTGCGTCGGGGTCGACCGGACCGCGTTCGGTCTCGACCTGCCCCTCCGACTCCCAGGCGTACACGTGCTCGACGTACTCCTCGACCGTCTCCTGTTCGACGTGTTTGTCGGCGAGGACGGCCGCGAGGACGTCCGACTCCTGTCGGTCGAAGACGTACTCCTTCACGACGGCGACCCGGCTCTCGTACTCGGCGCGTTCGGCGCGCGAGAACACCGGGGCGTCGTGGAGGCTCTCGGCCATCGCGTCGAGCAAGTCGTCCGGCATGACGACGGTGCCGACGTCCAGCGAGGGGTGGTGTCTGTCGCGGTCCTCGTGCAGGAGGTCCGCGATGACGTCGCGGGTGAACGTGACCGGAATCCCGTGCGTCCCCTCGTTGTCGCTGTCGAAACTGAACTCGTCTATCTCCTCGCGCGTGTCGCCGACCTGCAGGTAGCCCCGGTCGAACAGCAACGCCTTGTCGACCAGACTGTAGCCGTCGGGCACGTCGTCGCCGTCGAGGCGGGAGACGACGGAGTACATCGCCGCCGCCTCGACGGCGTGCGGCGACAGTTCCCTGCGCGTGACCGCGCCCGGACCGCTCCGCACGTCCACGAACAGGCTGTCGGTGATGCGGTCTTCGAGTTCTTCCCTGTCCTCGACGTCCCACACGTCCGTCTCGTTCGTCAGTTCGCGCCGGATGAGTTCGGTCTCCAGGGAGACGTTCGTCAGGTAGCGGAACTCGTGTTTGTCCAGCCGACGTTTCAGCGCCTTCAGCGGGTCGCGTCCGTTGCGGTCGGAGTACTTGTCGAGTTCGGCGTCGAGGTCCGGGTTCGAGATGATGAGCAACTGGGTGTCGATGTCCATCCCGATGCCCTTGTCCAGTTTGACGTGGCCCTCGTCGGGGACGTTCAGCAGTTTCTGCAGCAGGTCGGCGTGCTGCGTGGCGTCCTCGACGATGGTGAGCAGTCCGTTGCCCTGCGAGAGGACGCCGTCGTAGCTGAACGCCTGCGGGTTCTTGCGCCCGCGGGAGTCGAGTTCGCGGAGCATGCTCGGCATCCACGACCCGACCAGTCGCTCCTTCGGGGAGCCGTCGTCCTCGGAGTGGAGGACGCCGATACCCTGCCCCACGTCCACGACGTAGTTCTTCACGCGGAGGTGTTTCGGGTCGGTGACGGCGGTGAACAGGTCGCGCTTGCCCGCGCGGCGGTACTTCTCCTCGAGGTAGTCGTACGCCTCGCGGCAGAACGGGTCCAGTTCCTCGCCGAGCGAGATGGGGATGTGACCGGTCTCGGTCTCGTTCAGGTCCTCGAGGAGGCTCCGTCGAACCTCCGTCGGGAACACCGAGAGCGGGTGCGACTGCACCGGGCTCTCGTACCAGTCGGACTCGTCTTCGGTGCCGCTCGTCTCGCCGCCGTACGAGAGGCCGCGACTGTCGTCGGCGGTGGAGACGTTCCACTCGACGGTGTAGCGCCGGCCCTCCCGCGTCTTCGAGAACGCCCGAAGCCCGTTGACGAGGCAGCGTTTCAGTTCGGACTTGCCCGTCGCCGTCGGCCCGTCGAACCAGATTATCTTCTCTCCCTTGCCGCGTTCGGCGGCGATGGTCCGCAAGTCGTCGACGAACCGGTTCAGCACCTCGGTGTTGCCGAGGACGGCGTGTTCGCCGCCGTTGGCCGGGTCGTCGAAGAAGCGGTAGCGCTCCTTCTCCTCGCCCTCCTCGACGACCGTTCGGGTGCCGGACGCCTCGATGGCCGACAGGAGGTACTTCGAGGCGTGCGAGGCGATGGTCGGCGACTCGAACGCGGCGTCGACGTACTCCGCGAGGCTCATCGGCTCCTCGTAGGTGCCCCGGAGTCGCTCGTCCGCCTCGCGGATGTAGTCTCTCGTTGGCGTCATGCTTCGAGTTCGCTCTTTGCCACCTCCGCACCGGCGAACTCTAACACCTCTCTGGCACCTTCGCGCGAGTAGCCCTGTTCGACGAGGGCGTCGATCCACGCGTTCCGCTCGTCGTCGTCCAGTTCGTTGGCGCTGACGAGTGCCGAGAAGTTGATGTTGTGCTTCTTGTCCTCCCAGAGTTTGCGCTCGAGGGCGCGGCGGAGCCTGTCGTTGTCCTGCGGGTCGAACGCCTGCCCCTCGCGGGCGCGCCGCGAGACCCAGTTGGAGACCTCCTGTCTGAAGTCGTCCTTGCGGTCCTCGGGGATGTCGAGTTTCTCCTCGACGGAGCGCAGGAACTTCTCGTCGGGCTCCTGCTCGCGGCCGGTGAGTTCGTCCTGCACGGTGGCGTCGTCGATGTACGCCATGACGTGGTCCATGTACTTCTCGCCCTGCCGCTGAATCTCGTCCAAGTCGTACGCCAGCGCGTGGCGGACGTCCTCGATGGCGCGCTCTTTGTACTCCTCGCGCACCATCTCGAGGTAGCGGTGGTAGCGTTCGAGGTTCTCTTCGGGGATGGAGCCGTGGTTCTCCAGGTTCTCCTCGAAGTGCGTGAACATCGACAGCGGCGAGAGGTAGTTGCGGTCGCGGTGCGTCGAGTCCATGATGGCCTCGGCTATCTCGTCGCCGATGAAGCGCGCGGAGACGCCCTCCATCCCCTCGCCGATGTCGGCCTTCGCTTCTGCCTCCTCGCGGAGTTTCTTCACGTCGGTGTCGTCGCCCTCGTCTATCTCGCCGTTGTACGCCTTCGCCTTCTGGACGAGGCTGATGTTCCCGCCGTCGGGTTCGACGATGCGGGTGAGGACGCCGAACAACCCGGCCATCTCCATCGTGTGCGGTTCGATGTGCATGTCCGGCACGTCGGCGTTCCGGAGCATCTTCCGGTATATCTCGGACTCCTCGGAGTACTCGAGGACGTACGGGAAGTCGATGCGCTTCGTCCGGTCGTTGAACGCCTCCATCTTCTCGTCGCCCTTCTTGTCCCGGTACTCGGGCATGTTCGTCCGGCCGACGATGACCTGGTCGATGTCGATGCGCGGGTTGTTCTTCGGCTTGATCGTCTGTTCCTGACTCGCGTGCAGGAAGTCGTACAGGAACTCCCGCTGGAGCTTCAGCAGTTCCTCGCCGGAGAACAGCCCCCGGTTGGCGTTACAGAACGCGCCGGAGTAGTCGAACGCCCGCGGGTCGGACTCGCCGTAGACGGCCAGTTTCGAGTAGTTGACGTCGCCCGTCAACTCCGTCTCGTCCTGGTTCTTCTTGTCCTTCGGCTCGAACGTCTCGACGCACTGGCGCTTGTTCTCGCTGGCGACGAGGCGGATTATCTCGATGTGGTTGGAGACGACTTCCTCCAGGTCGTCGTCGTAGTACGCCAGCAGTTTGTCCATGTAGAACTCCGAGGCGGGGTCTAACGCCTGGTCGTTCCGGATGGTGTACGGCGCGTCGAGCGACTCGTTGAGCTGCTGGATTATCATGTCCCGTTGCTCCTGCGGGACGAGCACGATGGGGTCTTGGTTCATCGGCGACTGGACCACGTCGTCGGCGGGGTCCTGGTCGCGGATGACGTCCGTGAGGTTGGTCCACCGGAACGTGTACATCCGGCCGTCGTCGCGCATCGTGTAGTCCTCGAAGTAGCGCCGCACCATCCAGTCGAAGTGCGACTTCCCGGACCCGACGGGCCCGAGGAGGAGTTTGATGCGCTTCTCGGGGCCGAGACCGCGGGCACCCGACTTTACCTTGTTGACGAATTCGTGGATGGACTCGTGGACCTCACGGCCGTAGAACGTGTTCTCCCCGTCGTGGATGGGGTCTTCGGAGGCCATCAGGTACTCGACCACGCCGGCCTCCTCGTCGTACTCGGTGCCGTAGTGGTCGAACATGTCGGCAACGCGCTGGTGGGCGTTGCGGGCGATTCTCGGGTCGCTGTAGACTTCTTCTAAGTACCACTCGAAACTCTTTGCCTCGCGGAGGTCCGCGGGAACGGAGTCTTTGTAGTGCTTACTCAGCCCTTCGAGGGTGTCGATGTCACCATTCATTGTTCGTTGACGGATGTCGATAGCGCGACCACGCGCCTCCCGAGGTGCCTCTGAGTACCGGGCGAGAGGCGAGTGCCCGTCCGCGGGGACGGGTCGTGGTCGCTCCTATCGGCCGCCCTCGCACAACGAGTCAGACGAACGGTGGCGGCGGAATCAGCGGCGAGCGACGAGTCGTCGGTGTTCGGCGGACGGTGCGCGGAGGGACGGTTGCTCGGTCCGGTCAACCGAGGCTAACAATGTGTGAGAGACACACACATATAAGTCTTCCTCGCGCTCTGATGCGATTTCGCACTCGGAGAAGATGTGTCGATAATGGACTGTTAATCGGACGGTAGGGAGTTCGATACCGCCGAACTGGGAAGTTCATTGCTACCACGTCCCACATTCTCAGATTCGTATAGGTACGGGATTCGAAACCGCGTACACGGGCTGTCGGCGGGTCGGCGACGGACTTCGAGGCGCGGGGCGCTACGAGCGACCCGGCGCGACGGCCGTCGCGGGCGACCGGAGCGAGAACGTCCGGCGGGAGTGCCCGCGGTGGGGGACGGGGAGGGACCGAAGGAGATTCGACCGTCGCGTGACTATCGGGCGTATGAGCGACGAGACGGACGGGTCGGCGGCGACGCCGCCCGAGGGGTGGACGCTGTGGAACGACGAACCGAGCGGCCGGCGCATCCTCGCGTACCGGCCCGACGTGTTCAACGAGAGCGAGTTCCCCGCCGAACAGATGCCGACCATCTTCGTCTGGAACGGGTCGCGCGCCAACCGACCGGGGGCCTCGCGGATTCGAACGGAGACGTGGCGGGCCATCCTCCGACTGGAACCCGACGTCGAGGCCACCGTCGAGGAGTACGACTCCCGGGAGGCCGCAGTGGAGGGGGCGAACGCCCTCGCCCGGCGGTTCGCCGACGGCGAGGTGGCCTACCGGGAGACGTATCAGGCGCCTCCCGAGCGGTATCTGGACCGATTGGACGAACTCACCGGTCGCGACGCGTAAGATTATCCCTCGGGCGCGACTACGACTCGAACCATGACGAAGGTCACGCTCATCGGCGACAGACTCGCGGAACCCGGGACGCAGTTCGTCTACCGCGGTCCGTCCTCGGCCTGCGAGGGCTGTCCGTACCGCAAGCAGTGTCTGAATCTGGACGAGGGCGTCCGCTACGAGGTGAGGGGCGTCCGCGAGAACGCCCAGTTGCTCGACTGCGCGGTCCACGACGCCGGGGTCCGCGCGGTGGAGGTCGAACCCGCGCCCGTCGTCGCCAACGTCCCCTCGAAGGGCGCCTACGCCGGGAGCAAGGCCAGTCTCGCCGGGCCCTGTCCCCACACGGAGTGTCCGAGCCACGAGTACTGCGTCCCGGAGGGTGCCGAGTTCGACCGAGAGTACCGCATCGCCGAGGTGCGCGGCGACCCGCCCCACGACTTCTGCTATCTGGACCGCGACCTGACGCTGGTCGAGTTCGCGCCGCAGGAGGAGTAGTCACTCCGCTCTGGCGGCCACCGCCGCGGACCTCACCCGAGCGTGCCGACGTGGTCGGCGGCGTAGCCGAACTGGTCCTCGTAGCCGTACGCCGAGAGCAGGACGGGGTAGAACGCCCGGTCGGCGGTGAACACGTCGCTGCCGGCGGCGGCGAACCGGTCGCCCGCCTCGACGCGTTCGAAGTTGTTCACGAACACCTCGTACGTCTCCGCGGGTTCCTTCGGGATGCGTTCGAGCATCCGGTAGACGGTCACGTCGTCCTCCTCGCGGCGGTCCAGAGAGAGGGGGGACTCGTCGGCCTCGACGGGCGCGGAGACGACACCCGTCGCGGCGAGGAACGCGCGAATCAGCCAGTAGGCGTTCTCTTCCGCGTCCTCGGTTCCCTGCAGTCCGCATTCGACTTCGACGGTGTGCGCGTGGTCGATGAGGCGGCCGCCGGCGAACTTCCCCGTCTCGACGAGTTCGTCCACGGGGAGGTACGGACAGATGGACCGCGCGACGGCGCCGACGGAGTCGACGAGGGCGAACGGTTTGGCGTACGACTGCGTCGAGTGCAGCGAGAACGTCGTGCAACCGCGGACTTCGCGGGCCAGGTCGGCGGCGAGTCGGGCTTCGTGCGTGTCGGCGTTCGGGTCGCCGGGGAACGCGCGGTTCAGGTCCTCTTCGAGGTAGCGGACGTCCGCCTCCAACGCTTCCTCGTTGGCGACGACGAGTTTCACCGGCCGGTCCACGTCGGGCTTCCCAGCGACGAATCGTTCGATAGCGCGGGCACCGCAGGGTTCGTCGCCGTGGATGGAACCGACGACGGCGACCTCGGGCGTACCCTCACCGAGTTCGTAGATGCGCATTGGCGTCCCCAAACGGTGAGCGTTCTAATCGGTTCGGGTTTTCGGCCGCGCCTGTCAGTGTTCTAACTCTTCGGCGTACTCGTAGTCCGCGGGGTACGCCGTCGGCCGCGAACCGTCGAGTGCTATCTGCCACCCGTGGAGCACCGTCGGGTCCTCCGACGCCGTCCGCAGTCGCTCGCGGACCTCCTCGACGTCCACGCCGTAGAAGTCCGCGGGCGTCCCTTCGAGGTACTGGAGCGCCGTCCCGAACAGCGACCGCATCCCGGCGTCGTCCTCGAAGTCGAAGTGCTTGTACGCGCCGGCGGCCACCTGCACCATCCCGTGGAGGAACGCCGACTCGACGGTGCCGCGGCCGTAGTTGTACCACTCGTCCTCGAAGCAGTCGTGCGACTCGTGGAACTCGCCGGCGTTGAACAGGCGGACGCCGTGTTCGGTGGCCCGGCGGAGCGTCGCGTGTTCCCACTGGCGTCGGTCCGTCAGCCACCCGGTGGGGTCGCCGAGTGGCGGCGCGACGCTCGGGTCGCGGGTGTGGTCGTCCATGGGAGTCTAATCACGACGGAGCGACCTAACGGCATCGCCGCGAGGGGTACGACTAAATCCGTTCCCGTCGTCGCCTCCCGCATGAGCAACGGACTCAGCGAGGTGCCGAGCGCGATAGCCGCCTACGCGGCGGGCGTCGGCGCCGCCGTCGGACGGGGCGGGTTCTACACGCTCGTCTTCCTCCTCGTCCTCCTCGTCGTCGGTCTCGCACCGGTCGGACTGGGCGTCGTCCTCCTCGTCCTCGCCGTCGTCCTCCCGGCAATCGGGGTAGCCGTCGCCCTCGAACTGCCGCGCGTCGTCCGGGAGCGGTTCGGTGGCGACTGAGGGCCCGGCTCACGTCGACGCCCCCGGCCCGTCCGCGAGTTCACTCGGAGCGAGTCCGCCGGCTCTCACCGGTCGTCTCGGTCGCTGGACCGGCCGACGACGCGTCTGATTCGTCTCCCGAGAACCCTGTACTGGTCGGTCCCCGTCCCCTTGCGGAGATACGCGGCGGCGTCGGCGGTGACCCGTCGCTCTAGTGCGTCGTTTCCCTCGCCGGTGAACAGAACGAACGGCATCTCCGGTTGGTCCGCGCGCACGGCGTGTAGGAACTCCTCCCCGTTCATGCCCGGCATCCGGAAGTCGCTGACGACGCAGTCGTAGTCCGCCGTCGGGTCGAGGAGTCGCCGCAGGCCCTCCTCAGCGAGCGTCGCGGTGTCGACGACGAGTCCGTCGTCCAACCGTTCGAGGAACTGCGCGACCAGTTCGGTCAAAGCGGCGTCGTCGTCGACGTAGAGGACGCGCGTCGGGTCCGTCGCCGCCTCCTCGGTGGTCATCTCTCGGGCGACGGGTCCAACGCCGCGTTCGACGAGACGACGACCGTCCCCGCTCCGTCGATTTCGACGGCGAACCCGGCGTACGCGAACGAGACGGCGACCCCCTCGGTCGGGCGCGACCGGTCGCGCGCACCCAGCAACGCGTTCAGTGCGTCGGGGTCGACGGCCCCGTAGAGAGGAGGCAGGTCCAGCGGTTCGGCCGAGGCGGCCTCCGCGACGGTCGTCAGTACCGCCTCGCTCACCAACTGGGAACTCGGGTCGAAGACCGTCCGATAGGCCCCGCTGGATTCGTGGTACCTCACGTCGTCGGACGTGACGGCGACCGGTGCCGCGCGTGCGGCAGTCTTGCGTGACGTGCTCATACAGCAATGTCGAGAATGTTTCGATTGAGCGTTCGTATTTCACACGAACGGTCTTTAAATACCGTCAGTCGGTCGGGGCGAGCGTACTCCCGACGAGACGGTCGATACCCCGGCGGAGTCGCGACCCGAACGCCTGCCCGGAGATACCGACTTCCGAGGCGAGGTCCTCGAGAGTCACCTCGCGGGGGGAGTGGTAGTACCCGCGTCGGTGGGCGAGTAGCAGCGCCTCCCGTTGGGGGTCCGTGAGGTCGTAGGCCGCACCGCTCCTCGTCGAGGTGAGCGTGTTGAGTGCCCGCAGGGAGACGGTCTGCTCGTGTTCGGCGCAGTAGCGCTGGAAGGCGGCTATCTGCTTCCGGTTGTCCCCCCGCACCTCGAACGTCCACGAGTCGGCCGACCCGACGCCCGAGACGAGCGAGACGTCCGTCTCGGTGATGGCTCGCAGAATTCCCTCGTAGTTCGCGTCCCAGTTCAGACGGAGGAGGAAGGCACCGTCCACCTCGTCGACGAGTCGGACAGTGGTCAGTTCCGGGACTCGTTCGCCGGCCCGGACGACGGCTTCGACCTCCGACCGGGTCACCGACTGCACCCACACGTACGGGATGAGTCCCGGTTTCGTCGGGACCACCCGTTCGAGTTCGACGACGACGTCTTCGAGTTCCTCGAACAGTCGACCCAGCGGAAAGGCGTCGGCGGGAATCGTGAACTCGGCGATAGTCGACATACCTCACGTAGGCGACAGATAGCGATAAATGTGGCTCGGGGGTCCTCGACACGGGACGCGTTCGACTCCGCGGCACCGAACGGGGGCGCGGGCGGACGGTCGCACGGGGACCGACGCGGGGCCGTCGGTCGCTACGAGGGCTTTCCGTACGAACTTTATAGCAGCGAGTACTGAAATCCAAGTACGACTCGTCCAGAGTCGCACTCTGAACTGCGCGAGGGTGGCCGAGTCTGGAAAAGGCGGCGGACTCAAGATCCGCTCTCGTAGGAGTCCGTGGGTTCAAATCCCTCCCCTCGCACTTCTCGTCTCCGAGCGACAGCGAGGAGCGAGTGCTTACGAGTGATTTGAATCAGGGAGCAAATCTCCGATTTGCGACCGAGGTTCAAATCCCTCCCCTCGCACTTCTCGTCTCCGAGCGACAGCGAGGAGCGACGCCCATCGAGGAGCCGAACCGTCGGACCGGGTCGCCGAGTTCGCGGACGCACCGCTCTGGGTGACGGAAGGCGGGGTGCGGGCGGCGAACGCGCGATTCGACAGATGCCATCCGACGACGCGCGTCGACGCTCCCGTGGGTATCGGTACCGACCACCAACGGAAGCGTCTGAAGGAACGGGACGTCCGAGTAATAGCGTTTTCGACCGAACAGACTCGGCAGTCGCCGAGAGCTGGTTCGCGAAACGAGAGAGAGAGCGTCGGAGACGCCGGCAACGACGTCGTTACGCCTCGTCGGCCCGTTCGCCGCCGTCGGTGAGGGGGCGGCCGTCGGCCGTGAGGACGTCGTCGGCGACGGTTCGGGCGCGGGCGACGGAGGGACGGGACTCCTCGGAGAACTCGTCGCCGAGCGTCTCGACGACGGTCATCACGTCGTCGAGTTCGCCCCGTTCGATGACGTCGGCGAAGACGTCCTCGTAGGCGTGTGCTTCCCAGTGGCTGACCTCGTAGTCGTAGGTGTTCGTCTGCGAAGCGACGGCGTACTGTAGTTGTCGTGCGGCGTCGGCGGGGCGCATATCCATCGAAACGAACGGGACGGATAAAAGTTTACTCCGACTCGGAATCGAGTTAATCACTCAGCGGTTCGTCCTGTCCGGTGCCGGTGAGGTAGGCGTCCAGAAGCGAGGGGAAGTCCCGGCCGCGGAGGAACCGGAGCCCGAACTCCTCGGCCCAGTCGACGATGCCGGTGTCCTCGGTGACGACGCCGGCGTCGAGTTCTCGCGCGAGAATGAGGAGGTCGAAGTCCTCGCGGGAGTCGAGGATGCCCTGCCTGAGTTCGGTCCGGTACTCGGCCCGAAGGTCGGAGATTACCTGTTCGGGGTCCCCCTCGGCCGCGCGTCGCACCGCGTCCTCGGAGACGCGGAGGCCGCGGTTGACGCGGTCCGACATCTCGTGGACGAAGTCGTGGACGACGGCGGCGGGGACCATCACCTCGTAGCGCGCGGGGTTCTTCTTTATTATCCACGTGTTGAGTTGCGTCTCTATCTCCCCGTCGATGCCGCGTTCGTGCAGGATGCCGACGAGTTCGGCGTGGACCGACGGCGCCATGTAACAGGAGATGTCGAGTCGGAGTTTCGCCCGCGCGATGACGTCGAGCAGTCGGTACAACGCCGCTTCGAGGGTCTCCCCCTCGTGCCGAATCTCCTCGGAGAGAAACAGCGAGGTGTCGAGGACGAATCGCTGCTTGAGCGAGTACTCGGGCATTGTGACCGCGTACGACGCCGCGGTATATGAGGAGTTGGTCGGACCCGGGCGTCGGACGTGTCGTTCTCCGCCATCTCCTGACAAACATCGTATAGGTACACCGATACGTTTATGTGGTTTGGTACCATACAACAGTATTGCTGGTACGCGAGGGCGCACCGGACGACCGAACCGAGCCTTCGGAAGAAGGCGAGGAACGGGATCGACGCAAACACCAAACGGACCGTAACAGGAACGCGAGGTCAACGCGTCGAAGGAAGACCACGACGACCCAGTGCTGTTCCGACAGGAACAGGGCGAAGTCCAAGTACCGGACCACGTGAAAACGGAGTTCGGGAAGTTGGAAGACTCCGTAATAGGGGAGCCCCAAAAGGGACGCGCGGGTCGTGGAAAACGCATCCCGTCCGGGTCCTAATCGTGTCCCAGTTTCTCCGATATTTTCCGTCGAGCGACGCCGCCGTCAGTCGTCGACGAGTCGCGCCATCGCTTCGAGGTACTCCGCCGCGACGAGGGGTTCCGACCGCATCGTCTGCGTCGCGCGGCGACACCCGTGCAACAGCACTGCGCGCGTCTCCTCGTCCGACACCTCGTGGTGCGCGAGGGTCTCGACGGAGTCGACGACGCCCTCGACCGTCCCGTCGTCCCGCCTCCGCGCCGCCGCCGCGCCCCTGTCGAGCAACTCCGACAGACTCGCGCGAACGTCGGCGGGCAGTTCTCCCGACACGTCACGAACCGACGGGCCGGGGCGGATAAAGCGTGTCGGGCGGGGAAGACGCGACGTCCACGCGAACGTGAGCGACGACGCACCGACACGGGAGATTTACCACGGCGGCGGCCGCCACCGACGACATGGACGACGACAGAGTCGCGGTGGCCAGACGGGCGGCCCGCGCCGGCGCCGCAGTCGCGGCCGACCGGTTCCGAACCGACATCGACGTCGAACTGAAGGACGGCAAGACCGACGTCGTGACGCAGGCGGACCGGGACGCGCAGGCCCGCGTCATCGACGTGATTCGGGAGTCCCACGCGGCCGACGCCGTCGTCGGCGAGGAGGAGGACGAACTCAAGCGGGTCCCCCCGGAGGGGCCCGCGTGGGTCATCGACCCCATCGACGGGACGAACAACTTCGTCCGGGACCTCCGGGTGTGGGGGACGGCGGTCGCCGCCGTGCGGGACGGCGAACCGGTCGCCGCCGCCACCTGTCTGCCCGCACTCGACGACACCTACTGGACCGACGGGGAGGCGACGTACCGGAACGGCGAGGCGGTGACGGTCAGCGACCGGGACGACCCCCAGACGTGCACCGTCTGCCCCACCATCTGGTGGGGCTTCGACGAACGCGACCAGTACGGGCGGGCGACGAACGCCATCGTGGACCGGTTCGCAGACATGCGCCGGTTCGGGTGCGCGCAGGCGGTGTTGGCGATGGTGGCCGACGGTCAACTCGACGGCGTGCTGACGAACGTCCGCGCGAACCCGTGGGACTCCGTCGCCGGCGTCCAGATGGTCCGCGCGGCCGGCGGAAGGGTCACGGACCTCGCCGGTGACCCGTGGCGACACGACTCGCGGGGCCTCGTCGCCTCCAACGGCGCGGTCCACGACGCGGTGCTCGAAGCCGCCCGCGAAATCGACGGATTGAACGGCTGAATCACATGTTCGGCGGCTATCCGTAAGCGAAAAGAGAGCGCTCGCCAACGTTACCCCATGGAACTCGACGAGACGGACCGCGCCATCCTTCGAATACTCCAGACCGACGCGCGGACGCCGTTCAGCGAAATCGCGAGACAGATAGACATGTCGAGCGCGACGGTCCACGACCGGGTCGGCCGGATGGAGGACGCGGGGGTCATCGAGGGCTACCACGCGAAGGTCGACCCCCGAGAGGTCGGCTACGGCACCTCCGCACTCGTCGGCCTCCGCGTCGAACAGGGCAGAGAGGAGGACGCACTCGAACAACTCCGGGAGATAGACGGCGTGAAAGAGGTCCACCTCACGACTGGCGAGTGGGACGTGATGCTCCGCGTGTACGCCGAGGACACCGACGCGCTCCGCGAACTCATGTTCGACAACATCGCCGAGATGGAGGGGTTCTCGCGGTCGCAGACGATGGTCATCCTCGGCACCGACTTCGAGGACCCCTCGCTGTCGCTGTAGCGCGCGCCGAATCGCCGCGCGGCCCGTCTCTCCGTCACTCGTTCCCGTTCTCGTTCTCTCGCCCCCTCGGCGGCCGTTCACGGCGTCGACCGCTCAGACGGCACCGTGCGCGACGCGTGCGAGAGACCGGAATCCTCAACACCCACGCCGCCGGGGTTTCGGGTATGGCTACGGTTGCAGAGCGGGTCGGCGTCGACCCCGAACGACTGTGGGGCGGCGCGTTCGTCGTCGCACTCGTCGCCCTCGTCGGCGGTTCGCTCGCCTTCCCGAGACTCGTCTACGACCGGTTCATCTGGCACTACTTCTGGGGGCCCGTCCAGGCCGACGCGAACTCCGCCGTCTGCGCCACGCGCGCCGGCGGCGCCACGCAGTATCTCGACAGCGCGAGCGCGTGTGCGGCGGCCGCCGAACCCGTCGCGTATCCCGGCTACACGCTCGTCTCCGAAGTCGGCTACATGGTGACGCTGCTGTTCGCCCTCATCGGCGTCGTGTTCCTCATGCGCCGCCTCGACGTCGGCACCGACCGGAGCTTCTTCTACGCGCTGCTCCCGTACATGTTCTTCGGGGGGGCGCTCCGCGTCGTCGAGGACGCCAACGACACGCCCGGCGCCACGGAGGCCCTCATCAGCTACCCGTGGAACGCGCTCGTCATCAGCCCCATCATCTACTTCACCGTCTTCCTCATCACGCTCGGCGCCGTCGTCGTCGCCGTCAGCCTCGAACAGTTCGAGGTGACCCGGTCGTACGAACGACCGCTGTTCGGCATCGGCGTCGTCGTCCTCGTCGTCACCGTCGGCTACCTGTTCTGGCTCGCGTTCACCGGTGCCGACGGCGTGGAGTTCTACCCGCAGGTGCTCCTCGTGATGCTCGTCGGCGCGACGCTGGCCGCGGCGGCGACGTGGTGGCTCATCGAGCGGTTCGCGCCCGAGATAAACTCCGGTACCGAGACCATCGGGTTCGTCATCCTCTGGGGCCACGCCGTCGACGGCGTGGCGAACGTCGTCGGCCTCGACTGGATGACCGCCCTCGGCGCGGGGCCGAACCTCGTCCCGAAACACCCGGTCAACCAGTTCGTCGTGGACTTCACGGCGAACACGCTCCCGCCGTCCGTCCTCGCCGTGACCGGTGACGCCTGGCCGTTCCTCCTCGTCAAACTCGTCGCCGCGACGTTCGTCGTCTGGGTGTTCGAGGAGGGCATCTTCGAGGAGAGTCCGCGCTACACGATGCTGCTCCTGGTCGCCGTCTTAGCCGTCGGCCTCGGCCCGGGGACGCGCGACATGCTCCGAGCGACGTTCGGCGTCTGAGACGCCCGGACGCCGTCCGTCCCCGAACTCGGGCAATCTAGATTAAATTAAACAACTTAGCCCGTTCGCATATTAGTGTGCAGGCCGTCCCTCTGAACGGAGGGGCGTCGCATCCCTCAACCATGTCTTCTCGCTCCCCCTCCAGTCTTCGCGTCCGTCGTCCCGAACGCGCGCCTCTGTAGGCGGTGGCACGTTCTCGGCGGTCGGCGAGTAGTTTCTTCCACCGGGCCTTCGACGGCGTTCGTATGAGTTATCGCACGACCCTCGGTTGGTCGCTCATCACGTCCGGCCTCGTCACGTTCCTCCTCGCGTACCTCCCGTACCCCTCCGTCTACTGGGGGGCCGGACTGCTGGTGCTCGGCGTCCTGATATTCCTGACGCGCCGAATCGTCTGAACGGCCGTTCCGGACTCACCTTTTTATCCGAAGACGGAACCAGCGTCACCATCCCCCGAACGTCACCGCACGACGAGACGCGGGAGTCCGACACGGCGTCGTGCGGGCGGGCATCGTCGCGGACGGCGGCGCGGCGCGAGTGTCGGCTGTTCGCCCTACGGGAACGGGTGGTACGGCCGTTCCAACTCCGCCTCGAACCCGAGCGCCTCGGGCACCGACCGCGCGCGTTCCCCGAAGAACGGGTCGCCCTGAAACAGCGGTTGCGCCTCGGGAATCAGCACGCGGACGGCCTCGAATCCGAGCGAGGCGACGTCTTCGGTCGTCGTCCGAACGGCGTACGCGTCCAGTCCGGCGTCGGCGGCGCGTTCGACGGCGGCGTCGAGTTCGGCCTCGCCGGTCGGCACCGAGTCGGGACCGACGCTCTCGGCCGGCACCGACGGGCCGGCGTCAACGAGTCGACGCGCCGGGGCCGGGAAGTCGGCGTACTCGCCGATGGCACCCTCCTCGGCGTCGGCCCGTTCCGGCCCCATCGACCGGAGTTCCATCCAGTTCTGTAACGCCTCGGCGAGTGCCGACCGGGCCGCGTCCACGGGGTCCAGCGACGCGCCCGACCCCATCGCGAACTTCGGCCAGTCGTCGTCCCGGTGGACGGCGACGGCGACGACGGGCACGTCCACGTCCTGCGTGACGAGCAGTGGCGTCGCCGTCAGACCTTCCGCTCGGGCGCGCTTCGTCAGCGCCCGATACCCGTCGTCGGTCACGTCGAGTCCCAACGGGTCGAACGACGAGTACCACGCGAGCATCGTCGCGTCCCGCTCTATCACCTCGTACAGCCCCGATAGCAGCGCCTCAGAGCCGGAGTTACCCAGGCCGAGTCCGGTCGTGATGGGGGGCTTGTACCGCGTGTTCGGCGGCGGATAGTGGACGAACTCCGCCGGCACGGACACCGACTCACCGGACGAGAGGTGCTCGCCCTCGACCCACGGAATCGGCTCCTCGGCGTCGGGCGCGCGGTAGGAGTCCGGTCGGACGAACCGCGCCGGCGAGACGGACCGGGCGCGCGTCCGTTCTGGCGCGACGGTGAACTCCGCGGCGCGGTAGACGCCGGCGCAGTAGCGTTCGAGCGCCTCCCCGAGCGCTTTCATGAACGCCGCGTCCCAGTCGAGGTCGACCCCGGCGGCGAACTCGGCGGCGCGGGCGTCGCTGAAGCCCCGCGTGTCGGTCGTCTGCGCGAGGTAGTACGGGACGGGGAACGACTCGCGCTCGCCCACCTGCGCGACGAGACCCGTCCGCTCGTCCAGCGCGCGTTCCGCACGGGCGAGCGCGTCGTCCACGGTGGTCTCGCGGGAGTCGCGGCGTACCGTCCGGTCGCGCGTCTCGGCGTCCGGGACGGGCAACACCGTCCGCTCGGTGGCGACGCCCGTTCCCGTCACCTCGGCGACGGTTCCCGCCACCGAGTCGTCGCCGGTCAGGAGGGCGACGGCCCGTCGACCCGCGAGTGCGCCGGCGAATCGGACCGCGCTCCGGTCGCCGGACGGCGACCCCTCGCCGTCCGTCGTCGCGGCGACGCGAGTGCAGAGGTCGGCGTAGCGACTCCCGCCGGCGAACACCGAGACGGCGGCGTCCAACGCCGGCACGGAGACGCCGCCGACGCCGCCGAGTTCGACGACAACGAGGCGGTCGGCGGCCGTATCGACCGTGTGGGGCGCCGTGGCCCCCGCCGGCGCGACGACGACGGCGAGCGTCGCGTCGCCCGCGTCTTCGGGTGCGGCGTCGGTCACGGAGGCGTCGCAGTCCGCGGCGGCGGCGCGGACGGCTTCGGCGGCCGGACCGCTCCCGACGAGTGCGATGTCGTGCGTAGTCACGGCTGCAACGACGGCGGAACGAGAGAAAAAACCGAGGGGGTTCGGCCGACTCTCCGGCGACGGCGGCGAGTGACCGGCCCCGTCTTCAGGCGAGGAGGCTCTGCGCGACGCCCGCGAGTTGGTCGGGGTCGGAGGTGACGAGTCGGTCGTCGCCCAGTTTGAGGCGGAGGCGCGGCCGACCGACGTCGATGGGGACCTTCTCGGTGTCGATGAGCCCCATCTCCTCCAGTTTCGTCTTCGTCCGCGAGAACGTGGCCTTGCTGGCGATGCCGACGTCCTCGCCCCACTTCGAGATGTCGTAGAGGAGCACCTCGTTCTTCGCGGCGACGAGGAGACTGATGGTCACCTCGTCGAGTCCGTCGCCGTCGCCGCGGGCGGTCTGGAGCGACGAGAGCACCGAGTCGAAGTCGGTGCGCGCGTCGGGACTGATTTCGTCTTCGAGGCTGGTCCGGACCCGCGTGATGGGCGGGGTGCGGAGTTTGTACTCCGACGCTTCCTCCCACTGCGTGGTGTAGGTGTCGCGGGCGGCGGCCACGAACTCCTCGTCGGTCGTCACGAGACCCGCCACTCGGTCGCCCGCCGTGACGAGGGAGACGACGGCGTCTTCGGTGACGAGAAGCGCGTTCTCCGCGCTCTCGTCGGCCGTCCGCATCGAGAACGCGCCGGCGTCGACGAGGTCAGCCGCGTTACTGGCGACGATGAAGTCGTCCATGACGTCCTTCAGCAGCGATTCGTCGGCGACCATCTTCATCGCCGGCAGGTCGCCCTCGTGACTCGACGCGACGGTGACGAGTGTGTGGATGACGTCCCGCGTCGGCCCCACGATCAACACCTCGTCCGTATCCCCACCCAGAACTGCGTCGAGGATGTCTCCCACGCCCTCCGTCAGCATGTTCGATTCGATGGTCATGCCGTTAGATAGGTAAACGAGAATATTTAATATTAACGCAAGCCGACCCTCAGAATCAAAGGGTTGAGAGCGTGTATGAAGATCACCGGGCGGGGCGACCCGAGGTTCTCTCGGAAAAGATACCAGTTGCATCTCACGTGCGAACCGAGTGCATACCGTCGGCAGTCGTGACGCGGTTCGGGGGCGGCGCGGTGCGTTCCGACTACGTCAACTCTCGGTAGAGGTCGCTCGACCAGTGGATGTCGCCGTCGTAGATGATGGGCATATCCGTCCGGTCGAGGAAGTCCGACAGATCCGCGGCGGAGAGGTCGGTGCGCTGAGTGGTCCCCAGCAGGTGGGAACGCTGGTCGTCGGAGAAGGGGGGCGCGTAGGTGCCGCCGGCGACGCGGGGGGAGTTCGTGTCGTAGTCGAGATGGTACGTCCCGTCGTCGTTCTCGTCGACGGTTCCAACCGCGGGTACCGGGATGCCGGGTTCCGTGAGGAGGTGCGTACCGTCGCCGACGACGGTGTAGTCTTTGCCCATGATGATGCGACGGCGGGCGAGTGCGAGGGCGCGTTCGAGGCTGAAGCCGTTGATGAGGAGTCGGACGAACGTCGTCCCGACGCGGGCGGCGTGCCCGTCGAGCACCTTGTCGAACGTCACCGCTCCCGCGACGCTCCCCTTCTCGACCAGTTCGAGTCCCTCGTAGTAGGAGCCGCACGCGTTGAGGAAGAACGTCTCGACGTTCGACTCCTCGATGTCGTCGATGTCGAGGTTGCCGTCGACGCACCGGAGCCCCGACTCGTCGCAGTGGCCGATGTAGTGGACCAAATCGTGGTGTGACTCGAACACGTCCGCGAGTTCCGCGCGGGTCGTCCGCTTTTCGACGGTCACGTCGATGTCGAGGCCGGCCGGTCCCGACTCGTATATCTGGGCGGCGTCGTTGTACTCGTCCACCATCCGCTTGTCGTTGAGGACGGCGACCACCGACAGCGACTGCGGGTCCTCGGGGTAGCGAGCCCGGTGTTCGAACGCCCGGTGCGTGGACTTGAACACGTCGATGGGGACGCCGTCGGCCAGCCAGCCGTGGACGCGCCCCGCTCCCAGAACGGGTTTCACGGGGGTCACCTCGGGAACGTCACCCGTCTCTGCGCGGGACGCCTCGGCCTCGCGGGCGTGGTCGTCGGCCGACCCGTCAGCCGAGTCGTCCGCGGCGGCGTCGGCGCGGTAGAAGTCGTCTAGCGACCGCGAGAGGCGTTCGTCCGTGCCGAGCGGTTTCGCCTCGGGCAGGAACACGTTCGGGACGTTCTGCAGGAGGTGCGGGAGCGAACGCACCTGGTCGTAGGTCGCCGAGACGTACATCGACAGGTGCCAGTCGGGCAGTCGGCCGGATATTTCCTCGAACGGCACGTCGAGATAGGCGTCCAGTCGGTCACCGGGGTCCGCCCGGTACAGCGACGTGGCGTCGAGGTCGACTTCGTCCAGCAACGCCGTCTCCGCGACGCCGCGGCAGTTCGGGCCGGCACCGCGAACGAGGCAGTCGAGGAGGAACGTCCGGCGGAGGAGGTGCGCCACCCCCGTCTGGTAGCCGGGGTTCGAGTCGAACTCGTGTTCGAGGCTCGCCGTCCGCAGCGCCGGCGACGCGTCTTCGTCGTCCGCGACCCGTACCTCCGCGCCGAGATAGTGCGCCAGCGAGGCGGCCGGGACGAGGTAGTCGAGACTCGGCGGCAGTTCGAGGGCGACGGACGGGTCGGGACGGCGGGCGACGACGCTGTCGGGGACGGACACCTCCTCGCCGAACTCGACGCGGGGGGGCTGCGCGCGCATCTCCGGGAGCGACCGGTCGGCCGTGGCCGTGAGGTGGCCGGCGGGCATCGCCGAGAGCGCGGTCGCGACGCCCTCTGGCGTCCGCGGGACGGTGACCGTCTCCGGACGGTCCGCCCGGTCGGCGACGGCGACGGTGACGCGCCGTCGCTCCGGGAACGAGATGGTGGGAGCGCCGCCCGCGTCGGTCAGCGTCGCGGTGCCGTCGAACCGGACGATGACGACGGCAGCGCCCTCGACGCGGAGCAGGTGGGGCGCGTCCGGGAGACGGACCGTGCCCTCCGCGGGCGCCGTCGGCTCCCGTTCGATCCCCGAGTCGAGTCGTCGGAGACGGAGGAGTCCCGGCGGGAGTCTGAGCGCCGTCGCCTCCCCCCCGACCGAGTCGACGGTCGCACGCGGTAGGTCGTGTACGGGGTCGCCCGCCGACCATCCGTCGGCGGCGACGACGGCAGAAGCGGTGCCGGGTCCCACGGCTCGGACCCCGGCGTCTGTCGCCTTCACCTTGACCATCAGGTACACTCAAAACCGGCTTTGTCGGGCATAGGTCTGTCGCCAAAGCAGTAAGGGACCGGCGCGGACCCGTTGTGCCACCCGTGTCGAACGCCGGTGTCGATGGCGTCGAAGATAGCCACGACCGTGCATAGAGTTCGGTGCATCGACTGCCAAAGTGAACACACTTATTGGCAAGACGCACGGGGTGTGAGACATGGACTACAGCCACGTCCGCGGCGTCGACCCCGCGGTGGCCGACGCCCTCGAAGGCGAGGAGGAACGACAGCGGAACACGCTGGCGATGATCGCCAGCGAGAACCACGTGAGCGAGGCGGTCTTGCAGGCGCAGGGGAGCGCGCTCACCAACAAGTACGCCGAGGGCTACCCCGGGTCGCGCTACTACGCTGGCTGTGAGTACGCCGACGAAGTCGAGGAACTGGCCGTCGAACGCGCGAAGGAACTCTGGGGCGCCGAACACGTCAACGTCCAGCCGCACTCGGGCACGCAGGCGAACATGGGCGTCTACCTCGCCATGCTCGACCCCGGCGACAAGATTCTCTCCCTGGAACTCAGCCACGGCGGCCACCTGAGTCACGGCCACCCGGCGAACTTCACGGGACAGACGTACGAGGTCGAACAGTACCACGTCGACCCCGACACGGGCTACATCGACTACGAGTCGCTCGCCGACCAGGCCGAGTCGTTCGACCCCGACATCATCGTCTCGGGCTACTCGGCGTACCCGCGCGTCGTCGAGTGGGAGCGCATCCAGAACGTGGCCGACGACGTGGACGCGTACCACCTCGCCGACATCGCCCACATCACCGGCCTCGTGGCCGCGGGCGTCCACCCCTCGCCCGTCGGCATCGCCGACTTCGTCACCGGGTCGACCCACAAGACCATCCGGGCGGGTCGCGGCGGCATCATCATGACCACCGAGGAACACGCCGACGCCGTGGACAAGGCCGTGTTCCCCGGCGCGCAGGGCGGCCCCCTCATGCACAACATCGCGGGGAAGGCCGTCGGCTTCAAGGAGGCGCTGGAACCCGAGTTCGAGACGTACGCCGAGCGAACCGTCGCCAACGCACGCGCGCTCGCCGAGACGTTCGAAGACGAGGGCGTCGAAGTCGTCTCCGGCGGCACCGACAACCACCTCGTCCTCGCGGACCTGCGGCCCTCCCACCCCGACACGACCGGAAAGGACGTCGAGGCGGCCCTCGAGGAGGCGGGTATCGTCCTCAACGCGAACACCGTCCCCGGCGAGACGCGGTCGGCGTTCAACCCGAGCGGTATCCGCGCGGGCACGGCCGCGTTGACCACGCGCGGGTTCGACGAGGAGGCGACCCGCGAAGTGGGTGAACTCATCGTCCGCGTCGTCGACGACTACGACGATCAGGAGACCGTCGACGCCGTCGCAGACCGGGTGCAGGAACTCTGCGACGAACACCCGCTGTACCCGTAGTCGGTCGGACGGACCGTATCGGCCGCGCTCACCGCACCGTACTGCATCGGCCGCGCTCACGCACGGAACAGTCGCGAATCCGACGCACGCCGGACTTTTGCTGGCGGGGGGAGACGTTAGCGATATGCGCACCCGTAGACGCGTCCTCGCCGCTCTCGGTCTCTCGCTCCTCGGTCTGTCGGGGTGTTCTGACACCCCGCCGCCCGGGACGGACGACGACGACCCGGGACAGGCCGGCGGGACGCCGAGTCCGGACTACCGGACGGCGCGCGCCGGAACCGCGACGGCCACCGAGACGCCGACGGCGACGGCCACGCGCGCCCCCACCGAGTCGGCGACGCCGGACGGGACGGGAACGCCCGGCGAGACGGCGAACGCGACGCGGACGGGGGAACCGACGGGTTCCGAGACGACCCCTCGGACGGCGACGGCGAACGCGACGGAGACGGGGACGCCCGGGACGACGACGCCCCGGACGGAACTCGACCTGCGCGAGGCGAACGTCGTGGACGTGGCGTTCGAGGCGAACGGCGGGACGTACCGCTTCGACGTGACGCTCATCCACGACGACGACGGCGAGGACGGCTACGCGAACTGGTGGCAGGTCGAGGACGTCGACGGGAACCGACTGGGCCGCCGGGAACTGCGCCACCCCCACGGGACGCGCGAGTTCACTCGCTCCGCGACGATGTCCGTCCCCGACGGCGTCACCTGCGTCGTCGTCCGCGGCCACGACCAGACGCACGGCTACGGCGGCAGCGTCGTCCTCGTGAACCTCGACACCGCCGAGACGGTGGTCGTCTACCAGGGGCGCGACCCGGTGGCGAACGCGGAGTTGGCGACGTCCTGTCCGTAGGACGACCTCTTCTGTGCAAGGGGATGGGTATCGGGAGGTGGAAGCGAGGACAAGTATGCACGAATCCGCGTGATTGAAGTGCGCCGACCGCGGCGTTCGACACATGACCGAGATAATCGACGGTAACGCCGTCGCCGCCGAGATTCGCGCCGGTCTCGCCGACGGGATAGCCACTCTCGCCGACGCGGGCGTGACGCCGTGTCTCGCCACCGTCCTGATGAGCGACGACCCCGCGAGTCAGACGTACGTCTCGATGAAGCACAGCGACTGCGAGGAAGTCGGCATCGAGGCGCGCGACTACGAGATAGACCCCGAGGCCCCCGCAGACGACCTGTACGCCACCATCGACGACCTGAACGCCGACCCGTCGGTCCACGGCATCCTCGTGCAGATGCCCCTCCCCGACCACGTGGACGAACGCGAGGTACTCCGCCGCATCGACCCCGCGAAGGACGTCGACGGCTTCCACCCGGAGAACGTCGGCCGCCTCGTCGCCGGCCACCCGCGGTTCAAGCCCTGCACGCCCCACGGCATCCAGAAACTCCTCGCCGCGGCCGACGTGGAGACGGAGGGCGCGGACGTCGTCGTCGTCGGCCGGTCGAACATCGTCGGCAAGCCGATGGCGAACCTCCTGATTCAGAAGTCGAAACTGGGCAACGCGACGGTGACGGTGTGTCACTCCCGGACGACGGACCTCGCCGCGAAGACGCGCGCCGCGGACGTCGTCGTCGCCGCCGCGGGCGTCCCCGAGATGATAGACGGCGAGATGCTGTCGGAGGGTTGCGTCGTCGTCGACGTGGGCATCAACCGCGTCGAGGCGGACACCGAGAAGGGGTACGAACTCGTCGGCGACGTGGACTTCGAGAGCGCGAAGGAGAAAGCGTCGGCCATCACGCCCGTCCCCGGCGGCGTCGGGCCGATGACGCGCGCGATGCTCCTCTGGAACACGGTGAAGGCCGCGGGCGACGCCGAAGCCGTCGACGTCGAACTCCCCTGACCGACCCGTCGTGAGCGACGATGCCGCGCGGTTCGAGACGGACTCGGCGGGCGTCGTCCGCCGCGAGAGCGAACGCGAACTCGACCGCGAGTCGTTCGAGTCGCTCGCCGCCCGCATCGACGCCGGGATGGACTGGGGCGTCGCCGCCCTCGTCGAACGGGACGGCGAAGTCCTCCTCGTCCACCAACGAGACCGGTGGGTGCTCCCCGGGGGCGGCGTCGAAGACGGCGAGAGCCGCGAAGAAGCGCTCGTCCGCGAGGTGCGCGAGGAGACGGGACTGGAGGCGACGGTCGGGTCGCTCCGGTCGGTGACGCGGCAGACGTTCGCGCACGGCGGCGAGACGACGGCGTTCCGGTTCGCCGTCTACGACGCCGCCGTGCGCGGGACGCTCACCGACGACCCCGGCCTCGCCGACGAGAACGTCGCCGACGTGGGATGGTTCCGGACGCTCCCCGCCGACACGCTGGACCGACCGTTCCTGCGCTTTCTCCTCGACCGCTGACGCCCGCCGTCCCCGCGGCGCGCCGGGTTCGCAGCGCGTTCCGTCACCGGTGCGTGCAGACGACCAGTCGGTCGTCCTCGTCTGTCACGCAGAACCGCGCGTTGTCGGCCACGTCGAACGAGTGCGACGCCCGTTCGGTCAGGAGGATGCGGTCGAACGGGTCGCCGCAGGCCGGACACGGCACCGCGTCGCGGTTCTCGTACAGGGTGACGTCGCCGTCGTCGGTGAGAAGCTTCATCCGGTGGCGGACGGCGTGTTGGTCGAATCGCTCGGCCATCGGCGGTGAAGGGACGCCGGCGGTGAAAGTCGTTTTCCTCCTCAGGCGAGTCGCGAGAGTCGGTCCCGCGCCGCCGCGAGGGCGGACTCGTCGTCGTCTCGGACGTACGCCGTGAGTTCGCGTGCGGCCCGCACGAGCGACTCGGACTGTCGGACGGACACGTCGCCCTGCAGGGCCTCGACGCGCTTGACGTGTTCTCCGAGCGTCGAGAGCGTCGTCCGCGCCTCGGGGTCGGGGTGGTCGTCGAGCCACGTCGACAGGTCGCGGCGGAACGCCGCGAGCGACTCCGCGTAGGCGAGGCCGCGCGCCTCGGTCATCGCGGGCGGCACCTCGTCGGGGGCGGGCCGTTCGCCGCGGTCCGCCCCCCGGAGGAGCGACAGGACGTACAACCGCGTCTCCTCGTCGGGGTCGCGCCGGCGCGCGAGGACGTCCACCGCGTGGAGCAGTTCGCGGGCGGCGAGGTAGGTGTCGTCCACGTCGCGGAGTTCGCCGCCGTCGATGAACCCGCGCGCCCGGAGGTACGTCCGCAGGTCGGTCTTCAACGCCTCCGCCGCGTCGGCGACCGACCCCGCCTCGGCCGCGTTCCGGTGTTCCGAGAGGTCCAACGGGTCCGCGCTGTCGGTGTGGCGCGCGCGGCCGCCGACGCCGACGCTCTGCATGCTCCCGCAGGCGGGACACGCGACTTCGCCGGTGTCGTAGTACGACCACTCCTGTCCGCACGACTTGCACCGCCGTCGACCCCGAATCTCCATGCGCGAACGTGGGCGGGCCCGGGACAAAAGCCCGACGCACGGCGGCGGACGCGGGCGTCAGTTCCTTGCGGCCGAAGCGCGTACGGCGACCATGCGCTCCGAAGAGGAGATACGAGAGCAGTACGAGTTCCTCGCCGAAGAACTGGAGTCCGAGGAGATGCGCCACGGCGGCGTCAGAGAACTGTTCACCCACTACAAGCGCGCGCTGGGGTGGGTCCTGGAAGAAGAGCACATGTGACTCGGCGACTCGTCCCAAGAGGCAATTCCCACGTCCGTCGATATCTTTAAGAGAAACCAGCCAAAAGTAGCAGGTGACGCTTCGCTTTGGAGGGCCGAAGCGTCAGCGGGGACCAATTCAGGGCGGCAAGCATCCACGCGATTTTCGCGTGGCTTGCTTCCTTTTCCGGAACTCACGTCTCGGAGATGCATCACTCTCGTCGGGTCCGTGGCCGTCGCGAACGACGCGACGGGTCGACGGCGACACGTATTCACGAATTTACAGCTTTCGACGGTCGGAATTCTCCGATTACGCCGTCGTTGGGTCGGGAAGACCCGTTCATCTCCGATATGTTTATTTCAATCAGACAATAAGGGACGAATTGAATTTACCAATGTACGACTTGACAGGATTCCAGCGTGATCTGCTGTACGTCATCGCTGGGCTAGACGAACCCCACGGACTGGCAATCAAAGAGGAACTCGAGGACTACTACGAGAAGGAGATTCACCACGGGCGCCTGTACCCCAACCTCGACACCCTCGTGGAGAAGGGACTCGTCGAGAAGGGGCAACGTGACAGACGGACGAACTACTACACGCTGACGCGCCGGGGTCGCAGGGAGATAAAGGCGCGAAAGGAGTGGGAAGGGAACTACATCGACATCGAGTACGGCGGCGTCCGCGTCTGAACGTCGACTGGTTCTCGGTATCCGCCGTTCCTGTCACGAGGTCGTCGACCCGTCGTCTAGCGGGTTCGACGTCTCGGACGCGTCCGTGGGCGCGTCCGGCGCATCGTCGTCCGGCGAGACGGCCGTCTCGTCGTCGTCCGCGGCGACGGACCGTTCTCCGAGTTCCGCCTCGTACTCCGCCCCTGGGTCGACGGCGTAGGGACGAATCGGCGCACCGCTGACCAGTTCGGGGAGGACGTACTTCGCGAAGTTGACGACGAGCACCAGAATCATCGGCATGAAGAAGATGCCGTACCACCCGAACAGGAGGGGGCCGAACGTGTACGCGATCATCACCGCGCCGACGTGGAGACTCCGGCCGGAGACGTACGGGCGGAGCACCAGGTCGGGGATGGTGTCGACGACGACGAACGAGAGCGCCACGAACGCGATGACGAACCAGAACGCCGCGGGGTTCGAGACGTACGAGACGGCCGCGAGGTAGAGCGCTACGGGGACGTAGACGAGTTTCATCCCGACGACGGGCACGAGACTGGCGACGCCGGCCAGCAGTCCGACGAGTGCGGCTGCGGGGATGGCCACGCCCGGGGGCGCGACCACGTTCAGGGCCGTGTAGGCGATGACGCCGATGGTCCCCGTCAGGACGGCGTTGAGGATGTTGCCGAAGAAGATGTTCTTGAAGTCGCGGTCGACGGCCGTCACGTACGCCTCCATCACGCCGCGGTCGTCGGAGAAGTTCGACCGGAACCACCGCGCGAACCGGTAGTCGTCGCGGAGGAGGTAGAACGCCAGCGCGATCATGACGAACAGGTGGACAGCGCCGATGCCGAAGAACGCGAGCGTATCGGCGGCCGACCCGATGGACGAGAGCACCTGCGACAACTGCGCGCCGGTGACGTCGGAGAGGTCGAGCGACAGCAGCGTGTTCGGGTCCGCGAGTCGGGAGAGTTGTTCGGTCGTGATGGGGTACTGCGAGAGGTCGAAGAAGCCGTTGCTCGTGAGTTTCACCAGTTCGTTCACGACGATGGTGAGCGCGTAGACGACGAGCGTCAGGGCGGGGAGCGCGAGTGCGAAGAGCGCGACGGCGGCGGCCAGACTGGGCGGACGGATGCGCCGCTTGAGGCGGCGGTAGATGGGGCGCGTGGCGTAGTAGATGAAGATGCCGAAGACGAACGTCCCCACGAACGAGTAGAAGACGTAGACGAGGGCGGCGACGAGGACGAGGCCCACGCTCCACCACCCCATCCGTGAGCGTTCCATCTGGAGGAGGGACATATCCGTGAACGGACCCCGTACCAGCAAAAGTCTGTCGTGAAATCCAACACGTTTCGCGGCGATGCCCAGTGAAGTAAAGTCGGCGGGCGGCGAACGGAGGAAGGATGTCGTCGCTCTCGGCCCTCCTCTTGCAGGGCACCGACGTGGTGTCTGCCCCTCTCTCCAGCAACGTCGTTCGGCTGATTCTCGCCGCTCTGCTCGGGATGTTCCTCGGGTTAGAGCGCGAGTGGTCCGAGAAGTCGGCCGGCATCCGGACGTTCAGCCTCACGAGTCTCGTCGCCGCGGTGTTCGCCCTCGTCGCAACCGAGTCGGCACTCGGCGTCGCCCTCCTCGCCGTCGGCGCGGTGCTGGTCGTGGTGCAGGGCATCCTCCTCGCGGTCAACGGCATGCTGGAGGAGGGAAGCGGCCTCTCGCTCACCACGTCGATGTCGCTGATGGCCGCCTACGGCGTGGGAACGCTCGTCGCCCTCGGTTACACCCTGCAGGGCGTCACTGTCGCCGTCGTGTCGTCGTTACTGCTCGTGCTGAAGCGCGAACTCCACGGGCTCGCCGGCCGACTGGACCGCGAGGAACTCCGCTCGACGGCCGAGTTCGCCATCCTCGCGTTCGTCGCCTATCCCCTCCTCCCGGCGGAGTCGTACACCATGTACGGCGTCACCATCGACAGCCCCCGCGTGGCGTGGCTCATGGTCGTCACCGTCGCCGGCATCGGCATCGTCAACTACGCCGTCGTCCAGCAGTACGGCGGCCGCGGCATCGCGGTGACGGGCTTCTTCGGCGGACTGGCCTCCTCGTCGGCCGTCGTCGGGACGATGCTGGACCACGTTCGTCAACATCCCGACGCCTACCGCTACGGCGTGGCCGCCGTCCTCCTCGCGGACGTGGCGATGGCCGTCCGGAACCTCGGCATCGCCATCGCCTTCACGGCGACGAACACCGCTCTCCTCGGCGTCGTCCTCCCCCTCGGCAGTCTCGCCGTCGGCGGCGTCGTCGCAGCGTGGTACGCCGCCGACTGGGGCGAACAGGTCGACATCCCGCTGGAGAGTCCGTTCTCGCTCCGCAACGCCCTCGCCTTCGGCTTCGTCTTCCTCCTCATCCTCGTCGTCGGCACGGTGGCGCAGAGTCGGTTGGGGACGCTCGGCCTCTACGCCAGTTCGTTCGTCTCGGGGTTCGTCTCCTCCGCCGGCGCGACGACGACGGCCGTCCTCCTCTTCCGAAGCGGGAGCATCGGTTCGACGGCCGCCACCGTCGCCATCCTCCTCGCCACCGCGTCGAGCGTCCTCGTGAAGGTGCTGCTCGGACTGGCCGGCCCGCGGCAGTTCACCCGCTCCGTGACGGCGTGGTCGCTGGGCCTCCTCGCCGTCGTCGGCGTCCTCACGGGCGTGTTCGTCGTCGTCGGCGTGGTGTAGCAGTCGGTCGTCGCGGATAGCGGGCGTCTCGCGGCGCAGGTCGCGCATCGCCTCGGCGTTCGCGTCCGACGGAACCCCGACGCCTCGACCGAATCACCGACTCGGTGGTCTATCACGAACAAACGAACTTCTTAACTCGGGAGAGACACACGGGGGTTCATGGACCGAGACACCGCCACCCCGCAGGTGGACTCCCTCCCCGGCGAGAAGGCGCGCGAGTGGGTGGACTACCACCGCTCGACGGCCGCTCCGAGCACGTACGTGTACGACTTCGTGTGGGACGTCAGCGCCGACGCCGAGGGCCCGTTCTGCACCGACGTGGACGGCAACGTCCTGCTGGACTTCACGAGTCACGTCGCCGCCGCCCCGTTGGGCTACAACAACCCGAAGATACTGGACCGCCTCCGCGAGTTCGACCTGGTGGACCCGCTCAAAATCGCCGGACAGGACTTCTACATCTCGCACGGGTCGCCCCCCGGCGAGAGCGAGTTCCCCGGGCCGGCAGGCCTGATGGAGCGTCTGGTGGACGCCACGTCGCACTACGGCATGGACACGGTGTTCCTGTCGAACTCCGGCGCTGAGGCGGTGGAGAACGCCATCAAAATCGCCTACGACGAGTCCGACGGCGCGAAGTACGGCGTCACGTTCGAGGGCGCGTTCCACGGGCGGACGCTCGGCGCCCTGTCGCTGAACCGCTCGAAGTCCGTCTACCGCCACGACTTCCCCGAGATATCGGGCGTCGTCGACATGCCCTTCTGCGACGACCGGACCTGTTCGGCGGCCTCCTGTTCGTGCGGCTTCTTCCCCGACGAGTCGTCGCCCGTCTCCCGCCTCCGGCAGAAACTGGACCCCGAGAAGGGGAACGTCGACCCCGAAGACGTGGCGTACGTCGTCCTCGAACCGATTCAGGGCGAGGGCGGCTACCGCATCCCCTCGGACGCGTTCATGGACGAACTGGCCGCGCTGGTCGACGAGTACGACATCACGCTCATCGCCGACGAGATTCAGTCGGGCGTCGGCCGCACGGGCGAGATGTGGGGGTCGGACCACTTCGCAATCGAACCCGACGTCATCACGTCGGCGAAGGCGCTCCGCGTCGGTGCGACCGTCTCCCGCCGGGACGTGTTCCCCGAGGAGAAGTCGCGCATCTCGTCGACGTGGGGTGCGGGCGACATCATCGCCTCCCTGCAGGGGTCGCTCACGCTCGACGCCATCCACGACTACGACCTCATGGCCAACGCCGTCGAACGCGGCCGGCAGTTCCAGGAACTCCTCGGCGACGCGGACCTCGCGCCAGTCACCGACGTGCGCGGGAAGGGCCTCATGCTCGCCGTCGAGTTCGACTCGAAGGAACGCCGTAACGAGGTGCAGGAGACCTGTCTCGCGAAGGGGCTGCTCACCCTCGCCTGCGGCTACGACGTGATTCGCATCCTGCCGCCGTTGGACGTGACCGAACGCGAGATAGCGCTCGGCGCGTCGCTGTTCTGCGAAGCGGTCGCCGAGTGTGCCTGACTCGCGCGCGGCGAGAGCCCGTTTACGTCGCCCGTGGCCGCCGGCGTCCGTACCGGTAGCCGAGTGCGAAGACGGCCGCCGGGACGAAGACGTACGTGACGGCGGAGACGGCGAGACTGTACGTGAGGACGGTCTGTCCGACGGTTCCGAACGCCGGCAACCACGTCGGGAACGCACCGCCGCCCGCTCGCGCGCCGGAGACGGCGGCGTCGAGCGCCGCTTCGAGGGCCATCGGTAGCGCCACGACGACTGCCACCCCGGCGAGGTGGCCGGCGAGCGACCGAGTGTCGTGTTCCACAGTTGTCAGACGGAGCGGCGACGGATAGCGTTGGGGGCGGCCCCGGGCCGACTCACCGTTCGTCGGCGACGACGGTACCGAACACGTCGCCGAGTTCGCGCAGCGACCCCCGTCCGACGAGGTAGTACGTCGTCGCTTCGACGCGCGGTTGCCACGCCGGCCGGTCGCCGTCGGCCATGCTGACGCCGACGTGGCCCGCGCGAATCCGACTGGCCGCCTCCGCGGCGAGGACGCTCGCGAACGGCGAGTCGTGCGTCTCCCGGACCGAGCGGAACGTCCGCATCGCCCGGCGTTTCGCGCGGAGGGCGCGCCCGGAGTCGTAACCGTCGTCGTTCGGCGAGACACCGAGGTTCGACAGGGCGAACTCGTGGGCGCGACGGGCGAGAAGCGCCCGCGCGGCCTCTGTCGTCCGCTGGACGAGGTGGCCCGAGCGGTAGCCGTCGGCGTCGTAGCCGAAACGGAAGTCGCCGTCGAAACACAGCGTGAACAGTTCCCACCGGGCCGCGCCGTACGGCGTGGACTGGTCGATATCGCGTTCTCTGAGCGCCTCTTGGAACTCGTGACGGCGCGGGTATTCGTCTATCTCGGCCACCAGCGAGTCGAGCGCCGTCGCCAGCGACTCCCGGTACGGCCGCGGGTCGTCGGCGAGATTCTCGCGGTACTGGTCGCGGTAGCGTCGCGCGTTCTCGATTCGCTGTTCGGCTTGGAGGTGCGACCCCACCGTCCCCGCCACGTCGCCCGCGTCGTACGATTCGGCGGGGGCGACGCCGCCGGTGAACGTCCCGTCGCGGTGCGAGTCGAGCCGTGCGAGCGAGAGTTCCCGCTCGACGTAGTAGAGGCGGCCGAGGTCACGGGCCGGGTCGGAGACGGGGTAGTCGCCGAGCGAGTCGCGGACGTCGTCCGCCGCCGTCCGCAGTCGGTCGCCGCGTTCGACGATGGCCGCTGCGTCCACCTCGCCGAGGGCCACCCTGGCCGCGCCGACGACTTCGCCGGCGAACTGCATCCCGTACGTCGCGTCGAACAGTCGCTCGTGCGGGTCCGACTCCGACTTCGCCGTCTCCAACCACCCGCCCGAGGGGTCGCCGCCGCGGAGGTAGAACGCAACGTCGTCGTCGACGTCGGCGGTGTCGACGCGCTCCCGCAACCGCCGCGCCTCCGTCACCGCCGCTTCGAGGCGGGCGACGGCGTCGTCGGCGTGCGCCTCGGTCACCGCGGGCCGCCAGAGGTGGTCCGGCGGGTCGGGAGTCAGTTCGAGGGCGGCGTCCGTCACCGGGTCGGGGAGCCACGTCGGCGCGAGCAGGCCGGTTCCGACGGCGGCCGCGCCGAGGAGTGCGCCCGCGCCGCCGAGGACGGTCCTGCGCGTGAGGGAGGGGTCGGGGACCATAGCCGAACTTCCGGGTCGGGCGTTACAAACGTGTCGCTCGGGCGGACGGTCGCGGGCGCGGACCGGACCCGGTCAGGTCCACTGGTCGAGGCCGGTCTGGACGAGGGACTCCTCGATGCGCTCGAAGCCGCGGGCCACCTCGTCGGCCGGCACCTCCCACTCCTCGGTGACGTAGGCGCGCGCGGCGTCCACGTCCGGCGAGAGGTCCGTGTCGAACTCGTAGTCGTCGGTGACCGGCGGGTCGACGAACAACTCGCGCACCCGGTCGGCGTTCTCGACGTAGGCGTCGCGCGCTTCGAGGACGCCCCACAGGTCGCCGTACTCTTTGACCTCCTTCAGCGCCGTCTTCGGCCCGACGCCGGAGATGCCCTCGTTGAAGTCCGTCCCGCAGAGGATGGCGATGTCTATCAACTGCTCCCGCGTCACGTCGAGGTCCGCGAGGGTGGCTTCGAGGTCCATCAGTTCGGGGTCGCCCTTCGAGGTGAGTTGCCGGAGCGTGTACGGCGCGCCGAACAGGAGCGTGTCGTAGTCCTCGCTGCCGACGTAGTCCACGTCGCCCCGCGCGGACATGTACGACGCCTGCGCCTCCCCTTCGGCGGGCGCCTCGACCACGGGCACGTCGAGTCGTTCGAGGAGGCCGCGACTCGTCTCCTGAATCACGTCGGTGAGCCGCTGGGTCTGCGCCTCCAGTCGCGCCGCCTCCATCGCGTCGCCGCGCTCTAATGCCTCCTCGCGCCGCTCTTCGGCCTTCTCTCGTCGCGCCCGTCGTTCGGACACCTCGGCGTCCTTCATCTCCGTCACGCCGCCGTCGAAGACGAATATCGGGACGAGGTCGTGTTCGAAGAACTTCGGGAGCCCCTGCACGATGCCGACGAGGTTCGCCACCTCCTCGCCCGCCGCCGTCGTGTACACCTCCTCGCGGGTGAACTTGACTGTCGTCGTGAGGTAGCGGTACAGCCAGTTGTGCGCGTCGACGGCGACGACGCTCCCCGCGACGTCGTCGAACGAGACGTCCGACAGCGCGGCGAGCGCGCGTAAATCTGCGTTACCCATTGCCCTCGCTTGGACCGCCAGTCGCATTAACGGTTGTCGTCCCGCCGACTCCGGACTCCGAATCGGCGGCCGCGCCGCGCGTTCCGAGGCGCTTCGCTGCGGTGGTCGCTCGGTCGGCTACGAGTCCCGCGCGAAGTCGTCCGCGTGGTCTTCGACGAACGCCCGCATCCGCCGCGGGCGTCGCCCGAGGAGCCGTCGGCAGTCGTCGGTCACGCGGTCGGCCAATCCGAGTCGTGCGGTGGTGTAGATGCCGCACGTGAGGACGACGAAACCGAGCGGCGTTCCGCGCCGGCGCATCCGCCTCGCGAACGCCAACAGGGAGGGGTTCGGATACGTGATGGGTCGACCCAGAACGTCGCTGAAGACGGCGGCGACCTGCTCGTAGTCCAGCGCTTCGGGCCCGGTGAGGTCGTACGCTCGGTCGGCGTGGCCGGACTCGGTCAGGACGACTGCCGCCGCCTCGCCGACGTCCCGTGCGTCCACAAAACTGGTCTCTCCCCGGCCGGCCGGCACGAATATCTCGTCGCGTTCGACGACGTCCGCCCGGTGGACTTCGAGGAGGTTCTGCACGAAGAAGGACGCTCGCAAGAACGTGTAGTCGACGCCCGTCGCCGCGATTCGCTTCTCGATTCTGTGGTGCGGGACGAGGACGTTCTTCTCGGCGCCGAGCGTCGAGAGGTAGGCGACGCGGTCGACGCCGACGCGTCCGACGGCGTCGACGAACGCCTTCAGGTCCGCTTCGTCCACCGCCGGTGGCCGCACGAGGAAGACGCCGTCGACGTCCGCCAGCGCAGCGCCCCACGTCTCGGGCTTCGCGAAGTCGAACTCGACCGCGGTCCCGGCGGCCGCGAGTTCGTCCGGGACCGCCTCGGGGTCACGAACCGCGCTCCTGACGGTGACCGCCCGGTCCGACAGCGCGGCGACCACGTGCGGTCCGACGGTCCCGGTCGCGCCGGTGACCAGTACGACCGGCGCCGTCACGGGTTCCTCCGGGAGCCGAGGACGACTGCGAGCCCGCTCCGAACCGGGACGGAGAAACGGTCGAGGTCGGTGCGCTGGCCGCTCATCGGTCGTCCGCGACCTTCGGCATCTCGTGGACGTACAGGTCCTCTTCGAGGCAGTCGAGGACGAAGTCGGCGACGTTCGCCCGCGCGGCGGCGGCGCGCACGCCGAGCGAGAGGTCCGTCCCGTGTCGGAACTGACCCGTGTGAGCGCCCTCGGTGAGTCGCGGCCCGCGAACGACCGTCCAGCGCGTGTCGCTCGCCCGCACCATCTCGACGTGCTCCTTTGCGTCGTCGAGGACCGACCTCGCCATCAGTTTCAGCAGCGCGCCCATCGTCCGCCCGCCGAGACTGACCGACTCGCCCTCCTCGCGGACGCCCGCCCCGACCAGCGTCACGAACCGGTCGACGCCGTGTTCTTCCATCGCGGCGACGACGTGTCGGCCGGCTTCCGTCAGGAGGTCGTCCGGCCCCGCGGACGTCTGTCCGAGGACGCTGACGACGGCGTCGACGGGGTCGCCGTCGCCGGCGAGAGCGTGGCCGACGCCCTCCCCGGTGTAGGCGTCGCCCGCGACGACGGTGACCCGGTCGTCGGTCCGGACCGCCGACGGCAGTTTCGCCTCGTCCCGGACGAAGGCGACCACCTCGTGGCCGCGTTCGAGTGCCTGTTCGACGAGGGGGACGCCGGTTCGACCGGTCGCGCCGATTACTGCGATACGCATACGTGAGACAGGGTCTCGGAAGAGAAATACTTGCAACTTCGAAGTTTCGAAGTATTGGCCTCTGTATCGGTCGAGAACCAAAGATACAAATCGGCAAGTGAGTAGGAGTAGCTATCTATGACTGGACCGAGCGACCCGCCGGACGTGCCCGATTTGAGCGCCGGACTGTCGCGTGAGGAGGCCACCGCGCTCCGCGAATCGTTCGCTCCCGACGAACAGGAGCGCATCCGGCGAACGGTCGCGGACCTCCTCGACCTCCTCGGCAAGACCCACACGATGGCGGTTCTGAGCGCGTTCGCGTTCGCCGAGGGGTCGCTCCGGTTCACCGACCTGGAGACCGAACTCGACATCGCGCCGAACACGCTCTCGACGCGATTGCGAGAACTGACGGACGCCGGATTGCTCGACCGCGAGGCCTACGACGAGGTCCCGCCCCGCGTGGAGTACACGCCGACGGCGAAGGCGGAGTCGCTGTTTCCCGTGTTCGCGCACCTCCACCACTGGGCCATCGAGCACGAACTCTGACGCCGATTCTCGCCGTCCCGTCCCGACGCCGAAGCGAGGGGTCGTCTCACGGCGTATCCGAGAGTGAACGGCCGTCACCGGCCGAGAGCGCGGCGGTCGGTCGCGCCGCCGCGACGAGGGTCGGCGGCGTCGCCCCCGCCCGCGAGTCGAGGAACGAGGACTCGGGGTCGCCGAGGTCGCGGTCGCGGTACCGGTCGAGTCCCGCCCGGTACGTCGCCGTGTGTCGCGTCGCCGGGGCGTCGGCCGGCCGTTCGAGGACGAGTTCGGCCAGCCCCGTCGTCTCACCGGTCCAGGCGAACCCGGCCTTGTGGAGGGCCTCGTAGGCGAACGGGTTGTTGACGGCTATCTTCAGCGTCTCGTAGCCCGCGCCGCGGGCCGCCCTCGCGAGGAACGCGCAGAGTCGCGGACCGAGCGTCTCGCCCTTCCGGTCGGCGCGGACGGTGACGTAGCGAATCCACAGCGTCGAGGCGTCGGTCCGGTCGGCGTTGAACGCGACGGCGGCGACGACGCCGGTGTCGTACTCCGTCGAGGGGACCGACCGCGTGTCCCACCGGTCCACGACGACGGCCTTGCCCGTGTTCGACATGACGAACTTCCCGGCGTAGGCGAACCGCCGGTAGTCCAGACGGAGCGTCGGCCCCTCGTCAGGCCAGCCGAGGAGGACGAACTGCATGGTCGAACGTCGACGGCTGGTGGGTTGAGTCCGTCGGTTCTTCACCCTCGGCGCCGTAGCCCGGGTATGTCGAGACTCCACGGTCCCGGTGACGTGCGCTTCTTCGACCGCATCGCCGGGCTCTACGACCTCGCGATGCCCTCGGCGGACGCCGAATCGCTCCGCGCGGGACTCGCGTTCGCCCACCGACCGGTCGAACGGGTGCTGGACGTGGCCGGGGGCACCGGACGCGCCGCGCGCGCACTCGCCGGCGAGGGCCTCGACCCGGTGGTCGTCGACTTCTCGCGGGGGATGCTCGAACGCGCGCGGGCCGACGGGTTCGGCGCCGTCCACGCCGACGCGCGGACCCTCCCCCTCCGCGACGACAGCGTGGACGCCGTCGTCGTCGTGGACGCCCTGCACCACCTCCCGGACCCCGCGGAGGCGGTGGGCGAGATGGCGCGCGTCGTCGCGCCCGGCGGCGTCGTCGTGATTCAGGAGTTCGGCCCGCGGACGCTCCGCGGGCGCGGCCTCGTCCTCGCCGAACGCGCCGTCGGGTTCGACTCGCAGTTCTGGACGGCCGACGAACTCTGCGACGTGCTGGAACGCGCCGGCCTGACTGCCCGAATCGTCTCCGAGGGATTCGAGTACGTCGTCGTCGGCCGCGTGCCGGCCGCGACGGCCGACGAGGAGTAGGAACTCGCAGTCACCGGACGCGGCGCGGGGTCGCCCTCACTCGTCGTCCGCGTCCGTCGTGGTGTCGATACCCAGCGCGGCGTTGCAGCCGCAGAATCCGGTCGCCGCGTTCTGTAGCAGTCCCGCGCCGGCGACGGCGGAGACGAGGGCGGTGACGCGCCGGTCGTCCAGATACGCCGCGACGGCGACGACGCTCAGCCAGACGCCGAGTACGCCCCTGAGGACGCGGTCGGCGCCGCCGACGTTCCGTGGGCGGTCCATGCGAGACGCTACGGACGGACGGGACGTAATAGTTTGGCGCGGACACGTCCGCGGCGGGGGGCGTCCCTCGAACCGCGCCGACAGCCTCGCTCTCGGCGCGTTCCGCTCGCACCCGCGTCGACCGACGCGTCCGAAAGCGAGAGAGTCATGTGGGGGCGTTCGGATGTGAGAGATATGGGAACCTCGAACGGTTCGTTCCTCGACCAACGACTCGACGCCGACGCCCTCCCACTCGCCGTGGGGGACTTCCTCGCGTTGGCGCTCGTGCTCACCATCGGTGTCGTGAACCACAACGGCGTGGACTACCTCTCGGCGGAACCGGTGGGGTGGCTCCTCACGCTCGTCCCGTTCCTCCTCGGGTGGGGTCTCTTCGGCGTCCTCATCGGCGCGTACTCCGCCGGCGCCGCGGAGACGGCGAAGGCGGCCATCCCACTGGCGATTCGCGGGTGGATTCCGGGCGGGTTACTCGGACTCGGCCTCCGGGCGTCGCCCCTGTTCGAGGGCGGTTTCGCGTGGACGTTCGCCGCCGTCATCCTCGCGACGGGCCTCCTCGCCCTCGTCGCGTGGCGCTGGCTCTACTTCAAACTCCTCGGCTGACCGCGGCCGTCGCCGTCTCCTTCTGTGCGCTCGCTCGTCCCTCCGGGTCGTGTTGCCGTGTGAACAGTTATGTCGTCTGCTAGCGTCTCTCTATGGGTCGTACCATGACGAACAGTTGGGACGGAGGGAGACACCTCAAAGACGCGCTGCACAGCCTCGACCCCGAGAGAGAAGCGGTGTTGACGGTTCGAATCCGAGGGGACCAGTCGTCGCTCGTCGACGTGCTGGAGCACGGGTTCCTCCCGCAACTCGTCTCCCCGGCCGAAGCGGACGACGGGTTGGACGACTACGTCGCGCTCGGCGGCGAGTGGCGGAGTGGGACGGAGGGCGGGGAGCCGCTGGCACCGGAGCACCTCGGCTCGGCCGACACCACCTCGTTCGGCGGCGAGGGCGGCGGCGGGACCATCGGCGGCGACCCGCGGCCGAAGGAGGACCTCACCGCCGCCGGCGGAGTCACGTTCGCCGGCGAACGCGGCGACGAGGAGTCGCACCCGGACGTCGCCGAGGGAGAGGAGAAACCGGGCACGTCGAAGGGGAACCCGAGCCCGTCGTTCAGCCTCGCGTACGTCCTCGCCGAAGACGAACGTCGGTCGAGACGCGATGCGTCGGCGGGCGCCGCCGGTCACCGCGCCGACGTGGTCGTCCAGCTAACCCCCGACGACGGGGACGAAGCCGCCGAGTGAGCCGACGGAGCCAGAAGTGAACCCGACACCGCTTCAATCGTTGCCGACCGTCGAGTCCGTCGTCGTCGCCAGCGTGCTCGTCGCACCGGGGTTCATCGCGACGACGATGGCCCTGAGCCTCTCGGGAGGCTTTCTCAACCGGAAGGTCGACGGCTTCGTGCTGTTGCTCTGGAGTCTCATCTCCAGTCTGCTGATAGACGCCGTCTACTTCGCCACCGGCGGCGACCCCGCGCCGATTACGAACCTGCTCGCCGAGGAAGCCGCGGTGGGTGCCGCGTTGACCGATCTGTCCGAACTCGTGGTGGTGCTGTTCGGACTCGCACTCGTCCTCGGCGGCGCGTACGCCGTCGTCCTCGTGTACGACCTCCCCGACAGGGCGCGGGCGGTGCTGTGGAAGAGTCGCCAGATCAAACGCTCGCCCGAGTCGCCGTGGCTGAACCACCTGCGCGACGCCGACCGCGTGTTGATAGAACTCTCCGACGGCGAACAGTTCTACGGCGGCCTCAGGTACTACAGCACGGACGGCGACCCGCGTCGAGAGGTTCGCATCAACCGACCGCTGCGCCGCGACGGTTGGGGAGCGCCGTGGGAGCCGCTCGACCTCACCGGTAACGCCGACGCGTTCTCGATCCTGCTCAACGCCGAGCACATCGAGAAGATAGTCGGCTACCCGAAGGTCGACTCGTTCAGACCGCTGCGGAACGCCGAGGCGTGGCGGGCCCGACTCCGGGCCGACTCGGACTACGACACGTTGCGGCGGACGCTGGAGGAGACGTTCACGTTGGAAGACGCCGACGCCGTCGTCCACGAACTCGTCTACAAGAACAACTACAAGTGGCAGGTCGGGCTGATACCGCTGGTCCGCGACTGTCCGCCGGAGCGGGCGAACGGGACGCTCGTCGCAGCCAGTCGGGACGAGTCCGGGGAGTTCGCCGTCGGCGCCGTGGTCGAACCGGCAGACGGGACCGCGCCGCCGACCGTCTACACCGTGTCCGAGGGGACCGTCCGCTCGCTCACGCTCGACGGCCGCGAGTCGGAGTCGGAACACCTCGCCGCGTTCCAGTGGCTGCGCGACCTCTTCGCGGACCTCGACCACGAGGACGCTTCGAGGTTCGCACACGTCCACCGGTCGGAACTGCCGTGGCCCACGCAGTCGCTCCGGAAGCGGGCCGCGCGGACGCTCCGGTCGGCGTCGGACGCAGTCCGGTACGCCAGCCGGGACGTGGCGTACCCGTTCGAACGGCGCGACGGCACGGACGGAACCGCCATCGGGACGGTCGCGTCCCGACTGCGAGAACTGCTCGGACGCGCCGACCCCGAACCGGGGTCGACCGAGCCGGTGAACTCCTACTGGTTCGGGTTCGGGCGGACGGAACGACTGCTCGGCGGTCACGGAGCGGTCGGGTCGGAGCCGGACGAGTCGGAGTCGGACGGGCGGCCGAGACAGTCGTGAGGGGCGTCAGTCCGACGCCACTTCGGCGGCCGACGGCGACTCGCGCTTGCGGGCGAGGTAGAGGCCGAACAGGGCGCCGGCGACGGCGATGCCCGCGAGCGTCGTGAACAGCACCGCCGGCGTCGCGTACGTCAGGATTGCGCCGGCGAGAGCGCCGCCGAGGGCGCCGACGCCGAACACGCCGAGGTAGGTGAAGCCGTAGGAGAGGCCGCGGGTCCCGGCGGGCGTGTACTCGGCGACGGTGGCCTGATAGAACGGCTGGATGACGAACAGGGAGAAGCCGAGGACGGCGCCGAAGGCGAGGAGGGGAACGAGGCCGGCGTTCACGACGGGGAGGAACAGCACCGCGAGGACGGCCAGCCCGCTGAACGCGCCGACGAGTCCCCACTCGAGTGGGACGCGGTCGGTGAGCTTCCCGCCCGCGTACTGGCCGAGGACGCCGACCATCAGGAGGCCGGAGTAGAAGTACCGCTCGGGCTGGAGCGTCCGACCCGACCCGGCCTCGACGCCCAGGAGGTCCGAGACGCCGGCCGGCAGAAGCGTCGCCAGCGGGACGGCCGCGAACTGGTCGATTTCGGACAGCAGGTCGGGGAGGAACGTCAGGACGCCGCGGTAGTAGAGCCCCGAACTCATCACGACGAGGAAGACGACGACGAAGCCGCCCGCGACCAACCGCTTGGACTCCGAGACGAACTCCGCGAACGAGTCGACGCCGGCGTCGGCCTTCGAGGACCCGCCGGAGCCCGCGTCGACGGCGGCCGTCTCGTCGAACCGCGCGCGCAACGCGTAGGCGGCCGCGCCGAGGGCGGGAAGCGCCAGCAGCATCGCCACCGTCGTCCAGTCGAGGAACATCAGGAGGACGGCGGTGAGGAGAGGGCCGAGGCCGATGCCGACGTTGCCGGCGATGCCGTGGTAGGCGAAGCCCGTCCCGCGTTCGTCCACGCCCTTCGAGATGAGGGCGAGGCCGGCCGGGTGGTAGACGCTCGCGGCCGCCCCCCAGCAGAGCAGGGCCAGCGTGACGACGAGCAGGTTCGGCGAGAGACCGAGGAGGACGAACGACCCGGCCATGCCGAACAGACAGACGGAGATGAGCCGCCGCGACCCGATGCGGTCCACGAGGACGCCGCCCGGAAGCGCCCCGAGGCCGAACAGCCCGTAGCCGGCGGTCACGACCAACCCGAGCGTCGCCGCCGTCACCTCCAACTGCGTCAGTCCGAGGTTGACGACGTCGAACTCCGTCAGCCAGATGGAGACGAAGATGGGGATGGACAGTTCGTACGTGTGCACCATCCCGTGGGCGAGCATCACGAGCGCAACTATCGAACGGTCGTTCCGGTTCACGTCGGTGAGTCGAACGACGGCACAGTTGAACGCTCCGATGTGGGCAGTCTGTGAGTCTCCGCGACCGGACTCTAATTGCCGCCCGAGAGACTGTATTTCTATCTGTAAAGAAACGGCTGAAAAATTAACTCAAAAATGCTGTGATACCGCTCCGACATCATAAGTTATAGAAATAGCATCCGGGTATGACTACGACTGTATGGGTCAGGCATGGGAAAGAATTATATCACCTGTCTTCGTAGTAATACATGTATTATGACAGGGTACTACGACTACGTTCTCGGCCTCATTCCTGTGGCACTCCTCGGTCTCACCGGAACGCTGACCACCGCCGGATTCGGCCTCACCCAGGCCGTCCCAATCGCCGCGGGCGTCGCCGCCTGCATCGTCGGCCACGCGCTGTTCGTCAACGGGCCCGTCCCCGCCCAGACGCGACGCCCCATCGACACGAACAGTTCGGCCAACTCGAACTCGAACCCCGCGACGCCCGTCGACGCGGACTAGTCGTCCGACCCTGTCACACCGACGACCCGTCCGCGACTATCGATTCTCGACCAACTTCCTTCCGACACCGCACTTCGCGTGAGCCCCGGCGCTCGCCTCGGGTGGCTCTCGCACCGACGCTTCCCGGCCCGACGGTCGCACGAACCACGTCGGGACCGCCGACGCCCGCACGTTCATCACGCTGGCCCGCGTTGGGCCGCCCATGACTGAGACGCTGTTTCTGACGAGCGACGACGTGTCGGGTCTGGCGACTCCCGCGGAGTTCGTCGACGCCGTGCGAGAGGGGTACAGACAGCGAGGCGAGGGCGCGCAGGCCGAACCGCGGACGAAACTCACGAACGAGGACCCGCCGGGCTTTCTCACCACGTACGCCGCCGTCCTCCCGGACACGGGGGCGATGGGCGGCTACACGTACAGCGCCGGATTCGGCGCGGGTGACGCCTGGTTCATGACTCCACTGTTCGACGCGGAGTCGGGAGAACCGCTCGCACTCGTGGACGGCGCGAGCATGAACCCGTTCAAGACCGGTGCCGCGGGCGCCGTGGCCGTCGACGCACTCGCGCGCGAGGACGCGACGTCGGTCGCCATCATCGGAAGCGGCGCACAGGCCCGCGGACAACTCCGCGCGACGGCGACGGTCCGCGACGTCGAGACGGTGTGGGTCTACTCTCCGACGAAGGAACACCGCGAGGAGTTCGCCGGGGAGATGGACCGCCGACTCGACGCCAGCGTTGCCGCCGTCGCCTCGGCGGCCGCCGCGGTGGAGGGCGCGGACGTCGTCGTCACGGCGACGAACGCCTCCGCCCCCGTCTTCGACGGCGAGCGACTGGAACCGGGCACGCACGTCACCGCGATGGGGCAGTACACCCCCGGCAAGCGCGAACTCGACACGACGACCATCGAACGCGCGAAGTACGTTCCCGACCTGCGGGCGCGCGCGATGCAGGACGCCGGGTCGTTCCTCCACGCCGTCGAGGAGGGCGTGGTGGACGAAGACCACGTCTACGCCGAACTCGGCGAAATCGTCGCCGGCGAGGTGCCGGGCCGCGAGGACGACGAGGAGATTACCGTCTTCGACAGCGGTGGCACCGGCATCGAAACCGTCGCCGGCGCGTACCTCCTCTACGAGAAGGCGACGGCGGAGGGACTGGGGACGAGCCTCGACTTCGCGCCCGCGAGCGAGGCGCTGACCGGGGAGTGAGGCGCTTGGCGAACGTAGCGTCGAGCGAGTGAGACGACTCGCCGCCGGCGCGTGTGACGGAGCGTCGCCGCCCGTTCCACAGCCGATGCGGCGGACTACAACGAGAGGCGGGCCACCCGGGCCGTGGTCCGCAGGACGCGGGGCATCGCCGAGAGGGCGGCGGCGCAGACGACTGCGGGCACGAGGACGCCGGGGACGAACGACCCCCAGACGAGTTGCGCCCCGACGCCGAGATACGTCGCCCCGGCCACGACGAGACTGTAGTACGCGGAGCGCGCGGGCATCGTCCCGAAGTGACCCGGCGACGGCCACGTCGCGTCGCCGACGTATCCGCCGCGGAAGGCGGCGACGGCGAACGGACTCACGCAGAGGGCGGTCATCGCCGACAGCGACACCGCCTCCGCCGGCCGGGCGGCCAGAAGCATCCACAGCGTCGGCACGACGAGCGCCGATATCTCCATCCCGGCGAAGAACGTCAGGTCGAGGTACCGGTCGACCCGCCGTATCGCCGCCGACGCTGCACCGCGTTCCATGCAAGACGTTGGCACTCTCCGGGCAAAGGCGTTCTGCCGACGTTCGAGGCGGCGGGCGTCCGCACGAGTGGCGCGGGCCGACAGCGGGCGCGCCTCACTGCAACCGATAGCGGAGGATGGCCGCGATGCCGCCGAGGTTCTTCAGTTGGCGGCCGGGGTCGAACTCCGAGGAGAAGACGGCGACGTCGCCGCCCTGCCGTTCGACGCTCTGGATGACCTCGTTCACGTCCACGTCCCAGTCGCCCTGCCCCTGTCGTTCCTCGCGCAGGCGTTCGTCGAGGACGAGGAGCGTCTCCACCGCGCCGAACTCGGCGGCTTCGGCGACTGCCTCGATTCCGTAGGCCACCTTCTCGCCCGTGGCGATGCCCTCCATCAGGTCGTCGATGAGGTCAGCCTCCTTCGAGATGCGCGTCTGCGTCTGCACCTCGTCCACCGCGCCGCGTTTCAGCACCTCGTGGACGCCCCTGTCGCCGACGCTGGAGGTGTCCACGACGGTCATCTTCTCGGCCACGTCGGGGTGATTCTCCGCGACGTAGTCGCGGGCGTCCTGCTTCGTGAACCCCGGTCCCGCGAGGATGATGGCGTCGACGTCCATCCGCGACAGGGCCTTCCCGAGTTCCGCGAACAACTCCGACCGCGGGCGGGCGTACTCGCCCTTCCCCGTCGGCGCGGTGAACGAGAAGCGCTCCTCGGTTCCGTACTGCGCGACGGTGTGGATGTGTGCCTCGCCCTCCTCGACGGTGGCGATGACCACGTCGGGGTTCTCGGCGGCCTCCTCGGCCTCCTCGATGCGGTCGATCTGGTCCGGCTTGAAGTGCTTCTCGATGGTCACTTCGTCGTGTTCTTCGACGTTCAGCGTGTGGTGGTGCCCGAGTTGGTCCTCGCGGGAACAGCCGACTATCTCGCCGCCGACGCGGAGACGGTTGGCGAAACGCGCGAACTCCACGTCGCCGACGCTGATTGTGACGTGCATGTGTTCGCGTTGGCCGCCCGTGTCCCGCATCTGGTCGTCGTCTCGCTGGATGCGGCGAGTGGTGTCGCCGGAGACCAAATCGCCCGACTCGAGGACGTGCGAGAGGTGCCAGAGGTCGTCCACGTTCTCGGGGACGAGCGTGATGCGTTCGCGGCCCTCCTCGCCGCGTCCGCGACTCGAAATGCGCATATCCGACGTGCGGGGCCGGCGGGGAAAGGTGCTGCTATACCGTCCGTTCAGTAGTCGGACTCGACCACGCCGCGACGCTTCTTCCCGAGACCCTCGGCGAACCCGCGGCCGAACAGGTAGTAGGTGACGACCTGCGCGTAGAAGATGACGAAGATACCCACGAGGACGACTGAGAGTGCCGCGCCGACGGTACCGAGGACGACACCGACGACGATGGCCAACACCCACGCCTTGAAGTACTCGCCCGTCGTCGCCGCCGCGACGATGGTCGAGACGTCGAACGCCGCCCCGAGGGAGTCCTCGACGGCGAAGTTGGCGTACCCGGCGGGGGCGAAGTAGCCGACCAGGAGGCCGAACAGGCCGACGACGGCGAACCCGAGGAGCGTGGCGACCCCGAACGCGGCGCTCGGACCGGTCGTGGGGTCGGAGAGGAGCGCGGAACCGAATCCGAGGACGACGCCCACGAGAGCCATCGGGACGAACACGAGGAGGCCGTACACGAGGCTGACGAGGAATAGCTTGAGTCCGTCCACGACGAGGCCCCCCCAGTCGGTGAACGACGGGGCGGCCTCTTCGCCCTTCGCCGCACTCCGCATGACGCGGAGCGAGTAGCCCTGCACGACGAACACCGGGAGGACGAGGACGCTGAGGACGCTGAGCAGCCCACCGATGAGAATCGTCGGTATCCAGTCCGAACTGTTCCGCGGGTACGACAGGGCGTCACCTAGCATCGGCCGAATCGACACCCGTCGATAAGTTAACTCTTTATCAAAAGTCGTGTTCCGCTCAGATAGCGGCCTGTTCGTCGGGCCGGTCCTCGCTCTCGCGCATCTCGATGTCGTGGAGTTCGCCCCACGCGGTCCCGATGAGGTAGTACGCGGCCACCGCGGCGTAGAAGCCGAGGAACCCGCCGGCGATGAGGCCGAGCACCGGGATGGCGTTCAGAACGCCCGCGACCAACGCGCCGACGAAGATGACGGCGAAGCCGCTCACCCACGCCGTGAAGTACTTACCCGAGGTGAGGATGGGGCGCAGGTCGCCGAACGAGAACGCCTTGCCCATCTGGTCGGTCTCCGCGAAGTTCGCGACGGCCGCCGGGATGACGTACGCCGCCAGCAGGCCGAGGACGAACGAGACGAGGAGGCCCACGAGGATGCCGAGGCCGCCGAGAGCGGCCAGTCCGCTCGACCCCGCCGCGTCGCCCATCACGATGGTGAAGACGGCCCCGCCGACCAGCACGCCGGCGATGAGCGTCGGGACGAACCCGTAGACGATGGCGATGACCGCGGCCTTCAGGCCGTCTACCGCCAAGTCACCCCATTCGTCGAACGCCGGCGGTTGCTCGTCGCCGTGCATCGTCGCGCGGACGACCCGGACGAGATACCCCGCGACCAGAATCGTGGGGACGATGAGGACGCTGAGGAGGCTGAGGACGCCACCGATGAGGACCGTCTTTACCCAGTCTTCGTCGTTTCGTAGGTAGTTGAGTGAATCGCTAATCATGTTGTTTCACGAGCGCGCTCGCGTCCGCACTCGCGTCGGCCAGGTGGCCGTCCGCTATCGTGCATCCGTCTCGACGGTCGTGAGGACCGAGTGTGCGCTCGGGGAGAGATACGTCGGTTCGAGAGATAAATATAGACCCGTACAGTCGGAATAACTGAGTATTAGGTCCGCTACGGCGGAATCTCTCAGTCGTCCAGCAGTTCGCTCCCGCCCGGGGGGAGGAACTCCTGAATCTTGTCCGGGCTGGCCACCTTCCGGACGAACGACTGGTCGGCGAACGTCTCCTTGAAGCGGCGGTACACCATCTTCGCGGCGTCGTTCTGCGCGTAGCGGCCGGGTTGCAGGCGGACGGCCGTCTCCACGCGGCCCTCGATGGCCGTCGGCGGGCCGCCCAGCACGCGCGTCTCGCCCTCGCACTGGACGCCGACGAGAACCTCCGCCGCCACGTCGCGGAAGTACGTCCGGTCGCCGCGGACGACGAACGACCCCTTCTCGATGTACTCGCCGGACTCGGGCGTCTTCGACACCTGGTCGGGCGTCACCATGTACGCCTCGCCCTCGAATCGGCCCTCCTTCCACGTCGAGGAGTACGAGACGGCGAACTGCGCCGCCTCCCGCTTCGTCGAGTCGGGGAACTCCACCGCCTGCGACGGTTCGGAGGGGCCCGTCGCCTTCACGACGGTGACGGGGCCGCCGTGCGCCTGCGTGTGGAAGAACAGGTCGTGTTTGTTCAGGTACTTCTTGACTATCTCCTCGTTCTGGTCGGCGTTGCGGCCGCCGATGACGAGGTAGCCGTCGGAGGTGCGGAACCAGCGGAACCGCTCGTACCAGTGCTCTTCGGTCCGGAGCGGGATGGACGAACGCGAGAGCCAGTCGACGTCCTCGGGTTCCGACTCCTCGTCTTCCTCCTCTTCGTCGTCGTCGGCCTCCCACGCGTCGCGGCGGGCCTTCACCTCGGCCAGTTCCTCGCGGGTGTCCTCGATGGCCGCCTGCGCGCCCTCCTTCTTCCCCTCGACGCGCTTGGCCTCCGTGTAGAGCCTGTCGGCGTTCTTCTCGACGCCGGTGTCCACCTCGACTTCGACGCGCGTGCCGTCGAGTTCGACGGTGACGGTGCCCTCCGCGCCGTCGACGTCGACGACTGCCTCGGCGGCGGGGATGCCGCGTTCGGCCCCGTCTTCGAGCGTCTGACGGATTTCGTCCCACGGCACGTCCTCCTCGCGGGCCGAGCGAACCGTCGACAGCACCTCGTCCACCAGGTCGTAGTTGGCGTACAGCAGTTCGGCGCGTTCGCGTTCCGTCTGCGCCTGTTGCTCGAACCCCTCGATGGCGCCCTCCTGTTGCTCGATGATGCGCTGTTTCTTCTCTATCTCGGCCTCGAAGTCCGGGCGGTTCGACCCCGGTTCCTCCTCGGGTTCGTCCTCGGCGGTGCGGTCCAGTCGGTAGAAGTACTCGTCGAGGGCGTCGTTGAACGAGTCGTGCGACTCGCTGTTCAGCCCCTCGGCCGCGTGTTCTTCGAGGGGGAACGGCGTCGCGTCCACGACGGCGCCGTCCTCCTCGTACACGCGCGGGTCGAAGTCGCCCGACTTGAGGCGTTCGTGGAACGACTGGATGGCGTCGTAGACGGCGCGGAACTCCTCGTCGCCGGCGTCGGCGATGTCCATCGTCTTCTCGACGCCCGCGCGGGTGCAGAACTCCTCGGCGTACAGGCCGCCGAGGTTCACCTGCGTCGCCAGCGTCCGCACCACGTCGGTGTCGGAGTCCTCCATGCGACGCTTGAACCCCTCGTAACTCACCGTGAACGGATGGAGCCGGGAGGAGGGGAACTCGTACTGCGCGCCGGGGGCGACGGTGCGGGACTTCAGCCGCACCGTCTCCAGACTGCGGACGACTTCGCCCGTCTCGTCGAGGACGGCGACGTTGCCCTGTCCGAACAACTCGACGACGATAGTGGTGTCCTCGTCGTCGCGTTCGAAGTCGAACGAGAGGATGCGGTCGAACTCGTACTGCTCGACGCCCGCGAAGTCGGCTCCGCTGAGGCGGTTCCGAAGCATCATCGCGAAGTTCGGCGGCCGCCCGGGAGCGTCCGGCACGTGTTCCGGTTTGGCCGTGTGCGCCCGTTTCACGTCGCCGACTTCGACGATGAGTTCGACGCGACCCCGGTCGAAGTCGCGCATCCGCAGGCGAAGCAGGTCGTCGCCGTAGAGATAGGCCTTGTCGACCTTCGCCCCCTCGTACCGATTCAACTCGGTGACGAGGGCCGAGAGGTCGACGCTCGTCAACTCCCGCTTCGGGTCCATACCCCCGCATTCACGGGCGCGGCTGAAAAGCCGCACGTTCGGGCGACGCGCGTGGCGGGCTACGTGCCGTCCGCGGCCGTCCCCCACCCGAATCGCCGCGCGAGTCGGCGGACGCCCGCGCCGACGACGAACCCGACGGCGCCGCAGACGACGGCGAAGATGGTTCCGAACGCGAGGCTCTCGGCGACGGTGTTCTGCGGCGTCGTGAGGCTGAACAGCGCAAGCGGCAGGTAGAAGCCGAGACTCGGCCCGCTCGCGAGGGCGACGCTGACGAGGAGGCCGTCGTTCAGGAACGCGCCGACGGCGGCCACGAGGACGCAGATGGCGACGAGTGCGGGGAGGAACAGTCCGAACGGGACGGAGAGGCTCCCGACGAGTCTCGGCGGCAGGTGCAGGAAGAAGACGACGAGGAACAGTCCCGCGGCCACCGCGGTGAGGCGCACCGACTGCTCGGGGTCGCGCCCGAGAACGAGCGACTGTATCGTCGTCGACGGGGTGCCCGAGGCCATACCGACACGTTCGTCGAAGCGAGTGTTGAGTCTTTGCCCGAAGCCGAAACGCTCAGTCGGGAGGGGGCCGTTGGGTGAGACGTGACCGACCGGAACGAAGACGGCGAGACGGACGAGAACGCCGCGGCCGGCGCGACGGACGGGGACGACCCGTCCGAGTCGCCGCGAACGGGCGTGTTCGTCGCCGAGACGGAGGCGGAACGCGACGACGCCTTCTCGATTCGCCGCGAGGTGTTCGTCGAGGAACAGGGCGTCGCCGAGGAACTGGAGTGGGACGAGCACGACGAACCGGACGCCGACGCGACGCACCTCGTCGCCTACGACGACGACACCGTCGTCGGCGCGGCGCGGATACGCGCGTACGACGAGGAGACGGCCAAGGTCGAACGCGTCGTCGTCGCCGAGGACAGGCGCGGCGAAGGCTGGGGCCGCCGCGTGATGGCCGCCGCCGAACGCGAGGCCCGCGAGGTGGGGTTCTCGCGGGTGCGGCTCAACGCTCAGCGGCGCGTCCAGCCGTTCTACGAGTCGCTCGGCTACAGCGCGTTCGGCGACGAGTTCGACGACGCCGGCATCCCGCACATCGCGATGCAGAAGTCGCTGTGACGCCGGCCGTCTCGACGGTCCGCGAGTCGGGTCGACTCTCCCGTCGGTCGGAAGGTGGTCGGCCGAGACGCGCCAGTCCGCCGCCCTCAGTCGGTCGTACTGACCGACGTCGGCGGCTCCTCGCTCTCGACGCCGTCGCGGACGGCGAACCCACCGGCCTCCTCGCGTCCCGCGAGTTCTCGCTGCGGGTAGGGTATCTTGATTCCCCGGCCGTCGAACGCCTCCTTTATCGCCTGCACGACGGCCGCGTTCGCCTTCGCGCGCCGAGGCGCGGACGGGTGCTTTATCCAGAAGCGAACTGTGAGCCCGACCGCCGAGTCGCCGAACGTCGTCGGGAGGACGTTCGGTGCCGGCACGTCCGCGACGACGCCCAGGTCTTCGACGGCCGCCTCCGCGACGCCGACGGCCAGGTCGAGGTCCGTCTCGTAGTCGACGCCGACCTCCACGGTGAGGCGGAGTTGGTCCCGGCGCGTCCGGTTCGTGATGGTCGCCTTCGTCACGCGGTCGTTCGGGAACACCACCGACTCGCCGTCGAAGTTCCGCAGACGGGTGTTGATGATGGTGATGTCCGAGACGATGCCCTCCTCGCCGTCTATCTCCACCCAGTCGCCTATCTCGAACGGTCGGGAGAACATCAGGACGAACCCGGCGATGAGCGACCCGAGCGTCTGTCTGGCGGCCATCCCGACGACGATTCCGAGGAAGCCGGCACCGACGAGGAGGCTGCCGAGTTCGGCGTCCCAGACGGTCAGGGTCGCCAGTCCCACCGCGAGGAGGACGACCAACTGGAGGACGCGGAAGACGATGCCCTCCTGATGTTCGTTGATGCGGTCCGAGTCGGCGGCGTAGGCCGTCAGCCACGACTCCAGGGCGTCGATGCCGACGTACGCGCCGACGAACAGCGCCGCCGTCAGGAGGACGCGCCCCGCGACCGGCGCGAGACTCGCGAGCAACACCGTCGCCGCGAGTGCGAGGTCCTCGCGCCCCCAGACGACGAGGACGGCCAGCGTCGCGGCGACGAACACGCCCGTCTGGAGCGTTCGCACGACCACCGACGGCGGGAGCACCCACCGCGCCTCGGACACCGAGTCGGGTATCCGCGGGTCCGACAGCACCCGGTCGTCCAACTCGCGGGCGGCGCGGGTCACCGCCCGCGGTGCGAGCAACAGTGCGACAGTGACGGCAGAGCCGACGAGCACCGCCGTCGCGCCGAGACGCGCCTCGGTCGTCGCCACCTGCGCCAGCGAGGACCGGGCCGTCGCGAGGAACTCCCCCACCTGCATCAGGACCGCCCCCGGGACCGCACGGCAGTCGCGTCGCGTCCCATATCGTCGTAGAGGCGGGGGCGGTTACGTATAAGTCCGACGGAGAGAAATCAAATCTGATACGTCTGCCGTCGGAACGGCGGACTCACTCGCGCTCTGTTTCGACTGCTTCGGTCCGCCGTTCGACGCTCACCTCGAGGTCCTCACGCGTCTCGACTTCGAGGAGTCGTTCCAGTTTCGCCTCGAACTGCGCGTCCGAGAGGTCCCCGCGAGCGTACCGTTCCCGGAGCGTCGCGAGGGCGTCGTCGGCCGGTTCGTCGGGCGTCGCCGCGCGCGTCGAGGTGTCCGTCTCGTCGTCGTCGCGGACGGCGACGGCGACGAGTCCGACCGCGAGGGCGCAGAAGCCGATGCCGACGATTGGCGCGCCCGTGAGGAGGAACCCGAGGCCGACGGCGACGAGGACGAACCCGGCGGCACCCACCCAAGCGGGACCGCGAAGCGAGACCATGTCCGAGGATTCGTGGCGAGCCTCAAAAGTCGTCGCACTCGCCGGCGGCGGTCGAACCGCCACCCCGCGGCGAGACTAACCTGCTCCGACCCCACTTTTTCCGGGGGCTCGCTCCGCTCGCCCCCGCAAAACCTGGTGGAAAAAACCGCCACACCTCAGAACCGCTTCGAGACCTACACCCCCACTTTTTCCGGGGGCTCGCTTCGCTCGCCCCCGCAAAACCTGGTGGAAAAAACCGCCACACCTCAGAACCGCTTCGAGACCTACACCCCCACTTTTTCCGGGGGCTCGCTTCGCTCGCCCCCGCAAAACCTGGTGGAAAAAACCGCCACACCTCAGAACCGCTTCGAGACGTACGGCCCGTCCTGATGGTACCCCAACTTCTGCTTGTAGTACTCGCGGACGCCGATACCGGAGATGACGCTCACCTTGTCGTAGCCGGCGTCGCGCGCCATCTCCTCGGCGTGGCCGAGGAGGCGGCGGCCGTACCCCTTGTGCTGCCAGTCGCCGTCGCCGCCCAGTCCGACTTCGGAGCCGTACACGTGGAGTTCGCGGACGAGGGCGGCGTCTTCCAACTCCCTCCGGACCGGGTCGTGCGGGAACCGGAGGCGACAGAAGCCGACCAGCAGGTCCTCGGCGGGGTCCTCGAACGAGATGAAGTGTTCGGTCCCCTCGGCCGCCTCGTACGTCTCCACCTGCAGTTCGACGCGTTCGGGGTCCGGGTCGGCGTCGTTCATCCCCACCTCGCGGGCGCGGATGTCGTTCACCTCGATGCCCTTCTCCTCGGCGCGTTGCTCGGCGAGTTGGCGGAGGTTCGACTTCCAGACGCCCGCGTCGATGAAGTCCGCCGGGATGTCCCGCTGGACGCGTTGGAGGCGCGTGTACTTCGGAATCATCCCCATCACCTCGGCGACGACGTCCGCGGCCTCCTCGTTGTCCAGCGGGTCGTACTCGTCGCGCCGCCACATGTCGTAGGTGATGGTGTCGCGGACGACGAGCGTGGGGTATATCTTCAGGTAGTCCGGCCGCCAGTCGGCGTTCTCGAACAGTTGCCGGAAGTCCTCGACGCACATCTCCTTCGACATGCCGGGCTGGCCGGGCATCATGTGGAAGCCCACCTTGAACGCCGAGTCGCGGAGACGGCGGTTGGCGTCCAGCGACGCCTGCACGCCGTGCCCGCGGTGCATCTCGCGGTTGATGCGCTCGTACGTCGTCTGGACGCCGACTTCCACCTTCGTCGCCCCCAGGTCGAGCATCCGGTCTATCTGCTCGGGGTCGCACCAGTCGGGCTTCGTCTCGAACGTCGTCCCGATGTTTCGCACGTCGGCCGTCTCGTTCTCCGCGATGACGTCCTCCAGATACCGGAACTCCACGTCCTCGGGGTCGGGCTTGAACGACTGGTCCTCGGCGGGTCGCGGTTCCGAGTCGAGGTCGTAGTCGTTCATCGCTTCGAGTGCGCGCTTGACGAACCACTCCTGGTAGTCGTGGCTCCGCGCGGTCATCGTCCCGCCCATCAGAATCAGTTCGACCTTGTCCACGGGGTGGCCGATGTGCCGGAGTTGCTCCAGACGGAGCGTCACCTGTCCGTACGGGTCGTAGTCGTTCTGGACGCCGCGCGCGGCGGCGGGTTCGTGGCCCGTGTACGACTGCGAGGAGGAGAACTCGCTGGCCGGACCGCCGGGGCAGTAGAGGCACTTCCCGTGCGGGCACATGTGCGGCGAGGTCATGATGGCGACGGGCGAGACGCCCGACGCCGTCCGAACGGGCTTGCGCTGGACGACCGACTTGACCTCCTCGCGGCGGCCGTCGGGGGCGTGTTCGAGGACGTCGGCGTTCTTCGGCACCTTCGGCGAGGAGTGCTCCGAGCAGGCGTCGAGTTTCGCGGATTCGAGGTCGTCGCGCTCTATCTCGCCGTCGAGGATTCGCTCGACGAGCGTCTCGCAGGTGCGACGGAACGCCTCCGTCTCCGTCGGGTCGTCCGTCTCCGTGGGGTCGGTGTCGGCGCTCACGGCGGCATCACCGCCGCGGCGGCCGTTCGAGCGAGGGTTCTCATTGGCTCTCAATCGCGGCGTTTCGGGGTTAAGGGTGTCGCTCACCGGTCGGTCGAGGAGCCGACGACGCCGCGAGACGGCCGTCGGCGGAACCGACGCCCCGACGGAGGGTGGCGCCGGCGCAGACGACTCGGACGCCGGGGACGGTCAGGGAGTCAGCCGGTAGAGGCGGAGGAAGAAGTCTTCGACCGGGAGTACCTCGAACCCCGAGAACCCCGCCGCCTCGGCGTACTCGCGGAGCGTGCCGGGCCGCATCACCGTCCCCGTCGCCGCCGACGGGTCCTCGACGCGGCCGACCGGCAGGCAGTGCAGGACGCTCCACCCGTACATCAGCGGTTCCACGTCGGTGCCCGTCTCTGTGAACGTCTCGCCGACGCGTTCGTCCACGACGAGTACGGTTCCGTCCTCGGCCGCGAGGCGGCGCATCGTCCGCAACGCCCCCACCGGGTCGGACATGTCGTGGACGCACTCGAACGCGGTCACGAGGTCGTAGTCGCCCCGGATGTCGGTGTCCGTCACGTCCCGGTGGTGAATCGTCACCCGGTCGGCGACGCCCGCCTCGGCGACCGTCTCCCGGGCGGCCTCGACGGACGCCTCGTCCACGTCGTAGCCGTCCACGCGAACCGACTCGTACGCGTCGGCGAGTCCGATGGCCGACCACCCGTAGCCGCACCCGACGTCGGCGACGCGCGCGCCGTCGCGCCGCAGTCGTTCGTCGACGTCCGGCATCGTCGGAATCCACTCGGCTCCGAGCGTCGAACGGAACGTCGGCCGGTTGATGCGCGCCTGCCCCTCGCGCAGGTCGCGTCCGTACTCCTCGAACGGGACGCCCGCCCCGGTGCGGTACGCCTCGACCACGCGTTCGAGCGGCTTCACCGCGCCAGCGACCAGTTGCGCCAGCGGAACGGCGTGATGCGGGCTGTCCGGGTCGGTGACCACCTCGGCGTGCGCGGCCGGGAGCGAGAACCGGCGCTCGGCCGCGGGCGCGTCGGCGTCCTCGACGGCGAGTATCTCGAGTACCGTCTGGTGTTCCAGCCACTCGCGGGCGTAGCGTTCGTCCGTCCCCGTCGCCGCCGCGAGGTCCGCCGCCGTCGCGGGGGACGCGCCCGCGAGGGCGTCGTAGTAGCCGAGTCTGTCGCCGAGGTAGGTCGAGAACAGCCCCAGCGACGCCGCGGCGTCGTCGACGAGGCGTTCGACCAGTCGCTCAGTTCGGTCCGCGTCGGTCGTCGTCCGGTCTCGTTCGGGAGAGTCGTGGGAACTCATACCGACTCGGACGGTGCGATTCGGGCTATAGTCACCTCCTGAGCCGCGTTTCGCGGCGCGAACGTCGTCTCACCCCGTGCGAACGGTTAACACGACGTGCCACGTAGTGACACGAACGACGACGGAGGACGACAGGATGCCGGAGACGACGGCACTCGACGAACTACTGCGGTACGCGGCCGAGCGTCGCCTCCTGCGTGACCGACTGACCGACGAGGACAGACTCGACACCGACACGCTCGTCGACGTGGTCCGGCACGGCCCCGCGCTGGAGGCGCTGTACGGCCGGCCGCTCGACAGGCGGGAGTTAGAGGACAGCCTCGGCGTCTCGCGGGCGACGAGTCACCGGACGACGCGGTGGCTGACGGAGCGCGGACTCGCGGTGCGGCGGGACGGCCGGTTCTCGTTGACGGGGAAGGGCGAGGTGTTCGCCGACGAACTGCTCCGACTAGGTCGGAACCTGCGGGCGGCCGAGCGTCTGGCTCCGCTCCTCGACTGCATCTGCGAGACGCACCGGGAGTTCGTCGTCGGACCGTTCGCCGACGCCACCGTCACCGAAGCGACGCCCGACGACCCGTACGGACCGGTGTCGCGCTTCCTCGAACTCCTCGACGCGAGCGCGACGTTCCGCGGGTTCAACACGACGCACGTCGTGCCGCCGGGGTCGCCCGCGTTCGCCGAGGGCGTGTTCGAGGAGGGCGACGCCGAGTTCGTCACGGTCCCGACGGTGGCAGACCACGTGCTCTCCGGCGAGACGGCGACGGCCGTCGAACGCGGCCACCTCCGTCTCAGGACGAGAGGGGCGCTCCCGTACGGGCTGGCGATATTCGACGACCACGTCGGCGTCGGCGGCTACGACGACGAGACGGGGGCGCTACGGGTGTTCGTGGACACCGACGGCGGCGACGCCCGTCGCTGGGCCGAGCGGGTGTACGAGATGTACCGAGAGGCGTCCGACCCGGTCACGCCGGGGCACGACGATGACGGCGAAGCGACGCGCTGAGCGATGCGAGCGGACGCGGCGAGAACGACGCGAGAAGCGGCGGAACCGCGTTAGAACTGGTCGACGGTGGCGTCGACGACGGCGTCGGCGACGGCGTCGCGAGCGCCCGACAGGAACTCGATGCGGTTGTCGCGGACGGCGATGGCGGTGACGCCACCCTCGGGAACGGCCTCGCGGGCCGCCGCGGCGACGGCGCGGATGTCGATGTCGTCCGTCGCTCGGACGAACAGTTCGTCCATCGCGGTGGCGACGGTGACGTACTCGTCGCCCTCGCGGTTGCGGCGGTGGAGTTCGTCGACGAGGAGCGACGTGGGCGGGAAGTCGTAGCGGTGGGTGTAGGCGTCGGCGTCGAGGACGGCGACGGTCACGTCGCCCTCCTCGCGCACGTCGAGGTTGGCCTGCGCCGTCTCGACTTCGGTGTCGAGCTTGATGCGGAACTGCTCGGCGATGTGGCCGGCGAGGTTACCCTCGACGGCGTCGCCGCCGGCGCGTTGGGCGCCCGGCGACACGCCGTCGTCGAACAGCAGGTCCGTGATGAGTTCGCGCTTGTCCTCGTAGGACTGGTAGTACGCCTCCAGCGCGATGGCCTCTCGGAGTTCGCGCGTCCGGTCGGCGTCGTAGCCGGCGTCGGCGGCCAGCGTCACGTACGCCTCGGGAGTGTCCTCCCAGTAGCTCACGGCGGGGAGGTGCGCGATGTCGTCGCGGACGCCCGCGTCGACGGCGGCGGCGAGGTTCGCGCCCAGCGCACCGGTCGAGAGGTCCGCGGCGTCGGCGCCGGCGAGGCCGGGATTGACGACGGCGTCGGCGTGCGCTTCGACCTCTTCGTCGGCGACTGCGGCGTCGACGACGACGCGTTCGGCGCCGTAGACGTCGAGCAGTCCGAGTCCGTCGAGCGATTCGGCGGTCGCGCCGACGCCCAGGAGGAGGACGAGGGGGAGCTTCTCGTCGTGGCGCTGGTTGTCCTGCAGCATCCGCGTCACGTCGTTCGTCGCCGCGTCCATGCCGTAGACGGGGTCGTCGAGCGGTCGGCGGGTGAAGTAGTGGTACTCGGCGTCTGCGCGTTCGTGTTCCTCGCGGATGCGGGGGAGCACGGCGCGTTCGACGGCGGCGCCGGCGACGTAGCCGTCGGCCGTCGCCGGGTGGCGGACGACGATGGGGCGCGATTCGAGGATTGCGCGGCGAACCACCGTGGCGGCCTCGCGCAGTTGCTCGGTCACGGCCTCGACGGGCGCGTGGTCGGCCAGCGGTTCGACCGACTCGGGGCGGGCCCGCGCGGCCATCGCGTCGTCGAGTCGCTGGAGGACGGCGTCCGCCTCGTCACCGTCGAGAGCGACGAGTTCCTCCGTCTCGACCTGCAGTTCGTCGCGGCGCATCTCCACCTCGCCGTCGAGGCGAACGACGTCGCCCTCGCCGACGTCGGGGTAGGCGCGGACGCCCGCCTCGACGAAGGCGGCGCAGTCGACGACGCCCGTCTCGTCGCGAATCTCGAAGATGGTCGGGCCGCCGGTCTGTCGCGTGCTGACGACTTCGCCCTCGATGCGGACTTCGTCGCCCACGCGGTCACCGAGGCTCTCGACGGTGACGTGCTCGAAGCGGTCCGCGTCGCGTTCCTCGGTCGCGTCGGCGTCGTCCGTCTCGGCCTCCGCGGCGCCGGGCGAGCCCGGTTCGTCCGTGTGTCGCGCCGGGGTGTCCGGCGTCTCGTCTTCCGTCTCTGCCGCCTGCGTCGCGTCCGCTTCTGCCTCCGTCTGGTCCGTCTGGTCGTCCGTCTCCTGCGCGTCGGCGTCGGTCGCCCCGTCGTCGGCTTTCTCCTGACTCTCGCCGTTGCGCTCTTTGGACTTCGTGGCCATCCCCTTCGGCTTCTTCTTCACCGGACCGGGGGAACTGTCGTCGGACTGCTCGACGGGCTTGCCGTCGTCCTCGCCGTCCGGGTCGTGAATCTTCGAGCCGCGGAACTCGCGTTCGGACTGGCGGATGGACCAGCCGAGGTCGATGTTTCCGTTGTCCCGGATGTTCTTCACCTGGACGAACACGGTGTCGCCCGCGTCCCAGTCGAGGCTCTCGAGGCGACGGTCCAGTTCGCTGCGGTGCAGCAGTCCCGTCACGCCCGGCGCGAGGTCGACGAACACACCGAACTCCGCGAACCCATCGACTTCACCCTTGTAGTACCGCCCCGGCGTCAGCTGATGTGGGGAATCTCCCCGAAACTCGAACCACACGTCTTCGTCGTGCGTAATCCAATCCATTGCGTGCAACAAACGACCCGGGACTAAAACCCTTGTCGAATCCGTCCCGGAAACGCGTGCGTCGCGGCGGCGTTCCTCCGCGTTTCCGACTCGTTCGCCGCCGAACCCCCTGTTGTCGGGCGAGAGACACGAACGCGCACGGCGTTCGTTGGACGGGCGTCGGTCACCGCTCGGAGCGGCGCCCGTCCGGGTTCAGACGAGGCCGAGGCCGCGTGCGACCGTCTGCAACGCCGCCAGCCCGCCGAAGACGTAGCCGAAGAGGAACGTCGCGGGAATCGCCCCGGCGACGGCGGCGCGGGCGACGCTCACGCCGTGCCGTTCGCTCAGGCCGACGACGAGGAGGGCTGTGCCGTAACCGGCGCAGACGACGCGGAGTTCCGGGCTCGGAATCCCGGCGACGACGCAGGGCGCGGCGGCGTAGGCGACGACTTGCACCGTCTCGCTGATTCCCCCCCTGTCGCGGACGAGGAGGACCAAGAGCACCGTCTGCATCGCGGCGGTGAGGTGGAGGACGGCGGGCGCGAGGAGGAGGGCGACGGCGGCGAGTCCGACCAGCGCAGAGAGCGCCCGGCCGCCGGCGAGCGTCGGTATCCGCGACGGGACCAGCGCGAACAGGCCCGTCGTGTAGGCGACGGCGACGGCGACGGCGAAGACGAGGCCGGGCGCCTGGTCGCCGGGCGCGACGCCGTTTCTGAAGAACCGGCGGGGGCGAACGAGCACTTCCAACCACGCCCGGAGGACGCCGCGCGGTCCGCGTTCCCGCCCGCCCTCCGGATTCTCGACCCAGGTAGTCACGTCGTGTACATCAGTCGCGGCGGAGCGTATGACAGTTCCGACATCGCGCCTCGTAGGACTCCTCGGCGCCGACGACGATCGTCGCGTCGTCCGCGTGCGCGGGGTCGCCGTCCACGAGTCGCTGGTTCCGACTCGCCGGTTCGCCGCAGACGGTGCAGATGGCCTGCAGTTTGTCCACGTACTCGGCCGTCGCCATCAGTTGCGGAAGCGGTTCGAACGGCTCCCCGCGGAACGTCTGGTCGGTGCCGGAGACGAGGACGCGGCGGCCGTCCGCGGCGAGGTGTTCGCAGACGTCCACGAGGTCCGCGGAGAAGAAGTTCGCCTCGTCGATGGCGACGACGTCCTGCCCGTTCAGGTCCTCGACGATGGTCCAGATGCCCTCGCCCTCGGCGGGGACGACCCGCGCGTCCCACTGGCTCCCGGCGTGCGACCCGACGGTCGTCTCGCCGTACCGGTCGTCGAGCGCGGGTTTGAAGACGGCCACGTCCTGCCCCGCGATTTCGGCGCGTCGCAGGCGGCGGAGGAGTTCCTCCGTCTTCCCGGAGAACATCGACCCCGTGATGACCTCCACCCACCCGCTCTTGGTGATGGCGTGCATATCCTGTTCGGGTGCGAGCGAACGTCAAAACGGTTGCTCATTCTCTCCGGACTGTCTCCGACGCCAATCGAACGGTACGAAACCAGTCGGGGCCCCGGTATCCCGACGATACGCGCGCCGCGAACCGCCGAACCGGCGGTTAAGTTCGCTAAACAGCGACTTTCGTCCGAGTAATCCTGTCGGTAGCAAAGTGTATTGTACCCGACTGTTCAGCCGTCGCGCGGCGGGCCGCCTCTCGGTGGGGTGCGGTCGCCGCGCAGAAACACCATGTTCGGAAACGACGCAGACGACGACGGTGGTATCGAACTCTCGCGCAGGACGGTTCTCGGCGGCATCGCCGGCGTTGGCCTCAGCGCCGGCGCGGTGAGCACGGGGACGTACGCGCTGATGAGCGACGAGGAGGAGAGCGCGAACAACACGATTCAGGCCGGCGAGATGGACCTCACGCTGGGGGCGAACGTCTCGAAGACGGTGAACGTGAGCGACCTGATGCCCGGCGAGGGCGGCAAGGAGACGTTCAAGGTGAACAACGTCGGCGACGCCGACGGTGACCTCTCGGCCGCGGTGACGAACGTCCGCAACGCCCCGGGCGCGCCGAACACCGGCGCCGTGCACACGTTCACCTCCGAGGTGACGGGCTACTTCGACAACGACACCCACGACAACGTCCACGACCTCTCGGACTTCGGCGTCGACGACGCCGTGACGGCGGTCGAACTGCTGAGCAACGGCAGCACGAAGATAACCGTCGACCTGCCGGCGGAACTCGGCGCGGCGAGCAGCGGTGACAACCTCGCCCTCCTGTTCGACACCGACGACGACGGCACCGCGGACTTCCAGGTGGTCGCCAACCAGAACGGCGTCAGCTACCAGCCGTTCACGGCGAGCGGGTGGGACCAGCCGAGTCGGAGCGGGGGCAACCCGAACGGCTACGCGCTGTCGAACTCGCGGGCGTCCGGCGTCTCCGCGAGTCGGACGCAGGGGACCATCGAAGTCACGCTCGGAAGCGGCCGTCGGTCCGGCGCGTTCGCCTTCGGGGGACAGGTCGTCTACAACGGCCTCCACGACGTGAACGGGATGGGGCCGAGCGACGGCATCAACGACCGCGTCCTCCTCACGCCCGGGTTCGCCTTCGGCCCCGGATTCGACGGCGACAGCAGTCGCTACGTCACCGTCGACCCCGGCAAGGAACGGACCCTCGCCGACGTTCTCGACGTGGAGGTGCGCGTCGACACCGACGTGGACGCCCCCGAACTCGACGCCGACGACGACGGCGACCTGATGGTTCAGGGCAAGCCGACCCGCATCAAGGGCGCGGCGGGCGGGTCCAGCGCGCTCTCGCAGGGCGGTTCGAAGTACGTCGAGGTCATCTACCGGCTCCCGTACAACGCGGGCAACGTCGTCTCGAACGAGACGTGCACGTTCGACCTCGACCTGTCGCTCGAACAGTCCGTCTGAGCGGACTACTTCCCTCCCGCTCCGACGTTCTCTCCCGCCTCGAACGTCGCCGGGTCGGGTTCGATGCGCGCGTACTCGACCACCCGGCGGCCGAGGACGTGCACGCGCTTTTCTAACCCCTCGTCGGCGAGTTCCTCGCCGTCGAACTGCGAGGAGACGTGCGGGAGTGCGGCCTGATGGGGCAGGACCCACGCGTTCAGCGCCCGGCAGACCGACCGGAGGTGTTCCAGCGCGGTCACCGGAAAGCCGCCGCCGGCGACGGCGAGCAGGCCGACCGTCTTGCCGTCGAACTCGTCGAACCCGCAGTGGTCGAGCGCGTTCTTCAGCACGCCCGAGTACGACCCGTGGTAGACGGGCGTCCCGAGGACGAGCGCGTCCGCCTCGCGGATTCGCCGGGCGACGACCGCGCTGTCGCCCTGTCCGTCCTCGTCGGCGTCGAAGACGGGCAGGTCGTACGCCCGCAGGTCGAGCAGTTCGCCGGTGCCCCCCGCCTCGCGGACGCCGTCGAGAGCGCGTTCGAGTGCCAGTTTCGTGTAACTCCGGTCGCGGAGGCTCCCGCAGACGGCGACGACGTGCGTCTGTGCCATACGCGTCCGGTCGACGGGAGACGTGAAAAGTGGTCGCCGCCGCCGACCCCCCGGCACGAACGCTGAAGGACGTGGCCGCCGTCGCGCCGCTATGAACGCAGTCTTCCACCTGTCGAGCGGTGACGTGAGCGACTGGCGACACGCGCTGGCGAACGTGCGCAACCTCCTCGACGACGACACCGCCGAGACGGACGACGTCGTCCTCCTCGCCAACGGCGACGCCGTCCACCTGTTCGTCGAGGGGTCGCCGCTCTCGCGGGCGGTCCGCTCGCTCGACGGCGACGTGCGCTGTCTCGGCTGCCGCAACTCGCTGTCGGGCCGCGACATCCCCCACTCGAAACTGCTCTCGAACGTCGATACCGTCCCCGCCGGCGTCGACGAACTCACCCGGTTGCAGCACGACGGCTACGCCTATCTGAAAGTGCCGTGAGCGTCCGGGTCGGGCGACAGCGCCACCCGTCTCTCGGGCGAATCCGCCGCTGTGAGCAGACTCGTCCCGGACGGCCTCTCGGAGGGGCCGTTCGTGAACGTCCTCAGCCACGCGCTCACGATACTGCCGCTGGTGTTCCTGGGGCTCCCGACGTACGTTGCCGCGAGGCGTCGAACTCGCTCGCTCAGAAGCCGATGTGAGAGGTCGAGTCCGGGCCGTCGTCGTCTGCGACGCCGCCGTCGTGGAGGTAGGTGTAGTTGTCGTCGGTGAGGAACACGCCGCCGTCCTCGACAGTGACGTCGACGCCGGGCAGCGACGTTCCGGCGGCCTCGCCGTTGTCGCACGCGCCCGAGCAGGCGTCGAACATCGACCCGTGCTTCGGGCAGATTATCTGCCCGTCCCGCATGGCTGCGCCGTCGCCCCTGTCGAACCGCTGGTTCTCGTGCGTGCACTCGTTGACCCAGGCCTCGACGCCCGGGTCTCGCTCGCACGGCACGAGGATGAGTTCTCGCTCGTTGGTGAACGCGTCCTCGGCGGTGAACAGGTACGAGCCGACTTCGGGGACCGCTTCGACGTCCGCGATTCTCGTTCCGTCGACCATCGGCCTGTCGTACTCACCAGTTCGTCAAGAAGTCTCCGCCGGGCCGGTGCCGGAGGGTGGCGGAGACGGAAGCCCACGGCGAAAACGGAGCGTCTCGTCGCTTACTCGAACAGTTCGACGGCCTGCTCGTAGCGGCTGCTGGGTTCGTCCCAGTCGACGACCTCGAAGAAGGCGTCGACGAAGTCGCCGCGTGCGGGGCCGTAGTCGTGGTAGTACGAGTGCTCCCAGACGTCCAGTGCGAGGATGGGGTGGGTGCCCCAGAGCGCGCCCTGGTCGTGCTTGTCCACCACGACGTTGCGGAGCTGGTTCGAGAACGAGTCGTAGACGAGGAGCGCCCAGCCGCTCGCGTTGCCCGCGGCGGCCTCGAACTCGCCCTTCCACGCCTCGTAGGAGCCGAAGTCCTCGGCGATACGGTCGGCGAGGTCACCCGAGGGTTCGGAACCGCCTTCGGGCGACATGTTCTGCCAGAAGAGGTCGTGGAGGATGTGTCCGCAGCCGTTGTGCGTGACGTTGCGAATCGCGCCGGCCGACGACGAGAAGTCGCCCTCCTCGCGGTTCGACTCCAGCGTCTCCTCCGCACTGTTCCAGCCGTTCACGTAGCCCTGATGGTGAGTGTCGTGATGCCACGTGAGCACCTGTTCGGAGATGTGCGGTTCGAGTGCGTCGTAATCGTACGGCAGGGGGTCGAGTTCGTAGCTCATTGTATCGACGGCTTCCAGTTGGTCGACAAGCGGTATGAAGATTCCCTGAAGCCGATTATTGTAGCGAATCGGAGAGTTACCGAACCCGGTTCGAGCGGCCGTCCGGCGGCGCTCGCCGACGACGTCCGAGACGGTGACCCGTTCCCGACAGTTTCCGGATTCCGGCGACGCGTCTCGGCGGTGAGGACCCGTCGACGCGTGGTCCTCCACGCCGGTGTCGTTTCGTATCCTGGTTCCCCGCGGGACACCTGAGTTACTGTAGTATGCCTGAAACATTTTTCTCGGGGGACTGTAGCCGACCACATGTCGACGACAGACACGGACGGAGACCGGCCGACGGTAACGCAGTTCACGGACCCGATGTGCACGTGGTGCTGGGGGTCCGAACCCGTCGTCCGGCGTCTTCGTGTCGCGTTCGGCGAACAGATACGAATCAGATACGTCCTGGGCGGATTGGTCGAGGACTTCGGTGCGTTCCACGACGCGGCCAACGACATCACAGACCCCAGTGACGTCGCCCCGCACTGGGTCGAAGCGTCCCGACAGCACGGGATGCCGGTCGATACGGAGATATTCGAGACGAACCCCGCACAGTCGACGTACCCCGCGAGCAAGGCGTTCGCGGCCGCACGACGACAGGAGACCGAACTGGCGCATCGGTATCTGCGGCGACTCCGTGAGGCGTACACGACGGAGGTGCGCAACGTCAACGACCGCGAGGTGCAGGTGGAACTCGCAGAGTCGGTCGGCCTCGACGTCGACGAGTTCACGACGGCGCTGGACGACGGAACTGCGCAAGCGGCGTTCGAAGACGACCTCTCGCGGACGCGTGACGCAGGTGTTCGGGCGTTCCCGACGTACCACATCCGGGGGCCGGGCGGCGAGAGACGCGCGGCGGGCTTCCGGTCGTTCGAGGAACTGACGACCGCGCTGAGGGCCGTCGACCCCTCCCTGGAACAGTCGTCGCCGCCACCGATGCGACGGTTCGTCGCCGAATACGGCCCCGTAGCGACGCGCGAAGTCGCGGCGGTGTACGAACTCGACGACGGCAAAGCGCGACAAGTGCTGGCGTCTCTCGTCGACGACGGAACCGTGCGCCGCGAATCACGGGGCAACGGCTTCTTCTGGCGCTCGAACGACGGGGGTGGAGACTGATGGGCCTGCTCCACGACGGTGCGTGGGAACCCGACACCGCCCGCGACCGGTACGACCACGACACCTTCGACGACCGAGTCGAGAACTCGCGGGACGCCGAGTACCCGGCCGAAGCGGGTCGGTACCACCTCTACATCTCGCGCGCCTGCCCGTGGGCGCACCGGACGGCACTCGTCCGACGCCTCCTCGGACTCGAAGACGCCGTCTCGGTCGACGTGGTGGACCCCGTCCGCGACGACCGAGGGTGGGAGTTCGCTCCCGAGAAAGCGAACTGTACGCCGGACTCGCTGTACGGCCACGACACCCTCTACGAGGTGTTCCGCGAGGCCGACCCGACCTACACGGGGCGGGTGACGGTCCCCGTCCTGTACGACCGACGGACCGACACTATCGTCCACGAGGAGTCTGCGGCTATCGCGCGCATGCTCGCCACCGAGTTCGAGGAGTACGCGTCGGCGTCGCTCGACCTCTACCCGTCGTCGGCGAGAGCGCGTATCGACGACGCTATCGAGGACATCCACGCCGCTATCAACACGGGCGTCTACCGCGCCGGGTTCGCCGACTCGCAGGCGTCGTACGAGACGGCCGTTCGCGACCTGTTCGACGCGATGGAACGGTGGGACGAGACCCTCGCGACCCGTCGCTACGCCGTCGGCGACCGACTCACCCTCGCCGACGTGTTCCTCTTCCCGACGCTGTACCGATTCGACGCCGTCTACCACACGCACTTCAAGTGTAATCTTCGTCGGCTGGTCGACTTCGACCACCTGTGGGACTACGCCAGAGACGTCTACCAGACGCCGGGGGTCGCCGAAACCTGCAACGCGGACCACGTCAAAGCCCACTACTACCGGAGCCACGACGACATCAATCCGACCGGGTTCGTCCCGGTGGGGCCCGCGAACGACTGGAACGCACCGCACGAACGCGACGAGTCGTTCGCAGACGACGGAACCGACGAGGCGTGAACGCGAAGTGACCGACGCGCCGGCGGAGCAGACGCCGGACCGTCGGTCGGAGACGCCCGTCGAATTCGACACCGCGATTCTACTGGACGGCGTCGGCGTTCCGAAAGACTTCTCGACCACCACGTTCGCGATTTCTCGGGTCGGTGGCCGGACGACCGTTCCAGATGGTTCGAACGCTCGACAGAACAGGCCGCGTTCCTGCCGCTCGGACGTTCTTCCGGAGCAGCGGATAGAGCGAACCAGAGCCTCCACTTTCACGAACCGGGTCGGTCCCGGTATCGCACGGGAAACCTGATATAGTGTAAGTTGCCTGAAATATATTCGTCACACGTCCGTCTCTCCTCCTGCGATGATGTCACCGAACGAGGTCCGACACGCGACGGTCAGAATCGTACAGACGAACGGCGACCTTCCCACCCGTGGGCCCGCGGGAGGGGATTCCTGATGGCGTTCTCCTCGACGCTGTCCGGAACGGCGTTCCTGCTCGGTCGAGCACTGTTCGCACTCGTCGTCGGATACCTCGCACTCGGCAACCTGCTCGACCTCGAATCGTCGGTCGCGTACGCCGAGAGTAAGGGTGCGCCGCTCGCGTCGGTCACCGTTCCGCTGGGCAGTCTCGGCTTGGTCGCCGGCGCGGCGGCGGTACTCACCGGCGTCTACCCCGCAGTCGGCGCGCTGGCAGTCGTCGTCTTCCTCGTCCCGATAACGGTCGTCATGCACGACTTCTGGACCGTGACGGGACAGGAGCGACAGAACGAACGGATACACTTCCTGAAGAACGTCGGCCTGGTCGGGGGCGCGCTCGTCTTCCTGGCGCTCTCGACCGTCTCCTGGCCGCTGGCGGTCGGCATGGGGCTCTGACGGCCCGTGGGAGCAACCGAGACTTCGACGGACGCCGAGCGGTCGGGCGGCGTTCCGTGGCGCTCGCCGGTCCTGCTCGCCGTCCTCGCGGCCACGCTGATGACGCCTATGGACGTGCCGCTGATCAGTTCGGCCCTCCCCGAGATCAAGTCCGTATTCGGCGTCTCCGACGCCCGTGCCGGACTGTTCGTCACGCTCTACGCGCTCCCGGGTATCCTGCTCGCACCCGTCATCGGCGCGCTCGCCGACCGAATCGGCCGGCGCTACGTCCTCGCGGGGACCCTCGCCGTCTTCGGACTCGCCGGCACGGCCATCGCCTTCACGAGCGACTTCGCGGTGGCGCTCGGCCTGCGCGTCCTCCAGGGGTTCGCCGCCGGAAGCGTCCTCTCGGCGCTCGCGATGACGGTGGTCGGAGACCGATACACCGGTCGCCGACACGACTCCGTCATGGGCGTCACGTCGGCCATGCTCTCGCTCGGAACCGCGGCGTACCCCGTCGTCGGCGGCTACCTCGCCGTGTTCGCGTGGAACGCCCCCTTCCTCATGTACGCGCTCACGCTCCCCGTCGCTGGGCTGGTACTGGTCGCACTCGACGAGCCCGCGTCACCGCCCGGCGACGACGACCGAGGGTACGTTCGGGAGGCGATTCGTCTCGTCCCGGCCTGCCGGGCGGCCGCCCTGTACGGCGTCATGTTCGCCTCCTTCACCCTGCTCTTCGGCGGGTTGTACACCGCCCTTCCGTTCTACCTCTCGACGGCGTTCGGTTTCGCCCCCACCACGGTCGGTCTCGTCACCAGCGCCGTGCTGTTGACGACCGCGGTCGTCTCGACGCAGAACGGCAGACTGGCCGCCAGAGCCTCGACGACGACGCTCCTCACCGCCGGCTTCGCCGCGTACGCGGTCGGTTTCCTGGGTGTCGCGCTCGCAGCGACACCGCCCTCGTTGGTCGGAGCACTGCTCGTGTTCGGTGTCGGCAGCGGGTTGGTCACGCCCACGCTGTTCGCCGGACTCAGTGCGCTGGCACCCGACCACGTCCGAGGCGGCGTGATGAGTCTGCAGACGACGACAATCGGGATAAGCCAGGCCATCGGGCCGGCGCTGTTCACGCTCTTGGGCGGCGCTATCGGCTATCAGGGGACGCTCCTCTGCGGCAGCGTCGGGGCCGCCCTCGGCGCCGCGGTACTCGGCGTCCTCTGGCTCGACTCCTGACGGAACTCAATGTTTATACTCGATTGTGTCTGTGTAGCACGCATGGCCGGTGACTCGTCTGACAGGTCTCGGGCTGCCACCGACGCCGAAGCGGCGTTCATGACCCTGAGCCACGACCTCAGACTGGAGATACTGCTCGCGCTGTGGGACGCTCCGGGGTTCACGCTGTCGTTCGCCGAACTTCGGAAGGCGGTCGGTGAACGCGACTCGGGGAGCTTCACGTACCACCTCTCGGAGTTACGAGACCACTTCGTCGCGAAAACGGACGAGGGGTACGAACTCCAGTACCCCGGTCACCGCGTCCTCGACGCGATTCAGAGCGGCGTCTTCCACGAGCAGGTCACCGTCGGACCGGTCGAACTCGACGACGATTGCCGGGCGTGCGGGGGGCGGTTGACCTTCGAGTACGGCACCGATTACGTCGCCCGGATTCGATGTCCCGACTGCGGGAACCGAGCGCTGGAGTGGCCCTTCGACCCCGGCGGCATCGCCGACCGCGACGACGACGCGATAGTCGCCGCCTTCGACCGGCGAACGAGACTCGTCTGGTCGTGTGCGCTCGACGGCGTCTGCCCGTTCTGCGCCGGCCGGGTCGACCGCGAGTTGACCGGTCGGGTCCACGAGGAGGGGGCGTGTATCGGCGTTATCGAACAGCTCGACCGGTACGACGAGTACTTCGCCCGAGACCACCCCGCGGTCGTCGCCGTCGATTGCCACCGGTGCAGTTTCTACAGTTTCGTCCCCGCCGGCGTCGTCCTCCTGACGCGTCCGGCGGTTACGGGCCGACTACACGAGGCCGGTGTCGACCTGCGAGCGACGCCGCTGTGGAACCTCGGGTTCGTGGTCGACGCCGACGCCGTCGCGGTTCGAGAGACCGAACCCACGCGCGTCGAAGTCGCGGTTCCGGACGCCGACGAGTCGCTGGCGTTCACCGTCGCCGAGTCGTGCGACGTCGTTCGGGAGACGACCGCCGAAAGGTAAGGTTCGTTACTGGAACGCGTTCCACCGAGCGCTTAACAGGTCTTAGCACGTGGTTTTCGACGACAGATGAAGCTGGCAGACGACAAACATATCGTCGCACTGTGCGGTAGTCAGCGCGACGGCAGTCACACGCGCAGCGCACTCGAACGAGCCCTCGAAGCGGCCGAACGCGACGGCGCCACGACCGACCTCGTGGACCTCGCCGCGTTGGACCTCCCGGTCTTCGACCCCGACCGGAGCGACGCCGGGGACGCCGCGGAACTCCGTCGGCGCGTCCGGGCCGCGGACGGGGTGGTGCTGGGGTCGCCCGTGTACCACGGGTCGTACTCGTCCGTGGTGAAGACCGCACTCGACTACTGTCGCTTCGAAGAGTTCGAGGACACGACGGTCGGCCTCCTCGTCGTCGCCGGCGGCGGGTTCCCGACGCCGGCGCTGGAACACCTCCGGTCGGTCGCCCGAGCACTCGACGCGTGGGTTCTGCCCCACCAAGTCGCACTCCCCGACGCACACGGCGCCTTCGAGGGCGGTCGACTGACCGACGACGAACTGGCCGACCGCGTCGAGACGCTCGGAGCGTCGCTCGTCGCGTACGCTGGCGTCGAATCGTACCCCGAGACCGCGACCGAGCGCGCGGCACCCGCGGCCGACTGACCATGCCCGCCGAGACCGACTCCCGACAGCGAGAGATCGAGTCACAGAACGCGTCGGCGTGTCCAGTCGTCCGTGCCATCGAGCAGGTCGGAACGCCGTGGCGAATGAACGTCGTCTACGCCCTCGAAGGGGGGGAGCGGCGATTCAACGAACTCAAGCGAGCGACAGGGGCGCGTTCGAAGACGCTCTCGGACGCGCTCGACGAACTGGTCGAGAACGACGTCGTCGTCCGCCGGATGGAGGAGGACGCGCCGGTTGCAGTCTACTACGCCCTCTCCGCGAAAGGAGACGAACTCGTCGACGCCCTGGCGGAACTGGACCAGTGGGCGCAGGACTGGGGCGAAGCGGTTCCGGACGGACCGAATCCCCGCCTGCGAGACGACTGAGCGCGCGGTCGCACGCGACTACCTTCGAAGGCGAGCGACCGCCCCGTCTTCGGTCTCGTCGACTTCGATCAGTCCGTCGTCGACCAGGTCCGAACACAGGCCGCGAAGCCACTCCCGTCCGTGCTCGCCGTCCGGGCTGTAGTCCACGCGGATTCGGTGACCGAGCGCGTCCATCTCCATCTCCTCGCGTTCGCCGAGGAGTCGAACGATTCGCCCGCGGAACTGCCGTCGACTCCCCTCGAAACTCGGCTGCGTCGGCACGTCGGGCGCGGTGAAGTCGCCGGTCTGGTAGGCGTGACACCACTCGCGCCACGGGCACCCCTCCTCGTCGCACCGAGGCGTCTTCCCACAGGCGACGCCGCCGAGTTCCATGACGGCGTTGTTCCAGACGCGCGACGCACCGGGCGGCATGAGGAACTGCGCGACGCGTTCGAAGGCGTCGTCGTCGTCGGGAACGTCGAAGGCGCGGTTATGGGCGAAATGTATTATACCGCACTTCCACATCAAAATGGTTCTATCTTATTGACACTCGATCAAGGAAGACCAAGTGGATAGAGGCATTCTTGGCGTTTCTCATAGCAAAGTGTGTGAATGGCCATCATCGCATCTAAAATTGTTTCAAATGAGCTCCTCAGTTCTTGAATTCCAATCTCTGCAACGGAATCTTCAGAATCAACATGGATTATCTCGTCGTTCCGTGTCTCTCTTAGCTGACAGAGATCGTTGTATATACTCGAGTATTCTGTCGGGAAATGTTTCGATGTGATAACTTTTAACGCACCTTTGCACCGCTCCTCCCAAGTCCAGTATTTCTTAAGAAAATTGTCGATCGGGTTGTCTACCCAACCCGTTGCTCGAAGCGTTCGAGTAATCTCTCTCGCCAAGAGATTCTCGAAAGACGAAAAGAGCAATGTGTACAGAGCAAGGCCGTGTCCTCGATGGTAGCTTTCTAGTGCTTCACTAAGTAGAGTGACCCAGGGTGGCTGTGGGATGGTTGAACGATAAAGATGGTAGTGATATGCCACCGTGATAGTAGATGAATAATTCTCACGCTCAGAGGTGATAAATGCAATCTCACCATCGTTCGATTGAGCAATGTCTACGATAACTGCATCGTCGATTAGCAGTGGACCAGGAAACCATTGTATTGTCGTGCCATCTAAGTCCCTAATTGTTTGATTTGGCGGTTGATCTGTTTCTGAAAGTAATTTCAGGCCGATATCAAACGCTTTCCCACCAATCAGAGGGATCTCTTTTGTCTTACCGACGTCTAGCTCAATAGTCCCTACACTAGCGAATCCTCCGATTTTCACGGGTCGCCCCGGAATCTCAGAGGTAGGAATCTCTGAAAAGTACTTGAGTAGTGCGTCTTCAGGATGGATGTACTTGTTACATCTAGGACATGAAAAATCACTTGAGAAGGATTGGTAATCTGTAGTATCTATACTAGCTATAGTGCCCTTATCAAATTGATTTGAACACTCTGGACAAACTATATTGAGTTTGTCCATCGCAGCAGTTTGACTGGCCATAATGCACACTCAAAATAGAGCCTTGAATTTCTTCCTCCGAAACACTACAGTATATCATATACAAATTACATATTTGTTATATCCGAAGCTTATAGATATCCTCCCGATATCGATCTTCTATATCCTCGTACCACGCATGAATGTACGAGTCAATAGCGTCTCGCGTAGACCGAATCTTCCCACCACTCTGCCGGTCACCTCGAAGATACTTGATGAGGTCACGCGGCCACTCTCGCTCGATGCTGAACCACGTCGTGAAGTAGTGACGACCGTAGTGCGACGACACACCGCGATACCGCTCGTTCGGTCCGTACTCCGGTCGGAAGTACTTCTTCCAAACGTCGTTGATATTCGTGTGGCCGACCTTCTTACCGCCCGATTTCGAGAGGAATAGCCACGGCTCGCCGTTATCCGGCCTGCATAGCAGATACTGGAGCAGCACGCGACGAAGTTCGTCGTCAAGCGGCAGCACGCGCGGCCGCTCGGACTTGTTCCGCTCTCGGTCGTGCGGGATGAAGACCGCGTTGGGTCGTCCTTCGAGCGCCGGGTGCGTGCCCAATTCTTCGTAGTGGTCCTGCAGTTCCGCGTTGGCGATGTGGATCTCGCTCAGTTTGATGTTCGCCGTCTCTGACGCCCGGAGTCCGAGCTTGAACTGCATGACGATGAGCGCCCTATCACGGACATGCTTGACCTCGTTCTGCAGAACATTCCGAAGTTCTTCCAGCGGGATGGGACGCGGTTCCTTCGGATCGTCGCCGTTCAGGTCGATCTTTCCCTTCGCGGCGTCGAACGGATTGAAATCCGTGGGATGAGGGAATGCAGGTTCGCTTTGGAAGTAGCGGAACACTCGGCTGAGCGTACCCAACTTCACGCCGACCGTGTTCTTCGAGTTGTCTCGCTCCTCCAGATAGTAGTGAGCGAAGTCCATGACGTGGCTCGTCGTCGGAACTGCCGGGTGGCGGTCGTGACGTTCGGCCATGAACTCGCACCACTGATCGATCGGACGCTCTAACGCCTGGACCGTCCCCTTCGCGTAATCCTTCGTGTAGACCTGCTCCTCCAACCAGAGTTGGAACGGGTCTACGTCGAGCTGCTTGAATCGACCGTCGTACTCTGCCAGCGGATCGGTCGTTCGACCGAACGCCTGTGCTATCGTTTCGTGGGTCGCTTGGTTTTCACTCATCTCGTCGCTCCGCGTACCCGGGTTTGTATTCGGTCTGCCAGTACCACACCTCGCGCGTGACTCCTCCCGCGTGGGCCGCCAGTAGGAGGGGGTTGTAGACGTGCGGGTAGTCGACGTGGTGGACCAACCACGCGAAGAACGTCTTCAGCGGAGAGAGGTGCTGGTAGTAGACGGTGTTCGAGGACCGCTCTGTGACCTTGATCGAGTAGCCGCCGTCTTTGATGTGGCTCAGATACGCTTCGATGTCGTCCGGGTGAGCGAGGGCGTGGTGTCGCCCTACTTCCTCCCGCATGAACTTCTTGAAGCGGTCGCCGCACGGATACCACGAGTTCTTCTTCGTCGACTCCGCGAGGTCGTCACGAGTGTCCAAGTAGTCGCTCCACGTATCCTTCCCAGCGAACTCGGACGAGAAGCTCTCCAGTCGATATCGGCTCGGAACCTCGTCTATCGACTTGTACACGCCCAGCCAGTATTCGACATCTCGCTCTCCGATTTCGTTGGTAGCGCGGTCAGAAGTGTCGGTGTCACCTCGGGCCATCAGGAACGGTCTCCGGTGGCCGGGTAGTAGCCTTCGTCCTCGTACCGGAGTTCGTCTCCTTCGAGGTCACCGAGGTGGGTAGTTACTCGGCTCGGGACGGTCTCGATGAGGTGCTGGATGATCTCGTCGTACGTCGCGCCCGGGTTGTCGTCGACGTAGCGTTTGATGGTCCGGCGCTCTCCGTGGTAGACCATGTCCTCCAGTTCTCGAACCCGACTCCGCGTGTGGTCGAGTTCGTCCTTCAGTTCCCGTCGCTGATCTCGGAGCTCTTGGTTCGTTTCGTCGGGTTCGACGGCGGCGGTGAACTTCTTCATCCCCGCCTCGACCATCGCTTCGATGAACTCCGAAGTGGACATCCCCATCTCGTTCGCGCGGTCTTGCCACCGCTGATACTGCTCCTCGCTCGGATACGTCGCTGCGTGACGGCTATTCGCCATCTTCGTTCACCTGCCACAGAATCGATCGTCCAACTTCGCGCGAGTCGACTCGCCCTTCGTTTTCGAGGTCAGAGAGGCGATAGTTCGCTGTCCGTCTCGAACAGCCCACTTCGTCTGCAATCTCCTTTGTCGATCCTGAACCACCTAATCGGTCTAGTGCGCTGAGGAAATCCTCCGGAGCGTATCTCGTCGAGAACTTCCCCTCGTCGTCCCGTTCGTCACCGTCTTCGTGGGGATTATCCATTTCTAATGTAGGCAACGGACACATCTGACATAACCGTTTCCTCAATTCGCAACGGCTATGCCGATGTGTACTCTCTGGCTTCTGCTGGGATGAGGTCGATTTCGCCGTCGACGAACCGCAGCCTCACGACATCCGTTTTCGCCGGGTCAACACCGACGGCTGCGAGTTCGCCTGGAGTGAAGAATAGGGCGACCCCGATCGCGACCCCGTTCGCATCTCGCGCGATACGAGCTTCTCGTCCCTCTGGCTCGTTGTAGATGATGTTCGGCACTCGGTTTTCAGCCATCAATCCATCAACTCCAGCGTGAACCGCTCCAGAGAATCGTTTGGATAGAGTACCTCGATGCGATCGGGATTCTTACTAATGTAGTACTGAATCGCACGTCGCACCATTTCTGATTTCGTATTGTCTGATTCTTCGATCGCTGCTTCGAAGAGCTCTGCTTTGTCGACTGGCAGCCGACCTGCGAATGCTCTTGACGTGTTCGACGTCATCGCCGTGAGAGAGCCGAATTGAGTATTTAGAGGGCCAATTAGAATTGGGGATTGGTGAATTGGTGTTCAACAATTTGGGACACCGAAAGAACAGTATCCAGAGACTGGGCACAACTGCGTTAACGATACTGCATTCTTCCCGAGTTTTTGAGTGGTCTTTGTGCAGACTACGCCAATTGCAGTTGCCACTTTCAATGTTCGTCACCAATTCTAGTCGCGATCCCTGCATCCAGAGGCAATAGACGGGATTCGGGTGCCATCGAGCCGTAATAGGATGGGAATCGTGCTTCCAGAAAAGGCATGAATGCCACGACTCGGACCAATTGATTGGGCTAAGTCGGAAGAGTTCTCAGTACCTGTGAAGGGAGAGGGTCTGCTTCTATAGAATGGAACGCCAATGGAGGTGTGTAACCGCGGGGAATACGCTCATCGTCAAGCCGGGATTGGTTCCGACAACGGAATTCTAGTGAGCCTCTCTAGATTGAGAGTAGGAATATTCACACTAAGCACGGTGTGGAACCCGAAGCGGAAGCAACATCAATATCGGATTTTGAATCTACTGCTCCTCCGGCAACAACTGTAGAGGAGTTAAGCAACGTTCAGGCATCTGAGCAGGATGTAACAGAGTGTTACAGCGTAATTCGGGACTTTTTGATAGGGAGTTCGCTAGATCTTCCTTGTTAGCGGGGAAACGGTGCGTAACAGGCGGTTACACGTGAGTACGAAAGTTCATATTCAGAGTATCTGACATTCTGTCAATATATCGGTTTACCACCAGCGAGATTGATCGTGAGCGGGCCCACCAATAGCAGTCATCTAAGGTGCAGACGATTTGGATGTGAAGCGAATCGGTAACCTCGGGGAGTTCCCATTCCACGAGTTCTGTCGCGAATACTCGCCTGTGGAGATGTGGGAGTGGAAGAACAAGGAGCCCATCCGTCGATTCAACCTACAGAGAAGCTCTGAGCACGACTTTGAGGTCTTTGGCTACAAGTTGACGTGAAGACATCTCGGGACGTTTCCGCGCCCTTACTGGTATCTTTAGTCAAACGTGATCCGGCAACGTTATCGTTGGTGATTCTGGCACCGGAGAAAGCGAAGAGAACCCGATGCTGCTCGGTTGGGACGGCTTGAGACACTCATAGCGAAGACGAGTGCCGTGATGACCTCAAGCGCAATTTGGGAGATACTCCCTATTGGTCTGACCGCGTGCTCAGGGGAGAGTAGACCTATCCTTCCTCTACTTCGTCTACCAGTCTAGCGATTCCCTCTTCGGACATGAGTTCAAGTGTGTAAAGAGACAACTCGTTCCGCAAGTTCCTCGTCGTCTTACTAATTCGGGATGACGGCTCACCATCTAGTTCGTCAGTTACGACTTGAGCTGCAGACTCGCATCGGGCGAAACGACGGTCCAATATGTCGTTCGCGAGTTCGCCTTGGCTGAACAGGGTGCGTGTACGGCTGTAGTCGTCTCCTTCGTGTGTCAACTCGGCACCCCACCAGAGCCGATGGATAGCGTTGGAGTAGATATTCGTCCCGCCGGCCAGGAACTTCTCAACGATGTTTCCACCTGTGTCCCACCGGTCGTAGACGAACTCCCGGAACCGGAAAACACAGAGCCAATGCCAGAGTCCATCGATAGCCGCGTCTCGACGGTCGATATCTATCCGCTGATGGACCTGTGGGGCCGCGTGGGCGTCAATAGTGGTTCCACGCGACCGTCCCGATACGACGTCGCCTTCAGCTATTGCTGCTTCCAAATCGTCCTCTAGACCGTCAAGATCCGCTTCTAGATTCGGAATTTCGACGACATTCTCCTCAATATCGTCTGGGAGCTTTGAAACGTGCTCTCCTTCCTTCAGGTGCTTTTTGACGCGGTAGTGGCCTTCCGGTGTGAGTCGTTTAAGTTGTTCCGCCATGGTTACCTCCGATCAATCAGGTTGAGCAGGGACATCGCATCGCTCGGGGGGTTAGTCTTCGTCTGGACGGCGTCATCAATATCCTGAATCAGTCTCCTTACTCGTTCAGGGGAACTTGTATCCTCCCGTAGATTCGTGACTGCGTCTTCGTAGTCTATCTCCTCACCGTACAACGGCTCTCTGAACTTCTCTATCACGGCTCGTTTCCACTCCTCTTCGGGCACATCTCCGTCGTCAGAGATACCAGCGGCCGCTTCGAGGATGAGCTGTGGCCAAATCTGCGACTCGATGTGGTTGTAGAGTACCTCACGGGCACTAGCCTCCCACCCCTGGTTGCTATCCGAATTGAGACAAGCTACGATCCGCTCGTGATCAGAGTTGACGAAGATCCGTGGAGGGTTCCGTTCGAAGTCGACGAATACGAGGTGATCCTCGTCTGGGAAGTCGTCGTCCTCGCTAAATTTCTTCTCGCGTGGTTGGAGGAGGCTCCCCAGAGACCCGACGTGGTCGAGCTCGATGGTCCAGAGATCTCCTTCTGCCATCCTATGACCCTCGTTTGTCGCGTAGTTCTCGTCTGTCCCTGTGGAGTCAGAGCGAGCGAGGGCTGGGTTCAGGACGACCGAATCACGAAGGTCCTCCTTCTGCAGCGTAACAGAGAGTTCGTACGTGTCTGCACCGTCCACCGTCACGGTCTCACTAACATCGCGAAGGATTGTGGAACGACAGAAGTATACGATACCCAGGATTGCGTGTGATCCATCTTCGTCAGAGGGAACTACAGTATCGTAGAGGTCGTCGGTGACCGTCACTTCGAAGTTCAACTCCAACTCGTCCCAGTTTCGACCGACGAGCCGGCCGCGAGATTCTACGTCCAGTGCTAACGACTCGCCTTCGGATGTTTCGTTCCCAACGAGTTCCCACTGCAGCCCCTCTGGGTCGTGCGCGTGGGGGAGTTTAGAGGCTCTAAGGTTCCCTGAACGCGTCTCAAGCCCCGAGAAGTCGAAGCTAGAGAGATCGGCCACAGAGTCACCAGACGCGCCCTCCGAGTCGCTCACGACTCGTCCACCTCTTGAACGGTAGCGTTGATGTTCAGCCGTGTCTGTAGCCGCTCTCGGTCAACGACTGTTCGGCCAATGAACTTGATCGTGTCTACGTGCGTAGGTGCCCTCAGGAGTGCTTCGGATCCCGTGTCGTCAACGTATACGTCGTCGTTCCCACAACTCACGACTCCGACAGGTATTTGATCGATAACGTTCCCCTCCTCACTAAGCTGTTGGATCGTGACTCTGAGTTCCCAGATCCCGTGAGGATGGACACCGACGTTGATGTCTCCCTCGAACGACCAACGGCCCTCGTTGTGGTCGAAGGTGACACTACGATCACCTGTGACAGTCGGAGAACCACCGCCGCCGCCACCTCCACCACCTCCGCCACTACCGCCACCACCGCCACCACCGCTACCAGACCCCCCTTCTGCTCCGGCTTCGGGGAGAGATAACCGTTCTGCCAGTCCTGCAGCGACGAACTCTCCTCCCTCTCGCGAAACCTGGACCAAAGATTTCAATGCCTCAGTGATCAAATTCCTCTGAAGGTTGTTGATGCAAGAAGTTGCGTCGTCTTCGGCGTACTTCTCAAGGAGGTTTCGGGTCTTCTCCCAATTTTTGTGAGTCGGGGGTTCAGCAGCCGTGAGCAAGTCTTCGATATCTCGGTCTGCCTGGGTCGATTCACCGTTCCATGTCCGTGCGTTTCCAGCCAGGACGACCCCGTGGAATGTGCGGTCGCCGTAGACGATCCGGTTTCGATTGTAGTACTTGACGACCATCCCCGGCCCTCGGACGAGCGCGACGCGATTCTTCAGGCCGAGGTCACGCTCCGGGTCGGCGAGCCGTGCATAGACGTTGATTGGACCATCTTCGGTCGCTGGATCCTCTTCCTCTTCAGTCTCTCCAGGTTTCTTGTCCGGGATCTCGAACGTCGGTGAGGTGACTGCGATGTCGCCTGGTTTGTCCAAGACGTCCACCGTTGACTCTCTACTCCGAATACACTCGACGAACGGGATCACTTCTTCGCACTCTGTGGTGTCTACCACACGAGTATCCGAATCAGTCTCGATGTTGACCTCCAATGAACCGCGGAGCATGGCAGGCCAGAACCACTTTGAGGCCTCTTGGGCGATGTCGTCCGCTAGGTCTTCAACGTTCGGCTGATTATCGGATCCAGGCGGGCAGAATCCCAGTACGGAAACACTAGTTCCCTCCCTCTGTGGTGTGGGAACCCCAATCTGATTAACTATACTCTCGGCTTCGTCACCCCATGCCGAGAGTGGTCGGCCTGGGTTCTTCCCCCACTTGTACCTTGTCTCTCCGTCTGAGTCGATTCGCACGTCCCGTTCGCTCTCGTCTAAGTATCCAAAGAACCCCCTGCCTAGGTAGCGATACTGGTCGTCGTCAATCTCGTGGGACGGAAGTTGGGTTCGAGCTATGAGACGTGGTGGCTCGTTGCCATTGCAGTCTCTTGGGTGGGAAGTGAAGAGTACGGTTGAGAGCCCAGACCAACTCCAGAGAACGGCCTTGCCTAGTCCGTAGCTTCCGCCAGCGCCGGATTCCTTGTTCTCGGTGACTAGGTCATCAAGGACTAACGCAGAGAAGGGTCCACTACCACCTTCCGCACCGAAGAGCCCGTGTGTGTTCGTGTCTGCGACCGTCACCATCAGCAGACTACCGTCATCTTCTAACTCATCTAGAAGACGGGCGAGGGCATCATCTTGTCCAGAGTCCGCGACCGTCTGAAGGTGATCTTTGAGGTACTCTTCGGTCTCCGAGTCACCGTCAATCTCCTCACTCCAATCAACCGCAGCGAAGAGGTCTTGGAGGTCTGAACCAGAGTACTCCTTCAGGTGGTAAGTAACGCTCACCGGCTCGTCTTCGTTCTCTGGGCCGGCGTCGTTCGCGTTCTGGAGGGTCTCTCGGACGAAGTCCTCAAGATCGTTCTCGAAGGCGTACGCCGCTGGATCCCCTCCCGACCGGCCATCCTCGGTAGAGGCCCGGCTGAACTTCCATCCGAGACTCATCGGTCAGTTCTCGCGATACTAAAGCGGCCTACAGTCAACCTCTGTGTGCTGCCAATTGACAGGAGTGGACATCTAGAAGCGCGAAACACGACGTCATTCGGAAAACGTCGTCTCCAATATGGATTACCATCGTCTGTCACAATTTGCCTTTCGATTGGTTCGGTATAGTATATATTTGTGGGTCGAAAAATCAACCGACAGTAGGCGATGGACCGGAACCGGTATAGTCTACGTTAGAATCTCCGAGGTTGATTCTTTTCTTATCGTCCTCACTTCTCTCCCTACCTTCGTAGTAGTCGGAGTAGTCCACACGTCCCTCAGAGGTTCGTATCTCGAACGTAGGAGTAGTAGACATACTTGTCGAGATGGCGAAATAAGGCTACTGTTGGTCTCTTAGAACCATCAAGCTCTCGAAAGGACTATTAGCCATACTTGACACTCACATTCATCGTGAGCGGAAGTCAGATCGACGCCGAGGAAGAGTTCGTCCACAAATTGTATGGAGAAGATTACCTCTACCAGATCCCCAAGTTCCAACGCCCCTTCTCGTGGACAGAGGAGAACTTCGTCGATCTCGTCGACGACTTGACTGACGCATACGAGTCGAACGCCGAGATACATGGCGACCTGTTGAACTCGAACCGAAAACTCGACAAGTCGCGCACCGAGGCCTACGAACCGTACTTCTTGGGGAGCATCATCTTGAACCGAGGAGGGTCGACCGGCGATAGGTTCGACGTGATCGACGGTCAACAACGGCTCACTTCTGTGGCTATCTTGCTCTGTGTCCTCAGGGATAGACTCGAACATCGAGGCTGGGCGACCTCGCTGGATCGATTCGTCCAAGAGGAAGAAGACTTCGCCAAGGGACAAGAAGGATCGGTCAGGCTCCGAATCCGCGACCGTGACCAGTCTTTCTTCGAGAAGAACGTGCTAGAGCGCGGTGCGACGCTCGAACCTGCCGACCCCGCAGACGGTGATACGGAACCCCAGCAGAACATCCTCCAAGCGGTCTCTACCTTCGACGAACGGCTCCAAGAGTGGGTGAACGAGGGGAACGACCTGACCTCGTTAGCCGCGTTCATCCCACAGCGTGTCGTAATGGTCCGAATCATGACCGACTCGCTGAGTTCTGCGTTCCGCCTGTTCAACGTCACGAACGCCCGGGGGATGCCCCTTAACAACGCCGACCTGCTTAAGAGCGAGAACCTAAGCCAGATCCCCGAATCTGACCGCGACGAGTACCAGCGGAAGTGGGAAGACATGGAAGAGGAGGTCGGCAACGAGGGACTCGAACGGTTCATCGGCTACATGCGCCATATCTTGGTGAAGGACAAGTCTCGAAAGTCGATCTACGACGAGTTCAGCGAGGTCTTCACGAAGGATCCGAGTTATCGTGGACGAGACTTCGTCGACGAACTCGGACAGGTATTCGACGTACACCGCGAGCGAGTCTACGACGCCGAACTTCACGCGGACGACGAGCACAAGAACGTCTACTACGCGAACCTCGTCTCGGTGATGCGGGATTTCTACCCCTCCGACGAGTGGGTCGTCGCCCTGATCGAGTTCGACAAACAGTTCGACGACGAAGGCCTCCTCTTCGAGTTCGTCCGCCACCTCGAACGGCGGCTCACGGTCGATTGGTTGACCGGCGCGTCGAGTAGTGACCGCTACTCACGAATCTACAGCATCCTCAGAGACATCGAGTCGGCCGACGGTCCGAGAGAAGCCCTCGACTCCACTCACCTCGTAGACGGCCTCCGTGACGACAGAGAGGACTTCAGAGAGGCGCTCAACCTCCGTAACTTCTACCGGAAGGGGAACTATCAGTGGCCGAAGTACATCCTGATGCGACTCGACATGGAGCGGTTCGACAACCGTAACGTCAAGATCCAGTACGGCCAGAACATCAACGTCGAACACATCCTCCCACAGAACCCGAATAGTGGGTACTGGACGCAGCGGTTCAGTGACGAGCTGGAACGCGAGAAGTGGACGAACCGTCTGGGGAACCTCGTGCTCTTGGACGGTCGCAAGAACTACAAGGCGAGTAACCGGCCCTTCCCCAAGAAGTACCGAGAGTACTTCGAGAAGAAGAGTGACTTCGCGATAACGAACGAGCTGTCCGAACTCGACAGTTGGACGCCGAAACGCCTCAAAGAGCGTCACGAGAGGCTCGTGGAGGAGTGTATCGAACACTGGGTCGACTCTGCAGCCGAGACGAACGTGGTATAAGTACCTATGAATATGGCCCATACGATGCATTCTGGAGGGATCTGTCGATGAGTCCCGACGTGGCCGCAGTCGATCTCTTCTGTGGTGTCGGGGGTCTGACCCACGGTCTCGAACGGGCAGGGATACCAGTCGCCGCCGGTATCGAGATCAATCTCGACTGTGAGTACGCCTACGAGGAGAACAACGACGCCGAGTTCGTCGACGAAGACGTATCTGAACTCGAAGCATCGGATCTGTCAGAACTATATCCGGATGGGGCTACGAAGGTACTCGCTGGTTGTGCACCCTGCCAGCCGTTCTCGAACTTGAACAACGGGACGGACACGTCGGTCCGCGACGACTACGGGCTCCTCGAGAGCTTCGGAGCCCTCGTCGAAGACGTCCAACCCGAAGTCGTCACGATGGAGAACGTAGCCGAGGTGAGGAACGAATCGGTCTACTCCGACTTCGTGAACACCTTGTTCAGGGAGGGGTACCAGATCTGGTTCGACAAGGTCAGCTGTCCTGACTACGGTATCCCACAACGACGCCACCGTGTCGTCCTACTAGCCTCGAAACTCGGCGACATCTCGTTGATAGATCCTACGCACGATCCTTCCGACTACCCGACGGTCCGCGAGGTGATCGGGGACTTACCACCTCTCGAAGCGGGCGAGGAACATGCCGAGGACCACCTTCACAAGTCGCGGACGCTCGTAGAGCGAAACCTCAAACGAATCAGACAGTCGCTCCCGGGAGGGACGTGGCGAGACTGGGATCAAGAATTGCTCCTCGACTGCCACCGGAAGGAGAGCGGACGCTCGTTCGACTCTGTGTACGGACGAATGGAGTGGGACGCCCCAGCCCCTACGATGACGACTCAGTTCTACAACTACGGTAGCGGCCGGTTCGGACATCCTGAGGAAGATCGAGCCATCTCGCTTCGTGAGGGGGCGATGCTACAGACGTTCCCGGAGGATTACGCCTTCGTCGAGGAAGGCGAAGAAGTGGAGTTCAAGAAGGTCGGACGGATGGTCGGCAACGCCGTCCCCGTTCGACTCGGCGAGGCGATCGGACGCAGTATCGCAGACCATCTGGAGGTGCACGATGTCGCAGCCTGATATCGACGGCTCCGAACGGGACGACGACTCGCCCTACAAGATGTCCCTCAGCCTCAACGTGCTGAACCACCTAGGCCTGAACCTCTACAGTAACGTCCCCGCGGTGTTATCCGAGGCAGTCGCGAACGCGTGGGACGCCGACGCGGAGAACGTCGACGTCGACATCTACCCCGACGACGGTCGTATCGAAATCGTCGATGACGGGCACGGGATGGACGCAGGTGACGTGAACGAGCGGTACCTCAGGGTCGGGTACCGACGACGACGTGACGAGGAACGACCGAACCGGACTCCCGAACACGGACGGCCGGTCATGGGCCGAAAGGGCATCGGTAAGCTCTCTCTGCTCTCGGTGGCGGAGACTGTCGACGTCTACACCGCGAAAGACGGTGACCGAAACGCCTTCCGACTGGAGCTGAGCGAGATCGAACGCGCCATCGGCGAAGAAGAGTCTTCGTCGGGTGCACCACAACGGCAGTACGTCCCGAGGCCGCTAGACGACTTTCCGCCCGGATTGCGAGAGGGGACGAAGCTCGTCCTCTCTGACCTCACGAAGCGTATCCACACGACCGAGCACGCACTACGGAAACGACTCGCCCGACGGTTCAGTATCCTCGGTTCAGAGTACGACTTCACGGTCCGTATCAACGGCGAGGAGGTGACCGTGACGGACCGCGACTACTTCCACAAAGTCCAGTTCCTCTGGACGTTCGGTGACCACCACTACCGTGAGTACTGCCGGGACTCCAAGCTCGAACATCACGAGGAGAGAGGTGGCGAGACCGAGAACGGATACGAGATCTCTGGCTGGATCGGTACCGTAGAGAAGCCGAACGACCTCGTCGAAGACTACCCCGGACAGAACACCGACGCGGACGACCTCAACAAGGTCTCCTTGATGGTCCGCGGCCGGATGGCGAAGCCAGACCTCTTGGAGAGCGTCAACGATAGCCGGATGTTCACGAAGTACCTCGTCGGCGAGATACACGCGGACTTCCTCGACTACGACGACGAGGACGACATCGCGACGTCGAACCGAGAGGACGTCGTCAAGGAGGACCCACGGTACCAGGATCTCCTCGACTTCCTGCGAGTCGAACTAAGTCACATCGCCGGGAAGTGGAACGACCTCCGGAACGAACAGGAGTCTCGAGAAGCCCGTAAGATCGGTGCGATCGACATGTGGTACGAGAGTCTCGACCCCGACCAGCGCGACCGCGCTCAGAGTCTCCTCGGCAAGATCGGCCGTATGTCGCTCGAAGACGAATCGGACCGGCGAGAGCTCTTCAAGTACGGCGTGCTGGCCTTCGAGAACATGAAGTACAGAGACAAGCTCGAGGGGATAGACGACCTGAGTGAGAGCGACGAACGCACCGTATCTCGCGTCCTCTCGGATTTGGACGACGTCGATTCGTCGCAGCACCACCAGATGCTCTCCCATCGAAAGGAGGCAGTAGACGCGTTCCTATCTCGCGTCGAAGAGGGGGGCGTAGACGACGAGATGCACGGGCACCTCGTGGAACATCCTTGGTTACTCGACCCCTCTTGGGAAGAGACGCCAGTAAGCGCGGACATCCGACGAGGTGTTCAGAGGCGGTTGCGGGAGGTGACCGGCGACGACGGATCCGGAGTTCGATGCGTCCGGACCGCAGTAGGGTTCACACTGGTCTCGCTTCGCCATCCGACCGAGCCTGCGGGAACTGGACTCCTCGAACTCGTCGGCACGTTCCAACGGGCACTCGACGTCGAAATCGAAGAACGAGACCGGGACGCACAGTCGACGAACATCGTCTTCGTCGTTCCGGACACCGACGCGTGGAACGACTTGGAGGGGATGCTCAAGAGACAAGGTATCGTCGTGAGGAAGTACCACGACCTCCTAGAGGAGACTGCAGACACCTACGAGGCACGTATCTCGGACGACTCTCGCGCCGGGCGCGTCTCCCGTCTCTTGGATCAGATCGACGACGGTAACGTGTTCGACTGACGTTCACCTCACGCCGAACTATTTGTACCAATAGGGAACCAACGTCCCTTATCGTGGACGAGTCGCGTATCGAACCGTTCAGAGCCGGTCTCCTCGATTGGGCCGAGGACAACCTCCGTCAGTTCCCGTGGAGAGACCTAGACGCTTCACTCTACGAAGTGTTCGTCGCAGAGTTCTTCCTCACACAGACGCCTGCAGCGAACGTCGCGCGAGTCTACCCGCGATTCTTGTCCGAGTTCCCATCGTTAGACGCGATCCGCTGTTCGGACGTCGAATCGCTCGTCGAAGTCATCGAACCACTCGGCTTCTACAACATGCGGGTAGAGGCATTAGACGAAATTGCTACGTCTTACGACTCTCTGCCTCGTGATGCGGACGAACTCACGGAGTTAACTCGCGTCGGCGACTACGTCGCCAACGCGACGGTGTGTTTTGCACTCGATCGACAGGTACCGATACTCGACCGGAACGTCGACAGAGTGTACGGCCGAGTGTTCGGCGACGATTGGCCAGACACGAAGCGGGAACAACTCGAATTTGCAGACAAGGTCCTCCCACCTGAGCAAGCGAGGACGTATAACCTTGCTCTCTTGGATCTCGGGGCGGCCGTCTGTACTCCGACACCGAAGTGTCCTGAGTGCTTCGCGAACAGGTTCTGTGACTACTACGAGACACAGTACGCCGGAGTTGATGGTTAGTGAATCAACCTCTGTTCTCTAGATCCATCAATTCGACCGAAGACCTCGTCCGCCGATGACGCCCGACAGAGACTTCCGAATACGAATAGTTTATCCCTCACCTCGAACACTTTCCGCGTGAAAAGATGAAGGTATCCGCCGTCGACTTGTTCTGTGGCGCTGGGGGCCTCACCAACGGGCTCGAAGCCGCAGGTATCTCGGTCGAGGCGGGTTTTGATAACGACGAGGACTGCGAATACGCCTACGAGGAGAACAACGACGCAGAGTTCGTCCACAAAAACTTAGCCAAAGTTGCTCGTGATGAGCCTACTCTCATCGGAGAGTATCTGGACGACGACGCAGATGCGACGCTCATCGCAGCTTGTGCACCTTGTCAGCCGTTTTCTCCATTAAACCACGGAAAAGAGAGCAGTGATCATGCGATGTATGGTCTCCTCTCTCACCTCGCTGCGATCATTGAGGTGGTAGATCCCGACTTCGTCGTGATGGAGAACGTATATGAGGTGAGGCGAGCCGAAGTCTACGAACAGTTCATAGATAAGGTTCAGAATCTCGGTTACAACCTAAATCCCAGGGACGACAAACGTGTCTACTGCCCAGAGTACGGTATCCCTCAGAAACGTCGTAGATGGGTCGTGACCGGTTCTAAGGAGGGACGGTTAGATCTCGGCACCCCCCCGATTACAGATGAGAGTGACTATCCTACCGTAAAGGAGGCTATCGGTCACCTTCCGAAAATTAAGGCAGATGGCGAGCATCACCCAAACGATTGGCTCCATACTGCCCGAGAGCTTTCGGAAGAGAATCTTGAGCGAGTGAAGCAGTCCAAACCCGGGAGAACGTGGCGAGACTGGGATGACGATCTTCTGCTGGAATGCCACAAGCAAGATAGTGGAAGTACCTTCGACTCCGTGTATGGCCGTATGGAACCAGACGAACCAGCACCGACGATAACGACCCAATTTTACAACTTGGGTTCTGGACGGTTCGGACACTATGACACGGATCAGAACCGTGCGATCTCGCTCAGAGAAGGTGCGTTGCTCCAGACGTTCCCCGAGGATTACGAGTTCGCGGCCGAGTACGACGACCTCGGCATAACGAAGTACGGCCAGTTAATCGGGAACGCGGTCCCACCGGACCTCGGAGAGATCATCGGTCGCCGAGTGCTGGAATTCTTGCGAGGAGAAGATCGTCAGACTACGATCACCGATTACTGACCGTGAGATGTACCTAAGAACGGTCTGACTCGACGTCGTCGCGGATACTCTGTACGATGTCTACCAGCTCGGACCGGGTCCGACCTTCGAGAGGTATCGTACTACCCGCACGACGGAGTCGTTGGACCGTCTCGTCTATCACGTCGTTGACCGCGAACGACTCCTCGTTGTCGTCGTAGAGGACGTCGAGACACGCGAGAGCTGCAGGCTTGTACCGGCCGAGTTGGATGTCGAACACACGGAAACAGAACCGTCGGTTCTGGAACACTCTCCTCGTATTCTCGTAGCCGCCATCTTCGTGAGTCATCTCGGCGATCCACCAGAGTCGCTCGAAGGTACTCGAAGCAGAATCAAGTGCTGCACCGTACGTCCAGAACTTCTTCTTCATACCTGTCTCGCTCTCGTAACTCCACCTGTGGCGGACGAACCAGGGGTAGTGTCTCATCGCGAGGTCGTTCCAGATCCCGGAGTCGCTAGCCGCGCTACGGCTGAGGTCGATCTCCTCGTGGACGGCGACGGCCGCCTCGGCGTCCATCCCCCCCTTGTACTCCCCGTACTCGTCCATCACCGCCTTTAGACGATCCTCCAAGACGTTTAAGTCGGCTGTGTATTCCGTAGACTGGGTGTACCGTTCGAGTTCTTCGTCTTTGAGGAACTCTCGGCCCTCCTCGCCTCGGAGGAACGCCTCGTCGTCTAACAGTCGCTTCGCCTCGGGAGTCACTCTCGTCAGGGTCGTCTGGGTCATCTTTCGGATAACGTCTGCACGTGTTTCGTGTAGTATTTCGCCGGTTCGAGGAGTGCTTGTACGCTGTCGTCTATCCGCTTAGTCGCTTGTTCGACCGAGTCGGAGAGGTCCTCCTGCAGTCGCTCCGCAGCTTTCTCTGGCGTGTGATCCTCGTACAGTTCGTCGTTCAACTCGTCGAACACCGCTCCTTGCCATTCGTACAGCCACTCTTCCTCGTCTGGGTCGTACTCTTTCGCCGCGATAGTCACGAGACGAGTCCACACCGGTGTCATTACTTGGTTCCAAGCCAATTCGGAAGTCAACTTCTCGTACCGTCCCTCGGGATCCCTCAGTAGGGGGAGGACCCTCTCGTGGTCTTCGTTGAGCCACAGAACTGGACGCTCTGCGTCGGACTCGAGGTCCAAGTAGTACATATGGTCTGCTGGAGGGAAGCGACTGTCTGGGTTCGACTCGTGTTCGTCGCTGAACTCCTTGGCGCGGATCTCGAACAGGTCCTCTCCCTCGCCCTCGTCGTCGCTGATCTCTACACGCCACTCTGGACCGTCCGCTACGAACACACCGGCGTCGGTAGCGTAGTTCACCGAGTCTGTAGAGTCTCTTCTGTCCGTCGTCCGCACGAGGACTGGACGTAGGTCTAAGCTCCCGGTGACGTCCTGTGCGTCGAACTCCCACGTCCCCGAGTACGTCCCCGAACTGATCGGGTCCCGAGCGAGGACGAACCGTTCTCGTAGGTACGTGCTGCGGCAGTGAGCGGCGACTACCAGCATCCCCGGTATCTTCCCGAACTCGGGGAACACCTTCCCTAAGAGACCCTCCGGTATCGTCACTTCGAGTTCTAGCTTGAGCGTGTCCCAGCCTTCGTACTCGGTCACGTCGACTAGTTGCTCGGTCTCCGGCTCGCTCGACGATTCGCCGTTGAGCGAGTATCCAATCACAGCGAAGTCCAGCGAACCGGGTTCACACTTGTGCGGATAGGTCCGGTACGACAGGCTCTTGTTCAGACGTATCTCTTTCACGACGACACCTCCTCGATACCGATCGAGCCGTCGACGATCTTGAACTTCGTCTCCCCGACGTCGCCTAGCCGTGGATCACTGTCGGAGAACGCCTCGGATCGAATCTCGAAGGTAGCCTTCTCTGGGTTCTCTTCGACCTCGATCACTCCACGGCCGTCTTCGACACGACCGTCGCTACTGGTTCCACCGACGTCGATCTCTTCGACTGGGATCTTGGACGCTTCGCGGTTGTCCTCGAACATCGCTGCCATCTCCACGGTGACGCTCCATTCGACGACCTCTCCCTGTTCGTCGACGTCCGGTTCCACCCAGCCCTCGAACGCCCATCGGTTCCCGTCGACGTTCGACGCGGTCACTTCCCAATCGAACGGTGTAGCGACTGTCGGTGTCGACGTTTCCGTCTCTCGGCCACGAGAACGTTTGGTCTTCGGCACTATGTCTCGGTCCGGCCGGATCGACTCTCCCGAGCGTTCGCGAGTCCCGTAGAGGAGCTTCGACAGATGAGTCCGCAGGAGTTCCTTCTTCAACCGCTTGACGCACTTGACGCATCCCGACTCGTACGTCCCTTTGAGTTCGTCGTTCTTTTCTCCGACCCAGTCGTCGTGGGCAGGAGGCTCCGCCATCGCGAGGAACTTGTCGATCGCGCTGTCCTCGTCTGTGGGCTCGTCGTCGCCTACCGGCCGAGCGTTCCCACACGCGAGTACTCCGTGGAACTTCTCAGAGAAGCCCAAGTGGTGACCGGGTTTGTACTGCACCACCATCCCCGAACCACGGAAGAGAGCGATCTCGCCGACGCGGTCTTCTTCGTATGGATACGCTCGGCGTGCAGCGAGTGAAACCGATCCTTCACTCGGGGTTTCTTCGTCCTTCCGGCTCCTGATCTCGTACTCGAACTCTCGGCTCGCGACGTCGCCCGGCCCTCCGAGGGATTTTGACGCGTCTGCCCTGCTCTCGTAGCACTCGATGAACGGTGCGACGCTGTCGTGGTCTCGGATAGTCTCCCCGGTGATGTGACGCTCGTCACCCTCCATATTGAGGTGGACCTTGAGGTCGCCACGACTGATGGCGGGCCAGAAGTAATCGGCCGCCGTCCGCTCGAAAGTGTCCGCTACGTCGGACGGCGACGGTTGATCCTCCATCGAGGGATCTGACGGGTCCCGGAATCCGACGATCATCGTGCTAGTCCCCGCCTCGTTCGGCCGACTTAGTGAGAGTTCTTCGGCCAACTCCTCTGCGACGTCGGCCCACATCGACTCGGGCCGTTCTAAGTCTGGATCTTCCAGACCTGTCGGAGAACCGAACCACCCTTCGTTGTCGTACCACTGACCGTCTGGAGTCTGGTGCGTCGGGACGAACGAGCGTCCCACTAGACGAGGAGACTCCTGTTCGGGAAGTTCCTCGTTTAGATACGAGTCGAACAGGACCGTCTGAAGACCACTAGCGACCCAGAGGACGGAACTCCCCAACCCGTGTCTACCGCCGGTGTCTCCGCTCTTGTTACTGCTCCCGGGGTCTCTCACTAGTGCAGCGTAATCCCCGTCTGTGGACACCTCGTCACCTTGGATACCGCTCGTGTTCTTCTCCTCTGCGACGAGGACTCGTAGCGTCCCCCCGTCGTCCAAGTAGTCGACATAGTCCTGTAGACCCGGGCCGTCTTGTTCTTCGGCGGCCGCACGTACGTGTTCTATTAGAGAGTTCCAACAGATAGCGTCCTCGAAGCTCTTCCTCGTCTCTTCGAGTTCGTGGAGGCGGAAAGTGACCTCTACGGGTTCGTCGTTGTCGAGACCTGCGTCGTTGATGTTCTGAAGGACCTCTCTCACGAAGGTTTCGAGGCTTCTGTCGAGAGTCTTCTTCTGGAGGAGACCCGGACTGTGAGATTGTCCCGGTGGTTGTTTTTTGAACCACCAGTCCTCGGGCCGGATGGAGTCAGATGGCATGGGGAGTCTCTGTCTCTCACGTGGACGACCCCAATATAAAAATGTGCGATTGTATCTCTCGTTGAATTGTTATTGGCGGCCCTCTATCTGCCCTCGTTTATTTCTGACTCAGAGAATGGAGGACAGCAAATTCCGAGTAGGATATCAAACGACAATCAGGGGTCGCCACGGCTAAGAACCGGTTTATTGTTGAAGTCGGACTGAAGTACCGCTGTCGTCTTCATCAACTTCGACGAGCCCATCATCGGATAAGTCCGAAAGCAATCCTCGAAGCCACTCACGTCCATGATTTCCCTCGGGGGTGTAGTCAACACGGATTTTCGGCCCTAACTCGTCCAGCATCAGTTCGTCGTATTCACCAAGCACACGAACGACCCGACCTCGGAACTGCCGTCGACTCCCTTCGAACTCGGGTTGCGTCGGTACGTCAGGCGCAGTAAAGTCACCCGTCTCGTACGCGTAGCACCATTTCCGCCACGGACACCCTTCCTCGTCACACTTCGGCGTCTTCTGACACGCCACGCCGCCCAATTCCATGATCGCATTGTTCCACACACGCGACTCTCCAGGCGGCATGAGCGCGTTCGCGAGGGTTTCGTAATCCGGATCCTCCGCATTATGGATTTCGTCAAACGCGCGGTGCAGCACCCGCTTCACGTTCGTGTCCACCACCGCGTCGCCCTCGTTAAACGCGAACGACGCGACGGCGTTCGCGGTGTACGGCCCGACGCCCATCAGTTCGGACAGTTCGTCGGGCGTCCGCGGGAACTCGCCGTCGAACTCCTCGGTCACCTGCCGGGCCGCCTCGTGCAGGTACTTCGCGCGGTTGTTGTAGCCGAGACTGTGCGAACTCCAGAAGGAGACGACGTCGCTCCGGTCGGCGGCCGCGAGGGCCGCGGCGGTGGGCCACTCCGCGAGGAAGTCCGCCCACGCCTCGACGACGCGGCCGAGTTGCGTCTGCTGGCTCATCACCTCGCTCACGAGAATCTCGTAGGGGTCGTCGGTCCGCCGCCACGGGAAGTCGCGGTGGTCCGCCTCGTACCACGAGACGAGGGCGTCCCGCACCGCGTCGCAGTCGTCGGGAAGGGCGGGCGCGTCGCCGTCGTCGGGCGACGGGGCGTGGCCGTCGGTCATCGTCCCGGAGTTGGACGGAGCGAAGTTATGGGTGCTGATTCGCACGCGCCCGAGTCGGAGAACCCTTACCGCCGGCACGCCTCGGGCGACGGTATGGGACTCGACGAACTCACCGAAGACGTAGAGGCCGCGTACGCCGAACTCGACGAGGAGTCGGCGGTGTCGTTCGACCGAGAGACGCGACACGAGTTGGCGATGCTGTCGGCGGCGTTCGAGACGGACGAGGTGGACGAACTGGTCCGCCGGGCGGTCCACCTGCTGTTTCAGACCACCGTCGACAGGGGGACGCTCGACTTCCACCTCCGGCAGGGCTACGACGTGACGTACGACGAGTACCTCTCGGGGATGACGTACGACGAGATGACCGGACAGGACCAGTACCCGCAACGCGACGACGAACGCCGCTACCAGATGTGACGCCCCGTCGGCGTTCGCGCGGTGCGGCCCGTCAGCGCCGTTCGACGCGCACGCGCACGCCGCCGGACGCCGTCTGACGGCCCGTGCCGGCCCCTGCCGTCGCGTCGTCGCGACGGACGTACCGCACGTCGTCGCCGCGTTCGATGCGGAACGCGTCGAACGAGACGACGAGTCGTTCCTCGCCCAACGACGCCCGGAGGACGACGCCCTCGCTCGTGACGACGACGTACGGCGGGGCGGCGACGGGCGGGGCGGGCATCGGGTGTCCGGTGGCCGTCACCAGGTCCGAGAGGACGCGCGGGAGGTGCGCGAGGACGCCCGCCGCGTCCAGTGCCCGTTCGAACGCGGGGACGACGGCGTCGCGGTCGGTCGTCCACGCGGCGTCCGTCGGCGACTCGTCCCACTCGGCGGCGACGGCGTCGGCGCACCGTCCGATGGCCTCGACCACGTCGCCGTGGTCCTCGAACACCCGCCGTTCGACGCGGTCTGTCGGGTCTGACACGGAGGCTCGTTGTCGACTCGCGGTCAAAAAGGCTCCCGAGTCGCCGCTCTCGGGTCAGTCGTCGTCGGACGCGGCGGGCGTCGGGGCGGACTCGCCGCCCGCGTCGGACGCGCCGTCGGCGACCACGTCGGCCAGTCGGGCGGCCGTCTCGCCGTCGAGGGAGAGCGTCGACTCGAAGTCGACGCCGTCGGCGGAGACGTCGAACTCGTCGAGGAGTTCGCTCAGGTCGCTCGCCTGGTCGGCGAGGCGGGTCGCGCCGTCCGAGACTTCGTCCAGCGTGGCGGTCTGTTCCTCGGCGGCGGCGGAGACGTTCTCGGCCTCGCTGGTCGTCTCCTCGCCGATACCCGCGAGTTCGTCGGCCATCGACAGCACGTCCTCGGCCGTCCCGGCCTGCTGACCCGTCGCGGCCGCGACTTCCTCGACGCTCGCGCTGTTCTGGCTCACCTCGTCGGCTATCTCGTCGAACGACGACAGTGCCTCGTCGACCTGCGTGGCGCCGGCTTCGACCTGCTCGCGCATCTCCTCGATACCCTCGACGACCTCCGCGCGCTTGTCCTGCAGCGTCGTGACGTGGTCCTCGATGGTCTCGGCGTACGTCGCCGTCTCCTCGGCGAGGTGTTTCACCTCCTCGGCGACGACGGCGAACCCCTCGCCGGCCTCGCCCGCCCGCGACGCCTCGATGGAGGCGTTCAGCGCGAGGATGTTCGTCTGCTCGGCGAGGTCGGCGATGACGCCGGTGACGTTGCTGATGCGCGCTATCTCCTCGTCCAGTTCCTCGACCGACGCGACGGCCTCGTGCGTCTCCGACTCGATGGCCTCGACGCCGGTGAGCGCGTCGTTGGCGGCCTCGCGTCCCTCGTCGGCGCGGTCGGCCACCTCTGCCGACCCCGTCGCTAAGTCGTCGGCCGTCGCCGACACCTCTTCGACGGACGCCGAGAGGTCGCCCATCTCCTCGGAGAGGTCCGCGAGGTGGTCGGCCTGTTCGCGCGCGCCCGCCGAAATCTGCTCGACCGACCGCGCTATCTCGTCGCTGGCGGCGCTGACCTCCGACGCGCCCGCGGCGACGCCGGAACTCCGGTCGGCCACCGTCTCGCCGAACGCGGTGAGTGCGACGACGGTGGTCTCCAACTCGTCGACCATCTCGTTGAACGCGTCGGCGATGGTCCGCATGTCCGCCGAGTCGGAGTCGCGGTCCATGCGGACGGTCAGGTCGCCGTCGGCCGCCTCGCTCATCACGTCGCTGTAGCGGCGCGCGTCCGCACGCTGGGCTTTCAGGTCGTCCCGAAGCGCAGCCACGCCGTCCACGACGGAGCCGAACTCGTCGACGCGGCCGCCGGGCAGCGACACGTTCAGGTCGCCCTCGCGCAGGCGTTCGACGCGATTCGCGAGCCTCGACAGCGGGGAGACGGTGGTGCCGTGGATGAGACCGCCGAGGACGACGAAGCCGACGACGACGGCGGCCAACAGGGCCACGAGTTTGCCGGCGACGGAGTTCTCGACGCTGTACACCGCCGAGGCCGGCGCGTGGACCACGGTGACGAAGTCGGTGCCGGCGACGGGGGCGTAGGCGACGAGGTGTCGCTCGTCCATCAGCGCGTTCGCGCCGTCCTCGTAGACGCCGGGGTTGCCGGCCGCGCCGTCGGTCACGGCCGTCGCGTTCGCCACGCCGTAGTCGCCGTAGTTCCCGCGGCCGGAGGCGTCGAACTGCACCCGCCCGTCGGCGGTGACGACCTGTGCGAAGCTTCCCTCGGTGGCGGTGTCGAGCGTGAGTTCGACGTAGCTGAGGTCGGCGACGACCATCACCACGCGGTCGGATTTGAGCTGTACCGGGCTGACGAACGCCATGAACGTCTTGTTGTCGCGGTGGTACGGGCGCGTGTAGGACACCTGGTCGGCGACGGGCATCTCCATCGACCCCTCCACGAACGCGGTGCCCTCGGGGAGCGGGTCGGTGCCCACGGCGTCGCTGTTCGAACTGGCGACGATGTTCCTGTTCTCGGTGTCCACGTAGTGGACCTCGGTCACGGCCGTCGGCAGGACCGCCTTCTCGCGTCTGAGATACTGCGAGACGACGGAGTCCTCGGCGGTCTGGAACACGTTGTACCGGGAGACCATCCGGGCGGTCTGCTGCTGTGAGGTGACCCACCCCGAGAGCTGTTCGGACTGGAGGTTGGCGGTCGTCTGGAGGTCACGCTCGGCGGAGTCGCTCACCTCCTCGGCGACGGTGACGTAGGTGTACCCGCCGATGGCGACCACGCCGACCGTCACGACGGCGAACAGCAGGGCCAACTTCGCGAGGTAGTTGCGCCGAAGCGATTCCGGGAGGAGTTCGTCGAGTCGTCGGGCGACCTTCATCTACTCGCGCCGAAGGTGTTTCGGTTCAAAATACTTCGCTGCCGAGTATCAGAGTTGATTCTCGAAACCGCCCGACGTCGTGCGGACTGTTACCTCGTGGCGTCCGGCGCGACCGCGGTGACGCGTTCCCCGTCCCCGGCGTCTGTGGCACCGGCGGCGACTGAGTCGTCGTCGAGGACGTCGTCCATCGCCTCGGTGGTGCCGTCCGAGCGGTCCACGTCGAACTCCGAGAGGTGTTCCTGCAGTGCGTCCACCTGCTGGGCGAGGCGGGTCGCGCTGTCGGTCACCTCGCCGAGCGACGCGGCCTGCTCCTCGGCGGCGGCGGAGACGTTCTCGGCCTCGCTGGTCGTCTCCTCGACGACGCTGGCAACCTCGTCGGTCATCGACCTGACCGCCTGGGCCGCCGACGCCTGTTCGGAGGTGACGGTCGATATCTCGGCGACGCTGTCGTTCGTCTCAGAGACCGCCTTGTCGATGTCGTCTAGCGTTCTGAGCGCGCTCGAAACGGCGTCGGAGCCGTCGTCGACCGACGAGCGCATCCGTTCGATACCGTCGGTCACCTCCTCGCGTTGCTCGCGGACGTCCTCGACGAGTTCCGAGATGTTGCCGGCGAACTGCTGGGTCTCCTCCGCGAGGGACTTGACCTCGTTGGAGACGACGGCGAAGCCCTCGCCGGCCTCGCCCGCGCGGGCGGCCTCGATGTTCGCGTTCAGCGCGAGGATGTTCGTCTGTTCTGCGATGGCGGAGATGCGGTCGGTTATCTCGCCCACTTCGACCAGTTTCTCGTCCAGCGTCTCCACCGACTCCACCGTCTCTCTGGTCTGTCGCTCGATGTCCTCGATGCCCTCGAGTGCGTCTTCGGCGTAGCGCTGCCCGCGTTCGCTCCGGTTCGACGCCTCGTCGGCCTGGTCGGAAACCTCGTCGGACTCGGCGGCGACCTGTTCGATGGCGGCCGACAGCGTCTCCACCTCGTCGGAGAGTGTGCCGACGCTGTCGGACTGCTCGCGCGCGCCGGCCGAGATCTGTTCGACGGACTCGGCGACTTCCTGGCTGGCGTGGTTCACCTCCGTCGCGCTCGACGCCACCTCCTCGCTCTGGGCGGCCACCTCGGTAGTGAAGCCGCTGACGGCCAGCACCGTCGTCTCCAACTCGTCCATCATCCCGTTGAACGACTCGGCGATGCGGCGCATGTCCCGACTGCTGCAGTCGGTGTCCATCCGCACCGTCAGGTCGCCGTCGGCCCCTGCTCGCATCGACGCGAGGTGGGCCTCCGCGTCGTCGCGTTGGTCTCTGAGGTCCCGGCGGACGCCGTCGATGCAGTCGGCGACGGTGCCGAGTTCGTCGTCGCGGCCGAGGTCGGCGCGTTCGTCGAGGTCACCCGCGCGGATGCGCTCGACGCGGCGTTCGAGCGACTCCAGGGGAGCGACGACGTGCCGACCGAAGAAGAGGGCGATGCCGGCGAGTGCGAGAGTCGTCCCGCCGACGAGGACGCCGAGGTCGGTCACGAGAGCCGTTTCGATGCTTCGCGCGGCCTCCTCGGAGGCGTGCCGCTCTATCTCCGCGGCCAGACTGAGATAGGTGTAGATGCTGACGCCGCCGCCGAACAGCACGACGGCGAAGAAAAACGTTCTGAGAGTCCTCGTGAGGCTTCCGGTCACCCAGTCGAGGACGCCTTCCGAACCTTCGAACATTGTGTGCGACTCTTACTACCGTTCACCAGAACTTATGATTTAGTTACCAGTTATCGGCAGTGAGTCTCGGACGGCGGATTTGCTCGCAGAGATGTCGATAGAAGCGGTCGGCGAACGCGACCGAACCCGTTGCCGCCGGCGAGCGATATCGTCCACTCACCGCGTAGTAAACAGTTGGACCGAACGAACATAACTGTAGGTGTCGTTCTCGCCCGTGATATCGAAGAGCGGGTCGGCGAACCCGACCGGGTCGAAGCCGGGGTTACGGTTCGGAGTCCGTCGTCGTCGCGGCGCCCTCGACCGGCCGCCGACGGTCGGCGTCGGCCGACGCGTCGCCTTCCGCCGCCCCGACCTCGAACTCGTCCAGCCGTTCCCCGAGTTCGGAGGCTTCGTCGGCCAGTTCGGCCGTGCTCTGCGTGACCTCGGAGAGCGAGGCCGTCTGCTCCTCCGCGGCCGCCGAGACGTTCTCCGCCTCCGCCGTCGCCGCCGCGGCGATGCCGGCCACCTCGTCGGCCGTTCCGGTCACCTCGTCCGCGGCCTCGGCTTGCGCCGCGGCGGCGTCCGTTATCTCGTCGGTGCGGTCGTCCGTCGCCTCGATGCTGGCGACCGTCTCGTCGAGCGAATCGAGCGTCGCCGCCACGGCGTCGGCCCCGTCGTCGACCTGTTCGCGCATCCGTTCGACGCCCTCGATGACCTCGTCGCGCCGCGTCTCGACCGCTTCGACGAGGTCCGCGATGTCCGTCGCGGAGTCGTGCGTCTCCTCGGCGAGCGACTTGACCTCCTCGGCGACGACGGCGAACCCCTCGCCGGCCTCGCCCGCCCGCGACGCCTCGATGGAGGCGTTCAGCGCGAGGATGTTCGTCTGCTCCGCGACGTCGGTTATCATCTCGACGACGTCGCTTATCTCGTCGAGTCGGGCGTCGAGTTCCCGAATCGCTTCGGCGGTGCGTTCGGCCTCCCGTTCGACCGCCTCCATCTCCGACATCGCTTCGCCGGCCGCCTCGCGCCCCTCCTCGCCGCGGGTCGCCGCTTCCCCCGACAGATCCGAGAGTTCCGCGGCGGCCGAGGCCACCTGTTGAATCGACGCCGACAGCGTGTCCATCTCGTCGGTCAGCGAGTCGAGTCGCTCGGACTGCTCGCGCGCGCCGGACGATATCTGTTCGACCGACTCCGCCACCTCCTCGCTGGCCCGTTCGACTTCCCCGACGCCGTCGGCCACGGAGGCCGAGCGTCGGGTCACGTCGTCGCCGAACGCGCGGACGGTCCGCATCGTCTTCGCCACCTCGCGCATCATCTCGTTGTAGGCCGCGGCGACGGTCCGCATGTCCTCGGAGTTCGAGTCCGGGTCCAGACGGACCGTCAGGTCCCCCTCGGCGGCCCGCACCATCTGTTCGCTGTACGCCTCCGCGTCCCGTCGCTGGTCCCGCAGGTCGTCTCGGAGGTGCGAGACGCCCTCGTACACGCGTCCGAGTTCGTCGCGGCGCGCCGTCGAGAGGTCGGCGTCCAACTCGCCGTCGCGGAGTCGTTCGACGGTCCCCGCGAGGTGGCGCAACGGACGCGCCGTTCGGTAGTGGATGACGGCCGTGAACGCGCCCAACGAGAAGAGGGCGACGAGAGAGAGCGCGACGAACCCGCCCGCGACGAGGGTCACCACGCCGTACGCGGCGTTCGTCGGCGCGTGCGTCACGACGGCCATCTTCGTCCCCGGTATCGGCGCGTACCCGACGAGGTGCCGTTCGCCGAGGGCCGCGTTCGCCGCCGCGGTGTACACGCCCGACTCGCCGTCGAGACCCGCCTGCACCGCGGGCGCGTCGTCGACCGGATACGGCGCTCCGACCGCGTCGTCCGTCGCACCGGTACCGTCCGCGTGGTCCGCCCCGTCGAAGTGGACGACGCCGCCCGGCGCGACGACCTGCGAGAAACTCCCGTCGATGGGCGTCTGCAACTCCGACTCGACGGCCGCCGTCGAGACGACGAGTACGACGGCGCGAGTCGGCCGTTCCGGGACGGGACTGACGAACGCTATCACGTCTTCGCTCGTCGTGTACACCTCCGTCATCGCCACGGAGTCGGCGTCGCCGTCGGTCAGCCCACCCATCATGAACGGCAGGTCGCCGTCGCCGCCGAGGAACTGACCGTTCATCGACTCGTTCGAAGAGGCGAGTATCACCCCCTCGGACCGGTCTACGTAGTGGATGGCGGACACGTCGTCGGTCTGCCTGTCTACCTCCTCCCGGAGGTACGACGACACCGCGTCGACGTCGTTCCGGGCGAACACCCGGTACTCCGAGAGCATCCGGGCCGTCTGCGACCGGGTCGCGACCCACTCGCTCGTCTCGACCGCCTGCTGTTCGCTCAGCGTTTCCACCTCGTGTCGCGCGTCCGCGCGGAGTTCCTCGGCGACGGCGACGTACGTGACGCCGCCGGTCACCGAGAGCAGGACGACGGCGGCGACGAACGCCGCGAGCAGTTTCGCGATGTAACTCCGAGAGAGCCGGTGTCGAACCGCCTCGAATAGATTATCGGATGACACGTTTGCGCAGACCAATTCGTGAAATTATTTAGAACTGTCCGTCTGAAAATCACGTTCGATAACAGCGGTCGCGACCCGTCCCGGAGCCTTTTATCCGACGCCGACCCACCGACGGGTATGGAGACTTCTGAAGTCGAACGCCTCATCGAGGACGGAATCGAGGGCGCGGAGGCGTCGGTGACGCTGCCGCGCGTGCCCGACGAGGACCACGAGGACGCGCACTTCGCCGCCGTCGTCGTCTCCCCCGCCTTCGAGGGGAAGAGCCTCGTCCAGCAGCACCAGATGGTGTACGACGCGCTCGGCGAGTCGATGACGACGGACATCCACGCGATGGAACTGAAGACCTACACGCCGGAGGCGTACGAGGCCGCCGGCGAGTAGTTCGGTCGCGGAGCGAAACCGGACGGTTCGGCCGCCCCGCTACAACTGCGGTTCGGTCTCCTCGAGTTCGTCGAGCGACCGGTTCTTCAGCGCCGCGCCGGTCCGCGTGTCGAACAGGTGAATCGCCGACTCGGGGAAGCGCGCGACGACCGGTTGCCCGGCGTCGAGGCTACGCATCCCGTCTATCGTCGCCACCACGTCGGCGTCGCCGTCCGTCTCGAACGACAGGTAGACGTTGTTCTCGTTGCCCATCGGTTCGACCACGTCCACCACCGCGCCGAAGTCGTGGTCGCCGGCGCTCTCGCCGACGATTTCGACGTCTTCGGGGCGGATGCCGAGCGTGACGTGTGTGGCGTCGCCGACAGCCTCGCGCGTCTCCTGCGACAGCGAGTAATCGAACCGGTCGCCGGTCAACCGGTCGCCCTGCACCTCCATCTCGAAGAAGTTCATCGAGGGTTCGCCGATGAACCCCGCGACGAACAGGTTCTCGGGCTGGTGGTACGCCTCGAGCGGCGTCGCCACCTGCTGGAGGACGCCGTCGTTCAGGATGGCGATGCGGTCGCCCATCGTCATCGCCTCCGTCTGGTCGTGCGTGACGTAGACGGTGGTGACGCCCAACTCCTCCTGCAGGCGCTGGAGTTCCGTGCGCATCTGCGAGCGGAGTTTGGCGTCCAGATTGGAGAGCGGTTCGTCCATCAGGAACACCTTCGGGTCGCGCACGATGGCGCGGCCGAGGGCGACGCGTTGCTGTTGTCCGCCGGAGAGTTCGCCGGGCTTCCGGCCGAGCAAGTCGGCGATACCGAGCATCTCGGCGGTATCCTCGACGAGCGAGGATATCTCGCTGTCAGCCATGTCGGTGGACTCCTCCAGCCCGAACGACATGTTCTGCTTGACGGTCATGTGCGGGTACAGCGCGTACGACTGGAACACCATCGCGATGTCCCGTTCGCGCGGCGGTTGTCCCGTCACAACGTCGCCGCCGAGCGTGATGTCCCCGCTGGAGACGGTTTCGAGGCCCGCTATCATCCGGAGCGTCGTCGACTTGCCGCACCCGGACGGGCCGACCAGGACGAGGAACTCCCCGTCCGCGATGTCTATCGAGACGTCGTCTACCGCGACTATCTCCGAGCCGTCGTCGTCGAATACCTTCGTGACGTTGTCGAGTGTGAGTTCTGCCATTATGTTTCACCTGCCACGCCCTCGGCGAACTGTTCGCCGAACAGCACGTACACGAGGAGCGTCGGGAGTGCCGCGACGAACGCGGCGGCCATCTGAACGTTGTACTGCTGCACCATCGACCCCTGGAGTTTGTTGAGCGCTATCGTCGCGACTTCGCTCGTCGGCGACGACACCAGCACGAGGGCGAACAGGAAGTCGTTCCACACCTGCGTGAACTGGTAGATGAGCACCACCGCGAACATCGGCTTCGAGAGGGGGAAGACGATGCGGCGGTAGATGCGCGAGAACGTCGCGCCGTCGATGCGCGCCGCCTCCAGCATCGAGTCGTCGAAACTCGCGTAGTACGACCGGAACAGGATGGTGCAGATGGGAATCCCGTACGCGGTGTGCGTGACGATTAGTTCGATGAGTCCGACGCGCTGGGCGAGGAACGGCACGCCCGCGAGGTAGTTCTGCAGGCCGACGATGGTCCAAAAGCGCGTCAGCGGGACGAGCACGGACTGGTAGGGGACGAACATCCCCGCGACGAACAGCATCAGCACGCCCGCCTGCCCGCGCCAGTCGAGGTTCGTGAGTCCGTACGCCGCGACGGAGCCGATGAGCCCCGACAGCACCGTCGCCGGGATGGCGACGAACGCGCTGTTGTACAGCGCGCCGGAGAAGTCCGATAGCGGCCCCTGCATCTGCGCCCACGCCTCGGCCCACGCGTCGAGCGTGAAGCCGTCGCCGAACGGCGGGACGAACGGCGTCGTCCGGAAGAACGCGTCCTGCGTCTTGATGGACGTCATCAGGCCGCTCTCAAGCGGTGCGAGGTAGAACGCCGCCATCGCGAGGAGGACGGCGTACAGCGCGTACCGACCGAGCGCGCTCGAACGCACGTCGTCGGCGAGGCTCATAGGTCACCCCGCTGGTACTGCACGTAGAGGTACGGACCGATGACCACCAGCGCCAAGAGGAACAGCACCGTGGCGATGGCGGCGCCGTACGCCCAGTTCGAGGAACTGAACGCCTCGCGGAACATCATCGTCGCGAGGATGTCCGTCGAGGGGCCGGGCGTGTCGCCGAACATGACGAACAGGAAGTCGAACGCCTTCAGCGCGAACACCATCAGCACGACGGCGGCGCTCATGGTGGAGGCGCGCAGTTGCGGGATGACGACGCGCCAGTACATCCGCACCGTGGACGCGCCGTCGATGCGCGCCGCCTCGAACTGGTCCGAGGGGATGGCGCGCAGGCCGGCGAGGTACACGACCATGCAGTAGCCGCTGAACTGCCACATCAGCGCGAAGATGACCGCGCCGAGTTTGGTCTGCGGGTCGCTTATCCAGTCGTTCGCGAGGAAGCCGAGGCCCGTCCCGCGGAGGACGACGTTGATGAGGCCGATTTCGGGGTTGTACATCCACGCCCAGAAGATGGCCGTCACGACGAACGAGAGGCTCATCGGCAGGAGGTAGACGGTTCGGAACGTGTTCTCGAACCGGATACCGCGGTCCACGAGGATGGCCAACAGGAGGCCGACGACGAGCGACGCAACCGTGAACACCACGAGCAACACGACGGTGTTGCGCGCGGCGGCGACGAACGTCGGGTCGCCGAGCATCTGCGCGTACATCGAGAAGTCCAGGTCGCCGTAGTCCGGACTGCCGAACCCGGACCACTCGGTCAGCGAGATGACGGCGTTCCAGCCGATGGCTCCGTAGACGAACAGTCCCATGAGCAGCGCCGGCGGGAGCCAGAACGGGAGCGACCGGACGAACTCGCTGTCGCGCCACGACCGGTTGGACTGCCCAGTCGAGGCGGACGCCGTCGCCGTCGCGGTGCCGCCGTCCGTGCGCAGTTCGTCGTCGCCCTCGTCGCCCCACCCGAGGCTCACGAGTCGTCGAAAGATGGAGTGAAGCATGCGTGAGACCCCGTCAGTTGGGGAAGGCGTTCACGAGGGCGTTGTACGCCCCGTCGACGTTCCACTGCTCGTTGAAGCTGGCGAACGCTTCGTCGATGTTGCCGTGGACGTCCGGCGTGACCGCCGTCCCGTGCGCGATGGTCGGCGGCTGGGCGTCGGAGTTCTTGAACTCCTCTATCTGCGAGGAGAGGAATGGGCCGAAGGCGTCCGTCGGCACGTCGGTCCGCGGCGGGATGGACCCCTTGACGGGGTTGAACCGCTCTTGGGCGTCGACGGTGCCGCAGTAGCTGAGGAACTTCCGCGTCGCCTCGGGCGACGGGTTGTTCTTCGGGAAGACGAACGAGTCCGTGACGACGGAGTACATCCCCTCGGTGCCCGGGAACGCGGTCATCCCCCAGTCGGAGTCGTACTCGAAGTCGGATGCCGACTTGTACTGGCCGGCCGCCCAGTCGCCCTGGTGGATGAACGCCGCGTTGCCGTTGACCACCTTGCTGTTCGCCTGGTCCCACGTGACCGAGCCCGCGTCCCCGTTGAAGTACTCGTGGTAGTCCTTCAGCGTCTGCAGGGACTCCTTGACCGCGTCCTCGTGGTCGCCGATGTTCCCCTCGACGATGGCCGCGTTGTACGTGTCGGCGCCGTTGTAGCCGAGGAAGATGGTCTCCCACAGCTGAACCGACGACCACGGCGACTGCACCTGATGGGCCATCGGCACCGCGTCCGTCTCGCTCGCGACGGTTTCGAGCGCGTCGGTGAGCGCACCGGGGTCCGAGATGCTCGCGGGGTCGACGCCCGCATCCTCGAGAACCGCCGCGTTGTAGAACAGGTTGTTGAGGCGGTGGATGTTGAGCGGCACCGCGACGTAGTTCCCGGCCGGCTGGGCGAGGTTCTGGACGCCCTGTCGGTAGGCGTCGCGCATCTCCTGACTCCAGACGGAGTCGCCGATGTCGTTGAGGACGTCGCCCTCGACGTACTGCGTGAGCGCCTTGCCCGGCCAGATTTGGAACGTGCTCGGGGGGTTCTGGTTGAGCACGCGGTTCTTGATGACCGTGTCGAGCGCCGACCCCGCGCCGCCCGGCGCCGGGTTGTTGTTTATCGAGACGTCGGGGTACTCCTCGCTGAACCCTTCGAGGAGCGCGTCGAGCGCGTCCTTCTCCCCACCGGCCGTCCACCAGTGGACGAGTTCGAGCGCGTTCCCGCTGCCGCCGCTCGTCTCCGTCTCGGCCTCGGTCTCCTCGGTCCCCGTGCTGCCGCCGGAGGCCTCCGTCTCCGTCTGCTCGGCCGTCGTCGTCTCGCCCCCGCCGCCGGAACAGCCCGCGAGCCCTGCCATTCCTGCGCTTGCGAGACCGCTGAGGCGAAGATACGTCCGCCGAGAGACACCGTCTTGGTTGGTTTCGTCTTTCATGGTAATTGACCGCTGACAGTTGCGGGTGTAATATCCTACACGATTTACTTAAATCTTTGTAGATAGTTTACACGGGTTCGAGTGAATAACTATAATAAAGATACATTATGGTATACGATTAGAAGACGGCATCGCACTACACCAGTAATTAGTAATCTGCGTTACATTCAAAATCCGGGCGCAGAGACGTTCATTTTACTACTCTCTACGGTATATTAAGGGACTATTCGCGAACGGCCGCAAACGTGTGGGGAGATAGTTCACGATACGTTGGTGCGGCCGTGGGAGAGGCGGACCAACGGGTTTTACGCGGACCGCCGCCGTCGCCCGAGATATGAGCGAGGACTTCCGTACCGAACGGGACAGTCTCGGTGAGATGCAGGTGCCCGCGGACGCGTACTGGGGGGCACAGACCCAGCGCGCCGTGGAGAACTTCCCCATCTCGGGTATCACGTTCAGTCGCCGGTTCATCCGGGCGCTGGGCGTGGTGAAGAAGGGGGCCGCGCAGGCGAACCGCGAACTCGGACTCGTCGAGGAGGAGAAGGCCGACGCCATCGTCGAGGCGGCGGACGAGGTCATCGCCGGCGACCACGACGACCAGTTCCCGGTGGACGTGTTCCAGACGGGGTCGGGCACCTCCTCGAACATGAACGCCAACGAGGTCATCGCCAACCGCGCCGCGGAACTGCTGGGCGAGGATATCGGCGACCGAGTGGTCCACCCGAACGACCACGTCAACTACGGCCAGTCCTCGAACGACGTGATTCCGACCGCGATGCACGTCTCGGCGCTCGAAGCCGTCGAGAAGGACCTCCTGCCCGCACTCGACACGCTCCGGGAAGCGCTCGAAGCGAAAGAGGACGAGTTCGCCGGCGTCGTCAAGACGGGTCGGACCCACCTGCAGGACGCGACGCCCGTCACTCTCGGGCAGGAGTTCGGCGGCTACCGAACGCAGGTCGAGAAGGGTCTCGCCCGCCTCGACAACACGCGCGAGCACCTCTCGGAACTCGCCCTCGGCGGCACCGCCGTCGGGACGGGCCTGAACACTCACCCCGAGTTCCCCGAGAAGGCCGCGGCGTACATCTCCGAGGAGACGGGCGTCGAGTTCCGCGAGGCCGACGACCACTTCGAGGCGCAGGCCGCCCACGACGCGATGAGCGAAGCCCACGGCGCGCTTCGCACCGTCGCGGGGTCGCTGAACAAGATAGCGAACGACCTGCGTCTCCTCGCCTCCGGCCCCCGCAACGGGCTCGGCGAGATAGAGCAACCCGAGAACCAGCCGGGCAGTTCCATCATGCCGGGGAAGATAAACCCCGTCGTCGCCGAGGCGGTCAATCAGGTCCACAAGCAGGTCGTCGGCAACGACGCCGCCGTCTCCGCCGGCGCCGCCGAGGGTCAGATCGACCTCAACCTCTACAAGCCCGTCCTCGCGCACAACTTCCTCGAATCGGCCGAGATGTTGTCGAACGCCGCCGAGACGTTCGGGACGAAGTTCGTCCGAAAGCTGGAGGCCAACGAGGACGTCTGCGAGGAACAGGTCGAGCGCTCGATGGCGCTGGCGACGGCGCTGAACCCCACCATCGGCTACGACAAGGCCAGCGAGGTGGCGAAGGCGGCGCTGAAAGAGGGCAAGACCGTCCGCGAAGTCGTCCTCGAGAAGGGCTACCTCACCGAGGAGGAGGCCGACGAGGTGCTGGACCCCGAGAAGATGACGCACCGCGGCATCCTCGGCGACGACTGAGTCGACGACGGCGACCGGACCGTCCGCGACGACCGGACGCTCCACGGCGACGGCGACGACGCCGACGCCGTCTCGATAGTTTGTTTCGTGAATCGCTAGGCGACAATCGAGAGACGGCGACGCGTCCGTGGGGAACAGTCACGAACTCCGTAGAAAATCGGTATTTTCATGCCTGAATCCGTAGAATCTCCGACTATGGCGAGCCTGCAGTACCAGCGTGACCGGGGCCGAGACCTGTTGGAATGTCGAAGCTGTGGCGAGACGTTCCCCGAGGGCAAAGCGACGAACGACGGCTGGCACTACGAGTGCCCCGAGTGCAACGAGGCGACCGGCATCGGTGAGGGACTGCGTCGCCTCTGAACGAGCGGGATAGATTTTCGCCCCGCGGGCGGTGGACGCCGCGACCCGGGCGGGCACGCGCGACCCGGTCATCGCGTCCCCCCGTCGTCGTCCCGGTGGTCGTCGGCTCTCGCGGGTGATTGCCGAGTGAGGAGGACGGCCGCCGTTGTGAATCCTTTTTACTCCCCCGACTCGCATGGGCAACCAATGAGCGCGTACGACTACGAGGACCTCGGACTCGTCGCGGGGCTGGAGATTCACCAGCAACTCGACACCGCGACGAAGCTGTTCTGCGGCTGTCCGACCGACATTCGCGAGCCCGAAGACGCCGAACGGACGTTCGTCCGCTTTCTGCACCCGACGAAGAGCGAACTCGGCGAACTCGACGAGGCGGCCCTAGAGGAGAGCCGCGTCGAACGCGAGTTCGAGTATCTCGCCTACGACACGACCTGTCTGGTCGAAGAGGACGACGAACCGCCGCACCGACTCGACGAGGAGGCGCGCGACGTGGTGATGCAGATCGCCTCCCTGCTCGACATGGACGCCGTCGACCAGGCGCACGTGATGCGCAAACTCGTCATCGACGGGTCGAACACCTCGGGGTTCCAGCGCTCCTCGCTGGTCGCCCAGAACGGCGAGATTCAGACCAGCGACGGTCCCGTCGGCGTCGAGGACCTGATGCTGGAGGAGGAGTCCGCCCAACGCGTCGAGGAACGCGACGGCGGCGTCACCTTCTCGCTGGACCGACTCGGCATCCCCCTCGTCGAAATCGGCACCCGACCGGACATCTCCTCGCCCGAACAGGCGCGCGAGGCCGCCGAGACCATCGGGATGCTCCTGCGCTCGACGGGGAAGGTCAAGCGCGGCCTCGGCACCATCCGACAGGACGTGAACGTCTCCATCGCCGACGGCGCGCGCGTGGAGATAAAGGGCGTGCAGGCGCTGGACGCCATCGACGACATCGTCCGCAACGAGGTGGGCCGACAGGTCGAACTGCTCGAAATCCGCGACGAACTCGAAGCCAGAGACGCCGCCGTCGGCGAGACGCGGGACGTGACCGACGTGTTCGAGGACACCGACAGCGGCGTCGTCGGCGGTGCCCTCTCCGCGGGCGGCGTCGTGCAGGCCGTCCCCCTGTTCGGCTTCGACGGCCTCGTCGGGCGGGAGATTCAGCCCGACCGCCGCCTCGGGACGGAGTTCTCCGACCACGCCAAGCGACACGGCGCGGGCGGCATCTTCCACACCGACGAACTGCCCGCCTACGGCGTCACCGACGAGGAAGTCGCCGCCCTCCGCGACGCCGTCGGCGCGGGCGAGGAGGACGCCGTCGCAATCGTCGCCACCGACCCCGAGACGGCCGAACTCGCCATCGACGCCGTGGCGGAACGCGCCGAGACGGCCCTCGCGGGCGTGCCCGAGGAGACGCGCGGCGCGAACGAGGACGGCACCACGCGCTACCTCCGTCCCCTCCCCGGCGCGGCGCGGATGTACCCCGAGACGGACGTGCCGCCCGTCGAACTCGACCCCTCGGACGTGGAGACGCCCGAACTCCTCACCGAGAAGGTCGAGCGCTACCAGTCGGCGTTCGGTCTCGACGCCGGCCTCGCCGAACAGGTCGCCTACGGCCGCCGGATGCCGCTCTTCGAACGGGCGACCGACGAGGGCATCGACGCCACGTTCGCCGCCGGACTGCTCGAGTCGACGCTGACCGAACTGCGCCGCGACGACGTGGCCGTCGAGAACCTCTCGGAGGACCACCTCCTCGACCTGATGCACCTCGTCGAGGACGGCGAGTTGGCGAAGGAGGGAGTCAACGACGTGCTGACCGCCGTCGCCGAGGACCCGTCGCTGTCGGCCGAGGAAGCCGTCGAGGCGGCCGGCCTCTCCGGCGTCTCCGAGGCGGAGGTGCGAGACGCCGTGACCGACGTCGTCGAACGCAACGCCGACCAGGTCGACGAACAGGGCATGGGCGCGTTCTCCGCGCTGATGGGCGAGGCGATGGGCGCACTACGCGGGAAGGCCGACGGCGAAGTCGTCAGCAGCGTGCTCCGCGAAGAGATACAGAAGCGCGCCTGAGGCTCTCGGTTCCGTTCTCGTTCTCCTTCCTGCTTTCCGTTCGACTACCCCTCGACGATACCCGTCACCGACCCGGTCATCACCACGTCGCCGTCGCGCGTGCACGTCACGCCGACCGTGAGGTCGTACCGGTCGTCCGTCTCCTCGACGGCTTCGACCACGCACGCACAGCGGACGGTCTGTCCGGTGTACACCGGCCGGTGGAACTCGAACTCGAACGTCCGGCCGAGGACGCCGAGTTCGCCGCCGACTTCCGTCGGCAGCGTGGCCGTCAGCAGACCGTGGACGAGCAACCGCCCGTCCGGGTCGGGTTCGGTGTGCCGGGGTTGGTCGTCGCCGGACAGGTCGGCGAACTGCCGAACCGTCTCCGGCGAGAACGAGCGCTCGACGACGTGCGTGTCACCTTCCTGTGGAGGCATCGGTCGAGCCATCTCGCCGACGCGGCAAGAAGCTAGTCACCGTCACCGTCGCCGTCGGCGAACTCCACGCCGGTGAACTCGAACCGCGCCCCGCCGTCCGCGCCGTCGGTCAGGGTCACCTCCCACCCGTGGTCTTCCGCGACTCGCCGGACGATGGCCAACCCGAGACCCGTCCCGCCCCGGTTCGTCGAGTAGCCCGGCGTGAACACGTCCCCCGCGTCGGCGTCGATTCCCCGGCCGTCGTCGGCGACGAAGAACCCGCCGTCGACGTCCCCGACGGTGATGGTCGGGGGGTCGAAGTCGCCTGCGGTGTCGTCGGCCTCTGGGCGACTGCTCGTGGACCCGTGTTCCACGCTGTCACCGGACGACGTCCGGTTGCCCGTGGAGCCGTGCTCCACGCTGTCTCCGGGAGCGGAGCGACCGGAGGTACGTCGAGCGCCGTGCTCGACCGAGTTCCGAAACAGGTTCTCGAACAGTTGGCGGAGTCGGCTCCGGTCGGCGCGAACGACGCGGTCGGTTTCGACGACGAGTTCGCCGACGCCGCCGACGTTCTGTCGGCAGTACTCTGCGGCGGAGGCGAGTGTGACCGGTTCGACGGTCGTCTCGCCGTCGCGGGCGAGGTCCAACAGCCCCTCGATGAGCCGTCGCATCCGGTCGTGGGCGTCGGCGACGGGGTCGAGGTGGTCGCTGTCGCACTCCTCGCGGGCGATTTCGGTGTGGCCGCTCGCGACGGCGAGCGGGTTTCGTAGGTCGTGCGAGACGATGGTGGCGAACTCGTCCAGCCGTCGGTTCTTCCGTTCGAGTTCTCGCTGGTGCTCCTTCTGGTCGGTGATGCTGGTGACGAACCCCTCCAGCGCGACGAGTTCGTCCCCCTCGTAGATGGCCTGCCCGCGTTCCCACATCCACTCGATGTTGCCTGCCCGGGTGACGATTCGGTAGGTCAACTCGAACTGGCCGTCGTCCGCCAGCGCCGACTGGACCACGTCCCACGCGCGGTCCCTGTCGTCGGGGTGGAGTACCTCCTCGCCCCACAGCGAGTCGTCGGACTCCAACTCGGCGGCGGTGTACCCCGTGAGTTGCTCGCAGTCGCCCTCGACGTACTCCATCGGCCACCCGGGGTCGTTCTCGCACCGGTAGACGAACCCGGGGAGGTTGTCGATGAGCGTCTCCAGCCGTCGCTTGCGCTCTTCGAGCACGCGCCGCGACCGGTAGCTCTCGACGGCGTTGACGATGCGGTTCGCCAAGAGCGTGTACTGCTCCGTCCCGGTTCCCTTCTGCAGGTAGTCGGTGACGCCCGCGGAGATGGCCTCGCTCGCTATCTCCTCGGACCCCTTGCCGGTGAACAGGACGAACGGCAGGTCGGGATACCGCTCCTGGACGACTTCGAGAAACTCGATACCTGTGCGGTCGGGCATGTCGTAGTCGGCGAGGACGCAGTCGACGTCGTCGTCGAGTGCCGCGACTGCGTCGGCGACGGCCGTGGTGGTGACCACGTCGATGCGGTCGTCCTCGCGTTCGAGGTACGTGGCGACCAACTCGGCGAAGGCGTCGTCGTCGTCCACGTGGAGGACGCGAATCTCGCCCGGTATCGTGCTCATCTCGGACTCGAATCGTAGTGCGTTCTGCCACCAGATATAACTGTATGGAATCTGCCCGGTCTCCGACGCCCCTCCGGACGGGCGTTCCGGTCGGACCGTCAGGAGAGGCGCGCCCCGTCTCCGCCGCCCCGGCGTCGGAGTCGCTCGATGCGTTCCTCGGTCCGCGGGTGCGTCGAGAACAGTTCGCGGGCGCGGCGTTCCTCCTCGGAGGGGACTTCGCCGTGAAGCCACAGCGGCGAGAACACCTCGAACTCGGTCGTCGACGCCCGCTCTATCTTCTCGAGGGCGCGCGCGAGAGCGAGCGGTCGCCCCGTCACCTCGGCCGCCCGCGCGTCGGCCGCGTACTCCCGCCTGCGCGAGTGTGCGCGCGACAGAAGCATCGCGAGTCCCATCACGAACGACGCGGCGCGTTCGAGACGCGTGCGGATGCGGCCGGGAACCGTCCGGGGCCACGAGGCGGGGTCGCCGCGGACCCACGCCGTCGAGAGCGCCAGTCCCGTGACGAGGAAGACGACGGGCGCGACGGCGAAGTAGACGAGGCTCACGACGGTCTGGAGCACGCTGAACGCCAGCGTCTGGACGAGGCTGTCCCTGCGTTCGAGGTGTGCGAGTTCGTGCGCCAGCAGGCTCTCGAACTCATCGCGGTCGAGGAGTCGGAACAGCGCCGCGTCCACGACGACGGTGTCGCGTCCCGTCGTGTCGAGGGCGAAGGCGTTCGGCGCCGGCAGCGAGACGACCATCAGTCGCGGGGGCGCGTCGAGGTCCATCCGCTCGACGAGTCGGTCCAGTATCCGGTACGCGCCGGGCACTCGCTCTCGCGGGAGTTCGCGCGCGTCGAGTTGGGAGTACAGTTGCGCGGTGCCGACGCGGAGCCCCAGATAGCCGAACGCGAGCGTGAGACCGACGACGAGCAGGAGCGTCGTCACCGGGTCGAACCGCAGTCGCCACAGGAGCGAGAGCGCGACGTAACTCCCGTACGCGAGGAGGGCGTAGAAGGCGAAGACGACGACGCCCACGAACGCCATCACGAGTCGAGTCCCGAGCGACCGGGTGGGCGCGGACATCGGCCCGACCTACGCCGGCCAGCGGCAAAACGATTCGTCCGCCCCCCGAACGCGTCTCCGGGACCCACAGTCTCATTGTCCGACGACCCGACTCGCGTCGTATGACGAGGTTCTTCGAGGACTTCACCGTGGGTTCGGTCGAGGAGTTCGGCCGGTACGACGTGACCGAGGAGGAGGTTCTGACGTTCGCCGAGCAGTACGACCCGCAGTGGTTCCACACCGACCCGGACCGGGCGCGCGAGGAGTCGATGTACGGCGGCCTCATCGCCAGCGGCTGGCACACCACGGCGATGATGATGCGGATGCTCGTCGACGAGTTCCTCTCGGAGACGGCGTCGCTCGGCGCGAAAGGCGTCGACGAACTGCGCTGGCGACGCCCGGTCCGTCCCGGCGACACGCTGTCGCTCCGACTCGAAGTGCTGTCGAAGGAGGCCGAACGACCGGACCGCGGCCTCGTCGAGAGTCGAATCGAGGTGGTGCGCGACGGTGCGGACGGCGGCGAGAACGGCGAGAGCGACGGAGACGCCGGCGGCGAGGTGGTCTGTTCGATGGTCGCGCTGACGATGTTCGGGCGGCGCGACGGCGACGGGGAGGAGTGAGTCGCTCCCGCGTCACTCCGCGGCTTCCGCCTCAGTCGCGGCGTCGACGCCGGTAATCTCGAACCGCGCGCCGCCCGCGGTCCCCTCCGCGACGCACACCGTCCAGCCGTGTGCCTCGGCTATCTCTTCGACGATTCCGAGGCCGAATCCCGTTCCGTCGGTCGCCGTCGAGTAGCCGAGGTCGAACACCTTCTCGCGCATCTCGACCGGGATTCCGGGCCCGTCGTCCTCGACGAAGAAGCCGTCTTCGAGGTCCCCCAACGTGACCGTCGCGTCGGGTCCCGCGTGTTCCACGGCGTTGCGAACGAGGTTCTCGAGCAGTTGGCGGAGGCGCGACTCGTCGGCCCGGACGACGCCTTCGGCGTCGACGACGAGCGTCGCGTCGTCCGTCTCGACCGTCTCCCACGCCCGGCGAAGCGCCGCCGCGAGGTCGACGGCGTCGGGGTCGTCCACGTCGCGCCCCTCGCGCGCCAGCGTCAGGAGGTCGTCTATCAGCGCTCCCATCCGGTCGTGCGCCGCCGCGACGCGGTCGACGGCGTCGTCTCCGTCGCCGCCGCACTCGGCGCGGACCTGCTCCAGCCACCCTTCGGCGACGTTCAGCGGGTTCCGCAGGTCGTGGGAGACGACGCTGGCGAACTCCTCTAAGCGCTCGTTCTTCCGACGAAGGGCTCGTTCTCGGGCCTTCCGCTCGGTCACGTCACGGAGGACGCCGACCCGTTCGAGGTCTGCGCCCGGCCCGGAGACGGTGCTGAACCGCATCTCGACCGGGACGGTCCCGCCGTCGACGGTCGAGAAGCCGAACTCGACCGTTCCGACGCTCTCGCCGCGGGCGTTCATCTCTCGGCGCGCCGCCCGTATCCGCTCGATCGCTTCGCCGTCCGCCCAACTGTAGACATCGGTTCCGAGTATCGCCTCGCGTTCGACGCCCTTCATCGCCGCGTACCGCTCGTTGACGTAGACGAGCGTCCCCTCCGAGTCGATGGCGTAGACGGCGTCGTCGAGAGATTCGAGGAGGGTCTCGAACCGTTCGAGCGTCCGGGCCGGGCCGTCGAGGGAGGTGACGGCCCTCGACCTGACGACGCAGTCGTCGCCGAGTCGACGACAGCCGGTGGCCTCGAACCAGACCCACGACCCGTCGGCGTGGCGGAGTCGGTACCGGAACGGGTGGCAGTCGTCGGACGTTCGGGCGAACGACGAGAACCGCGCTCGGTCGTCGGGGTGGACGTACTTCCGGACGTCGTCACCGACCATCGCCGACGCTCCGTGGCCGCACTCGCGGGAGAGGGCGGCGCTCAGGTACAGAACGGTGCTGTCGGCGTCGAGAACGATGGCGCCGGTCGCCTCACGTTCGGCGAACGCCTCTGTGTCGGGCATGGTGTCGAACGGACTCCCGCCGTCGGACGACTCTCACCGTCGGGACGGGGGGCGCTTGTGTTCGGCGTCACGTTGGATTATCGAACATATCAATATTTCGGCCAGAGGGAAGTGCCGGAACTCGGGGGTCGAAGAATCGGGCGGGGGTCAGTCGCGCGTCTCGTCCTCGAACCGGTCGATGCGGTTCGACGCTCGGCGGAACAGGCCGGTCAGCGTCGTTATCTCCCGGTCGGTCGGATGCGCCCGGCCGACGAGGCGGCGCATCATCCGCAGCGTCTTCGGGCGCTTGTGGTCGCGGTGTTCGACGCGCTCGACGAACGACTCGAAGTTGTCGTAGAAGCGCTCTATCTCGGACTCCTCGGCCCGTTCGCGTTCCACGTCGGGGAGTTGCGTCTCCGCGACGGTGAGCGACCGGAGTTCGTACAGCAGCACCGTCGCGGCCTGTCCGAGGTTCAACACGGGGTAGTCGTCGCTCGCCGGGATGGAACACACCTCGTCCATCCGCGCGAGTTCGTCGTTGTTGAGGCCGCGACCCTCGCGGCCGAAGACGAGGGCCGTCTTCGTGTCCACCGTCTCCAGACTCTCGCGCACCTCGGCGGGCGTCTTGAACGGGAAGCGGACGTGCTTTCGGCTGTCCTCGTTCGTGATGGCCGTCGTCGCGACGGTGTGGTACTCCGAGACCACCTCCTCGAACGTCACCTCCTCGGCGTTCGGGAGGACGTCCTCGCGGGCGTGTCCGGCGAAGCCGTACGCCTCGCCGTCGGGTTCCAGCGGCGGCGGGTTCACGAGTTTGAGGTCGGACAGCCCGAAGTTCTTCATCGCGCGGGCGATGGTCCCCACGTTGCCCGGCGTCTCGGGTTCGACCACGACGACGACGGGGGTGAATCGGCGCGCCATCACTTCGTCGGGTAGTCCTGCCCGAGGTCGAGGTCACCCACGTCGTCGACGGCGTCCTCGTCGTCCTCGTCGTCGCCGCGCCGTTCGTCCCACTCCTCGTACCGTATCTCTCCGGTGCGGAGGTCGATGCGCTTGCGCTTGCCCTCGTAGTTCTCGTTCAGCCGACGGTTCAGTTCCGCGGGGTCCGGCGGCGTCGGCAGTTCGTCCGTCCCCGTGTCGACGTGGTCGAGTCCGCCGTACCCCTCGGGGGCGCGTTCGCCCGCGGCGAACCACTCGTGGAACTCGTCGCGGAACGTCTCCTCGCCCCGGTGGTCGGAGCCGCCGGCCTCGCGGTACCAGTAGAGGAAGTCGGCCTCGTGGTCGGCGCAGAGGAGCACCTCCTCCATCGGTTCGCCGTAGACGAACTCGGCCGGGTTGCAGCGCTTCTTCTCCGCCTCGCCGTGAATCAGGTAGCAGGCGTCGCACGGCTTGCCCTGCAGGTAGGTGAGTCGGATGAGTCGTCGTCGCGTGTCGTCCGGAACCTCGTCGAGGGGGCGGAACTCCCCCTCGTCGGTGAACACCTCGTCCTCGTCGAAGCGCCACCCACGGAGCCCGATACTGACCTTCGCCATGAGCGGAAGCTAACGCGTCTGCGGATAAAAAGAGCGTGACTCGCCGGGCGCCCCGGCGGTCAGACGACTTCGGAGACGGCGCTTCGCAGGCGCTCGCGGTTCCGCCGGGCCGTCCGTTCGGAGAGGGGGACGTACCCCACGTCGCGGACGACGTCGCCGGTGACGTGGTCGAGGTAGTAGGCGACGAACTCGCGAACGACGCGCCGAGAGAGCGCCGCCCGGTCGACGTAGACGTACAGCGGACGGGAGAGGGGGACGTACCGCCCGGTCCGCGCGGACTCGAACGACGGCCGGACGCACGCGCCGCCGCCCGCCGCGGTGGCGAGTGCGCGCACGGCGTCGCGGTTGCGGACGTAGTAGGCGAAGCCGAAGTAACCCATCGCGTAGCGCGACCGACGGACCGCCTCGACGACGGTCTCGTCCTGTTCGGTGCCGGCGTAGTCGGTCCGGTGCGAGCGGTCGCCGAGCACCGCCTCCGAGAAGTAGTCGAGCGTCCCCGACGCCGACGTCGGGCCGTGGAGTTCGATGGGTTCGTCGGGCCACGCGGGGCGCACGTCCCGCCACCGGTCCGCGCCGCCCTCGCGCCACACGCTCGCCAGTTCCGACAGCGTCACGCAGGACACCCAGTCGGCGCCCTCGTTCACGACGACGGTCAGGGCGTCCGTCGCGACCTGGAACCGGAGCGGTTCGACGCCCGCCGCGGCGCAGGCCGCCCGTTCGTCGTCGCGAATCGCCCGACTCGCGTCGTTGAGGTCGGTCCGCCCGGCACAGAAGAAGTTCGCGAAGCCGTCGCCCGTGCCCGTCGAGGAGAGCGACACGTCGACGCCCGGATGCGCCTCGGTGAACCGGTTGCCGAGTTCGAGCGTCAGCGGGTAGACGGTGCTGCTCCCGGCGATGCGAACGGTCCCGGAGAGTCGAGACGACGACACCGCGTCCGTCGTCCCCGTCTGCTTCCCCCTCGGGGAGCCGAGGCACCCGCCGACGGCGGCGGTACAGACCCCGAGCGACCGCAGCACCGCCCGACGCGACGCGGCCGGTCGCGAAGAACTGCCCCGCACGTCAGACCTCCGTCGGCGCGTCGGCCGTGGCACACTCGCGCTCCGACTGCGGTTCGACGCCCACCTCGAAGCGCGCGCCGCCCGTCTCGCTCTCGGTGACGGTCACGGTCCAGTCGTGGGCGTCGGCGACGGTCTTGACGATGCTGAGGCCGAACCCGGTCCCCCCGTTCTCGCGGTTCGTCGTGTACCCGGCCGCGAGGACGGCGTCTCTGTCCGCCGGCGGGATGCCGTCGCCGTCGTCCTCGACGTAGAAGCCGCGGGCGTCTGCCAGCGGTCCGACGCGGACGTGGACGCCGGCGTCCGGTGGTGGGTCGTCGCCGGACGCCGTCCGGTCGCTCCTGGCGCCGTGCTCCACGCTGTCTCCGGGAGCGGAGCGACCGGAGGCACGTCGAGCGCCGTGCTCGACCGAGTTCCGAAACAGGTTCTCGAACACGTGGCTCAGGAGGTCGCGGTCGGCGTCGAACGTGGTCGTCTCGGTCACCGTGAGCGTCGCCGCCTCCGTCTCGACGAGCGCCCACGCCGACGTGGCCCGCGCGCGGAGGTCGACGGGTATCGTCTCCTCGACGTTCGAGTGCAGAGCGAGGACCACGGCGTCGTCGATGATGGTGTCGATGCGGTCGAGTGCGTCGCAGAGCGGTCCGACGTGTGGCGAGTCGACGTCCTCCGCGAGGAGGTTCGCGCGGCCGGTGGCGACGTTCAGCGGGTTCCGCAGGTCGTGGCTGAGGACGTGCGAGATGGTCGCCAGTTGCTCGTTGCGTTCCTGCACGTCGTCCATCATCGCGTTGAACGAGACGGCGACCGTGCGCATCGCCTCGCTCCGGTCGTCGGGGTCGAGGCGGGACGCGAGGTCACCCGACGCGCACGACGCCATCACGTCGCCGTACGCGGCGGCCGTGCGTTCGAGGTGCCGGCTGAACGCCTCGGACTCCGCCTTCGCTTCGAGGGCTTCGCGCCGCGCGTCTTCGGCGGCCTCACGCGCGGTTTCCGCCTCGCGGATGCGCGCCCTGAGCGACTGCCGCATCGCCTCGAACGCGGAGAACAGGTGGCCGAACTCGTCTTCGCGGTCCGTCCGTACCGGGTCGTCCAACTCGCCCGCCGTGAGTCGCCGCGCGCGTTCGGCGAGCGTCCGGACCGAGCGTGTCGTGTCGCGCCCGAGGGTGACGGCGATGAGGCCGGCACCGACGAGGACGGCCGCGAGGATGCTGCCGAGACCGGCGAGGATGTCGCCGCGAAGCGCGTACGCCGTCGCCGCCGGGACGCGCGACGTGACGGTCCACGGGCGGGCGTCGAGTGCGGCGTACCCCACCTCCGTCGGCCGCCCGTCGAGCGTCGTGGCCGCGTGGCCGCGAGCGCCGGTGAGCGTCTCCGTCGCCAGTTCGTCCGCGGTGAGAATCCGCGACTCGTCCTGCGACATGACCACGGTGCCCGCGTCGTTGCGGACGACGAACGTGCCGTCGTCGGTGTGGTGCAGGTGCCGGTCGGACGCCTCCACGAGGTCCACGACGGCGACGACGGCCCGGGAGCCGTCGGTGTTGGGGACGGCCGTCGCGAACAGGACGACGGGCGCTCCGTCGGGCGTCGGGCGGAACGGGTCGGAGACGACCACGTCCGACGCGCCCGAGGACTCGCGGGCGGCGGCGACGAACGCCTCGCGGCCGCGGCCCGTCGTGACCGAGACGGCGCTCGACACCTCGGCCGACCCGGCGTTCGACAGCACCGTGTGGTTCGTCGTGTCCACGTAGTAGGCGGCGGCCACGTCGTCGTCGCGTTCGACGACTTCCCAGAGGTAGACGGCTATCTCCCCCCGGTCGCCCGACTGGAACGCGGCCGACTCCGCCGTCGAGCGAAGCGTCACGCGCATCCGCCGCACCCACTCGTCGAGTTGGTTCGCCTGTATCTCCGCGTTCGTCACCACCTGCTGCTGGGTGTCCCGTTCGAGGACGTCGCCGGCGTGGACGTACGTCACCCCGCCGACGAGCACGATACAGAACGTGACGCCGACGAGGACGAAGGCGAACGTCGCGGCGTAACTGCGCCGTATCCGGCGCGGGAGGAGGCGGTGGAACGCGGACCGGCCGTCGTCAGTCATGCTCGAACGGTCGCTCCCGGCGTAGCAGGTCGTCGCGGGTCCGGTCGGCGGTCCGCGAGACCCGGTCGAGTTCGCGCCGTAACTCCCGATACGCGGGGTGGTCGTGTACCTCCGTGACGGCCGTCGACGCCTCCAGTACGGCCCGCTTTCGAGCGAGCGCGAAGTAGTCGCGCACCTGTTCGTCGTACGTCTCGCGCGTCAGCGACGCCTCGACGGTCCGCGTCACCTCGTCGCGGCCGACCGGTTTCACGAGGTAGTCGTCGAACGGCATCGAGACGACGTCGAACTCGGGGTCCACCGCCGTCACCATCACCACCGGGCAGTCGACGCCCTCGGTGCGGAGAGTATCGAGCAGTTCGTCGCCGGTAGTCTCCGGCATCTGTCGGTCGAGGAGGACGACGTCGGGGTCGAAGTCCGACGCGACGGCGTCGAGTGCCGCCGCGGCGTCGTTCGCCTGCCGCACCTCGTACGCGTCGGCTAACCACGCGGCGTACAGTTCGGTCAGCGACGGTTCGTCGTCGACGGTCAAGACGGTCTGGGGCGCGTCGGTCATGGGTGGTGGTCGGCAACCGGTCGCCTCACACTACGACGGCCGGCACTCGGTCGTACGTCACTCGAAGCGGTCCATAAGCTGTGCTAATAGGTCTCCGGAGCGGTACATTCGTCTTCAGATTACAGTTCGAGAAGCGGGAGTCGCGTGGCCGCGTCCCCGGCGACGCCCGCCGAGACCGGACTGCATATACCGACACAATCCTACCCTCCGCGCATGCGAACCGTCGACGCTGCCGGACTCGAAATCGGCGACGACCACCCGCCGCGAATCATGGGCGTGCTGAACGTCTCGAAGGAGTCGCCGTACGACCCGAGCGTGTTCGACGACCCGGGTGAGGCCGCCGAGTACGTCGAGACGGAACTCGTCGACGAGGGGGCCGACATCGTGGACGTGGGGCTGGAGTCCGCGAACAAGAAGTTCGAGGTGCTCTCGGCGGACCAGGAACTGGACCGTCTCGACACCGCCGTCGAGGTGCTGGAGAGCGTCGCCGGCGACGCCGTCTTCTCCATCGAGACGCGCTACCACGAAGTCGCCGACGAGGCGCTCTCCCGCGGGTTCGACATGGTCAACGACATCTGCGGGTTCGCCGACCCAGAGATGCCGACGGTCTGTGCGGACCACGACGCCGCCGTCGCGAAGATGGCGTCGCCCCCGGACCTCGAACGGCCGGGCGCCGTCGAGGAAGTGGACGACATCTACGACGCCCTCGAACTGAACGGCTTCACCGACAAGACCATCGTCGACCCGGCGTTCGGCGGGTGGTCGGAGACGAAGACCCTCGCCCACGACCGGGAGACGTTCCGTCGCCTCCGGGAGTTCCGCGGGTACGGTTACCCCATCCTCGTCTCCATCAACCGGAAGAACTTCCTGCGGGAGGTGGCCGGCCGGGATACGGCGGCGGCCCTCCCCGTCTCCCTCGCCGCCACGTCGATGGCCGTCGAACGCGGCGCGCACGTCGTCCGGACGCACGACGTGGCCGAGACGCGCGACGCCGCCCTCGTCGGCAAGGAGTTCGCCCGCCGACGGACGCGGGCGACGGGCGACGTGAGCGTCGAGGAACTCGACGTGACGACGCCCCGCGAGGCGGAACGGCACCTCGACAGACTCGGCGTCGAGACGCCCGAGTCGGTCGCCTCGGAGGCCGTCGTGCGCGTCTTCGAACTCGCGGGACTCTCCGACGACGACGTGCGGACGCTGGCCGCCGCGGCGGGCGACGCGGGTGCGACGGTGGCCCGCGGTGCGACCGAGGGCGACGCCGACGGACACCGGGTCCTCCTCGTCGGGACGCCGCGCGCCCTGACGGAGACGGCGTCGTTCGCGACGGGTGCGTCGAGTTCGCTCGACTCGGCCCTCGAAGCGGTCGAAGACGGCGTCCTGTGAGTAAACTGAAACACGTCAGAGTAAGAGAAAACTTATGCCGGACGACCGTGAATCGGCCGACTGGAAGCCGGAAGGGCACGCGGGTAGGGGTACTTGGTGCCATTCCGGTCCACACCGTACTACAGTCGAGGAGCCGTAGCTATGGAGTTTCTCGACTGGGACCCCGTCTACGAACTGATTCTGGACGACTTCGGCTACCCACGCGAGGGCGACGAACGCGCCCGCGACGTGATGGCCGCGTACGCCCGCCCGTTCGACGCCGACAGACTCGACTGTACGGGTCGTACCGTCGCCGTCGTCGGCGCGGCCCCGTCGCTCTCTGACGAGGTGGACGCCGTCGCCGACGCGGGCCTCGTGTTCGCGGCGTCGACGGCGGCGGACGTGGTCCGCGAGGCGGGGTACGAGGTGGACCTGATGGTGACCGACCTGGACAAGAATCCGGAGACGGCGCTCCGGCGGACGCGGGCGGGCAGACCGGTCGCCGCGCACGCCCACGGCGACAACGTGCCGGCGATACGCGAGTGGTTCCCGCGGTTCGACGCCGACCACGTCCTCGCGACGACGCAGGCGGAACCGGTCGACGGCGTCGTCAACCACGGCGGATTCACCGACGGCGACCGGGCGGCGTTCCTCGCCGACGCGTTCGGCGCGGCCTCCCTCCGGTTCGTCGGCTGGGAGTTCGACGACCCGACGGTGGGCGCGGAGAAGGCGAAGAAACTCCGGTGGGCCGAACGACTGCTCTACTGGCTGGAGCGACGGCGCGGCGACCGGTTCGCGGTGCTCGACGGGCGACGCGACGCGATAGAACCGCTGTGACCCGAGCGAGTCCCGCCGTCGCGGCCGCGCGGTCAGACCTCGGCGTCCCGCGGTCGGGGCCGGTCGAAGTGGACCGGTTCCAGTTCGGCCTCGAACAGGTGGGCGGCGCACCCCTCGCAGGTGGCCGCGAGCACCGAGTCGGCGTCGGGCGTGTGGCCGTCGACGTGGGTGATTCGAACCGCGCCGTCGCAGGTCGGACACCAGTCCAGACACAGTCTGAGCGCCGCGAGGGCGCGCGTCCGCATCGGCGGCGAGAGCGCCCACCACTCGGGGTACTTCTCGCGGAACTCCTCGGCGGCGGTCACGTCGGCGACGAACGCGGCGCGCGAGGGCCACCGCCCGGCGCGCGTCCCGCGGACCGTCGCGACGAGGGCCCCCTCCTCGGCCACCCACCCGAGTTCGACCGCTCGACTGGGGGCCGACAGTAGGTCCGCGAGGACCGCCTCGTCCTCGCTCCTGTCGCCGACGGAGAGGATGCGGCGCCGCCACGCGCGTTCGAACGACGGTTCGACGCTCGGAACCCGGTTCTCCCCCTCGTCGACGAGGACGCCCGCGCGCCGCAGGTGTCTCTCGACGGACTCGACGTCCGCCGTGTCGCGGCGCGGCGACTCGTCCCGCCGCAGTCGCCGCCGAACCGCCTCGACGGCGCGCCGGCAGGACCGCCGAACCCGTCGCCGCACTCGCGGACTGTCGGCGACGACCACGCCGGCCGTACTCACGAGAACGAACGAGACGACGACGCCGGCCGTCGGCCACCGGGCGGCCATGCCGACGACGACGCCCGAGAGGACGGCGAACGCCGCGACGAGGAGGACGACGACGCGCGGGTCGCGACGGCGTCGCATAGCGAGCGCTGTCGAACGGACCGACGACCCGACGGTCACTGCGCGTTTGACGACGCGGTCGAGCGTTCTCGTCACTATCGACACTACAGTAGGTCCCGGGGGTTAGGTATGCGGCACTTACTACCGTTTCCCGACGTGTCGGCCGATTTTTCGCCCTCCCTATCGTTCGTTAAGTTCTCGCACGCCGACGCCGTCGGCCCGCTAACCACCGAATACTCTCGCGTAAAGCTCTCGCAAACGGGACAGAGTCGCGAAACAATCAGACGAACGGATACGTCGGGGACGACGCGTCGATAGCTTGAGGGTCGTCTCGTCCTTGCGCCCCGTATGCAGATATTCTGGCACCGACGCGACCTGCGGGTGGCGGACAACCGCGGCCTCGCGACGGCGGCCGAGTCGGGCGCGGTGGTCCCCGTGTTCGTCTTCGACGACGACGTGTTGGCGCACGCCGGTGCCCCCCGCGTTCGGTTCATGCTCGACGCTCTCGCGGCGTTGCGCGAGGCGTACCGCGAACGCGACTCGGACCTCGTGGTCGTCCGCGGGGACCCCGCCGAGGAACTGCCCCGACTGGCCGCCGAGTACGACGCCGACCGGGTGGTCTGGAACAGGGACTACTCGGGCCTCGCCCGCACTCGCGACGCCGCCGTGCGGCGGGCGCTGAACGACGCGGACGTGCCCCGCGAGGCGGTTCACGACGCCATCCACCACGAACCCGGGTCGATAACGACGAACGCGGGCGACCCCTACTCCGTCTACACCTACTTCTGGAAGAAGTGGCGCGACAGGGAGAAGGCGGACCCGTTCGCGTCGCCGGACGCGGACTCGTTGGCCGACGTGTCGGGCGCGGCCCTGCCGAGCATCGAGGACCTCGGGTTCGCGGAACCGGAGGCGGCGGTGCAGGCGGCCGGGACCGAGGCCGCGCGGGAGCGTCTGGGGGCGTTCTGCGCGGACGGCATCTTCCGCTACGCCGAGGACCGCGACTACCCCGAACGCGACGCCACCTCCCGCCTCTCGACGGACCTCAAGTGGGGGACGATAGGCGTCCGCGAGGTGTACGCGGCGACCGAAGACGCCGCCGCGGAAGCCGACGGCGGCGACGAGGCCGAGTCCGTCGAGGAGTTCCAGTCGCAGTTGGCGTGGCGGGAGTTCTACGCGCACGTCCTCTTCTTCAATCCCGAGGTGGTGACGGAGAACTACAAGGAGTACGAGAACGACATCGCGTGGCGCGACGACGACGAGGCGTTGACCGCGTGGAAGGAGGGCCGCACGGGTTATCCCATCGTCGACGCCGGGATGCGGCAGTTGCGCGCGGAGGCGTACATGCACAACCGCGTGCGGATGATCGTGGCCGCCTTCCTCACGAAGGACCTCCTCCTCGACTGGCGCGAGGGGTACGCCCACTTCCGCGAGTACCTCGCCGACCACGACACCGCCAACGACAACGGCGGGTGGCAGTGGGCCGCCTCCACCGGGACGGACGCGCAACCGTACTTCCGCATCTTCAACCCGACGACGCAGGGGGAGCGCTACGACCCCGACGCGACGTACATCAAAGAGTACGTCCCCGAACTCCGCGACGCCGACGCCGACGCGATTCACGACTGGCCGAACCTCTCGCCGACCGAACGCGAACGGGTCGCCCCCGACTATCCGGCCCCTATCGTCGACCACGCCGACCGGCGCGAGGAGGCCATCGCGGCGTTCGAGGCGGCCCGCGGCGACGACGACTGACGGCGCGGGGAGAACGCGGCGTTCGGCGACGGAGATTGCGGGGAGAACGCGGCGTTCGCCGACGGTGAGAACCGACCGTTAGGCAACCGTTTTCTCGGTGGCGACCCCATCTCGGCCCATGCACGTCGAGATTCTCCTGTACGACGGCTTCGACGAACTCGACGCCGTCGGCCCGTACGAGGTGTTCGAGACGGCGGGTGCCTTCGGTGCCGACTGCGGCGCGCGACTCGTCACGCTCGAACCGAGCGAGTCGGTCACCGCGAGTCACGGCCTGCGCGTGGGCGTCGACGGGACGTTCTACGCCGGCGGCGCAGTCGACGGCGGCGACTCCCCGCCCGTCCTCCTCGTGCCCGGCGGCGGGTGGAGCGACCCCTCGCGACCGGGTGCGGGGATGGAGGCCGAACGCGGTGCCGTCCCGGACGCCGTCGCCGAACACGCCGAACGGGGCGGCGTCGTCGCCGGCGTCTGCACCGGCGGGATGCTCCTCGCACACGCCGGCGTCCTCGACGGCCGCCCGGCCGTCACGCACGCGAGCGCACTCGACGACCTGCGGGCGATGGACGCGGCCGTGCAGGACGCGCGGTTCGTCGACGACGGCGACGTCCTCACGGCGGGCGGCGTCACCTCCGGCTTGGACCTCGCCCTCCACCTGGTCGAACGCGAGTGCGGACGCGACGTCGCCGAACGCGTGGCGGAGGAAATCGAGTACGACCGCGAGACCGGACCGGTCGAAAACTGACCGCCCGCGAGACGGTCACCGGAAGTGACAGTCAAATGTTATCATGCCTCTCCTCAACGTTTAACAGCATTCCAAGACAAGGAAGGGGTGGAGGAATCTACCATGAGCTACGAACTCGACCCCCTGCCGTACGATTACGACGCACTCGAACCGCACATCTCCGAACAGGTGCTCACGTGGCATCACGACACCCATCATCAGGGCTACGTGAACGGCTGGAACAGTGCGGAGGAGACGCTGGAGTCGAACCGCGAGCAGGGCGACTTCTCGTCGTCGGCCGGCGCGATTCGCAACGTCACGCACAACGGCTGCGGACACATCCTCCACGACCTCTTCTGGCAGAACATGTCGCCCGAAGGCGGTTCCGAACCCTCGGGTGACCTCGCCGACCGTATCGCCGAGGACTTCGGCTCCTACGAGGCGTGGAAGGGCGAGTTCGAGGCCGCCGCGGGCAACGCGAGCGGCTGGGCGCTCCTCGTCTACGACTCGTTCTCGAACCAGCTCCGCAACGTCGTGGTGGACAAGCACGACCAGGGCGCGCTCTGGGGCTGGCATCCGATTCTGGCGCTGGACGTCTGGGAGCACTCGTACTACTACGACTACGGCCCGGCCCGCGGCGACTTCGTCGACGCCTTCTTCGAGGTCGTCGACTGGGACGAACCCAGCAGCCGCTACGAGCAGGCCGTCGAACTGTTCGAGTAAGCGACGAGTGCGGCGTCGGAGACGACGCCGCGTACACCCCGATTTTTTCTTTGCGCACGCCGCAGAGCGGCCGCACCGCCCGCCGAGCGCGTCGTTCAGTCGGTCACCGTCGGGTCCGCCTCGGGCGCGAACGTCTCCGGGCCGAGTTCGAGCGCGAGTTCCTGCACGGACTCGTCGAGTTGCCGGTAGTCGTAGCCGTCGTCGGCGAGGTCGAAACTGGCGAAGACGCCGATGGGTTGGTCGCAGAGGAACGTCCGGAACTGCTCGAAGGAGGAGAGCCCGCGGACGGTGTAGCCGTAATCGGCGTAGTAGAGCGACTCGTACGTCTGTCGCGTGACGAAGCCGTAGCGCTCGTTGTCGACGAAGCGCTCGACGTCCAGGTCGCCGTCCGCGATCGCCTCGGCGACGTCGTCGCGGACGTACACGCGCTCGAACGCCCGTTCGTCGAAGAGCCACACGTCTCTGAGCGCCCGTCCGCCGAAGTCGCGAAAGACGCCCAGCAGCCGTTCGGACGGCGATTCCATACGTTCACACTTCGAAGCCATTTGATAACCATTGTGATTCGTTCTCCCGGAGTCAGGGCGTTTACGTGCGCCGGCGGCGACTGTTCGGTATGCCTCGACCGAAAGACGAGTTCGACACGCTCTACCCGTACCGACTGTACGAACCCGCGGAAGTGCTCGACGACGAGATGATGTACACCGTCCCCGAAATCTCGCGCCTCCTGCAGGGACTCGACCCGGAGACGGAACTCGACGCGGACACGGAGGACCGCATCGTCACGTGGACGGTGCCGTGGCTGATGTCGCACGCCGACGAGTTCGTCATCAACGACCCGGAGGGCGACGAACCGGGCTACTTCGGCATCCAGTCGGAGTCCCGGCCGGCCGACGAGATTCCCGAGGGCGCCGACGAGTAATCCGCGGCCGAGTGGCCCGCGGACGAGTGATTCCCGTCTGAATGGCCGGTGAGACCGTCGAAGCGGGTCACATCCGGGCGGCGCGCCCGGCGAGTTCGACGTCCTCGAACGGTCGCTGCGTGACGCTCGGCCCGTGGCCGGTGTGCATCTCCGAGAGGTCCTCCCCCACCGTCTCCCGGACGCGGTCGATGCTCGCCGTCAGCGCCGCCCGGTCGCCCTCTTCGAGGTCGGTGCGCCCGAACGCGCCGTCGGCGAACACCAGGTCACCGGCGAACAGGACGCTCGCGTCGCGCGAGTAGAAGCAGAGGTGGTCGTCCTTGTGTCCCGGCGTGTGGAGCGCTTCGTAGTCGTCGTCGCCGATGCGGACCGTCTCTCCGTCTTCGACGGCGTGGTCGACTTCCGGCCGGTCGGGGTCGAACCCCCACGTCTCCACGTCGAACGCCTCGCGGACCGCCGCGACGTTGCCGACGTGGTCGGTGTGCGTGTGCGTGAGGTACACCCGGTCGAGTCCGTCCACCCGGTCGCGGACGCGCGACACCACGTCGAAGTTCGCGCCGGTGTCCACGAGAGCCGTCGTCTCGCCAGTGACGAGGAAGGCGTTGCTGGTGAACGCTTGCACGTCGTGCGCGAGGTTAGATATCACGCCCGAGAGTAGACGCGAACGGGCCTTTCCTCTTTCCATGGCGGCCGTCGGAGCCGTCCGCCCGACCTCAGAACCCGCGCCAGACGGCGCGACCGGGCGTGTGGGCGACCCACGTCCCGTCGTCGCGCAGGAGTCGCGGGTCGCGCCACCGGCAGCGCACGTTGCCGAGGTAGGAGAACGGCGGGGTGGGGTCGTCGAGGGCGACGACGGTCCGCGCACCGACGGTCAGCGACCGGCGCGACGCCCGTTTCGCTGGCGTAAAGCCGTGCGTAACCTCGCCGCCGTCGCTCACCGACTGCTCGACGGCGAACGCGTCCGTGCCGGCCGCGGGTCCGGTCGCCTTCACCGTCGCGTCGGTGAATCCCGTCCGAACCGACACCTCGTCGACGCGGTACCGCTCCGGGAACGGAGCGTCCGCGGCGGTCACCGTCGCCACCGTCTCGACGACGGCGCGTTCGCGGTCCGGAAACAGCGTCGCGCGGTCCCAGCGGTCGTAGTCGCCGACGTCGACGCGGCCGCGGACCCGGACGCGCCCGAGTTCGACGCCGCCGTCCGGACGCGACGGGCCCTCGACGGGGAACGCGGGCGGACGGCCGTCGAGGACCTGTCCGACGGCCCACGGGAGTCGGGCCGGGAGGTCCGCGCCGCGTATCGGTTCGACGTACTGGACGAGGAGGCGGTCCGCCACGGGGACGACGGCGGCGACGCGTTCGCTCGGCGTCCACGAGTCGCTGGGGACGCCGTACCGCTCCCCGGCCCGTTCGCAGAGGCGGAGAACGGTTCCCGGAGCGTCCTCGCCGGCGACGACGACGGGCGTGCCGGCTTCGAGCGCGTAGAGGGCGGTGTCGTAGAACTGCGCGCCCGGGGGGACGAGCACCACGTCGGCGTCGCCGACGGCACCGGTGCGTCTGGCCCCGGCGTCGTCGGGGAGGGGCACGTCGCCGACGACGGTGACGGTCCGACCCGAGAGCGGCGGGTCGTCCGTCGCGGACGAGGCGTCTGGGTCGGCGCTACACCCGGCGAGCGGAGCGGTGGCGAGGAGGGCGAGAACGTCGCGGCGGGAGGGCATCGGTCGAACGATTCGGTCGAGAGTTGTAAGTATGTTGTCTCGACTGCGACGGCGCGGGCGGCGAGAGGGGGTCCGCTCGGTCGTCCGGGGCCGCGGCGGAGTCGCCCGTCCCGACGCTGAACCACTCGCTCGGCGAGGAACCACCCGCCCGACGCTGAACCACTCGCTCGGCGAGGAGCCACCCGTCCCGACGCGGAGCCACCCTCGCGGTGCAGACTCACTCGTCCCGGCGGACCCACCGTTCGTGCGCGTCGCGGGCGAACTGCTCGTTCTTCGTGTGCCACGCCGACACGTCGTCGACGTGGCGGAAGCGGACCTCAGTGCTCTCGTGCGAGCCGTCGAGTTCGCCACCGATTCGCTCACAGCGGTAGACGATGGGGACGTGGGTGTGGGCGTGCGGCGACCCCTCGTCGTCGGGGCCGACGGCGTAGACGCCGACCAACTCCGCGACGGACACCTCGACGCCCGCCTCCTCTCGGGCCTCCCGGACGGCCGCCTCGGGCGGCGTCTCGTTCGGTTCGACGAAGCCGCCGGGGAGGTCCCACCGGCCGTTGTCGGCTCGCCGGACCAGCAGTATCCGGCCGTCGTCGTCGAACACGGCCGCGTTCGCGCCCACCTTCGCCGTCGCGTGACCGAGTTCGGCCGCGAGGCGGTCTCTGGCCTCCGCCGGCGGCAGGTCGAGGGCGACGCCGTACCACTCGCTCGTCAGGTCGAGGAGGCGGCGGTACCGCTCCTCGTCGTGGGCGTCGTGGCCGTCGTCGCCGTACTCCAGCCCGTTCTGGGCGATGACGCGGAGTTCGTCGAGGAGCGCTAGCAGCGAACGGCCGTCCTCGGTCTCGGGCGGTCGGTTCGGTCGCGGGTCCGGTCCGTCTTCGGTCACGCCTCCGTCTACCGCGCAGGCCGGTAAATACGGACCGGGCGGACGCCCCCGACAGCGTCCATTGCGTCACGTTCATACCTCGGTACCGAGCACAGTATCCTAACCCCGAGCCCACCATGCGCCAGTATCTCGACCTAGTCACCGACGTGCTGTCGGACGGGCAGCACAAGCCGAACCGCACGGGCGTAGACACGATTTCGGCGTTCAGCCGCCACTACGAGGTGGACCTGCGGGAGGGCTTTCCACTGCTCACGACCAAGGACCTGTCGGGCTTCCGCTGGAACTCGCTGATTCACGAGTTCGTCTGGTATCTCTCCGGCGAGGAGCACATCCGAACGCTGCGCGAGGAGACGGGCATCTGGGACGCGTGGGCCGACGACGAGGGGCGACTCGACACCGCCTACGGTCGGTTCTGGCGGCGCTTTCCCATCCCCGACGAGGGGTTGCCGGGCGAGGCGTGGCCCGAGGAGGGCCACCGCTGGCTGAACGAGGACGAACGGACGTTCGACCAGATTCAGTACGTGCTCGACACCCTCCGCGAGAACCCCACCTCCCGGCGCATCGTCGTCAACGCGTGGCACCCGGCGAACGCCGCCGTCTCCACGCTCCCGCCGTGTCACTACTCGTTCGTGTTCAACGTGCAGGGCGACGAGTTGAACCTGCATCTCACCCAGCGTTCGGGCGACATCGCCCTCGGCGTCCCGTTCAACGTCGCCGCCTACGCCCTCCTCGCCACCGCCGTCGCCCAGCGGACGGGCTTCGAGGTCGGCAAGTTCGCCCACACCGTCGTCGACGCGCACGTCTACTGCGGCGAGGGTGACCGCGGCGCGTGGTACGCCGACAACCTCGCGGACCTGCAGGCGCGCCTCGCCGACGTCGAGTCGCGCGCGGACTACCTCGACGTGCGCGACTGGTTGGTCGAGACCGCACCGCCCGAACCCGACGGCAAGGAGGACTACGACCACGTTCCGGGCCTCCTGCGGCAGTGCGCCCGCGAACCGGGCGACCGGCCGACCATCGAGGTGGCAGACGTTCCCCTCGACGAACTCACGTACGACGACGTCGAACTGCACGACTACGACCCGGACGAGGGGATTCGATTCGCGGTGGCCGAGTGATGCCGGAGTCACCGAGCGAAACCGAGTACGCCCTCGTCGCCGCCGTCGCAGACAACGGCGTCATCGGCCGCGACGGCGGGATGCCGTGGCACTTCCCCGAGGACATGGCGCACTTCAAGCGGACGACGACGGGCCACCCCGTGATTCTGGGTCGGAAGACGTACGAGAGCGTCGTCGACGCCCTCGGCGAACCGTTCCCCGGCCGGACCAGCGTCGTCCTCTCCTCGCGCGAGTTGGACCTCCCCGACGGCGCGGTGCTGGCGCACTCGGTCGCCGAGGCGGTCGAACGGGCCGAAGCGGCGGCCGCAGAGCGAGGCGTCGAGACGGTGTACGTCGTCGGCGGCGCGCGCGTGTACGAGCAGTTCCTCCCGCGAGCGACGCGGATGGTGCTGACCGAGATTCACGAGTCGTACGAGGGCGACACTCGGTTCCCCGACTGGGACGCCTCGGCGTGGGCGGAGACGGACCGCGAGACGGGCGAGCGGTTCGACTTCGCGACGTACGTCCGGCGGGACGAGTAGCGCAGTCGGAACGGCGGCCCGCCCACCCCACCCTCCGAAACGCTTGACCCGTCGTCGTCCTAACGGACGGTATGCGCCCCGTCGACCGGAGCCAGTTTCGCCGGTCGGTCCGCCGCCTCGACCAGCGGTCGCTGGCGCGACTCGTCGCCGCGATGTGGCGGGCGCGCGGCGCCGAGGCGACGGTCGACGGCGACGCGGTGACGGTGTCGACTCGCGACGGAACGCGCCGGATGCTGGTCGTCTGCGGCCCGTGGGCGACGCGCCGTCTCGGCCGCCGGACGCTCCCCGCGGACGTCGACGCCGTCGTGGTCGACAGGCCGGTGTCGGACCGACCGACCGGCGTCGACGTCGTCGAACCCGACGACCTGCGAGAGCAACTGCTGTACGCCCTCCCGCGCGAACGGGCCGTCGAAATCGCCGCGACCCACCTCGGTCGGCCCCTCCTGACCGAGGCGGCGGAGCCGACGCCCGCACTCCGCGACCGACTCCCGGTGTCGTCCGCGTCGCTGGGCTCGCTCCCCTCGTCGGCCGTCGTCGTCGTGGGTCTGCTCGTCGCCCTCGTCCTCGCGGGGTCGATCGGAGGACTGTGGGCGGACGGCGCTCCGTTCGGCGTCGGGTCCGACGCCGACGGCGCGAGCGTGGGCGGTCTCGGCGCGTCCGCGGACCCCGTCGAGGACGCCGACGGCACGGCGACGCCAGCGCCGACGGTCACGCCGACGCCCACCCCGACGCCGACACCGACGGCCGAGCGAAGTCGCGGGTTCCCGCCCGGACTCGGACCGGACGGGATACGGGACCCCTACCGCCTCGCGGAGACGCACGCCGACGCCGTCACCACGCAACCGTACGAACTCCAACTGACGTATCTGGAAGCGGTGAACGGGACCGAGCGGAGCCGCCGGGTCGAACGCGTCGAGGTGGCCGCACCGGTCAACTACGTCACGAACGTCTCCGGCAGGGGCGTCCCCTCGGCTGACCCCCCCATCGTCGCCGACGTTGAGGCGTACGCAGACGGGGGAATCCGCTGGGAACGGCAGGTCAGCGGGCCGCAGGGGCCGAACGACACCGTCTACTCGGCGACGCCGACGCGGACCGCGCGGTCCCGGCACGGCTACTACGCCGACCGAGTCGAACGCTACCTCGGCTGGTATCTCTCCGTGGAGAACTCGACAATCACCGACGCCATCGACCAGAACGGCGTCACCTACTTCTGGCTCAGTCTCGGTCCCGACCCGTACCCCGGCGTTGAGAACTCGACGGGGTGGGCGCTCGTCACCGGAGAGGGCGTCGTCCTCCGCCTCGAACGGACGTACGAGACGCCCGACGCGCCGAACGCGACGGCGACGGTGCGCATCCAGTACACGAACCGCGGCGACGAACCGGTCGCGGAACCCGCGTGGGTGGCCGCGGCGCGTACCGCGACGCAGGGTTCGAACGCGACGGCGACCGGGACGGAAAATACGACGCCGACCGCACCCTGACGACGGGGTCCGTCCGGCGAACCGACGCTCAGGCGGTACCGTTCTCCAGTCGTCGGAGTATCACGTGCGACCCGTCGTTCTCGACGGAGGCCACCGTCCGGCCGTCGAAGACGACGCGGAACGTCTCGTAGTCGCTCGGCACCGTCGCGACGCCGTCGAGTCGGGAGACTGGCGTGCAGTCCTCGGGCGGCGTCTTCTCCGCGTCGGCGTCGGGCGAACTCGCGATTCGGTAGACGTAGACGCCGGGAGCGGGGTTCTCGACCGTCGCATCGAAGTCGAGCGCGGCCGCCTCGTGCGCGTAGGTCCGGTTGAACACGAACGTCGTCGTCTCGCCGCCGGGGACGCGGACGAGGTACGACGACGGTCCGGCGGGCGGGTCGGCGGTACATCCCGTGGCGACGCCCGTCGAGGACGTGGGGCCGGTCGTCGTCGCCGCGGGGAGGACGTACGCGACGCCGCCGCCGCCGACGAGGAGGCCGACGACGAACACCGCGACGACGGTTCGGAGGTCGTAGGACACGGTCGGAGAGACGACGGCGAGCGAGAAAAGTGTGGGCCGCGGGGCGGCGTCGCTCGGTTCGGCGGGAGCCCCCGAACGCGGACGTTCACCCGTTCCGACTGGTCGCTCCGCGGCGCGCGGCCTCTCTGACACGGCGTGCTGTCGCGCGCAGCGGTACCGAACCGTCCGCTCTCGGGGCGAGCAGACGTAAACGTCGCCGGGATGCGGTACTATCCTCCCCCGGTGGTGCTTTTATACCTCCGGGGACCGGATGGGGCTGTATGAACCGAAACGACCAGCAGGCGTACGACCGGGGTACGTCGCTGTTCTCTCCCGACGGCCGCATCTATCAGGTCGAGTACGCCCGCGAAGCAGTCAAGCGAGGCGCGCCGAGCGTCGGCATCCGAACCGACGACGGCGTCGTCCTCGCGGCCCAACGCCGCACGAGTTCGTCGCTCATGGAGACCGAGAGCATCGAGAAGATTCACAAGCTCGATAGCTACCTCGGCGCCGCCACGTCGGGCCACGTCGCGGACGCCCGGCAACTCGTCGACGACGCCCGACAGGAGGCGCAGGTGAACCACCTCCGCTACGGCGAGTCCATCGGCGTCGAGACGCTGACGAAGTCGCTCTCGGACATGATTCAGGAGAGCACCCAGCGCGGCGGAACGCGGCCGTTCGGCGCGTCCCTCCTCATCGGCGGCATGGACGGCGAGGGCGAGGAGACCCGCGCGCGACTGTTCCAGACCGACCCCTCCGGCGCGCCGCAGGAGTGGAAGGCCGTCGCCATCGGCGCGAACCGCAGCGACGTCCAGGAGTACCTCGAAGAGGAGTGGAGCGAGGAACTGTCGCTGTCCGACGGCGTCGGACTCGCCGTCCGCGCGCTCACCGTCCCCGACGAGGAACTCGAAGCGGAGAACCTCAGCGTCGTCACCGTCTCCGCCGAGGGCTACCGCGACGTCGACAACGAGGAGATAGACGCCGTCCTCTCCGACCACGTCCCCGGCGCGGACGACGACGAAGACGAAGACGCCGAGTAGGCGGCGATGCCCGCAGACTCGACGCCCGGTGACGAGGGGTCCGAACCCGGCGACCCGATGGACGGTCCCACAGCCGTCGTCCGACGCCTCACGACGTTTCCGGTGAAATCGCTGGACGGCTGTGACCGCGAGTCGGTCGAACTCGTCGAGAACGGCGGGCTGGACGGCGACCGGGAGTTCGCCCTGTTCGACTCGAACGGCGACTACGTGAACGGGAAGCGCGAGCGTGCGGTCCACCGAATCCGCGCCGACTTCGACCCGGCGACGCGACGCCTCCGCCTCGTCGTCCCGGACCGCGAGGCGGCGTTCGACGTGGACGACGACCGGGCGGCGATGACGGCGTTTCTCTCCGAGTTCTTCGGCTACGAGGTGTCCCTCGACCAGAACCGCGCGGGCGGGTTCCCCGACGACACCGAGGCGTCGGGGCCGACCGTCGTGAGTACGGCGACGCTCCGCGAGACGGCGTCGTGGTTCGACGGCATCACGGTCGACGGGATGCGCCGTCGCCTCCGCGCGAACGTCGAACTCGGCGCCCGCGGCGACGGCGAACTCCCGCCGTTCTGGGAGGACCGCCTGTTCGACCGCAGGGGGCGCGTCGTCGAGTTCTCTGTCGGGAGCGTGCGGTTCGCCGGCGTCAACCCGTGCCAACGCTGCGTCGTTCCCTCGCGAGACCCGGATACCGGCGACGAGTACGACGGCTTCCGGGAGACGTTCGTCCGCCGGCGCGCGGAGACGAAACCCGACTGGGCCAAGAGCGACTGGTTCGACCACGACTTCCGCCTCATGGTGAACACGCGCGTCCCCGAGTCCTCGTGGGGCGAGACGCTCGCCGTCGGCGACGAGGTGCGCGTCGGCGCGTCGCGGCCGGCCGCCGAGTGAGGCGCGGGCCCGCACCGCACTTCACTCGCCCCTCCTCGCTTCGTCTCACCCCTCCTCACCTCATCCCGTCTCACGTCGCCGCATCCCGCACCACTTCACCCCGTCCCCACCACCTCACCACCCGCCGAACTTGTCCCGGCGGTAGAGGTCCAGTTCCTGCACCGCGGAGTTGTCCTGCATGGCCGCGAAGGCGATAGCGTCGGCCACCTCCTCGGGTTCGGTCACCTCGCCGGGGTCGAACCGCTCTTCGAACGTCTCCCCCTCGACGGCGAACTCAGAGCGGACCTCGGTGGGGTTGACGACGCTGACGGCGACGCCGTCGTCGCCCACCTGCGCGGCGACGCTGTGGGCGAAGCCCCGGACCCACCACTTCGTCGCGGCGTAGACGGGGTTGAACGGTCGGGGGTACTGCCCGGCGAAACTGCCGACGAAGACCAGCGTTCCCTCCGTCTCGACGAGGTGCGGGAGGACGGCGCGAGCGAGGAAGAACGAGCCGTCGACGTTGGTGTCGGTCATCGTCCGGTAGTCGTCCGTGGACATCGACGCCACGTCGGACCCGCGGGCGACGCCGGCGTTGACGACGGCCACGTCCACCCGGCCGAACGAGTCGAGCGTCCGTTCGACGGCCGCCGTGACGGCGTCCTCGTCGCGCACGTCCGCCGGCACCACGGCCGTCTCGACGCCGTGTTCGGCTTCGACGTCCGCCGCCAGCGACTCCAGTCGCGCCTCGCGTCTGGCGAGGAGGGCGACGTCCGCGCCCTCGGCGGCCAGTCGCCGCGCCGTCGCCGCGCCGATGCCCGAACTCGCGCCGGTCACGAGTGCGCTCCGTCCCGACAGGTCTTCCAACATGTCCCTCCCGTCTCGCCGGTCGCACTTAGCGGTGTACCCCGCCGCGCGCTACCGCTACCCGGACGTTTAGGCGGTGGGACGCAGAACCGATGGAGCATGAGCGCAGACCGACTCGTGTTCGAGGGCGGCCGCGTCGCCGACGCCGACGGAACGCGGCGCGCGGACGTGGTCGTGGACGCCGACACCGGACGAATCGTCTCGGGAGACGGCGACGCCGACGGCGGCGACGTGGACGTGGAGACGGTCGACGTGTCGGGCCAGGTGGTCGCACCGGGCCTCGTCGACTCGCACGTCCACCTGATGATGGACGCCCGACCGGACGTGGCGACGACGGCGGAGGAGGGGCCGGAACTGCTGAGTTACCGCGCCGCGGCGAACCTCCGCGCGAACGTCGAGGCGGGCGTGACGACGGTCCGGGACCTCGGCGCGCCGGGGAGTCTCGCCATCGACGCCGGACGCGCCGTCGACGAGGGCGTCCTCGACGGTCCGAACGTCGTCGCCTGCGGCGAGAACGTCGTCATGACGGGCGGACACGGCCACTGGTTCGGCCGCGAGGCCGACGGCGCGGACGAGGTGCGGAAGGCCGCCCGCGAACAACTGAAGCGCGGCGCGGGCGTGGTCAAGACGATGGCGACGGGCGGCGTCCTCACCGAGGGAGCCGTCACCGGCGCGCCGGAACTCACGCAGCAGGAACTGTCAGCGCTCGTGGACGCGGCGTCGGCGAAGGGCGTCCCGACGGCGGCGCACGCACACGGGCGGGAGGGCATCCGAAACGCCGTCCGCGCGGGCATCACGAGCGTCGAACACGGCACGTTCATGGACGAGGACACGGCCGAACTGATGGCGCGCGAGGGGACGTACTGGGTGCCGACGGCCAGCGCGTTGGAGGGCATCGTCGAGAACGGCGTCGAGGCGGGAATCCCCGAAGAGGCCGTCGAGAAGGCCGAGGACGCACAGGAGCGGTTCGAACGCGCGTGGGAACACGCCCTCGACGCGGGCGTGACCATCGCGATGGGCACCGACGCGGGGACGCCGTTCAACTTCCACGGCGAGAACGCCCTCCGCGAGATGGAACTGATGGTCGAGTACGGACTCACGTCGACGGCGGCGCTGGAAGCCGCCACCGTCACCGCCGCCGAACTCCTCGGCCTCTCGGACGTGGGGCGCGTCGCCGAGGGCTATCGCGCCGACCTGCTGGTTCTCGACGACGACCCGAACGAGGACGTGACCGCGTGGCGCGACGCCGCGGCCGTCTACCGCGACGGCGAGCGGGTGGCGTGAGCGGACGCCCGTAACCGACCGCCCGGCCCGCCGCGGTGATGCGCCACGGCGCGACACACCCGTCCCGAAACGGAACGGTTTTATTCGTCGGTGCGATACGATAGGATGCGCTCTGGTGGTGTAGTCCGGCCAATCATATCACCCTCTCACGGTGATGACCAGGGTTCAAATCCCTGCCGGAGCATTTCTCTCGAACACGAATCCGCGAGCGACCGCGTAGCGTGTCGCTCGCACACCGTGTGAGAGGAAATTTCGACGGAGGGATTTGAATCAGGGAGCAACTCGTTGCGACCGTGGTTCAAATCCCTGCCGGAGCCCTTTCTCACTGAATCACGGCGTGGAGTTCCATCTCCGCGACACTCGATTCGAGAGAACTGAGACACACAGGAATTTGAACCCTGCAAGTCGCAGCGCGCGAACGGAGTGAGCGCGACCGTCTTGCATCGGTTCAAATCCCTGCCGGAGCATTTCTGTCGAAGTACTGACCCGCGAGCGACCGCGTAGCGTGTCGCTCGCACGTTCTACGAGACGAATGCTGTACGAAGAGATTTGAAGCAGCGAGCGAATCTCCGATTCGCGAGTGAGGTTCAAATCCCTGCCGGAGCACTTTCTCGCTGAATCACGTCGTGGAGTTCCATCTCCGCCTCGTCGCCCGGGTTACGCATGCTAGCCCCGTCCCCGCGAACCTGCTAGCTCTCTAGCTGCCAGTCTCACGTCACGGGCCGCGAACGGTACCCCATGTCTGCGCTACAGGCACTCGTGTTCATGGCGGTACTCAGCGTGGCCCCCGCCGCCCTGTTCGTCGGCCTCCTCGCCGGCCTCCGTCGTCGACAGCGGACGCCGATGATGTCGGTCTACAGCGCTCACGCCGGCGTCGAGGTATCCGAAGTCACGCTTCAGGACGCCGTTCGGGGAGCGCTCGGACTGCAGGCGGACTACACCGAGCGACCCTCGAACGACGAGTACCGGTTCTGAGCGCCGCGTCGGCCGCGCCGCCGTCTCAGATGCGCCGTTCGTCCTCGCCCGCCGTCGGACCCGACCCCGTGCGGTTCTCGCGGAGTTCCTCGGACAGCAGTTCGCCCCGCGTGTGCCACGTCCGCGGGCGGTAGGCGATGACCGCCGCGGCGGCGAACAGGGAGACGACGATAGCGGTGACGGCGACGCCCGAAATCATCCCGACGGCCGCGCTCTCGGGCCACGGGTCGGCGGAGAACGCCGTCACGCGGAGCAACCACGCCCCGTTCTGGACGGCGAACAGGGGGAGGTACACCCGGCGGAGGCGGTGGGCGAGTGCCTCCTCGAACGATATCTTCAGCGTCGGGTTGCGGTAGTCCTCGGCGAGTTCGGAGCGCCAGTCCTCGTCGCGGAGGGGCGAGTCGGGGTCCAGTCCGGGCGCCCAGACGTGTTCTTGCAGGTAGCGAACGCGAGAGCGCCACACGTCGTACGCGCGGTACCGGCGGGCCTCGATGGAGAGGAAGAGGCCGACGGCGGCGTTGCCGAGGAGGAGGATGTAGTGCGGATGCGACGGTTGCGAGAACGCCCACGTCAGCACCGCGGCCATCAGGATGACCGCCCAGTTGGTCGTCCGGTCCAGTCGCTCTCGCCACAGTTTCATCCGGTGTATCTCGCCGCGGTAGAGGTGGGCCATCGCCGAACTCGGGCCCATGTCCACGTCGAGCAGTCCGCGGCCGACGTGTTCGTCGACCGCCGGCCCGTCGTCCGGCGTCTCGCTACGACCCTCGGGCATCACTATTGCCCGATATTGTGGTGACGGTGAAAACGGTTGTGTGTCACCCGGCGACGCGGGGGCCGGACACACCGTCTTTCCGGTGAATCGTTCGTGAACGTCACCGGCGCGTCCGCGCCCCTCGGAGCGTCGTCGCCGCCACACGGCGTCGTCTCTCGCGTGGCGTCGTCGCTCACACGGCGTCGGCGAGGCGTTCTTCGAGGCGGCCCGCGGCGACGGCGTCTGCGACGGCTTCGATGTCGTCGTCGAGACTCCGGTCGTCGGTCACCGGCGGCGACACCTCCCGGACGAGTTCGTAGACGGCGGCCGTCCCCCGGCCGTGCGACAGGGCGTCGTCGACGAACTCCGACGCCTGCGCCCCGGTGAGCAGTTCGACGGCGACGACGGTCCGGGCGTTCGACAGCGCGGATTTGGCCGCGAGCGCACTCGTCGCACTCATGCTCACGTGGTCCTCCTGCCCCCCGCTGACGGGCGTGTTGTCCATCGACGGGCGACCGGTCGCGCGCATCTCGTTTATCAGCGACGCCGCGGTGTACTGCGGAATCATGAACCCCGAGTCGAGTCCGGGGTCCGCGGCGAGGAACGGCGGCAGGTGGTCCTCCTGCAGGTTGGGGTTCACCGTCCGGTCCACGCGACGCTCCGAGATGGCCGCGAGTTCGGTCAGCGCGCTCACGAGGTAGTCGAGGCGGAGGGCGAGCGGTTCGCCGTGGAAGTTGCCGCCGGAGATGACCACGGCGTCGTCGGTGCCGGTGGCTCGGCTGTCCGCCTCTCTCGCGTCGAACACGAGGGGGTTGTCGGTGGCGCTGTTGAGTTCGACCGCGACCGCCTCGCGGAGGTGGGCGACGGCGTCGCGCACCGCGCCGTGGACCTGCGGGAGACAGCGGACGGAGTAGGCGTCCTGCACCCGGTCGCAGTTGGCGTGCGACTCGACTATCTCGGAGTCGGCCGTGAGCGCCCGAACGTGCTCGGCCACCGCGGCCTGCCCGCCGTGGGGCCGGACGCGGTGGACGGCCGGGTCGCAGTTTGCCGTCGTCCCCATCGTCACCTCCGTCGTCAGAGCTCCGGCGGCGTCGGCCGCCTCGCAGAGTCGTTCGGCGTCCACGACGAGCAACGCCGCGATGCCCGTCGTCAACTGCGTCCCGTTGATGAGCGCCAGCCCCTCCTTCGGCGCGAGCGTCAGCGGCGTCAACCCCGCCGTCGCCAACGCGTCCGCGCCGGAGAGCCGTTCTCGGCCGCCGTCTCCGTTCGGCGCGGAGTCGTCGTCGCCGACGGCTTCACTGGCCACCGTCGCCTCGCCCTCGCCGAGGAGGACCACGGAGAGGTGCGCGAGGGGGGCGAGGTCACCCGACGCGCCGAGACTCCCGCGCGAGCGAACCACCGGATGGATGCGCTCGTTCAGCATCGTCGCGAGGTAGTCGACGACGACTTCGCGGACGCCCGAGTAGCCCTTCGCGAGGGCGTTCAGCCGGGTGAGAATCATCGCGCGGACCTCCTCCGCGTCGAGCGTCCGCCCCGCGCCGGAGGCGTGACTCCGGAGCAGGTTCGTCTGGAGCTGTTCGACTTCGGACGGTTCGATGCGGGTGTCGACCAGTTCGCCGAACCCGGTGTTCAGCCCGTAGACGGCCTGTCCGCTCTCGACGATTTCGTCGACGCGTTCGCGGGCGGCGACGACGGCCGCCCGCGCCTCCTCGGCGACTTCGACTCGCGCGCCGCGGCGAGCGACGGCCTCGACGTCCTCGGGGGTGAGCGACTCGCCGTCGACGACGACGGTGTCGGGAGTCACGGCGTCCGAGGCGCCGTCACTCATGCGCCACCTCCCCGCCGACGACGACGGTGTCGACCGGGTTCACCCCGAAGTTGTACGACAGGTGGACGTGACTCGGCGCGTCCAGCACCGCGAGGTCCGCGGGCGACCCGGGTTCGAGTCGGCCGGCGTCCGGTCTGTCCACCGCGCGGGCGGCGTTCGCCGTCGCCGCGCCGAGGGCCTGCGCGGGCGTCAGTCCCATCTCGACGCACCCCAGCGTCATGGCGAACGGCATGCTCTGCGAGTAGCAGTTCGGGTTGAGGTCGGTCGCGAGCGCCAGGGGTGCGCCGCGGTCGAGGAACGCCTCGGCGTCGGCGTACGCCGCGCCGAGACCGAACGCCGTCCCCGGCAGGAGGACGGGCGTCACGTCGGCGGCGACGAGGGCGTCGACGTCCTCGTCGGTGGCGTGCAGGAGGTGGTCCGCGCTGGCCGCGCCCACCTCGGCGGCCAACTGCGTCCCGCCGAGGTGGCTCAACTCCTCGGCGTGGACCTTCGGCGTCAGGCCGTGTTCTATCCCCGCCTCCAGCACGCGACGCGACTGCGCCACGTCGAAGACGCCCTCCTCGCAGAACACGTCGCAGAACGCCGCGACTCCCTGCTCGGCGACGGCGGGAATCTGCTCGGTCACGACTTCCTCGACGTAGTCGTCGGCGTCGCGCCCCGTCGGCACCGCGTGTGCGCCCATGAACGTCGGGACGACCCGGACCGGGTGCTCTGCGGCCGCGCGGTCGATGGCGTCGAGCATCCGCAGTTCGGTCTCCGCGTCGAGTCCGTAGCCCGACTTCACCTCGGCGGTCGTCGTCCCGTGCGCCAACATCACGTCGAGTTCGTCGCGGAGGTTCGCGACCAGTTCGTCGGTCGACGCCGCGCGGACGGCCTCGACGGTTCGGAGGATGCCGCCGCCCGCTTCGAGAATCTCCTGATACGTCTGCCCGCGGAGTTTGGCCTCGAACTCGTCCGAGCGGTCGCCCGCGAACAGGGCGTGGGTGTGCGGGTCGACGAACCCCGGCACGACGGCGCGCCCCGCGCAGTCGACGACGGCGTCCGCGTCGCTCTCGGGGTAGTCGTCGGTCACCGCCGCGGTCGGTCCGACGGCGACGACGCGGCCGTCGTCGACGGCGACGGCGGCGTCTTCGGTTCGCTCGAATCGCTCGTGGTCGGCGTAGGTGACGACTTCCGCCGCGTCGGTCAGCAGCAGGTCCGTCACGCGCCCGCACCTCCGAGGAAGTGCGCGACGGCGCGCGCGGCCGTCGCCGCGGTGCGCCCGGTCGGCGTCGGGTCCAGCGACGGCGCGCACTCCACCACCTCGAACCCGCGGACCCTGTCGTCGACCGCGACGCCGCGGACGAGGGCGAACAGTTCCCGCGAGGTGAGACCGCCGGGCGTCGGCGCACTCACGCCGGGTGCGGCCGTCGCGTCCAGCACGTCCACGTCCACGCTGACGTAGACCGTGTCCACGTCCGAGAGCGCCGTTCGAACCCGTTCGAGGGTCGCGTCGACGCCCGCGCCGACCGACTCGGCGGTGAGGACGCTCCCGCCGCGCGCGTCGAGGTAGTCGGCGTACGCCGTCGTCGTCTCGAAGTGGCGCGCGCCGACGACGCAGAGGGTGTCGAGTCCGGCGTCGTGCAGTTGCCGGTAGGGCGTTCCGCTGGTCGGCCCGGCCCGCACCTCGCGGCAGTCGAGGTGCGCGTCGAAACTGACGACGCCGACGCGGCCGGCGTCGTCTCGGTCGAGGAGTGGCGCGACGTTCGGGTACGTCAGCGAGTTGTCGCCGCCGAGGAACGCCGGCACCGCCCCGGCGTCGTACAGACGGGCCGTCTCCGCTCGGAGCGACGACTGCACGTCGCGGACGCTCCCGCGGGCGAGGTCCACGTCGCCGACGTCGCCGATTCGGGCGACCGGTCCAGCGTCGAAGTGGTGGGTCTTCACGCCCGCGAGGGCGTCGCGGATGGCCGTCGGCCCGTCGCGCGCGCCGGGGCGGCCGATGACCGCGCCGTCGTACGGTTCGCCGACGAGGACGGCCGCGTACTCGCCGGCCGCGTCGACCGTCGCCCGGTCGACGACGTGCCCGAACTGCTCGTCGTTCGGGTCCGAGGACGTGCCGGACCACTCGGGGGCCGGACCGGTCATCGCGTCTCGCCTCCCGCGTCGTCGTCTCGGTTGCTCTCCTCCGGTGACCGCGCCGCCGGGCCGGTGTCGTCCGGCGGCATCGGAACGCGGACGCCAGAGCGTGCCGCCTCGTCGAGGGCCTCCTCGTAGCCCGCATCGGCGTGGCGCACGACGCCCATCCCGGGGTCGGTGGTGAACACCGCGCGCGCCTTCTCGGCCGCCAGGTCGGAGCCGTCGAGGACGACGTGGTTGTTCGCGTGCAGGGCGTTGCCGATGCCCACGCCGCCGCCGTCGTGGACGCTGACGACGTCCGCGCCCGCCGCGCAGTTCACCAACGCGTTCAGGATGGGCCAGTCCGCGACGGCGTCGGTGCCGTCGCGCATCGCCTCAGTCTCGCGGTTCGGGCTGGCGACGCTCCCGGCGTCGAGGTGGTCGCGGGTGACGACTATCGGCGCCGAAATCTCGCCGTCGGCGACGAGTTCGTTTATCTTCAGGGCGAATCGTGCGCGTTCGCTCACTCCCTCGTCGTCGGTGCGGGACCCGAGCCAACAGACGCGGGCGGGGAGGCCCTGGAACTGCACCTCCTCGCGGGCCAGTCGAATCCACCGGGCGAGTCGGTCGTCGTCGGGGAACAGGTCGAGGACGGCGTCGTCGGTCCGGCGGATGTCCTCGGGGTCCCCCGAGAGGGCGACCCACCGGAAGGGACCCTTCCCGCGGCAGAACAGCGGTCGGATGTACGCCGGGACGAACCCGGGGAAGTCGAAGGCGTCGTCGCGGCCGGTGTACGACTGCACCTGCCCGCGGATGTTGTTGCCGTACTCGAACGCGACGGCCCCGCGGTCCTGCATCTCCAGGATGGCGTCCACGTGTCGCTCCATCGTGTCGACGCTCTCCTCGACGTAGCGCTCGGGGTCGCGTTCGCGGAGTTCGTCGGCCGCTTCGACGGTGTATCCGCTCGGGTAGTAGCCCTCGAGTTCGTCGTGCGCGCTGGTCTGGTCGGTCACCGCGTCGGGGACGAACCCGCGTTCGAGCATCGCCTCCAACACGTCCGCGGCGTTGCCGTGGACGCCGACGCTGTAGGACTCGTCCGCCGCCGCGGCCGCCTCGGCGCGTTCGACGGCCTCGGCCACCGAGTCGGTCTTCTCCATGCAGTACCCCGTCTCGATGCGCCGGTCGATCCTGTCCTCGTCCACCTCGGCGGCGATGCAGACGCCGCCGTTCATCGTCACCGCGAGGGGTTGCGCGCCGCCCATCCCGCCGAGTCCGCCGGTGACGACCGTTCGCCCGCGCAGGCCCTCCTCGTCCGGGAAGTGCTGACGACCGAGTTCCGCCAGCGTCTCGTACGTCCCCTGCAGGATGCCCTGCGTCCCGATGTACGCCCACGACCCGGCCGTCATCTGGCCGTACATAGTCTTCCCCTCGGCCTCCAGTTCGTGGAAGTGCTCCCAGTCGTCCCACTTGCCGACGAGGTTCGAATTGGCGATGAGCACCCGCGGGGCGCGTTCGTGCGTTCGGAACACGCCCACCGGCTTGCCCGACTGGACCAGGAGGGTCTCGTCGTCGGCCAACTCCCGGAGTTCCGCGAGGATGGCGTCGTAGGCGTCCCACGACCGGGCGGCGCGGCCGGTGCCGCCGTACACCACGAGGTCCTCGGGCCGTTCGGCCACCTCGGGGTCGAGGTTGTTGTTGAGCATCCGGAGGACCGCCTCCTGTCGCCACCCCCGGCACTCGATGTCCGTGCCCGTCGGTGACCCCTGATACCGCCGCCACTCCGCCGAGGGGTCACCGACCGCGTGTCGTCCGCCGTCCGCGCCGTCTGCGTCGTCCATACCGGTCGTTGACGCGCCGCACACATACCGAATAGACCTCCTTTGGGAGGGTAGTTTATATACTCTCGGCGCGCACGTGTCGGCGTGTACGAGGCGACGTTCGAGATTTCGGGCGACGGGGGGTACTCGGTGGCGACGGCCGCGACGGAGGCGTCCGTCGAACTGTGGTGCAACGACCACTGCGACCTGTTGCACGTCCGCGGGCCCGACGCCGAGTCGGTGGTCGAACGCGTCGAACGCCTCGTCGGCGTCCGCGAACGACTCGACCGCTCGGCGGAGGTGCTCCTCATCACCGACGACTGCCTCCGACGGCGCGAGACGGACGCCATCGAGACGTACCTCGTCCGCAACGACTGTCTCCTCCTCCCGCCCCTCCGCTACGAGGGCGGCGCGAAGGTCTGTCGCGTCCTCGCCCTCGACTCCGCGTCGCTGACCGACCTCTACCGCGAACTCGTCGACGACGGGACGACGGTGGACGTGCTCTCGAAACGGCACGTGAACGTGGTTTCGGAGGGCGCGCCGCTCTCGCCGGCGATGGCACTTCCGGACCTCAGTCCGCGGCAGTACGACGCCCTCAGACTCGCCGTCGAGGACGGCTACTACGAGATACCGCGCCGGACGACGACGGCCGAACTGGCCGACCGTCTCGGAGTCAGTCGACGGACGGCCGAAGAACACCTGCGGCGCGCGGAGAACAAACTGGTCGCCGCCGTGTTCGCGCACCTCCGCGGCCGCGGGCACGGGCACGGCGGCGGGCGGACGGACTGACGACCTACTCGCTGGCTTCCGCCGACGGTCCCTCTGCGCCTCCCTCGGGCGTCGGCGTCTGGGCGACGCCGACGTACGACTCGACGGCCGCAGAGAGCATCGACCGCCAGTCGTCGAACTCCGAGTGGGCCGCGACGTGGTCGTCCCACTCGCGTTCCGGGATGTTCTCGAACGATTCCTGACCTTCGACCTCGTGGCTGCACGACTCGATGAACCCCGCGATGGACTCGCTGTCCGTGTGCGCCGCCATCCAGTCGTCCCCGAAGAGGTCGTCCAACGTCACGTCGCCCCCGAGACCACCGATTTCCCCCGAAACGGTGGCGTCGAGCGCGGAGTGTTCCTCCCGCATCGTACCCTTCGTAACGGCTCCCCCTTGATAGCTCATGCGACTTTTCGGCCTCAGCCAGTGGTCACGATTTCCAACACGTCGCGGTGGTCGAGTTCGTGGTCGGAGCCGACCTGTCGCTCCGACCGGCAGTCGATGCCGTGCAGGAGTCCGTCGCCGATGTCCGAGTGCAGGTGGTAGGCGAAGTCCTCCGTCGTCGACCCCTCAGGGAGGATGAAGCAGTCCCGGAACACGCCCTGCGTGTCGGACCTCCCGTTGGCGCTCCCCGGGAAGATGGCTATCGCGCCCATCACGTCGAACAGGGCCGCCTCCAGCGACCGCTGGACGCCCGCGCCGCCGTACGCGTCGAGGAACTCCCGAATCTGTTCGAGTCCCTCCTCCTGGTCTTCGCTCACGTCGCCGACGATGTCGAAGTCGTCCGCGCCGGGTTCGTAGTCGACGACGCCCCCGGCTTCGGCCTTCTTCAGCGCCTTCTCCGCGTGCGCGCTCGCGGGGACGAACGTCAGGTGGTCGTAGTCGGGGTCCGACGTTATCTCCTCGAAGTTCTCCTGTGCGGCGGGCTTGTCCATCTTGTTCGCCGCGATGAGCATCGGTTTCGTCCGCTTGCGAATCTCCCGGGCGATGGCCTCCTTGTCCTCGTCGTCCCACTCGTCGGGGTCCAGCGAGCGTCCGAGGCTCAGCACGACCTGCTTTATCTCGTCTTTGTTCGTCTTGAACGCCGACATCTGCTCCGCGAGGTCCTCCTCGACGTTCTTCTCCTCGCCGTGGTAGCCCGACCGGTAGCGCTCTAACCCCTTCTCCAGCACGTCGAGATACCACATGTCGAGTTCGTCCTCGAGGAAGTCGATGTCGTCGCGCGGGTCGTGCCCCTCCGTCTTCTCGCCCTCGATGTCCGTCTCGCCGGAGAAGTCGACGACGTGCACGAGGACGTCCGCCTCGTTCAGGTCGGTCAGGAACTGGTTGCCGAGGCCCTTCCCCTCGTGCGCCCCGGGGATGAGACCCGCCACGTCGACGAGTTTCACCGGGACGAACCGCGTGCCGTGGTCGCAGAACCCGACGGAGGGCGTGCACGTCTCGTCGAACTCGGGGGCCGCGCAGTCGACGCGGACGTACGCCTCGCCGACGGAGGGGTCGATAGTGGTGAACGGGTACGCCCCCTCGGGCACGTCGTTCATCGTCGCCGCGTTGAAGAAGGAGGACTTGCCGACAGAGGGCTTGCCGACGAGTCCGATCTTGTAGCTCATTGAATTCTCGGAGTTACTCGTTCGCCAAAAGGCGTCCTATCTGCCGCCTCTCAGGGGCGTGCTGCCAGTTCGCACGCGGTCCGCGACGCGCGCACCACCGGGTATTTGTCCCGCCGCGCCCGAGGTGCGGGTATGACCGACAGCGACGCCGGTGCGGACGTCGACGCCGCCGACACCTTCGGCGTCGGCATCCACGTCACTGACGCCGACCTCCAGTTCGTCGTCCACGTCCCCTCGAACATCGACTCGGGGTGGACCGACCCCGACGAGTTCCAGCGACTCGTCGAACGGGTCGTCTGGGACCGACTCGACCGACGGCGGGTGCTCGAAGCCGTCGCCGCCGACACGCCGGCGGGCGAGACGGTGACTCTCGGCCGCGTCACGCTCAGCCCCGACGGCACCGTCGTCGAAACCGACCTCTCCTCGCCCGTCGACGACGACGCGTGACTCGCGACGTGGACGCCACTGCGGACGGTGTCGGCGCGGACGGCGACGCGGACGCACTCGCCGCCGTCGTCGACAGCGCTCTCGAACGCGCGCTCCTGGACGAGACGGACTCGCGGCGCTACTTCGCGCTGGCCGGAGCCATCGTACGCGCCCGCGAGGACGCCGACGCGGCGTCGGACCCCCTCGCGGCGGCGCTGGTCTGCACCGCCGCCGTCTCGGCGTTGGAGTCCGTCCCTCCCGAACCGACGTGGTCGCCGCCGGACGCGCGCACCGAACTCGTCGCCGCCGGCGCGGTTCGGGCGACGCGGCGGTTCGACGCCGACCCTGACCGCGTCGCCGCCCGGGCGGGGCTACCGCTCTCGGACCTTCGAGCACGCCTCGAAAAAGAGCGCCGCGGAGACCAACTCTGAGCGTCGTTCGCGCATCCGCGACGGCGACGGACGCTCGTCGCCGAGTCTCTCGACCCGAACTGCGCCGGCCGACTAGTTCTTACCGTTGCCGTTACCCTTCGCGTGGTCCGGCGGTCCCTGCCCGTCGTCGTCGGAGTCGTCAGACTCGTCGGCGTCGTCGGAATCAGCGTCGTCGTCGGAGTCGTCTCCGCTCTCGTCGTCGGAGTCGTCTTCGGACTCTGCCTCCTCCGCGTCGTCTTCCTCAGTCTCGGCCGAGTCGTCGTCCGCGTCCTTCTGCGCCCGCTTCTCGTTCTTCTTCTCTTTGGCGTGTTCGGGCGGACCCTGCTTTCCGTCCTCGCTCTGGGTTGCCTCGTCGTCCGCGTCGGCGTTCTGCTTCGCCTGCCCCGGTGCGTCACCCGACTGACCGGGTGCGTCACCCGACCGGCCGGGGGCGTCGTCCGCGTTCCCGGGGTTGTTCTCCGTCACGAAGTCGGAGATGATGCGCCCCGGCGGGCCGTTGAACCCGGCGGCGCGGAGTGCGTCGACGAATCGCTTCACCGCGCTCCCGAAGTTCTTCTCCGCTTCGACGAACTCGGTCGTCAGGCCGACCGTCTCGGAGACGGTGTCGCCGTCGGCCGTCGCGGTCACCGTGACGGAGACGTTCTCCGTCGGTGCGGGCAGCGAGACGGTGCCGTCCGCGTCCGTCTCGTACGTGCCCGTCCCGTCGTAGTCGCCGTCGCTCGTCACGTTCACCGTCGCGTTCTCGACGGCCTCGTCGCCGCGTTCGACGCTGACCTCGACGCCCGTCGTCTGTTCGACGTCGAGACCGAGGTCGGCCTCGGGCGCGACGAGCGTCACCGTCCGGGTCGTCTCGTCGTCGCCCTCGGCGACGGTCACCGTCGCGGTGACGTTCTCGTCGGGTGCGGCGAGTCCGACCGTGCCGTTCTCGTCGGTGGTGTAGTTACCGACCGCCGCGTAACTGTCGTTCGCGACGCTGACTTCCACCGTCGCGTTCGGCACGGCGGAGCCGTTCCGTTCGACGTCCACGGTCACGCTCCCGTCGGATGCCTGCGTCACGTCGACCGACAGGTCCTCGTCACCCTCGATCAGGACTGTCGTCTCGGCGGTCCGGTTTCCGTCCGTCGCGACGACGGTGACGTTCTGCGTGTCCTCGGGTTGCGCGAGCGATACGGTGCCGTTGGCGTCCGTCCGGTACGTCCGTTCGTCCGCGTACCCGGCGTCGCCGTCCACGGTCACCGTCGCGTTCTCGACCGCGGTCCCGTTGTCTGTCACTGCGACGAGCACGTCACCCGTCGCGCCGTCCTGTTCGACCGTCACGTCCAACGTCGTCGCGGCACTCGCCGCCGGGACGGCGGCGGCCACGAGGAGGACTGCGACGAAGACTGTGAGCGATTTGATGCGCATTGCATCCTCACCGAGACACGACATACACATAATTCAGAACGTCGCTGAACCCGACTCGCCTCCGTTTTAGCCGGATTTAATCCGGCTTAATCGGGAGTCTGAGCGGTTTTACGGCCTTTTCGCGGGATGGTGGCGATAGCGGTCGCTGTAGGGTATGGTTCGAAATGAAGAACGCCCACACGGGTCGGCCCGTGTGGGCGTTCGGATCTGCGTATGAGTGGGAGGCGGCGAAGCAGCGTTTCCAGAGGTTCGCACACTCCAGTACTTACTGCCACGCTGGCGAGCTTAACTTCCGTGTTCGGGATGGGTACGGGTGTTGCCTCGCCGCTGTGGCCGCCTTAACGCCAACCGACGGAATCGAACCGTCGTAAGACCACTGTTGGTGGTTCTGCAACCGTATGTGTCGCGTGCAATCCAGTTAACGCCTGAACCCGTTCACCGAGACCAGTGGACTGGTCCGATGAACAGTATGAATGTGGCATGGACTGTTAGTGCTCGTGGACTGAACGCCTCGTTGCCTCGGCGCGTACATCCCGAGTCTATCGAACTCGTCTTCTACGAGTGTCCGT